>CALZTY010000029.1 GCA_945829225.1 uncultured Bacteroidales bacterium | reverse complement strand
GCACTTTCAAAAATTCAAATTGCCTTTTTCAGCCTACTTTTTTGCAATTAGTCTTGAAATTCCTATGGCTTCTGTCGAAGTGATTTCTGATGATACGTCCTCTCGAATTTATGTGGATGCGCAGTCCAAGTTATTGTATTTGGAAACGACTTGCGAGTCCATATTTCAGGTTGGAGTATTTAATATCAGCGGTAACTTGCTGATGACATCAGAATTATCTAACGGAGATGCCCTCATGCTCGATGCTCTTTCATCCGGGGTCTATATTGCAGTTGCCTCAGATGGTATGACACAACTCAAATTAAAATTCATCCTCAAGTAATCAATCGCAATGAAAACAATAAAGAAAACGTCATTCACTCTTGGTATTCTTTCTCTCATAGCGTTCTTGACATTTGCAAAACAAGAGAAAGTCCTTCAAATCTTCCGCAATGGAGAAATCATTCAAGAATATAATGTCAATGACATTGATTATATAGAGGTCAACGACCTCATACCTGCTCCGGATGATGTAAATGCGTCAGTGGAAAATAACCAAATTACTATCAAATGGAATCCGGTAGAAGGTGCCACATATAATATTTACCGCTCACCCGATAATGTAAATTTCACATTACTGGCGTCCAAACTCACCGAAACCACATACACAGACACAAACCCATTGCGCGGAACTAATTTCTATCGTGTAAAGGCGGTTGTCGGAGATGTCGAGAGTGGCTATACAACGTCTGTAGCAGCCACACTTACAAGTTCGGAGTTGGACAATGGCATCTACCTTGGCATAACCGGTTTTAATCAAGCGCTCTATGAGTATCCGGTTCTGCGACTTAGTGAAAGCACGGTTGACGGCTTCCGTAACTTTGTTGACGGACTCACTATGAAGAATGGCACATTGTTGTATTATTCAGTAGATCAGGCAATCAACGCAATGCAGTCAACCGAACTACCGGCAGATATCTCGACCGCAGCCATTGTGACCTTCACAGATGGTCTTGATCAAGGGTCAATGATGATGGGCGTACCTTACGATGATGATATGGCATATCTTGATGCGCTTAATCAACGTATCACAAACGAAACCGTATCAGGTCAACCTATCACGGCTTTCTCAATCGGTATTCGCGGTAAAGATGTGGCTGATATTGATATGTTCCGTGCCAATCTTACCAAACTTGCATCATCTGCCGACAATGCCATCGAGGTGTCGAGTATGTCGGAGGTGAATGCGAAATTTAAAGAAATTGCAGAAAAACTGTCGCAGAGCAACTATGTGCAGACAATTAATCTGAAAATGCCCGGTCTATCAAATGGCACGCGTGTGCGATTTACATTTGACAATGTTAATGATGCATCCAAATCACAGATTTATATAGAAGGTAAATTCAACTTGAAAGAAAAGTCTCTCGAAGAAGTTCAGTATGTTGGCTTAACCTCAACATCGGGTACGACTGTCAAGGGCACGGTCGATGGTATTTTCGTAAACTTTACTTTTGAAGGAGTGCATACCGACAACAATGTGCTTATCAAGAGCGAATTTACTGATGAATGGACTTACATCACCTCAAGTTCAACATGGCAAATTAACTCCGAGTTTGATAAAACAGAAAACTCAGACATCGTGACAGAGCGCAGTTCGGCTGTCATCATGCTCGTTCTTGACTGCTCAAGTTCTCTTGCCGATGACTTCGTGAAAGCCCAAACGAATGCCAAAGACTTTATCAGCACACTCTACCAAGCCGTTGGAGGCACAGACAATCCCGGCGGACAAGAGGAGACCATCTATTCAACAACGCCATTGGATTTGTCAGTCGCAATTTGGAAAGATGGGACTCGGTATTACCTTACTATCGACCAATATAAGAATGCAAATCTTACAAATGCTACAGTAGAAGGTCTTACAGTGCTATCCAACTTGGGTAATTTCATTATATCGCCTGATTTAATTCAAAGCAAGATTGTATACAAAGACTATGCAATGAAATATTATAAGGATATTTTGCCGGATAAAGATCAAGCTACTGCTATTAGTGCTCGCTATATAGATATAAATAATTGTTTGACGTTGCTTGGTTGGAAGGTCTTTGACGTAGTAAACTTTATTCATTATATGACGAAGACTGAGTATGATAGTGATTACAATTATCAAATCTTTCTTTACTTATATACCGGAGGAGAATTGGCAGGTAGTTCCAATAATAGCACCTACGGTCTTATAAGAGGAGTAGTTCCTATTGACAAAGCGGAAGAAATTCTATGGAATGACCCCGATGATCTTAAACTATCAGTATTAAAAGGCGGAGAGAGATTCCTGATTTCAGACAGAAGTGAAGATTTATCACAATATGATGAAATAGAGGGTATTTATGTCTCATTGTGTGATACAAAATTCATCATAAAGTTGCATAATGAGCAGTCGGGAAAAGTAACAAAAAATGTTGCGATGGAACTATATAGTGACATACTGCCGACATTAGAGCAAGCAACGATTATAAGTATGCACTAGTGTCTCTTAAAAAGTGTTAATCAAATTCGAGGTCAAGAGTTGGATGGCAATTTGCTATTTGGATTGGCTCTGGTTCCGGAGTCAGCAAGTCCTTGATATGCTCCTTTACAAGCAAGGAGCTGCCGATGATTCTCATGACCTCGTAGATATTTCTTTCAAGTTTCATTTTATGTTCGATTATTGCGACGACGCAGTAAGTGCATATGGCCGCATAGATTTGTATTCTGACGGATGTCTCGGAGTTCCCCCAGAATGTGGTGACCCTAAGGTGCTGTTTGATCCATTTGAAGAAAAGCTCCACCTGCCATCGGTTCTTGTAAAGGAATACAATCTGTTCGGCAGACAGGAAGAAATTATTTGTGTAAAAGACAAAACATCTCTTCAGGTCGGGGATATACGCCACAAGACGTCTTATCCGGGATGGGTAATTGGAAGCATTGCGTCTACCGGAAAACCTTACGGTATAGTCTTGAAGAATGTTTCCATTCTCGGGCATGTCCAGACCGTCCTCGACCATGAACTTCGGCTTGGCCTTCTCTCTTATGACAAAGAAGGCTCCAAGTTCCTCAATCTTATGAAGTCTCTCAAGATCCCAGTATCCTCGGTCAAATATATATCCGGCCAACGGTTCATATTCAATGACATCCATTGCATTCACATCATGAACCGAGGCATTGGTGATGTTTATCATAACCGGAATCTGTGTCACTATATCAAGCTGAGTGTGCAGCTTAATGCCGGACTTGGTGCTTCTGAACTTTGCCCAGTCATAAACACTCATGCAAAGGTCAATCGTAGAGGAATCGAACGCATAGAACTTGCCACCTATACAGAATTCCCGGTCTATACGGGCTTCCTGAGCCAGCATAATCATATGGTTGGCGAACTCTTCGAACACATGCCAGTCACGATTGGTATTGCATCTGGAGAGAATATTACGGTCAACCGTTTCTTTGCCAAAGCCGAGATGAAAGGATTTCCTGCGATGTGCGGTAGTGATATCTGTGAGTTCACGGAGACTTCGACATCCGAGCAGTTGACCGAATATAAGGACAAGCAACTGTCCCCAATAAGACAACTGCCATCCGAGGGTTCTGTCCTCAACCTTGTTTTTGGTACGATGCTCCATGATTCTTTCAAATTTGCGTTTTGGCAAAAAGTCAACAATCTGACTGAAAATGTATCGTCCTGTATTCATGAAAAATCGGGGAACCGAGTTTTGAGGCTCCGACCCCAATATAATCATTTGAAAAGTGCGACAAGATTTTCAGACCCAAAAATCGCGTAACCGGCATGAATACAGAGTTTAACAATTTCTTATTAACAGATTTTAAGAGACACTAGTGATAAGTATGAAATATTACGATATAAATAGAGCCTTGGTAAACTGGGGCGGTGAAGCTTTTGGCAATGGCGGTAGTGATCGCTATATGACAAAGGCTCAGTATGACAGTACATATAATTATCAAATCTATCTTAACTACTTTTACGGAGGAGAATTGGCAGGTGATTACTATAATGACACCAATGGCTATATAAGAGGTGTGCTCGTGCCATAATTAGTCAGAATATAGCGCTTTTAGCAACTGAATAGGAGGCTGTGCCGTAATCATCGATTGCGACACAGCCTCGTTATCGTTGGGCAAATAATTTTGTGGATTATTGACAGGGGTGTCGATAAAAAGAGGTTAAAAAAGTTGTGTCGCGGAAAAATAATTCTTAAATTTGCGATGTGAAAGAACTTATACGACACATCGAGTATCTGGTACAACGCTATGACTGTGTGATATTGCCCGGCTTGGGAGCGATATTAAGTCATTGCGATAGTGCACGTTGGGATGCCGCGACGAGCAGTTGGCAGGCACCCCGACGCGTTATGTCGTTTAATTCGGAGCTCAATCGCAGCGATGGGTTGCTCGCCGGGTCGGTATCGCGTCGCCGCGGCATCAGTGTCGAAGCCGCCGCGGCAAGTGTCAATACCGCGATAGGTGAGATGCAGAGTGTACTTGCCGAGACCGGCAGTGTGAGCCTCGGCGCAGTGGGCAAATTAAGTCGCACAAGCCATGGCACATTACTCTTTGAGCCGGGTGTGGCAGAGTGGCTGTCGCCGAGTATGTTGTGGCTACCGACAGTGTCGGTAGCAGCACGCAGTCATCGTGCAGTTGCAAGCGACGTGGAGGTCGAGCAGTCGGTGTGCCGATTCAACATTGGCAAGGCTCTGCGTCGCACCGCCGCAGCCATAGCCATCGCAGCCGTTATAGGCGGGCTCGGGTGGTCGATAAAGACCTACTTGCCCGAGGTAAGCGGCGAGCAACAGGCATCGATTGTGCCTACGCCGGCACGCGAGCAGGTGTCGAGTACGGTTGCCGAGGCAGAGGAGCTCGGCACCTTGGTGCTTGTAATCAACCGCCATGATGAGCAGGAGGAAGTAGTGCAAGAGCCTGTGGTTGAGGAGATTGCCGAGGAAGTGCCCGCCCAAGTTGCCGAGCCTGCGCTCAATGCCGAGGCATCGTATTTCTTAGTGGTAGCCTCGCTTGCATCGCAAGAGGAAGCACAGAAGTTTGTCAATAACAGTACTATAAACTTAGGCATACTCCCCGCCGGGCCATATTACCGCGTATATGCCGCATCCGGCAACACAGCCGATGAGGTGTTGAAAGCCAAGCAAGGCGACATCGCCGAGCGCTACCCCGATGCGTGGGTGTGCCGTCGATAATCGCCTATGGAAACATTACACGAACTACTATTACGCCGTCACTCGATACGTCGCTATGAGGATAAGCCCATCAGCGCCGATGATGTGACTACAATTCTGCAGGCTGCGCTGTTGGCGCCGTCGTCCAAGAGTGTGCGCCCCTGGCAGTTTGTCGTCGTTGACGATAAGGAGGTGCTGGCGCGTCTCGCCGAGTGCAAGGCAAACGGCAACCGCCCCATCGCGGCATGTAGCCTCGCCGTGGTGGTGTGTGCCACTCCCGAGAAGACCGATATGCACATCGAGGACATGAGCATTGCCGCCGCATATATGCAGTTGCAAGCCACCGCATTAGGGCTTGGTGCTTGCTGGATACAGGTGCGCAACCGCTTCACAGCCGATGGGCAGGATGCCGAGGATGTGGTGCGCGAGTTGTTAGGTATTCCCCATGACTATATCGTGGAGTGCATAGTCACCATCGGTCATCCCAATGAGGAGCGCCGTCCCGTCGACCCCGAGAAATTGTTGTGGGAGAAGGTGCATCTACAGAAGTGGACCGCAGAGGAGTAAGGTGTTGAAAGCCAACCCTGTAATATCGATAGTGGGTGCCGGCAATGTCGCCGGGCACCTTGCAGTGGCATTAAAGGCGAGCGGCGCAAGCATCGCCCAAGTGTCGGCGCGGAGCATTGAGACGGCGAGTCGCTTGGCTCAGCGCGTCGGAGCCCGTGCTGTGGAGGTGTCGCAGCTGAGCACCGACGTGGATATGGTGCTGATAGCCGTTGCCGACCGCGCAGTGGCTGATGTCGCGGCAATGTTGCCCCCGGGGCGAGCCATCGTGGCTCACACCTCGGGGAGTATCCCCTTGGAGCGCATCGCTGCCGGTGGGCGACGCGCAGCGGTGCTATATCCGTTGCAGTCGTTCTCGCGCGATGTGGCTGTCGATGTGTCGCAGGTGCCATTTTTTACCGAAGCGACCGACGAGGCGACCTTGGCGGAGGTTGATGCCGTTGCGCGACGGCTCAGCGAGCATATCTACCATGCCGACTCGGCTCGACGTCGCCACTTGCACATTGCCGGCGTGTTGGCGGGTAACTTCCCCGTGTATCTATTGGAGATGGCGCGACGCACCCTCGCCGAGGCGGGCTATCCCCTCGAGGTGGTGAAGCCATTGATGGAGGCGGTGACCGCCAAGGCTTTTGCCGTAGGACCGCACGATGCTCTCACCGGTCCGGCACGACGTGGCGATGTGGCTGTAACTCGCTTGCAAGCCGAGGCGCTCCCACCTGCTCATCGCACTATATATGAGGCATTTACACAAGCAATTATAGACGAATACAGTGAGTAAATTTAATTACCCGATTGAACAAATACGTGGCATCGCCTTTGATGTAGATGGCGTGCTGTCGCCCACGGTGGTGCCACTCGGCGATGACGGCATACCTCGTCGCATGGCAAACCTCAAGGATGGCTATGCCATAGTGCAGGCGGTGAAGCAAGGATTGCATATCGCCATAATCACCGGCGCGGTGGCTCCGGGACTTGCCGAGCGCTTTGCCTTGTGCGGAGTCACGGATTTTTATTGCGGACGACTTGACAAGCTCGACGTGCTGCGCGAGTGGATGGCTAAGTATGATTTGCAGCCCGCGGAAGTAGCCTTTGTGGGTGATGATGTGCCCGATGTGGCGCCGATGCGCTATGTGGGCTTGGGTGTAGCGCCGCGCGATGCCTCGCGCGATGCCCTCGCCGCTGCCGACTATGTCGCCGAGGCATGTGGCGGGCATGGTGTGGGCCGCGAACTGATTGAGGAAATAATGCGTGCACAGGGCACATGGCAGTGCACCGATAAGGCTTTTGGATGAAAATGAAACTTATATTGGCATCGGCATCACCGCGACGTCGCGAGTTGCTCAAGATGATAGCCCCCGACTTTGAGATTGCTACCGGAGTCGAGGTTGATGAAACATACCCTGCAGATATGCCTGCCGAAGAGGTCCCCGTATATTTATCGCAGTTGAAGGCGCACGGATATCAGTCGTGGGTACGCACCCCCGATGATGTGTTGGTTACAGCTGATACGATAGTGATTGTTGATGGCGAGATATTGGGCAAGCCCGGCACTCGCGACGAGGCGATAGCGATGCTCGAGCGATTGAGCGGACGCCCTCACACCGTTGTTACCGGGGTGACTCTTACCACGTTACAGGGCACGGAGTCGTTCTCGCAAAACACCACTGTATACTTTGATGACATAGCACGCGAGGATATCGAGCACTATGTCGACGAGTACAAGCCCTATGACAAGGCAGGCGCCTATGGCATCCAAGAGTGGATAGGTGCGGCAGCCATCCGTGGCATCGAGGGAAGTTTTTACAATGTAATGGGCTTGCCGGTGCACAAATTGTTTGAGCACCTGCGGGCGATAGAGCGTCAGCGCTGAGCCTCGGGAAGAGCCGATGCGATGGCGTCGCGCGATTGCTTGATGAGCGCGGGCACGTCGTGTCCTTCTGCTCCGGCAGTGATTGCAGGGTGGATGGTGAGGACGATGCGACCCGGGCGCGGCAGGCGAGCGTTGCGAGGCATCACTCGATAGGCACCGTCGATGGTGACGGGTACCACCGGCAGATTGAAGTGATCAGCGAGGATATAAGCGCCTCGTTTGAAGTTCTTTAGGCGACCGTCTGCCGAGCGAGTGCCCTCAGGGAATACGACAACAGATAGTCCGCCGGCGAGTCGCTTCTCGGCAGTATCCATGGTCTGTTTGATAGCCTTTGGCGATGATGAGTCGACATAAATGTGCCCGGCGAGGCGGCAAGCGACGCCCACGAACGGAATACGTTCGAGGGCTTTTTTCATCATCCAACGGAAGTTGTGCCCGAGGTATCCGTAAATGGCAAAAATGTCGTATGCTCCTTGGTGGTTGGCGACGAAGATATAGGATTGACCCTTAGCGATGTTCTCGCGACCGTGAACCTCAACGCGCACCCATGTGAGGGCGCAGAATAAACGAGCCCAGCACTTGGCGATGATATAACTGGAGCGGCGCTCGATGCGCAGAAGCGAAACTACAATTATTGATGATGCAGTGAGTATAGTGAGGACCACAACGAGTGGTATCATCACGATGCATTGATAGATGCGGTAGAAGAGCATTGATAAGGGTTTAGGGTTTATGGTTTATGGTTTATTGTTTAGGGTGTATAAAAATAAGGTTACAGGGCGTGGTGTGCCCTGTAACCTTAATATATGTTGCTAATTATTTACCTTTGTGCTCGTTGAGGAGGGTGAGTGAGGGCTGGTCGCAAACCTCGGCGGGACCGAAGTATTGGATGGGACCCGGGTAGATGTAGCAAGTGCCTTGAGCCCATTGGTCGCGGTGAGCGGCAAACTTGAGGAAGGGTGCGCCGTCGAGTTTGACGAGAGCCTTTTGGATTACGGGCTTGTCAGCGCCATTGCGGTGCTCGATATTCATCATCATGGTGATAGGAATACCGCCGGCGGTCCATTGAACGCTGGGCTTCACCAGGTTGCGGATTGAGGACATATAGCCGGTGACGCCTGCATTGATGAGGCAAGCGGCGTTGAAGCCGAGAGCGTAGCAGTAGTCGGCGTCGAAGTTGGAGGGGTCGGCGCAGCGGCCTTCGTAGCCGAAGAAGTGGTGGAGAGCCGAGAACTTACCTACATATTTGCCTTCGGCTTTCATAGCGGCGAGGCGATTGCCGACCATTTCGCTGAGGAGTTTCTCGGTCTCGATGAGCGATACTTGTACGTTGCCGTGGGGGTCGCGGTCGAGCATCAGCTGGCGAGCGACGTTGGCGGGCAGCGAGGCGAGAGTAGCGGCATTGTCGGCACTGATGTGAGCCTTGATGAAGTCTTCGAGGTCGGCGGGAGCGACTTTAGCGGCTTCGTCGGTGGCGAGCACGTTGTTGAGCTCGGCGATGAGTTTCTTGATGGCGGGGATGAACTCGATGAGACCCTCGGGGATGAGGACGGTACCGAAGTTGTTGCCATCGGCGGCGCGTGCGGCGACGATGTCGGCGATGTAGTTGACAACGTCTTGGAGGGTCATATTCTTTGCCTCAACTTCCTCGGAGATGATGCAGACATTGGGTTGAGTCTGGAGAGCACATTCGAGGGCGATGTGGCTGGCAGAGCGACCCATGAGTTTGATGAAGTGCCAGTATTTCTTGGCGGAGTTGCAGTCGCGCTGGATATTGCCGATAACCTCGGAGTATACCTTGGTGGCGGTGTCGAAGCCGAATGAAGTCTCGATACATTCGTTCTTGAGGTCGCCGTCGATGGTCTTGGGGCAGCCGATGACTTGGACGCCGGCGCCGATGCTCTTGTAATACTCGGCGAGGACGGCGGCATTGGTATTGGAGTCGTCGCCACCGATGATTACGACAGCCTTGATGTTGAGTTCCTTGAGGATTTCGAGACCCTTGTCAAATTGCTCCTTGGTCTCGAGTTTGGTGCGACCCGAGCCGATGATGTCGAAGCCGCCGGTGTTGCGGTATTCGTCGATGATGGCTGCGGTTAGTTCGATATATTTGTGGTCCACAAGACCGCCGGGGCCCATGAGGAAGCCGAAGAGGCGGCTGTCGCGGTGAATTTTCTTGATGCCGTCAAAGAGACCGCTGATGACATTGTGTCCGCCGGGGGCTTGACCGCCGGAGAGGATAACGCCTACGTTGATGGCATGACCGGGAGCCGGCGAGGTGTTTTTCTCGAAGTGCAACTCGGGGAGACCATAGGTGTTGGGGAAGAGTTGCTTGATTTCGGCTTGGTTAGCAACCGACTGAGTGGGCTTGCCTTCAACGGCTTTGAGCGCGCCGGTGAGCACAATAGGGAGCTTGGGCTGGTAAGCGGCGCGAGCTTTCTGGAGTGGACTTTTTTTCATTATGGTGGTTTATTTGAATTTTAATTTAATCTTATTACTCTAATAAGGCGTGATAGCCTCGATTTCACCTACAAAGTTCGTAAAAATTCCGCTAATAACCACACGTTTAAAAAAGAATTGTGGACTGCGAAATACTAAAAATTGTAAACGAGGCTATTATTCCCATTCAATGGTTGCCGGTGGCTTGGAGGAGATGTCGTAGGTGACGCGATTAACGCCGCGCACTTTGTTGATGATATCGTTGGAAACCTTGGCGAGGAACTCATAGGGGAGGTGAGCCCAGTCGGCGGTCATGGCATCGGTAGAGGTCACGGCGCGGAGGGCTACGGCATTCTCGTAGGTGCGTTCATCGCCCATGACGCCCACGCTCTGCACAGGCAGGAGGATGACGCCGGCTTGCCACACTTGGTCGTAGAGTCCGTTGTCGATGAGACCTTGGATGAAGATGTCGTCGGCATCCTGGAGTATACGCACCTTCTCGGGGGTAATATCGCCGAGGATGCGCACGGCGAGACCGGGACCGGGGAATGGGTGACGCTTGATGAGGTGGTCGGGCATGCCGAGGGCACGTCCTACGGCTCGCACTTCGTCTTTGAAGAGCCACTGGAGGGGCTCGCAGAGGCGCAGGTTCATCTTCTCGGGGAGTCCGCCCACATTGTGGTGGCTCTTGATGGTGGTGCCGGTGATAGATAGCGACTCGATGCGGTCGGGATATATGGTGCCTTGGGCGAGCCATTTCACACCATCGATTTTGTGGGCTTCGCGGTCGAAGACATCGATGAAGCCCTTGCCGATGATTTTGCGCTTGCGCTCGGGCTCGGTGACGCCGGCGAGGGCGGCAAAGAATTCGGCAGAGGCATCTACGCCTATGACGTTGAGTCCGAGGCAGCGATAGTCTTCAAGCACACGGTTGAACTCGTTCTTGCGGAGCATGCCGTGGTCGACAAATATGCAAGTGAGGCGGTCGCCGATGGCGCGATTGATGAGCACGGCAGCCACCGAGGAGTCGACACCGCCACTGAGTCCGAGGACCACACGGTCGTTGCCGAGTTGCTTGCGGAGAGCCTCGACAGTAGTGTCAATATAGTTGGCGGCGCTCCATTCGCCACGCGAGCCACATATATTATTTACAAAGTTGGCAAGTAGGGCGGTGCCACACGACGAGTGGAACACCTCGGGGTGGAATTGTACGCCCCAGATATCGCGTCCGCGCACGTGGAAGCCGGCACAAGCCACCGAGTCGGTCGAAGCAATGATGTCAAAGCCGTCGGGGAGGTTGGTGATGGTGTCGCCGTGACTCATCCACACAGTCTCGCCGACGCTGATGCCGGCAAAGAGTGGGTCGGCGGCATCGGTATGGGCGAGGATGGCTCTGCCGTATTCGCGCGAGGGAGCGCTCTCGACGGTGCCGCCGCCTTGATAGGCAAGCAGTTGAGCGCCATAGCAGATGCCCAGCATGGGGTGACGAGCGGCTATGGGTGCCAGATCGGTGCGAAATGCCTTGGCGTCATACACCGAGAAGGGGCTTCCGGATACAATGACGCCGATAACATCGCTGTCATCGGCGGGATATTTGTTATACGGAATGATTTCGCAATAAGTGTTGAGCTCGCGCACGCGACGACCGATGAGTTGAGTCGTCTGCGAGCCAAAGTCCAGAATGATGATTTTTTGTGGCATACGAGTGTCATTGATTATGGTGCAAAGGTAAAGAAAAAATCCCGAACTGACAAGTGTAGAGAGGCTTATCAAAGGCATTTAAGTACAAAAAAATCACAATGCTTGGCGGTTTGCAAAAAAATTGCTAACTTTGCGGCTCGAAAACCGAATATTCAGTTATGCCAGATAAACCGACAGATTATATCTTTGAAGTCAGTTGGGAGGTTTGCAATAAGATCGGCGGTATATATACCGTGCTGTCTACCAAGGCAAAAGTTCTCCATAAACTATACAAAGACCACTTCATATTTATAGGTCCCGATGTGTGGACCGCCGAGACACCGGCTCGCGACTTCATCGAGAGCGACAGCGTTTTGCGCGGATGGCGCAAGGCTATGACGTTGCCCGAGGGTGTGAGTGTGCGCATCGGTCGCTGGGATGTTCCCGGACGTCCGATTGCCGTGTTGGTGAAATTTGATGCTATGTATGCCTCCAAGGATGAGGCGTATGGTCGTATGTGGGAACGCTTCGGTGTCGATTCCTTGCATGCTTATGGCGACTACGACGAGGCTTGTGCCTTTGGTCGCGCAGCCGCTGCTGTTATCGAGAGCCTTGTAAACTATTGGAAATCAGATAACGCTCACTTTATCGCCCACTTCGACGAGTGGACCACCGGCATGGGCTTGCTGACCGTCAAGGACCGTCTGCCCGAGGTGGCTACCGTGTTTACCACTCATGCTACCAGCATCGGTCGCAGCATCTGTGGCAACGGCAAGGCCCTATATGAATATATGAGTGGCTACAACGGCTATCAAATGGCGGGCGAACTGAATATGGAGGCGAAGCACTCGTTGGAGGCTGCCGCCGTCAAGAATTCCGACTGCTTTACCACGGTGAGCGACGTCACCGCTCGCGAGTGCGAGCAATTGCTTGAGCGACGCCCCGATGTGGTGACTCCCAATGGCTTTGAAGCCGATTTCGTGCCCGCGTCCAAGGGGCTGTCAGTAGCCTGTAAACGTGCTCGCAAGGCATTGCTCGATGTAGCCGGAGCACTTCTCGGCGAACAATTTGACAAGGATACATTTCTCATCGCGACATCGGGTCGTTGTGAATATCGCAACAAAGGACTCGATGTTTTCTGTGATACCATGGCTCAATTGGCAGACGAGCATCCCTCGCGCCGTGTCGTGGCGTTCGTAATGGTGCCCGCGTGGTGTGCCGGTGCGCGCGAAGACCTCCAAGCAGCCCTCGCCGCCGGTGACGGCAACGCACTGCCCGACCCGGTGCTCACCCACAATCTGCACAACTACAATGACGATCCCGTCAATAATCATATCCATCGCCTCGGCTTCGCTGATTGGCGCCTCGGCTCGGGTGTATCGGTAATATATGTGCCCTGCTACCTGCGTGGCGACGATGGCATCTTCAATATGTCCTACTACGACTTGTTGTGCGGCTTCGATGCCACCATCTTCCCGTCATATTATGAGCCGTGGGGCTATACTCCGCTGGAGAGCGTGGCATTCGGTGTGCCCACTATCACCACATCGCTGTCGGGCTTCGGTCAGTGGCTCGCGTCAAATGTTGGCAACACCTTCGGTCACTCCGGCGCTATTGCTGTGCAACGCACCGATACCAACTACGACAGTGTGGTCAATGATATATGTCAAGGAGTGAATACCTTGATGACAGCCAAAGCAAGCGAGATGAAGAAAATCAGCGCTGCGGCTCGCGCTACAGCGGCGACTGCTTCGTGGGACAACTTTATCACACATTATGAGATGGCATATAAAGTGGCTCAATTGAACAACCGTCAAAGCAATAATAATAAGAAAAAATAATTATCATTACAAAATATCATTTATGAAACTTCCGGTAAGCAAAACTAATGCACCCATATGGCGTGACATTACCGTCAAGGCTGAACTTCCCTCACAACTCAAGCCCCTCGAAGAGATGGCTCGCAACCTGTGGTGGGTATGGAACAGCGAAGGAAAGTCTCTCTTCCGTGAATTAAGTCCCGAACTCTGGCGCTCGACCGGCGAAAACCCGGTGATGCTCCTGCAGCAACTCCCCTCTGAACGCGTCGATGAGATTTTGGCTGACAAAGCCCTCATGGAGCGTATCACATCTGTATACAACAAGATGCGCGAATACTTGAGCACTCCTATGCGCAAGGATGTTCCCTCGGTAGCATACTTCTCGATGGAATATGGCTTGTGCAACTGTCTCAAGATTTATAGCGGTGGTCTCGGCGTACTCGCCGGCGACTACATCAAGGAAGCATCTGACTCTTGCATCGACATGACCGCTGTCGGCTTCCTCTATCGCTATGGCTACTTCACCCAGACCCTCAGCGTCGATGGTCACCAAATTGCCAAGTATGAGCCGCAGAACTTCAACCAACTGCCTATCGACCAGGTGCTTGACAAGAATGGTCATCCCATGGTTCTCGAGGTTCCCTTCCACGACCGCATCGTTTACAGCCACATCTGGCGCGTCAACGTAGGTCGTATGAAACTCTATCTCCTCGACACCGACTTTGATGCCAACAGCGAGTTTGACCGTCAAATCACCCATAAACTCTATGGCGGCGACTGGGAGAACCGTATCAAGCAAGAATACCTCCTCGGCATCGGTGGCGTGCTCATGCTCAAGAAGTTGGGCATCAACGCTCGCCTCTATCACTGCAACGAGGGTCACGCTGCATTGCTCAACCTGCAACGCCTCGTCGACTACGTACAGGAAGATCACCTCGACTTCAACGTAGCCCTCGAATTGGTACGCTCGACTGGTCTCTACACCGTGCACACTCCCGTGCCCGCTGGTCACGACTACTTCGACGAGTCGCTCTTCGGCAAGTATATGGGCGGCTTCCCCGCCAAGTTGGGTATCTCATGGGACGACCTTATGAACATGGGTCGCGAGAATCCCGGTACCAACGAGCGCTTCTCGATGAGCGTATTTGCCCTCAACACTTGCCAAGAGGCAAACGGCGTAAGTTACCTCCACGGCGAGGTATCCAAGCGTATGTTCTCGGGTATCTGGAAGGGCTACTCTTGGGAAGAGTCACACGTTGGCTACGTTACCAACGGTGTGCATATGCCCACCTGGGCTGCCTCGGAATGGAAGGAATTCTATTACAATAAACTCGGTCCGGAAGTATTCGCCGACCAGAGCAATACCGAGGCATGGCAAGGTATCTGGAATGTGCCCGATGAGGAAATCTGGAATATGCGCGTGCAACTCAAGAACAAATTCATCAACTTCGTGAAGCGCGACTTCAAGCAGCGCTGGCTCGCCAACCAAGGTGATCCCTCGGCAGTGATGGATGTGCTCGACCGCATCAATCCCAATGCCCTGATTATCGGCTTCGCTCGTCGCTTCGCTACTTACAAGCGTGCTCACCTGCTGTTCACCGACCTCGACCGCCTCGCCAAGATTGTCAACAACGAGAAATTCCCCGTACAATTCATCTTCTCGGGCAAGGCTCACCCCGCCGACCAGGCCGGTCAGGACCTTATCAAGCGCATCCTTGAGATTTCGCACCGTCCCGAGTTCCTCGGCAAGATTATCTTCCTTGAGGATTACAATATGATTGTTGCCAAGCGCCTCGTCACCGGTGTCGACATCTGGCTCAATACCCCGACTCGCCCCTTGGAGGCTTCCGGTACATCCGGCGAGAAGGCTGAGATGAACGGTGTCCTCAACTTCTCGGTGCTCGACGGTTGGTGGTATGAGGGCTATCGCTTTGACGAAAACGCCGGCTGGGCTCTCACCGACAAGCGCACCTTCACCGACCAGGCTCAGCAGGATAAACTCGATGCCGCTACCATCTACAAGATGCTCGAAAACGAGATTATTCCTTTGTTCTTCGATACCAACTCCAAGGGCTATTCACCCCGCTGGATTCAGTATATCAAGGGCTCAATCAGCCACATCGCACCTCACTTCACCATGAAGCGTATGATCGATGACTATATCGATCGTTTCTACAACAAGGAAGCCAAGCGCTCCAAGAAGTTGATTGCCAACGATTACGCTCTCGCCAAGGAAATCGCCGATTGGAAGCAACGCGTAGCCGCTGCATGGGATGGCATCCAAGTGCTCGACATCCGCCACTCTGCCGATCTCACCAACAGCGTTACGGGTCAGGCTTACCACGTTGAGGTTGTCCTCGACACCAATGGCTTGACCGAGGACCTCGGCGTTGAGCAAGTTATCTACCACACTGAGGATGGCGTAGAGCGCTTCTCGGGCACTCGTCCCTTCAAGGTAACCAAGCGCGATGGCAACATCGTGACCTTCGAACTCTCGTCAAAGGTCAAGGACTCGGGCCTCTTCCGCTACGGCTACCGCATCTATCCCACCAATGCCGCCCTGCCTCACCGTCAGGACTTCGCATTCGTTCGCTGGATTTAACTTTATAATGCCATAACATTTTCTCGACGAGGGTGAGCCGCGAGGCTCATCCTCGTCTTTTTTCTTTTGCGCTATCGCAAATAAATTGCTATATTTGCAAAAAATATGACTATGACGACCCTGACACCATTCACGATTGATTGGCGCATGCGCGACATTATTCGGGCTAATAGCTTGATGCTCATGACATTGAGCCGCTTTGGTATCTCCCTCGGCTTTGGCAATGCCACGGTTGCCGAGGTATGCGAGCGTCACAAGGTTGATATTCCCACTTTCCTCACCGTTGCTAATTTTTGTAGCGGTCGCTCGTTTGAGCCGACCGATGTAAATATTTCATCGCTAATAGTTTACCTTAAAGGTGCGCACAATTACTTCTTGGAATTTATCATTCCTCGCATCCGCCACAAACTCATCTCGGTAATTGATGCCGACGGTGACGAGGTAGGCTATATAGTGCTCAAATTTTTTGATAACTGGGTCGATGAGGTGCGCCGGCATATGGATTATGAGAACAACCGCGTCTTCAGTTACGTCAATGCCTTGCTCGAGGGCACCGCGCCTGCCGATTTCTGCATTGACATCTTTGCCGCACACCACGACTCCATCGCCATCAAACTTGAGGAACTCAAGGACATCCTTATCCGCTTTGCTCCGGCTCGCAATGGCGATCTGCTCAACTCGGTGCTTTTTGATATTGTCAACTGCGAGGACGACCTCAATATGCACTGCTCCCTCGAGGATAAACTCTTTGTGCCGGCAGTAGCCGCCCTCGAGGAGACTGTCGCCAATGACAACGATGATGCCGATGAGGACTCAACAGACAATTTGCGCGATAGCGACGGCAGATTGGAGATCCTCTCGCCACGAGAGCGCGAAATCGTTACTCAGATAGCCCTCGGCAAGTCCAACAAAGAAATCGCCGATGCTCTGTACCTGTCGGTACATACCGTCACCACTCATCGTCGCAATATCATTGCTAAACTCAAGTTGCACTCCGCTGCAGCCATCACAATATTTGCTGTTATCAACCATCTCGTCGATCTCGACGACATTAACCTATAAACATTTATCTATGAAAAAACTACTCGTATGCGCACTTCTCCTCGCTGCCACACTGAGCGCCGTGGCACAAAATCCCAAGCGCGAATTTCGCGGTGCTTGGATGCACACTGTATGGCAAAACGGCTATCACGACCGTAGCACTAATGAGAATAAGGAGTATCTGCGTGACCAACTCGATATCTTGCAACAGGCAGGATGTAATGCTGTCATCTTCCAGGTGCGCCCTCAGGCAGATGCTTTCTATGAGAGCAGGTTGGAGCCGTGGAGCCGCTTCCTCACTGATGGCGGCAAGGCACCCGAGCCTATGTGGGATCCCTTGGAGTTTATGATTGAGGAATGTCATGCCCGCGGCATGGAACTCCATGCGTGGCTCAACCCCTATCGTGTGACCACATCCAAGAGCCAGCGTCTCCCCTCCAATCACATATATTACCAGCACAAGGATTGGTTTGTGACATACGACGGCAAGATTTATTTCGACCCCGGGTTGCCCGAGTGCCGCCAATTCATCGTCAAGGTGGTGCAAGACATCGTTAAGCGTTACGATGTCGATGGTATTCACTTCGACGACTATTTCTACCCTTATCCGGTGAGCGGACTTGATTTCCCCGACTCGCGCAGTTTCTCGCGCTACGGTCGCGGCAAGTCTCGTGGCGATTGGCGCCGCCAGAATGTCGACCAACTCATTGAGGCGGTACACAAGGCTATTACCGTTACCAAGCCTTGGGTAGTGTTCGGCATCAGCCCATTCGGTATCTGGCGCAACAAGAGCAGTGACCCCAATGGCAGCAATACCAATGGCTTGCAGAACTATGATGACCTCTATGCCGACGTGCTGTTGTGGGCGCGTAACGGCTGGATTGACTACCTCTTGCCCCAGTTGTACTGGGAACTCGAGCACAAGAAAGCATCGTACATGGTGCTCGTCGATTGGTGGAATAACCACACCGAGGGTCGCAATATGTATATCGGGCAGGATATCGCCGTGACAATGAAGAAACCCGACATCGCCCCCTCGACCGAGGCTACGCAGTTGCGCCACAAGATCAACCTCACTCGTGGTGCCGAGCACATCGGTGGCAACTGCTGGTGGCCCGCATATTCGCTCACCGAGAACCACTACGGTGTCGCTGACTCACTTGCCATGGACCTCCAATCCACCATCGCCTTGGTGCCTACATATCCGTGGATTAACAGCGACAAGCCCGCAGCGCCCACTAATGTAAAGGTGTCGGGCAAGCGCATCTCGTGGAAGCAACCTCGCATCATCCACTCGCCGGCAGATGCCGTGAAATTTGTCGTTTATCGCTTCGACAGCGTTGAGACTATCGATCTCGAGGCGGCTGACGCCATCGTGGCTGTGACCTACAAGGATAAGTATGAGGCTACCGAGCCCGGTGTCTATGTGGTCACCTCGCTCAGTCGCGTGAATCAAGAGTCCGACCCCGCCGGGCCTGTCGTAGTAAAATAATGTGCCTATGAAGGTGAGTGTCTCTGTCATCATGCCTGTCTATAATGCCGAGCGCTATCTGCGCGCGGCGATTGACAGTGTTGTGTCGCAGACATTTACCGACTGGGAATTGATACTCGTTGATGACGGCTCCACCGATGCCTCGGCTGAGATATGCGACGAGTATGCTGCCGGCGACAGCCGCATCCGCGTGATACACCGCGCCAATGGCGGGCTGTCGGCGGCTCGCAATACTGCTCTTGATGTGGCTGTGGGTGAGTGGATTACCTTTGTCGACAGCGACGATATGCTGCATAGCCAGTTCCTCGCCACGCTTATCGAGATACAGCATCACAGTGGCAGCGAGATAGTGTGTGCCGGTGCTGTCGAGGGGGCGGAGCCGACATTCAAGGAGGTCGGAGTGCCATCTCTGCGTACTTATAAGGCTGAGCAAGCCACTCGCCTCACTCTGTATCAGCGCCACGGTATGTTGAATACCGCGTGGTCCAAAGTCTTTGCGCGTCGGATTTTCGACAAGGAGCGGTTCACCCCGGGTATCCTCTATGAGGACCTCGATTTCTTCTATCGCGCCTATGCTCAAGTGGATACTGTGACTTTCACTCGCGCTCGGCTGTATTTTTATCGCTCCACACCAGGTAGCCTCGTGCGGCGTTGGCGCGACAATCGCCTCGATGTGCTCGCCGTGACCGAGCGTCTCGAGAATTATATGCACGAACACAACCGGCGACTCGTGGCTGCCGCTCGCGACCGTCGCTTGAGTGCTAATTTCAATATGCTCATCGAGGCGGCTCGCCACGACCGCCCCGATGTAACCCTTGCCTGCTGGCAGTTAATCAAAAAGTATAGATTACGCTCGCTTGTAAATCCAATGGTGCGAGCCAAGAACCGTGTAGGTATACTTCTATCGTATTTAGGAATGTCAATGTTTTTAAAACTATCGCGATGGGTCGGCAAGTAGTTACTCTTAATGTCGGCTCTTTCAATGAGATATGCATCCGCCTGGAGCGGATGGTGATGTCGTCGGGCTTTGTCCCCGACGTCGTGCTGTCCATAGCCACCGGCGGTGTGTACGTGGGTGAGCGCCTCTTTGCTTCGCGCCCGCATGTCACCACCAAGTTGCAACGCCCCGGCACGGCTGCCAAGACAAATTTCTTCTCGGGTATAGTAAAGAAATTGCCCCAGCCGGTGCTCGATGCTATGCGTGTTGCCGAGGCTTCGGTGTTGGATATCCTTCCGGCAAGGGTTATTGACCCTTCGCGCGTGGTATTGGACGACCTCAGCGCCTACGACCGCATACTCGTGGTTGACGATGCTGTCGACTCGGGTGCAACCCTCAATGCGGTGTTGCAGGCGGTTAAGTCGGCATACCCAGAGGCTGAGGTGCGCTCGGCGGCTGTGACTGTTACCACGACTCGTCCCTTGGCAACACCTGATTTTGCAATCTTTAACAATTATACCCTTATTCGCTTTCCATGGGCGATGGACAACCGCACAGCCGATTGATCACTGTTGTCGACCTCGACGGCACCTTGGTGCGATGCAACACCTTGCGCGTGTATCTGCGCCTGGGGCTGCAGATGGCTCCTTGGTATCGTCGTGTGGGCATTGCCGCTTTGCTGATTGCCAGGCGATTGAGGCTTATTAGTCATGAGCGCATGAAGTATCCGGCTCTGCGCCTTGCCGGGCAGTCGCCCGAGTTGCGCGAGCGTTTTGTCGCCGAGGTTAAATCGCAGATTAACAGCAATGTAATCTCCTTCATTCAGCAACGACAGCAAGCAGGCGACGAGATACTTATCGCCACGGCTGCAGCCGCCTTCTATGTGCCATGGATATGCGGCTACTCCTATGTGGCATCGCCGTGGGGCGGTCCCGACCTGCGAGGAGAGCGCAAGGCTTGCCGTGTGGCTCGGATATTAACTGAAAGTAATTCAGATATTTACGCGGTGCTAACAGATAATTCCTCCGATCTCCCGCTTTGCCGCCTGGCTCGTGAGCAAGGTGCCGAGGTCCTTCTCGTCAATCCCAATCCGTATTCCGCTCGAGCATTCGCCCGAGCCTCCTTCACTACGAAATTGTAGCGGGTTATTGGAGCTCGGAGAGTTCGAGCCAGCGGAGTTCCTTTTCGTCGAGAAGGTTTTTGACTTGGTCGTATCTGATTGATAGGGCTGCGACGTCATCAAGGACTTCGCCCGAGTTGAAGCGTGACTCTATTTGGGCTCTTTCGTCATTGAGAGCATCGATTTCGGCTGATAGTTCCTCAAATTCGCGGCGCTCCTTGAAGGACATTTTGCGAGGGCGCTCCACGGCGCGAGTGGGGCGCGGCTTGTCGACCTTGGCGGGTGCTTGCTCGGCGGCTGCGGCATCGCGCGCAGCCACATACTCCGAGTATGTGCCGGGAAAGTCGATGATGTTGCCGTCGCCTTGCATGACAAAGAGGTGGTCAACGATATTGTCGAGGAAGAAACGGTCGTGACTGACGACGATAAGACAGCCCTTAAACTCTTCGAGATATTCCTCGAGGATACCGAGGGTGATGATATCGAGGTCGTTGGTCGGCTCGTCGAGGATGAGGAAGTTGGGCCGTTGCATGAGCGTGACGGCGAGGTGGAGACGGCACATCTCGCCACCGCTGAGGGTGTGGATATACTTCTGCTGGTCGGCGGCAGAGAAGAGGAAGCGGTTGAGGAATTGCATGGGAGACAGGCGGAAATCGCCGGTGTCGACCTCCTCGGCAATTTCGGTGACCGCATCGATGACTCGCTTGTTGCTGTCGAATGCAATGCCGTCCTGGCTATAATAGCCGAAGCGGACGGTTGTACCGATATCCCATGAGCCGTTGTCACAAGGCTCGATGCCTTGTAGCATCTTGATGAAGGTAGACTTGCCCACGCCGTTGGCACCGATGATGCCCACCTTCTCGTATCGGGCGAAGGTGTATGAAAAGTCGCGTAGGATGACCTTATCGCCGTAACGCTTGGCTATGTGACGCGCTTCAAAGATTTTGGAGCCTATGTATGAGGCAGATACGTCGAGGTTTACTTCCTTTTCGGGACGTATGCCGTTGCGTTGTTGCTCCTGTAATTTGTAGAATGCGTCGATGCGATACTTTGCTTTGCCGGCGCGCGCCTGGGGTTGTCGGCTCATCCACTCCTGCTCACGGCGCAGGGTATTTTTTACCTTGGCGAGTTCAGCAGTCATTGCGTCAATGCGCTCGGCACGTCGACGCAGGTAGTAGTCGTAGTTGCCATCGTAGGTGTAAATGCAACGGTTGTCAATCTCGATGATGCGGTTGCACACGCGGTCGAGGAAGTAACGGTCGTGTGTGACCATCAGCAGGGTCATGCGCGAGCGCTTGAGGTAATTCTCGATCCACTCGATGATGTCGATATCGAGGTGGTTGGTAGGCTCGTCGAGAATGAGGAGTTGCGGGTCGCTGAGGATGGTACGTGCCAAGGCGATGCGCTTGCGCTGACCGCCCGAGAGGGTGCCTACGCGAGCATTGAGGTCGGTGATGTGAAGTTGAGTGAGGAGCCGCTGCATAGAGTCCTCATAAGTCCACTCGTCGAGGTGTGATGCTTGATGCCCGGCGAGGGCGGCTTGAGCCACGGTGAGGTCTGGGTCAAACTCGGGCTTCTGTGGCAGGATCGCTATGCGGAGGTCGGTGCGTGGCGTGACAGTGCCGCTGTCGGCGGCTTCGACACCGGCAATAATCGACAATAGGGTCGACTTGCCGGTGCCGTTTTTAGCCACAACGCCTATTTTGTCGCCCTCGTTGATGCCGAAGGTGACGTCGCCGAACAGTAGGCGGTCGCCATAACTCTTGGTGAGATTTTCAACTTGGAGGAAGACCGCCATATTCTGTGGGATTAAACGTGGAAGAAACGATTGACCATGCGCTGCATACGAGCCGGGTCTGCCTTGGCAGCGAGGGTCTCGGCGGGGTCGTAAGAGCGGAGTTTGGCGAGGATACCGTCAATCATGCCCGGGGAGAATACGCCGTGGGCCTCAAAGATGTGACGGACGCTCTCGAGGCAGTCGGCAGACGAAGCGCAATCGACGGGTAGCGAATCGAGCGAGTCGAGACGAGCACGGTTCTCGGCGGCGTGGATATTGACGTCGACATATGTGCGGTCGGCGATGTCGAGTGCATCGGGGAGTTCAAAGCCGTATCGGAGGGCGACAGCGAGTCCGGCGAGGAGTTGATATACGTCAGCCGAGCCGTCAGCCGAGCGGATTTCGACAGTTTGTTTCAATGTGGGGTCGATTTCGGCAGGGACTGCTTCGCCGGGATTGATGAGAGCGCACATATCGGTGTCGGAGGTCCAGCCCAAGGGGACGCGGACGAGGACCGAGCGGTTGCGGTCGCCCCAGCATACGTTGGTGGGCGCCTCTTGATGAGGTACGAGGCGGAAGTAACTGGTGGGGTTGGTGTTGCCGAAGGCGGTGAGGGCGGGAGCCAGTTTCATCATGCCGGCGATAGCGCGGCGAGCCTCGGTGCTGATGTGGCGGTTGGCGTCGAGCATCATGTTGTGCCCGTCGCGAGTCATGCGCATATGGATATGCAAGCCCGAGCCCGCCTTGCCGGTGGTGATTTTGGGGGCGAAGGTGACATCAAAGCCCTCGCGGAAGGCGAGGTTGCGGATAATCCACTTGGCGAGCATCAGTTGGTCGGCAGCGTCCTCGGCAGGCACGGGAAGAAACTCGATTTCGTTCTGCTCGTAGACGGTGCCGTCGAGGGTGAAGTTGCCCACCTCGGAGTGACCGTATTTGATTTTGCCGCCTGCCTGGGCGATATAGTTCATGCACAGGGTGCGGAAATCGTTGAACTTGGCAAAGGGTGCCGACTCGTGGTAGCCGCGCTGGTCGGTGGCGGGGAAGCGATGGGTGTCCTCAGCGATGACATAGTATTCGAGTTCGCCCATGGCTTCAAAGCGCATGCCGGTGGCGCGAGTAAATTCAACACATGCCTTGTGGAGGGTGTGCTCGGGTGCCGACTCCAGGGGGTTGCCGTCCTTGTCGCAGAAACTGCAGAGCATGGTGACGGTGGGAATGGGCGCAAAGGGGTCGACGAAGGCGGTGCGGTAGCGCGGAATGACATACAGGTCGGAACTGCCGGCGCTGATGAACGGGAAGAGCGACGATCCATCGACACGCTCGCCGAGGGTGAGGATGGTGTTGAGGTATGCCAAGTCGTTGATGACAAAGTTGAGGGTCTTGAGGCGGCAATCGGCAGCCGGGTACATGAAGTTGACCATCTCGATGTTGTTGTCAACGATGAAGTTGACGATGTCTTGGCGTGTGAATTGGTCGGGTGATTTGCCCAATGCATTCACGATTTTGTTTTTGCTAAGTGCGATTTCAGGATTCATGATTCAAGGTTTTGTGTTTTTGTTAGGTAGTTTGTGTTAATTGATTATTTAGTTCTTCGATGTAATTGAGGATTTCGATGCGCCCGCGGCGGTCGGTTGAGGAAGATGCGAATATGGGAGGAAGTTCTTCCCAAGACTCGGCGAGTTTTTCCTTGTAGGCGGCGATGGACTTTTTGCCGGCAACGGGGGATAGTTTATCCAATTTGGTGAAAATGATGGCAAAAGGCACCTGGTTTTCGCCGAGCCATTGGATAAAATCGAGGTCATTGCGTTGTGGTGCGTGTCGCACATCGATGAGGAGAAAGAGTAGGGAGAGCGACTCGCGGTTGAGGATATATCCGCGAATCATCTTTTCGAGGCGCAGGCGGTCGGCTTTGCCACGCTGAGCGTAGCCATATCCGGGGAGGTCGACGATGCGCCACGAGTCGTTGATTTTGAAGTAATTGATGAGCATGGTCTTGCCGGGAGTCGCCGATGTCATGGCGAGACCCTTGCGCCCGGTGAGCATATTTATGAGCGACGACTTGCCCACATTGGAGCGTCCGATGAAGGCATACTCGGGATAAGAGCCTTCGGGGCACTGC
The DNA here is from genome assembly GCA_945829225.1 of uncultured Bacteroidales bacterium. Taxonomy (GTDB): domain Bacteria; phylum Bacteroidota; class Bacteroidia; order Bacteroidales; family Muribaculaceae; genus CAG-873. Next base: position 3,508 of record CALZTY010000029.1, on the reverse strand, counting down.
GCGACGTCGGGCTTGCTTACTTCAAATACGGCTTTGTTTATATCCATAATTATTTGATGGCGGCGAGACCACCCATAGCGGTTTCTTTATATAACGAAGGAATGTCGTGCCCGGTTTGCTTCATGACCTCGACGATGCGGTCGAAGTCGACGCGGTGACGACCGTCGGAGAATGCGGCATAGAGGTTGGCATCGAGGGCACGAGCGGCAGCGTAGGCATTACGCTCGATGCAGGGGATTTGCACGAGTCCACACACGGGGTCGCAGGTGAGCCCGAGGTGGTGCTCGAGACCCATCTCGGCAGAGTATTCAATCTGGGCGGGTGTGCCACCGAAGAGTTGCGAGGCAGCGGCGGCAGCCATGGCACAGGCAACGCCCACCTCGCCTTGGCAGCCGACTTCGGCGCCCGAGACAGAGGCATTGTGCTTGACGACGTTGCCGAAGAGCCCGGCAGTGGCAAGAGCGCGGAGGATGCGTTGCTCGCTGAAGCCCTTGGAGGTGTGCAGGTGGTAGAGCACGGCAGGGAGGACACCGCAGGAGCCACAAGTGGGGGCGGTGACAATCTTGCCGCCTGAGGCATTTTCCTCGCTGACAGCCAAGGCATAGGCATATACCAAGCCACGGCTCTTGAGCGACTGATTGTATCCGGCTGCGTGCACGTAGTAACTCACAGCCTTGCGGCGGACGCCCAATCCGCCGGGGAGCACGCCCTCAGCCTCAATGCCGCGCTCGACGGCAGCCTTCATCACTTGCCACACCTGGTGGAGGTAGTCCCAGATGCCCTCGTCCTCGGTCATACCCACATATTCCCAGTAGTTGCGACCCGTCTCTTCACACCAGCGCTGGATGTCCTTGATGTGACACATGTTATATATGGGATGTCCGGGAGAGCGGCTCTCGCCTTCGCGCACGATGTCGCCACCACCCACCGAGTAGTAGGTCTGAACAGCCACGACTTGTCCGGTAGCATCTATGGCGGTGAATTTCATGCCGTTGGTGTGGAACGGGAGGACAATCTCGGGCTTCCACTCAATCTGCGTGGGGACAATGGGCGACAGCACGTCCAAGATTGCACGGTCGGTGAGGTGCCCGCGCCCGGTGGCGGCGAGAGCGCCATAGAGGGTTACCACGCACGATGAGGCAGTCGCCAATTCGCTGCTGAATAACTCGGCAGCCTTGCGCGGTCCCATGGTGTGCGAACTTGAGGGACCGTAGCCTATCTTGAAGAGTTGTCGGATTGATTCCATATTGTGGGTAATTATTTAGTGCTGAAAAAGGCAGAAGCCGATGGCAGTGTGATGTCGACGGCTCCTGCCTTTTGTTATGCGAATGTGAGTTTATTCGGTCTTGGCTTGAGCGGCGTCGGTGGGATTTTCAGCGCCGCCGAATGTTTCCTTGATAATCCAGACGGCGAGGGCACCGAGGAGCAGGAGGATACCCGATACCACAAGCATGTAAACGGTCATGGGAGCGCCATTCTCGGCGATGGGGAAACAGTGGAGGATAGCACCGCCACAGAGTGCTGCGACAATCTGCGGGATGCAGATGGTGCAGTTGAACAAGCCGAGGTAGGTGCCGATGTGGCCGCCCGACAGTGCGTTGGTGAGGATGGTGAACGGCATAGCAAGCATGGCAGCCCATGCGCAGCCCATCAATGCGTAACTTACGCCGAGCATATATTTGTCGGTGATAAAGAGCACGGAGATGAAGCCGATAGCGCCGATGAGGAGGCTGAGCGAGTAGGCGAGTTTGCGACGGCGGAACGTGGCGAGGACGATTGCCCAGATGACAGCGGCAATGGCTTGGATGGCGAGCAATACGCCGTTCCAGTCGCCGGCATCTTGGTATTCCTGCGATGCGGCATTAAGCACGGTGGAGTAGTTGAATGTTACGTCTTTGCAAGATTGCACAGCCGGCAGTGTCTCGGTTTGGTCGAGGAAATAGACGCCGGTCTCGGCATTTTGCTTGGCGATATGTGCGAGGGTGAGGGTGGTGCCGGGGGTGATAGTCGACCACTCGGAGATGGTTACGGCGCTTGTGAGCACTTGGAATGCTTCGCCGTCGTTGATGGCGATGGTGTCGCCAACGTTGGCGAGGAGACCGCGACCATCGTCGGTACCCTTGATTTCAGCCTTGGCTACACCGAGGCTATATGCCACTTGGTGATCGACGATGACGGTGTCGCCGTTGACGGTGACTGTTTGGGGTTCATAGAACTCACCGTCGACTTCGATGCCGGCGATGGCGAGGTGGCCGTCGAGTACCACGGGACGCTCACCGTTGAATACATATTTGTCATTGTATTGCTGTCCGTTGATGGTCACACCCTGAGCCATCTGAGTGGAGCCGGCGCCGAAACTATGACCGGCGATAGCATCGGTGGAGTAGGACCACATGTAGAGGAAGGCTGCCCAACAGAAGAATTGTACAAGACCGACAGTCCAGAATACCTTGGGCGCATTGACCAGGAGTTCAGCGATGTTGGTCTTCTCTTTTTTCTCGGATGACTCAGTCTTAATGCCATGGTACTCGGCATACTCGTGCGGGGGCATTTCCTTGACCTTGATGAAGGTATAGACGACGCAGAGCAAGAGGACGGCGGCGCCGATATAGAAAGCCCAGGTGACAGTGGGAGGCACCTCGCCCGAGGGAGCGGTGTTGCTGAGGAACAATGCCAGGACTATGGGGGCGATATAACCAACTACCGAACCGGCGTTGCACAAGAAACTTTGTATGGAGTAAGCCAAGCCCTTTTGCTTCTCGTTGACAAAGTCGCCGACGAGCATCTTGAAGGGCTGCATAGCCATATTAATAGATGTGTCGAGGAACATGAGCATCACCAAACCAAAGATGATAGCGGATGAGACTCCGAGTCCGAGGCTACCGGCATTGGGGAGGAAGCACATAACGATGATGGCTACCAATGCGCCGATGAGGAGGTAGGGGAGGCGGCGACCGAAGCGGTTCCATGTCTTGTCGGAGGCGGCACCAACGATAGGTTGCACGATGAGACCCATCAACGGGGGCAAGATCCAGAAGTAACTCAAATCGTGAGGATCAGCACCGATGGTGGAGAAGATGCGGCTCACTTGTGAACTCTGGAGCGCATAGGCAATCTGAACGCCGAAGAAGCCGAAGCTCAGATTCCAAAGCTTCCAAAAACTCAAGTCTGGTTTATTTTTCATGATGTCAGATAAGTAGTTATGATAAATGTATTTATTAACAGAGTGAATTATCCCGAAATCGGGACTACAAAGTTAATGATTTTTTTGTATAAAAAATCTAAAAACGTAAAAATAATGAATTAGAATCCTATTTATATGCTTCTTATAGGCGATATGATTAGCTACGATAGGCTGTCGATTGTTTTACAAGTCTTTGATACATGGTCGAGACCGCCCCAATAAGACGCGGGATCTATGCCGAGCCATGAAGTTAATGTGGCGATTTTTTCATATACCTAAAATCCGCAACTATCATCCAATACACGATTAAGGGTAGATTTATGA
>CALZTY010000028.1 GCA_945829225.1 uncultured Bacteroidales bacterium | reverse complement strand
TCTCAACATGATGCCAAGTGCTGCTGAAATACGTAGGAATGACGATAATTGCATATCTGTTTCACCCTTTTCAATGCGGTTGATATAAGACCGCTCACGACCAATCATTTCTGCCAGCTCTTTTTGGGTCAATCCAAGTGCTTTACGCCTATCTCTGAGCAATTCTCCGTAATACCATGACTTTGCTTTCGCATCGAATTCTTCGCGCGATTGTGTTCCAAGGGTACCATATTTTGCCGAAAGTTCATCCTCGGCAGATGTCAATCCCCGGACTTGTGAGAAATCAGTTGTTCTCAACTTTTCTAACTGCTCTTTGGAGAGCCGAGGGTAATTTGTGCTCATATCATCGAGATTAAAATATTATAAGCTTTTCTTATTTGCTTGTCATAATCCTTATTGCTCTTTTTGACAAAGCCATTGAGGACGATAATCTCCGTTGCAAGACTGATATTCGGATTGTCGGCAGAAAATAAAATTACGCGAATCTCATTGTCAACCGACACACGCAATTCGTAAAAATCAGAACTGATAACTTTTTTCACGAATTTTTGCGAAAGCGGCATCTCGGTTTGGAGAATGGCTATACAGTAGTCCAGTTTCTCCAATGCTCTTTGATTGAGCGTAGCCTTGAATTGCATATATTCTTCCGAATATCGTATGTTTCTTATCATCGAGATTATTGTTTTGTCTGCAAAGGTAACTAATTAGTTTCATTCCACCAAACATTTTTAATAATTGATTTTTTTAGAGGAGAGATGAAAAAACCGCCTCGGCGAGTTGCCGAGGCGGTTTTTATGATTTAAGATTGGGGAATTATTCCCAACCGGGGTTCTGCTTGAGCACGTCGGGGTTCAACTGAATTTCGCCGGAGGGTACGGGATAGAGATACTGACGCTCATTGAAGATACGGGATTGACCGTAAGAGCAGTCGAGGTAATCACCAATCTTGGGCGAAGCGTTGGGGTCCATGGAGACGTTAGCACCTTGGATAATTTTGGGGTACTTGGTGGTGTCCATGTGGTCGAGCATATGCCAGCGCACGAGGTCCCAGTAGCGGATGTCGTCGTCCATCATCAACTCGCAACGGCGGCAGCGACGGATTTCCCAGATAAGGCTGGAGACGTTGACGTCGTTGGCGGGGTCGTTGGTAGAGTTGAGCAGAGCGAGAGTAGGAGCGACGGTGAAGCCGGCGCGGTCCCAGAGGGGCTTCATGTACTTGGTGAGGTCGGCATCGGTGATGGTACCGAGCTCAGCCTTAGCCTCGAGGATGGCAAGGTAGAGGCGAGCGCCCCAGTAGAGGGGAGCGCAAGTCCAGCCGCGGTTGGCGGAGGTAGCGTCGGCATTGGAGAATGTCCAGTTGTCATACTTAGCGACGCCGTAACCGGTCTTGGACCACATGTTGGCGGTGTTGGGGCCAGCCCAGGTCATGCCCTGATAGAGCAGGTTGGGATAGGTGGTCATAGCGAGACGTTGGTCGCGAACATCGAGGAGGTTCTGGATAGAGATGCTCTTGCCGTCGGCAGCGAGGACACCTGCGTCGGTGGGATCCAGCGAGGTGTTTGCAGCGATCTTGCCGTCAAGGAAGAGGAAGCTATCGAAAGCGTCGCGGGTGATACCGGCGATACCGTCAGAAGCGCAGGAGTAGTCCATGGTAGAGTGCATGAACACACCTTCCTCATAGGCTTTCATGAAGATAACCTCAGAGTTTGAAGACAAGCCATTGTAGCCACCACCGGCGGTGCGGAGCGACTTGTACAGCGAGGTGTAGTCGTCGCAGATGGTGTACTTGGAAGCGATGGGCTCGGCAGCGCTAACGACTTCGTTGAAGTACTTGGAAGCGCGAGTGGCATCCTTCTGGTGGTAACGAGCATAAGCGCCCTCGTAGAGGCAGATTTCAGCCTTGATAGCGCGAGCGAGGTCAACCGAGAAGGTAGTCTTGTTGGCAACAGTAGAGATGTTATCGATAGCGAAGTTGAGGTCTTCGAGGACGAAGTCCATCACGTCGTTGCGGCTGGTGCGGGGACCATAGAGGATCTCGGTATCAGCGGGGTCGAGCACTTGGCTAACCATGGGCACGTCGCCATACTTCTTGACGAGGTCGAAGTACTGCATAGCGCGATAGAGGCGAGCGATGCCGATGAAGTTGTTGGCTTGAGCGCCGGTGATCGAGCCGGAGTTCACGCCCTCGATAACGAGGTTGGCGCGACGGATTTCGGTATAAGGACCGCTCCAGTTGGAAGAGGACGAGGGAACGCTAAGGTTCTTCCAGTCGGCGAAAGCGGTACGACCGCACTGGTCATCGGTAGTCCAGGTGAAGTAGAAAGCACCCGAACCGCCGGCATTGCCGTAACCGAGGAAGTCCTCGTAGAAATAGTTAATCTGAGCTTGGACATTTTCGGGATTGCTCCAAAATTCCGGGTTCACAGTCTGCTGTGACAGGGGATAACGGTTGTCGTCCAGAAAATCGTCGCAACCAGTGAGGGAAGCGCCAACGAGGGCGATTGCACTCAATATAAATAGTTTTTTCATCTTAATCTAAGAATTTGGAGTTAGAAAGTAACCTGAACGCCGAATGAGAATACACGCTGCATAGGCACGGTACGACCGAAGGAAGCGTAGCCGTCGTTGTAGCCTTGGAGTGAAGAGTTAGCCGAAGTAGTCATTTCGGGGTCGAGTTGATACTTACCGGCACCGTTGTGGATGAAGAAGAGGTTGTCAGCCGAGAAGTAAACGCGAGCCTTCTGGATGAGCGCCTTCTTGGTGAGGTCGGTGGGGAGAGTGTAACCGAGAGTAACGTTCTTGAGACGGAGGTAAGCCATCGAGATCAAGTAACGGCTCTGGGGATAGAAGTTGTAGCAACCATTGCCGACATTGGCAACGCGGCCGCCGCCACCACCACCTGAATACATGCGAGGATAGTCATAGCCTTGGTTGATGTCGGCAGAGATGATTTGACCATTGTCGCCGTATTCAACCTTGTTGTAGCTGAGTTGGTTGGTAAATGTACCGTAACCGCTCTGAGCCATAGGAATGATAGTAGAACCGGTAGCCCACATATCACGCTTGCCAACGCCCTGGAAGAAGAGGTCGAGGTCGAAGTTCTTCCAAGTACCACCGATGTGGAATGAGTATTCGTAGCGTGGGAGAGCGTTACCGATAACCTTGAGGTCACCATGGTTCTTGAGAGAGCCGGTGGAGATCTTCTCGGCATTGGGGTCGGCAGCAGCAGCTGCGTAGCCATCCTGACCGGGAACGTATGTCTTGCCGTTGAGCTCGATCATGCCATCGATACCGTTGTTGATGACACCGTCACCGTTGAGGTCGACGAACTTGATATCGCCGGGGCCGTAGGTGAAGTTGCCTGACTCGAGGAATGACTGGTCGGCAACGCCGGGAGCGTAGTCATAGCCGGAGCCGTTCCAAACGAAGTCGTCTTCGGTGAAGTAGCGGTCGGTCTCGAAGCCCCAGATGTCACCGTAGTATGTACCGGGGGTGAAGTAAGCGTAACCGATCGAAGAGGCTTGATAGTTGGGGTTGAAGGTGTAGATAGTACCGTTGTCGTTGCGCCACTTGGTGATCTTGGTGCGAGCGTCGCCGATGTTGAAGTTGGCGTAAACGTTGAAGTCACCGAATGTGTGGTTCCAACCGAGAGAGAGTTCCCAGCCACGAGTGCGGAGCTCACCGGAGTTGGCGATAGGAGCAGCGGAGCCCATAACAGCGGGGAGTTGACCGCTAAGACCCATCATGTCCTGAGTGTCGCGGATGAACCAGTCGAAGCCGGCTGTGAGGCTGTTGTTGAGGAAGCCGAGGTCAAGACCGATGTCGGTGGTTACGATGCGTTCCCAAGTAAGGGTGCTGGAAACGAGGGTAGGCATGGAGAATTCAGTAATCTTCTGGTTACCGGTGAGCCAGTGTACGTTGCCGGAGGAAACTTGGCTAACGGTAGAGAGGAACATGTTCTGACCTACGTTTTCGTTACCTACGTGACCGTAACTTACGCGGAGTTTACCATTGCTCCACCAGTTCTTGACGGGTTCAAAGAATGCTTCTTCGGAGAAGCGATAGCCTGCAGAGAACGAGGGGAGGAATACCCACTGGTCATTTGCGGGGAAGCGTGACGAACCGTCGTAGCGACCGTTAGCCTCGAAGAGGTACTTGCCCTTGTAGTCGTAGTTGATACGGCCGAAGAAGCCGGCGGTAGCGCGGGTCCAGTGAGAAGCGGTAGTAGCGTAAGTGGTGCTATTGGTGAGGGCGAGGTTGGGGAGGTTGTAGTCGAGGAGGCCGTTGCGTTGAACGCTGTATTGGCGGTATTCCTCACGTTCGCCGGTCCAACCGGCCATAACCTTGAGGTTGTGGGCATCGTTGAACGACTTGGTGTATGTAGCGAAGATGTTTGCTGTCCACAAGTTGTCGCGATAGCTGTTCTGGTAAGCGTAGGTAGAGGTCTGGGCGTAGTTGGTCCATTCGCTCTGAGGGATGGTAGGCTTACCTGAAACCCACTGAGAATACATGGTGAAGGGGATACGAGCGTCGTCGGCGTTCATGTCGCGGAGGCTGTAAGTGAAGTCGGCTTGCAATTGGAGACCGGGGAGGAGGTCAGCGACCAAGTAAGCCTGCATACGAGTCTGAGCGGTAGAAGTGGTGTTGTTGTAACCATTCTGACGGTAGGTGATTTCGTTGCGGAAACCAACGGGGTTGCCTTCGTCGTCGAGGATGTAACCATAGTTCTCAAACTGACTGGGGAAGCGCCATACATATTGGTAAGCGTTACGACCCGAGAGGTGTGGAGAAGTATAGTCGCGCTGTGAGAAGTTGAAGCGAGCACCGGCCTTCAAGAATGAGAATACTTGAGTCTCGACAGAAGCGTTGGCGGTGTAACGTTTGAACTTATCGGGGTTGAAGCGCCAGAGGCCTTCGCGAGCGTCGTAGCCGAAAGAAACGCGGTAGTTGGTCTTGCCGCTGCGGCCTTCGAGGCTAACGTTGTGCTTCTGTGAGAAAGCGGTGTCGAAGAGGGTTTCGCCAACATTCCAGTCGGCATATGTGAGCCAACGACCCGACTTGAAGGGTTGCGAGTAGTCCCAACCGGTGAGGCCGGCAGGCATCGACATATTGCCGGCGGTGGGGCAGTAGTAGTCGCCTACGTTGTCCCAGCTCTGGAAGGGATGGAGTTCTACGTAGTTGTTGTATTGCTTGCCGCCGTGTTGCTGCTGCCAAGCTTGAGCGAAGGGAAGCAATTCGTCGTAGTACATACCGAAGATTTCGGTATCACCACCGGGGTTGGTGTTGTCCATAGCGACGAGGAGGTTGTTGACGGTGGTGTTGTACTCGGGGAGACGAGTAGCGGTACCCCAACCGAAGTTGTTGTTGTACTTCACCGACACGCGGTCCTCGCTTGCCATCTTGGTTTGTACCAAGATAACGCCGAATGCAGCGCGGCTACCATAGATGGCAGAAGAAGCGGCATCCTTGAGGACAGAGATAGACTCGATGTCTTCGGGGTTAACGAATGACAGGTCGTCCACGGGCACACCGTCAACCACGATAAGAGGTGAGGAGTTGTGACCGTTGGAGAGGGTACCTGTACCACGGATGTTGATAGAGGGGTTACCGGAGATATCACCATTAGCGACGGTGATAGTCAAGCCGGGGACAGCGCCTTGGAGAGCCTTGGCGACGTCGGTAACAGGACGAGAGTCCATGGCGCGAGCCACGTCGACAGTAGCGACAGCGCCGGTAAGGTTAGCGCGCTTCTGCGAACCGTAGCCGACGGCAACGAGTTCGTTAAGCACTTCTGTAGTGGGCTGGAGGCTAACGACCATGCCTTGGGCAGCGGCAACTTCGACGGTCTTGTAGCCTACGTAACTGATGCTCAGTACGGCTCCTTGCGGAACACGAATTGTAAACTTACCGTCAAAGTCAGTGGCGGTAGCATTGCGTGAGACACCCTTTTGAACAACGCTTGCGCCGATGACGGGCTCGTTGTTTTCATCAAGGACGCTACCGGTAATGGTAACGACCGTTTGACCTTGCGATTGGGGCTCGGGTGCAGCATAGGCAGCAAACGTGCCGGTCAGCGGCATTCCACACGCCAAAAGCAATGTCATAAACAGATGTTTTCTCATAAAACTTTAAAGTTGGTTGTTAATGAAATTGTTTGGAGTTTCTTCTTATAATGATTAAAAATGGTTGTCAAGCGACAGAGTTCAGTTGTGTCGATAATCGGTTAGTCGTTAGTTAGTTTTTATCAAAAATTAGCAAAAAGAGCAAATAATGCGCTTTAAGACGGCGCTAAATTAATTAAAGTTTTTTAATTGGGCTAAAAATTCACAATCTTTAACACTATGTTATAAAACATAATTTTTGGAGACAGGAATGAGGAGATAGGAATGAGGAGTGGATGGAGAGAAAAATTTGGAGGGGATTGGAAAATATGCTTATCTTTGCACATTATATTAAAAAAGCAAGAATATGGTAAAGAAAATAATGATAACGGCGCTGATGTTGTGCGGCGCAATGACAGTAACGGCGGGTGGACGCTGGGAGAAGTCGCTGGGACCGAAGTTGGGCTACGCATCGCAGAATAGTTCGTGCGTAGTGGGCTTGGCATTTCAGTGTGCAGTGTCATCCAACCTGCGCATAGCGCCCGAGATAGGGTGTGTATTTCGCAATAAGAACCAAGATGCGCTGTTGATAGACTTGAACGTGCACGCGCCGTTCAGTTTTGGCACCTCGACGGCAGAATTGTATCCGTTGGCAGGTATCGCCTATAATTCGTGGAGCACACACGGGCTGAAGGATGCCAACCAGAAGGATGTGACCACACATACCAACCGACTGGGCGTGAACGTGGGTGCAGGCTTCGGACTGCGGTGCTCGCCGACGCTGAAATTGTCGGTAGAGGCGAAGTATACCATAGTGAAATCATTGTCGTCGACCTACGTGACCGCAGGCATCAGTTATGTATTCTGAGCGATGGAAGGAGATGTAATCATCCTTGGGATAGAGTCGTCGTGTGACGACACCTCGGCAGCAGTGCTGCGCAACGGGTTGTTACTGAGCAATGTGACGGCGTCGCAGAGCGTACACGAGGAATATGGCGGCGTGGTGCCCGAGTTGGCATCGCGCGCGCATCAGCAAAATATAGTTCCGGTGGTTGATACAGCCCTCAAACGTGCGGGCATCGAGCGTGGGGATCTCAGCGCCATAGCGTTCACCCGCGGGCCCGGCTTGCTGGGCTCGCTATTGGTGGGGACAAGTTTTGCCAAGGGTCTATCCTTGGGATTGCGCAAGCCCATCATCGATGTTAATCACCTCCACGGGCATGTGCTGAGCCACTTTGTGCGTCGACAGCCCGACGACCGCGTGCCCGAGTTTCCGTTCCTGTGCTTGCTCATTTCGGGCGGCAACAGCCAATTGGTGATGGTGCGCAACTACAACGACATGGAAATCATCGGTCGCACCATCGACGATGCCGCCGGCGAGGCATTTGACAAGTGTGCCAAAGTCATGGGTCTCCCCTACCCCGGCGGGCCGCATATCGACCGCTTGGCAGCCGAGGGCAATCCGCAAGCGTTCCGCTTCAGCCGCCCGCACATCGGGGGCTTGGACTATAGTTTCAGCGGCTTGAAGACCTCATTTCTGTACACCTTGCGTGACAATCTGCGCACCGACCCCGAATTCATCGAGAAAAATCGAGCCGACTTGGCGGCATCGTTGCAGCATACCATCATCGAGATACTGCTCGACAAACTGTCGAAGGCAGTAGATGCCACCGGAGTGAAGACCATAGCCATCGGCGGCGGTGTGTCAGCCAACTCGGGAGTGCGCGCGGCAGTGGCAGACTTTGCCGAGCGCCGCGGCTTGGAAGCGTTCATCCCAGAGCGCGCCTTCACCACCGACAATGCCGCCATGGTGGCAATCGCCGGGCATTTCAAATATTTGGATAAAGACTTCTGCACGTATGACGAAGTGCCCTACGCGCGCGTACATATATAATAATGAAAGCATCAATTATCATCATCGGCGATGAAATCCTGCTGGGCAAGGTGACCGATACCAATTCGGGCGCGATAGCGCGCGTCTTGGACCCGGCGGGATGGCAAATCGGCGACATCGTCACCGTGGGCGACGAGCGCGAAGAAATCGCCGAGGCAGTGGAGCGCGCGTTGAAGCGCTCGCAGTTGGTAATCACCACCGGCGGCTTGGGACCGACCAAAGACGACATCACCAAGGGTGTTCTCACCGACATCTTTGGCGGAGAACTATGTATGAATCACGAGGTTACGGAGAATATCCGCAGGGTATTTGCCTTGCGCGGACTGACACTCAATCCGCTGACAGAGGCTCAGGCGCTGGTGCCGAGCAGTTGCCGAGTCATCCAAAACCGCTATGGCACGGCGCCGATAATGTGGTTTGAGAAAGATGGTAAGGTGCTGGTGTCGATGCCCGGAGTGCCGTTTGAGACCGAGGGCATGTTGCCCGAGGTAGCGGCGGCGATATCCGAGCGGTTCACCCCCGACAGCGAGGTGAGTCACGCATCGGTAATGGTGACCGGCATCACCGAGAGCGCCCTGGCGACACGCCTGGAGGGCTACGAAGCGAGCCTGCCGACGGGATTGCACCTGGCATACCTGCCCCAGCCCGGGCTGATACACCTACGCATCGACGGCATAGGCGCCAAGGGCGCGGGAGTGAGCGAGCGAGTGGCTGAGGCACATCGGCGATTGCTCGATGAACTCGGCGACTTGGCAATCCTCGACCACGAGGCGAGCGCAGCACAGTTAGTAATCGAGGTGATGAAGCGCCGCGGGCTCACCGTAGCGACAGCCGAGAGTTGCACCGGTGGCAATATCGCCCACCGGCTCACCATGGTGCCGGGCAGTTCGGAGGTGTATGTAGGCTCGATTGTGAGTTATGCCAACGACGTAAAAATCAATGTATTGGGCGTCAAAGCCGAAGATATAGAGCGCGAGGGCGCGGTGAGCCGTGAGGTGGTAGAGCAAATGGCACAGGGCGCATTGCGCGTGACCGGAGCCGACTGTGCGGTGGCTACCTCGGGTATAGCCGGACCGGGCGGTGGCAGCGCCGAGAAGCCCATCGGGACCGTGTGGATGGCATGGGCGACCGCCACGGGCACCACATCGCGAGTATTTAAATTTCCGGGCAACCGCAGCCGAGTCATCGACCGCGCGAGCACCGAGGCATTACTTGGATTATTGAAACTTACCTGATTATGAATAAGATAGTAAAGAAACAACACTTCTCGGAGCGCGTGGTGTGCCTCGAGGTAGAGGCACCGCTGATAGCGCGCTCGCGCCGTGCGGGGCACTTTGTAATCGTGATCGTTGACGACCACGGTGAACGCATCCCGCTGACCATCGCCGACTCGGATACCGAGCGCGGCACCATCACCCTTGTGGTACAAGCCGTGGGCGAGTCGACCGCCAAGATATGCGCATTGAACGAAGGCGACTACCTGCACGACGTGGTAGGACCCTTAGGACAAGCCACCCGCATCGCCAATGTTGGCACCGTGGTGTGCTGTGGCGGTGGCGTGGGCGTAGCGCCGTTGCTGCCCATCATCAAGGCGCTGAAAGCCGCCGGCAACCGCGTGGTGAGCGTGCTGGCAGCGCGCACCAAGGACTTGATTATCCTCGAAGAGCAAGTCGCCGAGCATAGCGACGAGGTAATCATCATGACCGACGACGGCTCCTATGGACACAAAGGCTTGGTGACCGAGGGCGTCGAGATGGTAATCAAGCGCGAGAAAGTCGACGAGGTGGTGACCATAGGACCAGCCATCATGATGAAATTTGTGGCAGCGCTAACCAAGCGCTATGAGATACCCACAACGTGCTCGCTGAATACCATCATGGTTGATGGCACAGGCATGTGCGGCGCATGTCGCGTGACCGTGGGCGGCAAGACGCGCTTTGTGTGTGTCGACGGACCCGAATTTGACGCACACGAGGTGGATTTCGACGAAATGATGCTCCGCTTGCGAGCCTATAACTAACAGAAAAAGAGCAAAATGATGAATACAGACAATACAACACGCGAGGCAGAGTGGCGCAAAGCGTTGCGCGACGCCATGAGCGCCAAGGAGCGCACCGCGATAGGGCGCGCCGAGATGCCGATGCTCGATGCCGGCGAGCGCATCCACAGTAATGCCGAAGTGAACCAAGGATTGAGCGCCGAGGCGGCACGTAGGGAGGCAACCCGCTGCCTGGACTGCCCCGACCCGCAATGTGTGACCGGCTGCCCGGTGGGGATAGATATCCCGGGCTTTATCAAGAACATACAGCGCGGCGATGACGCTGCCGCATCGGCAGTGTTGCGCGCGACGAGTGCGCTACCGGCAGTGTGCGGACGCGTGTGCCCGCAGGAGAAGCAGTGCGAGAGCCGCTGCATCTACAACAAGATGAAGAAAGAGCCGGTAGCCATCGGATGGCTCGAGCGCTATGCCTCAGATGCCACAGCAGGCGCTGCGGGCGGCGAAGAAAAGCCCGAGCCCAACGGCAAGAAAGTGGCTGTAGTAGGCTCGGGACCGGCAGGACTATCCTTTGCCGGCGATATGGCACGGCGCGGCTACGAGGTGACCATCTACGAAGCGTTGCACGAAATCGGTGGCGTGCTGAAGTATGGTATTCCGGAATTTCGCCTGCCGAATAGCGTGGTAGACAACGAATTACGCGCCTTGGAGCGCCTCGGGGTGAAATTCTGCCCCGACACGGTGGTTGGCAAGACCTTGGGCTACGACGACTTGGTAGCCGAGGGATATGCCGGCATCTTTGTCGCCTCGGGTGCGGGACTGCCCCGTTTCATGAATATTCCCGGCGAGAACCTCATCAACATCCTGTCGTCAAACGAATACCTGACGCGTATCAACCTGATGCACGCCGGCACCGCAGGCTATGCGACGCCGGCACCGCGCGGCAAGCGCGTGGCAGTGATAGGCGGTGGCAACACGGCGATGGACTCGGTGCGCACGGCACTGCGCATGGGCGCCGAGAAAGCCTTCTTGGTATATCGCCGCAGCGAGGCAGAGATGCCGGCGCGCCGCGAGGAGGTGCTGCACGCACGCCAAGAGGGCGTGGAATTTATGACCCTGTGCAACCCCATCGAATACATAGGCGATGAGCGCGGACGCGTGACCACCATGCGCGTACAACGCATGGAACTGGGCGAGCCCGATGCCTCGGGACGCCGCTCGCCGGTGGCGATACCGGGCGCAGTGGAGGATATCGCTGTCGATGTGGTGATAGTGAGCGTGGGTGTATCGCCCAACCCGCTGATACCCAATTCGATTTCCGGGCTCGATGTGACCAATCGCGGCACCATCGCCGTGAACGACGACCTGCAGTCGTCGATACCTACCATCTGGGCAGGCGGCGACATCGTGCGCGGCGGCGCGACGGTAATCCTCGCCATGGGCGACGGACGCAAGGCAGCCGCCACCATGCACGCGACACTGTCGGCAGCGAAATAAGACACATTATATAATATAGCACGAGGTCGGGCGTTGATGCAACGCTCGACCTCGCTGTGTGCGCATGAAGGGACTCGAACCCATACGTCCTGAGACATTAGATCCTAAGTCTAACGCGGCTACCAATTACGCCACATGCGCCTATTGTCTCATTTGACGTCGCAAAGTTACAACTTTTATCCCAAATGCCCAACTTCAGAGTGAAGAAAATTTGTAAAAAGTTTGCAAATAGCAAATTAAATGCCTACCTTTGCAGTCCGATTATGTCCAATAATTACCCCGGTACACGCCGCGGGGGCGCTTTTGGCCGAGCGCCACTGCTCGTTGTGTGCCACATTATTAATTATTAATCAATAAATTAACAAGTGGATACTTTAAGCTACAAAACCGTATCTCCCAACGCTCAGGCTGTCGAGCACGAGTGGATCCTCATCGATGCCACCGACCAACCCCTCGGCCGTCTGTGCTCGAAGGTGGCTAAAATTCTTCGCGGTAAGAATAAGCCCTCTTACACCCCTCACACCGAGTGTGGTGACTATGTGATCATCGTTAACGCCGACAAGGTGAAACTCACCGGCAAGAAGATGACCGACCATGTGTATCTCTCGTTCACCGGCTATCCCGGTGGTCAGCGTGAAGCCACTCCCGAAGTGCTCATGAAGAAGTCCTTCAACAAGCACCTCAAGCCCGGCATTCACCCCCTGTTTGTTCATGTGATGAAAGGCATGCTCCCCAAGAACCGTCTTGGCCGTCGCCTCATCGAGAACATGCACGTGTACAACGGTCCTGAGCATCCCCATCAGGCTCAGAACCCCAAAGTCATTGACATCAACAAAGTGAAATAATCTGAAGATATGGAAACAGTAAATGCAGTAGGTCGCCGCAAAGCCGCTGTGGCTCGTGTTATCCTCAAGGAAGGTAACGGCACCATCACCATCAACAAACGCCCCTTGGAAGTATACTTCCCCTCTTCTATTCTTCAGTTTATCGTTAAGCAACCCCTGTCGCTCCTCGAAGTCGCCGAGAAATACGACATCCACGTAAATCTCGATGGTGGTGGCTACAAGGGTCAGGCTGAAGCACTCCGCCTCGCCATCGCTCGCGCTCTCGTGAAAATCAACGCCGAGGACAAGGCTCTGTTGCGCAAGCACGGCTTCATGACTCGCGACCCCCGTGCCGTCGAGCGTAAGAAACCCGGTCGTCCCAAGGCTCGCAAGCGCTTCCAGTTCAGCAAACGTTAATCTTTTCACTTCCCTATATCCCCTCCCCACCGGTGCTTGACGCCCGGAAACAGAGTTTAGTATCTAAATCGCCCGGATGGACACGTTCCCTACCTCGCGATTGAACCTAAAAGAACGTAAACCCAAAAAATCACAAAAAAACAATGGCAAACCCAACATTTGACCAACTCCTTGAAGCAGGCTGCCACTTCGGCCACCTCAAACGCAAATGGAACCCCGCTATGGCTCCCTACATCTTCATGGAGCGCAATGGTATCCACATTATTGATTTATACAAGACCGCTGCCAAGCTCGACGAAGCCGCCGCAGCCCTCAAGTCTATAGCAAAAGCCGGCAAGAAGGTCCTCTTCGTTGCCACAAAAAAACAGGCCAAACAAGTTATCGCCGACCTCGCTCAATCTATCAACATGCCCTATGTTATCGAGCGCTGGCCCGGTGGTATGCTCACCAACTTCCCCACCATCCGCAAGGCTGTCAAGAAGATGACCTCCATCGACAAGATGACCAAGGATGGTACATTTGACAACCTCTCAAAGCGCGAGAAACTCCAAATCACCCGCCAACGCGCCAAGCTCGAGAAGACCCTCGGCTCTATCGCCGACCTCAACCGTCTCCCCTCGGCTCTCTTCGTCGTTGACGTCATGAAGGAACACATCGCCGTTGCCGAAGCCAACCGTCTCGGTATCCCCGTATTCGCTATGGTCGACACCAACTCCGACCCCAACAACATCGACTTCGTTATCCCCGCTAACGACGACGCATCCAAGTCTATCGAGCTCGTTGTCGGCACCGTCGTAGCCGCCATGGCTGAAGGTCTCGAGGAACGCAAAGCCGAGAAGGTCGACACCGTTGCCGCCGGCGAAGGCGAGGCTCCCGCCGCTCCCAAGCGCGAACGCCGCCGTGTGCGCAAAGCCGACGCTACTCCCGAGGTTACCGAAGCTCCCGCCGAGGAAGTCAACGAATAATTATTGTTAAACCATCTTTAACTCCTATACTACTATGGCAGTTACTATGGCAGAAATCACCAAGCTCCGCCACCTCACCAGTGCCGGCTTGATGGACTGCAAAAAAGCCCTCGCCGAGACCGATGGCGACATCGAGAAGGCTGTCGAAATCCTCCGCAAGAAAGGTCAAGCTGTCGCCGCCAAGCGCGAAGACCGCACCGCCGCCGAAGGCTGCGTCCTCTCCAAGAACGAAGGCAACTTCGCCGCCGTTATCGCTCTCAACTGCGAGACCGACTTCGTTGCTAAGAACGCTACTTTTGTCGCCCTCACTCAGCAACTCCTCGACCTCGCTGTCGCTAACAAGGTGAAGAGCATCGATGAACTCAAAGCCCTCATCGTTGACGGTCGCACCGTTGCCGAGCTCGTTACCGAGGAAAGCGGCAAGACCGGCGAAAAGACCGAAATCTCAGCCTACGAATATGTTGAGGCTCCCTCAACCACCTCTTACAACCACCTCGGCAACAAGCTCGCTACTATCGCCGGCTTCAACCTCGAAGGTGTTGACTATCAGGTGGGTCGCGACGTCGCTATGCAGATCGCCTCAATGAACCCCGTTGCCGTTGACCAAGCTTCTGTTCCCGAAGCCGTCAAGGAATCAGAGTACAACGTTGCCGTTGAGAAGACCAAGCAAGAGCAAGTCAAGAAAGCCGTTGAAGCCGCTCAGAAGAAAGCCGGCATCAACCCCAACTTGGTTGACAGCGCCGACCACATCGAGTCGAACATCGCCAAGGGCTGGCTCACACGCGAAGAAGCCGACAAGGCTATCGAAATCGCCGAGAAAGTTGGCGCCGAGAAGGCTGCTAACCTCCCCGAGCAGATGATCAAAAACATCGCTCAAGGTCGTCTCAACAAGTTCTACAAAGAGAACTGCTTGATGGAACAAGAATTCATCAAGGACGGCGACCTCACCATCGGCAAGTACCTCGAGCAAGCTCAGAAGGGTCTCACCGTTACATCCTTCAAGCGCGTGAACCTCAACGCCGACTAATTCCCCATCCACCCATACACATCAAAAGCGCGCCCTCCCGGCGCGCTTTTGTCATGTATTATGTGTGTTTATTCAGGTAGGTCTATTTGAAAGACCCTGCTATCTCCCGCTGCGATTTTCTCGCGGGTCTTTTTCGCCACTTGCAGCAAAAACTTATACTGATCCTCTGCGTAATCAAGCGATTCTTTAGCAGCCTCAAATTCGCCTATTTGACGATAAAATTCAGCTCTTATCACACCTTCATATATTGCGTTCTCGATCAGCCACCGGGCATTCTCGCGAAACAGCGCCTTGTCCTCATCGGGAATTGGCACATCTTCACCGTTCCTACAGTATTTGTCGTTATATGCTTGATGCAGCATATATCGAACAGTGGCTTCTTCGCGGTCCTGAAAGCCTTCTTGGGATAATTGGGCGAAAGCCTCTTTCACTTCGTCGAACGTAAGTAGTCCCTGTTCACCGCCCCACCCTTCTTGGGCTATCTTAAATTCCTGTCGTTCAATGATGTAGTATTTGCCGCAGTGTGGGCACTTCTGCACAAAAGACACTTGAGGCAGCATAGGTGCGTCTTGCTTGTTATCCGACCACATTACCATACCAAATGTGTTCCCGGATTGCAATGTCATAACTAATTTCTCAGTGCCACAGAACGGGCAAGTGAGGATACGTGGATGTCCAGGTTGCATAGATTCTAATTGTATTTATTTGTTAAGGAAAAAACTCGGAAGGGTCCGTTACTTTTTGAAGAATTTCTTGGCTGCTAACTTGCGGCGCTCAACGCGCTCTGCTACCGACATACAGGCTTCCTCGGCAACACGCGACTCCATATCAGCCACCATACAAGCATTGATATTCAGGAACATATCACTTGTGCCTTCGGGAGTAGCCTCATATGCCATGCGATTGTCGATAGCGAAGTCGTCGGCAACGGCATCTACATCGATATTGGCACCGATGAAGTTGAAGGTCCAGCCCATCTCCTTGAGTTGCTCGATGAGATTGCGCACGCGCTTGCGGTCGAAGTGAGTCGAGGAGTTTTCCATACCGTCGGTGATGATGGTCACCACTGCGGTAGCATCCTCGTGGGTGGAGGCGACAGCTCGCAGGTCGACCAACGTCGAGCCGATGGCATCGTACAGCGGAGTATTGCCATAGGGCTTATAGTCCTTGCCGGTGATGTGATGAGCAGTCAGGGTGTCGACATTCTTGCACAGGTAGCGCGACTTCACCGGTCCGCCGTCCTGGAAGGCATAGATCGAAATCAGCGAGCGCTGGGCGTCGGAGTGCTCCTTCTGGAAGTTCTGTGCCACGTTAATCACCTCGTTGCAGCCGCTGATGGTCGCCTTGGTGCAATCACACATTGACCCCGATTCGTCAAGGATAATCAAATTGAAAACAGTAGTTTTAACGGTGCTCATAATCTTTAGTTTTTAAGGAAATTAATAAAATATAGTGGTTTAGAAATTAAATAAGTCTTTGATAGAGCCTTCGTCGCTATCATTTTTCTTCTTGCTGAATTTGAACAAGCGACGACGACGCGAAGGAGCTGCTGGCAATTCAAATTCCATATCATATTCACTACAGACCGATTTATTGTAGCATATGTCCGGTTCTTCCTGAATATCAGGGAGATCAGCATCGACAATAGTGCCGGTCTGCATAGCCTTGCGAGTGAAGTTGCGACGGTCGTAGGTGGTGTTATTGATCACCTCGTAGACGCGGCGTAGCTCGTCGATGGTGAACGCTACGTTGAGCAGATTGAAAGCCACGGGGCGCACACGCAGGACTTCGCGCAGATGCTCGCGGGCTGCCGCGAGGATTTCCTCGTGGTCAAATGCCAAGGGTGGTATCTCCTCGCAGTTGAACCACATCGCCACACGAGCATCGTCACCGCCTTTGACTGCATGCGCCTCGGGGCGCACCAGCGCGATGAATGCCACGGTCACTACGCGCCCGCGAGGGTCGCGATTGGTGGAGCTGAACACCCTGAACTGCTCGATGTAGATGTCCTTGACCTGAGTCTCCTCCATCAATTCGCGTCGCGCACACTCATCAATCGTCTCGTCCATGCGCATAAATCCACCCGGAAGTGCCCAATACCCCTTGTACGGCTCGACTCCTCGCTCTATCAACAGCACATTGAGCGCATTGCCGTCGAAGCCAAAAATCACGCAGTCGGCTGTCAGTGCCGGACGCGGATATTCGTATGTGTATTTGTCTGCCATTTTTTGTTCGTTGCGTTATTTTGACGCAAAGTTACAACGGGATTTCGCAATCTCCAAATATTTTTGCGTCAAAATTACGCACATATGACAATTTTACCAACATTTATATAAATATTGGTAATAACTTCTATAATATGCTTTGTTAAACCGGAGTAGTCTCGGCGCTCTGACGGTCGAGCGTTCGCATTTGCCGTATGACCATTACTATCGTCACCGAGAACGCCAGCAAGTCGCCCAACGGGAATGACAACCACACGCCGGTCACGCCAAAAAATTCGGGCAATATCAGCATCAGCGGTATCATGAAAATCACCTGGCGCGTGAGGCTCAGGAACATCGCCTTGCCCGAGGCGCCTATGCTCTGGAACAAGCAAGTAGCCACGATGGGGACGCCCACCAACGAGAATGCCCACGTGGCATTGTGGAGGCAATGCACCGTCACATCGATAAGATAAGCATCAGTGGTGAATGCTCGGGCTATCTCGCGAGCGCCGAACAAGCCGCCGGCACTGCCTAAGATGCTCAGCAACGTCGATGCCGCGCCGGCGATGATGAGCGCCCTGCGCAGTCGATGCAGATTGCCGGCGCCGTAATTATATCCCAATATGGGCTGCAAGCCCATATTGATACCCACCATAATCGTGGTGAGTATCGAAGTGTAAGTAATGAAGATGTTGACGGCGCCGATGGCTATATCACCGCCATACTCGGCGAGCGAGCGGTTGATGAGTGCGTTAATCATACACGCGGCAGCATTGACTATCGCCGGCGAAGCGCCCAGGGTGATGATATCAAGCACCACATCGCGCTTGAGTCTATATGTGCCGCTCGTAAATCGCAGATTGACATCGCGGCGCAGAAAGTGTTGCACCACAAATATCGCCGATACCAGCATGGCGATATCCGTAGCCACGGCAGCGCCGACCATGCCCCAATCGAGTACCAAAACAAACAAGGCATCGAGGGCTATGTTGACCGCGGAGCCGATGAGCATGGTGACCATGGCTCGTGTGGGATAGCCCGTGGATCGCAGCACATTGTTCAAGCCGAAGGCTATATTGGTGAGCAACAAGCCCGGCAGCACCCACAGCATATATGAGCGTGCATAGGGCAGGGTTGCCTCGCCGGCGCCGAAAGTCATGAGTATCGGGTCGATAAATATCGCAAAAATGGCGATATAAGCGGCGGCATTGATAAAGGTGAGGGTGGCGGCATTGCCCAATATCAACTCGGCTCGCGACTTATCCCGGCGTCCCAAAACGATGGAGATGCGCGCCGCCGAGCCACCGCCCACCAGCACGCCGATCGCCGTGGTGATATTCATCAGCGGGAAAGTGAGCGCCATGCCGGCGATCGCCTCGGGACCCACCACTTGCCCGATAAATATGCGGTCAACAACATTGTACATAGCCATCACCACCATGCCGACCACTGCCGGCAGGCTATAATGCCACAACAGGTGCCCGACGGGACGCATTGCCAAATCATTGAGGCTGTTCGACTGCATATTTTCTATAGTTTGCTAAAACCGGCGACCCATCATAGGTCGCCGGCGGTATTTGTTGCGCATAATGCGCTAACTGGCACGTCTGTTATTACTTGCCGGCTGCTGCCTTGGCACGTTCCATGTACTTGTTGACGTCAAATGCCGATTGAGCACTGTATTGGGGATATTCGTCAACGATGGTCTTGTATGCCTTGTACTCAGCCTCGTAGTTGCCTTGTGCGCGATACACGTTGGCTTTCTTGATGAGGAACAGGGGCACGATAGTGGGGTTACCCTCGGCGCTACCGATAGCCTGATCATAGGCGTTGAGTGCCTTGTCGTAGTCGTTGAGGTTTACATAGCAGTCACCGCGGAGGCTCTGTACGCCGGCAGCCACTACTTGGTCGTCAATCGAGGCGTCCTCGAGATAGGTCAAGGCTCCTTGATAATCCTTCTGCTGATACAGGCGGATAGCAACTTCGAGTTTGGCGCGGTTACCGCTCTTGTGACCTAACTCGGCTGCATCCTTATACAATTGCAGAGCGATGGAGTCGTTAACTGCGGCATCTGCCAAGCCTACTGCTTCGTCGGCTTTGGCAGCATTGCTCTTGCTCACTGCGTTCCAGATTAATGCTCCTGCTACTACAGCCAGCACCACGACAACGACGGCGATGATACGCTTCTTGTTAGCCTTTGCCAAGGCTACTATGTCGGTCTCTTGCTGTACATTCTCATTCAGGCCCTGGGGCTTAATGTCTTTTTGTTCCATTGATATTTCGATTTTTATTGTTTTTATCTTACGTCGCCTTTATCGGGCGTTTTCAAGTTGCAAAAGTACTCCAAATTCTTCACATATTAAAATTTTAAGCCGATTATTTTCTCTTTTGAGCGTTAATCCGTAAATTTGCAGACAATAAACGCTAATAACGACCCAAGATGAAACACAGAAGTGTAACAATCGACTTTCAAGAACTCGCCTACGACGAACTTGAAGCATTTGAGCGCGACTTGGTCGACAAGGCACGCCAATACACTCATAATGCCTACTCGCCCTATAGCCGCTTCAAGGTAGGAGCCGCCATCCTCCTCGACAACGGCGAGGTGGTGTGTGGTGCCAATCAAGAGAACACCGCCTTCCCCTCGGGCACCTGTGCCGAGCGTTCGGCATGCTTCTCGGCAGGCGCTCGCTTCCCCGGCATCAAGTTTCGCGCCATCGCCATCGCTGCGCGCGGCACCGACGACCTCCCGGTCGATGACCCCTGCGCCCCCTGTGGCGCGTGCCGCCAAGCGCTCCTCGAGTATGAGAAGTTAGCCGGCGAGCCGGTCGAGGTGCTCCTCGTCGGGCGCGACATCATCTACCGCCTCCCCTCGGTGCAGTCGCTCCTCCCACTCGCCTTCATCACTTTTTAATGATTATTAACCCCAAAAATCACTTATATCCTATACTCCAATGGACTTTATTGAAGAACTCACCTGGCGTGGTATGATCCACCAGATGATGCCCGGCACTGCCGAACAACTCAAGAAAGAAATGACTACAGCCTACCTGGGCATCGACCCCACGGCTGACTCTCTCCATATCGGTCACCTCGTTGGCGTGATGATGCTCAAGCACCTCCAGCGCTCGGGCCACAAGCCCATCGCCCTGGTGGGCGGCGCCACCGGCATGATTGGCGACCCCTCCATGAAGAGCCAGGAACGCAAACTCCTCGACGAGGAAACCCTCCGCCACAATCAGCAAGCCATCAAGGCTCAACTCGCCAAGTTCCTCGACTTCGACTCCGACGCCCCCAATGCCGCCGAGATGGTCAACAACTATGATTGGATGAAGAATTTCTCCTTCCTCGACTTCATCCGCGACGTAGGCAAGCACATCACCGTCAACTATATGATGGCTAAGGACTCTGTGAAGAAGCGCCTCTCGGGCGAGAGCCGCGAGGGCATGTCGTTCACCGAGTTCTCCTACCAACTGTGCCAGGGCTACGACTTCCTCCACCTCTACCGCGAGAAGAACTGCCGCCTGCAACTCGGTGGCTCGGACCAGTGGGGCAACATCACCACCGGCACAGAACTCATCCGTCGCACCGTCGGCGGCGAGGCTTTTGCCCTCACCTGCCCGCTCATTACCAAAGCCGACGGTGGCAAATTCGGCAAGACCGAGAGCGGCAACGTGTGGCTCGACCCGCGATACACCTCGCCTTTCAAGTTCTACCAGTTCTGGCTCAACGTCAGCGACGAGGATGCCGCCAAGTATATCAAGATTTTCACCGAACTGTCGCGCGAGGAAATTGAAGCCCTCGTAGCCGAGCAGGCTGCCGACCCCGGGCGTCGTCCGCTGCAAAAGCGACTCGCTCAGGAGATTACCACCATGGTGCACAGCGCCCGCGACTATGAGACCGCTGTCGAGGCTTCGCAAATCCTCTTCAGCAACAACACCGCCGACGTGCTCCACCGCCTCGACGAGCAAACCCTCCTCCAAGTCCTCGATGGCGTGCCCACCGCCGAGGTTGCCCTCGCCGACATCCAAGCCGGCATCGGACTCGCCGACCTCCTCGTCGAGAAGGCTCCAATCTTCGCCTCCAAAAGCGAAATGCGCAAACTCACCCAGCAAGGCGGTTTAATGGTTAACAAGGAAAAGGTAGCCGATGCCTACGCCCCCGCATCCACCGATATGTTGCTCAACGGCAAGTACTTGCTGGTGCAGCGCGGCAAGAAAAACTACCACCTGGTCATCGCCAAATAATCCCCTACCCACCCATACACCGAGGAGCCGTCGCCACCGCGCCGGCTCCTCGTTTATATTTTAGAAGAACTTTTCCCAATCAATTTGCCGTGCATAATAACATGCTCCGGCATGGGTGAGGTGCAGACAATCTTGGCTGATGTATTTACCATCGTCTGTAAAAACTTTTATACGACCGTATTCGGTAAGTGTCATTCCCACTAAATCAATATAAAAGTCACCATATAACTTCTTGTTTCTTTCATTCAAATCACGATAGAATTCATCCAATTCGACCGTAGATTGTAAATAGTCTTCATCATTCCGATGAAAATAAACCTGACCGTTACATAGTCCATAGTACTTCGTACCCACTACAAATAGACGCGTATCCTTTTTACAAATACTCTTCACCGCAAGATAGTCTTCATGGCAAACAACACGATAACCTAAGAATACTGCATCAGCCTCACTAACCAATCCCTTCAGTCTCTTATTACGATTTATATCTATATCAGAAGTATACGAAATCTCAACTTTGTCTGCTACCTCGCTCTCTAATATTACATTGATAAAGTCTCTACCAAAACTCGATCCAATCACCAGCCATCGTTGCTTATCGCCGGATTCGGTAAATTCTACGCCATCAAAATCCCAACATCTATCGCAATATTGAGCCCACATTCTACCATAGCCATCTCCCTTTCGCGACTCCAATTCAGGAACATCTCGCACCGTACCGGCTATATTATAGATATGGAATGCTACAAGCGTTGAGATTAGTGCCGCACTAATCACTATAGCCCAAGATGCCTTGCGAGCCTTCATTGGCTCGACAAACTTATATGTCAAATATGAGAGGAATCCTATGAGCAACAATATTATACATAACGTGACCGGTGATGTTAATTCGCATGTAAATGAATAACGTGCAAAGCCTATAACAATCTGATGCCACATAAAGACACTAAGGCTAGCCACACCGATTGACGTCAAAACATTCAATATTCTTGACTTAACTTGGAATGGATGTGCCACAAGCAAAAAAACGGCAACACATGTATCCAAAATCAACAATCTGATTATAGTTGGAATAGAATCATATCCTATCATCATCGCGCTGATTATCATGCAATATAATACAATTGTAGCATATGTGCACCATATAGCATTTCTACCAAACTTTAATTTAGTAGATATGTAGTAGAACAATGAGCCTAAACAAAACTCGAATAATCTAAACTGCAGGAAGTAATAACGTTTGGATGAATCGGTATCCGCTATATAAATAACTAATGAAATTATGGCTATCGCTACAAGTAATCCAACTGATATACTTTGATGTATCTTTTTAAAGCACCGCTTTACAACCAAAAGTAGCAATGGTATCGTCACATAGAATTGCATCAATACACCCAAGTACCATGTGTGCATTAAAGGCTTAAAATCATTGGCTACATTCCAATAATCGCGCGTTGTTATTGCCTGCAATACATTGTTAGCGAACAAATTACTTGCTACTACAGACTGTGCGAGATTATCGTATGCGTCGGGCAACATTACCCAATACCCCCACATCAAGCACAACACCCCAGCAAGTACAACAATAGGCAATAATCGCCATACGCGCTTAAATACGAAAGAAAAATAGCTTGACAACAACCCTTTCTCTGTACATTTCTCAATAGACCGCACACTGAAATATCCTGCAATAACAAAGAACACATCATGTGCTCTCATAAAAGAATGTACCTCTGGAACAATATGTCCAATGACGACAGCCACAATTGCAATCGTCTTCAATATATCTATGTGGGCATTTCTCATTATCAGACTATAAGACTACAAAAAAGAGAGGTTGTGTCAGTGACACAACCTCGTTGCTTGTAGCGAATCAGGGAATCGAACCCTGGTCTCCACCGTGAGAGGGTGGCGTGCTAGGCCACTACACTAAATCGCCGTTTTGCTCTGCAAAGTTACTACCTCCAAGCCATTCTACCAAATTTTTTCACCACTTTTTTAGTTAAAAATCCTTACAAACCGCTCAATCCACTAATACACAAATATTTAACAGAAGTTATCTATAATCTTTTTTATTGTAACTCTGAGCAAAGGTATTTCTTCTTTGACAACATTGAATATGATATCCGCATCTAAATCAAAGTACCCATGTGCGACGTGATCTCTAAGACCCTTGATTTCCCTCCAAGGTGTATCAGGACTTTCAGTCTCTAAAAACCCTGGAGCAAGTCTATCAATTTTCTTAATACCTTCTCCAATACTCTCTATAAGCATACATGAAGCAGCCATTATTTGCACTCCTTGGGGTGATACAGGATACTCATTTGAATTTGAAACATCCTTATTCCAAAACATAACAAGATCGCATGCCTCCAATAATTGGTCAAGGATATGCCTTATAAGACTTCTATTCTGTAATAATGGCGATTCCATCTCTATTGATTTCATTTGTGAGATATGGGTCGATATGAGCATGCGAACGGATTACATCCACGGCTCGACCTAAAAGCGTCTGCAAATATTGCTTCAATGCCACTACTTTCAATGCTTTGGGTGGCATATCGACGAATATGTCTACATCGCTTTCAGCTCGTTCCTCCCCTCGAGCCATAGACCCAAACATACACATCGATCTCACCCCAAATTCTTTACGAATATATGGAGAAGCCTGGGTCAATAGTTCGATGCATTGTTCTCTACCGCTCATATTATCTCTATTAAGCACTGCAAAGATAAAAAGTTTATCGCAGTTAGCAAAGTATTTATTCCGATTTTTCAACCATCAATCGCTAAAGACCCTCACGAGAACCTGCGGAGCAGGTTGCTCATGCGTAACCCCACCTCAAAAAAGACCCCGGCGGGGTCTCATCATCACTAACCCCAGGGTGGGCTTCGCCCACCCTGGGGTCTCCAAGCAAAAAAACCGCATCAACCCTGGAGGGGTTGCAAACCACCACGTTGCCATTGGCAACCACTTCCAGGGTTGCTTTCCTTGATGACGCTAACACGGGGAAGGTGCTCGATGCCCGTGGGCATCTGCGCTCCATCCCCGTGCTACTCACATTGAGACCCCGCCAGGGTCTTCATCGCCGATGCAACGAGAATCCGCGAAGCGAGGCTGCTACTATCTTTACAGCCATTGGGCTAGATGAGATTCTATAAGCTTTAAAACTAATCAGCGACAGGTCGTATAGAGAAACCCTCATATCTAAGATCCCACACTCTAAAATATTTACCAGAATAAAAGTAGAGTTTATATGCGTCACTACACCCATTTTCATGGGGCGTGCCACTCCAATAGTTACCCATAGAGTCACGACCACTGAGAGACGAAGCAACGATCCAACCGGCTGCAGGGAGGAAGATCCATTTTCCGTTACGATTGCTAGTAACTTTGTATCCTCTGGTTTTATTAATTGTAGTCCATTCCCAAGTGCAGTTATCTATCAGCTCTTTTATCTCTAAAGCTGTTGGCAAGCGCCAAGGACTACCCCACTCAGCCCTCGCCACATCGAGACTTGAGTTGGCACAAATGCTGCCAATTTGTTTTCCGTTAAGGAGACTTGAATCTTCGGTGTAATCATTCTTAGTACTTATCTCCCCCCAAGCATAGAAATCGCCATAGCCTGTAGGAGTGTAAGCACCAACGTTGCACTTCGCCCATTTCACTGATAAACCAAGATCAACCCAGTCATGTCCATTATATGGGTCTATAGCAGCTTTTGTTGGTTCAAATACATGCCCTGCATTGGGATCAAACAGCGTTTTTACTATAGGCAATGAAGGGTCGTACATTGTTGGCTCTTGAACACCGTGATACTCTGGAATTGTTTGTCCTAACATCTGTTCCCTTCGATTGTTATTGACATATGATGGTCCAGGTGAAGCTCCGCCACCGAGCAATGCGGCGAAGGCAGCGACGCTCTGCGGGCGGTCGTTTTTTCTGATTTGCATGGCTGCGGAGACAGCCTTGCGAGTCGCGGCGCTGATATATGCCGGCAGGGGCTGCAGGTCTGCTTCGCCGCTGCTGATATCGCCGCTCGCCGGTGGCGTGGTGCCGGTGAGCAAGTGATAGAGGGTAGCACCGAGGGCATAGATGTCGGTCGCCGGCAGGAATTTCTTCAACTTGCCTATGGCTTGCTCGGGCGGTGCATAGCCGGGAGTGTGCCCGAGGAGGGTCGAAGTATTTTCGCCGGTCTCCTCGTCATACTGCTTGGAGACGCCGAAGTCGATAAGGATGGCGCGGTCGGCACCATCGACCATGATATTTTGCGGCTTGATATCGAGGTGGAGGCGATTGTTGGCATGTACATAGTGGAGGGCGGCGCACACCTGGCGGATGTAGCCCAGGGCGCGAGCCTCGGGGAGCGCACCCTCAGCCCTGACTATATCGGCGAGCGAACGCCCATCGATATAATCCATGACGAAATAGGCTGTACCCTTTTCCTCGAAGACATCGTTGACCGACACGATGCCGGGATGCCTGAGCGAGGCAACGGCACATGCCTCGTCGTAGAATTTGCGCTTGAGTTTTGCGACAAAATCGCGCTTGGAATCGGTAGCCACCGACACCTGCCCGGTGTAGTCGCGGTTGCAGAAGTCGCTGACAAAGAACTCCTTGATAGCCACGCGCTTTTTCAGCGCCACGTGCACCGCCTCATAGGTGCAGCCGAAGCCTCCGGCTGCGATGAAGCGGATTATTTTATATGTATCCCCACGAAGGAGAGTCCCTGCTTGCAAATACATTGGGTTTAGTTTTATAACGTTAACGATTGATATGCACAAAGTTAAAGAATCCTCTCTCAACAACAAAGAATTTAACATTATTTTACACCGTAAATCCCAATTATTCCGTAATTTTGACCATTCAATATCACCAAGTCTCTTTTTATAATGCAAGGACTCGACGACTTACTCAGATACCACAACTTCAGCGACTTGCAGCGCACGCAGATTGAGGCGCTCGGCGCGTTGTATCCCGAGTGGAACGACAAAATCAACGTCATCTCGCGCCGCGACATCGACAACCTCTACATCAACCACGTGCTCCACTCGCTCGCCATCGCCACATTCCTGGGCGAAGTCGCTCCGGGCACAACATTCATGGACCTCGGCACCGGCGGCGGCTTCCCGGGCATTCCGCTCGCCATCGCCTACCCCGAGGCGCGCTTTCACCTGGTCGACCGCATCGGCAAGAAACTGCGCGTGGCTGCCGACATCGCCGAGAAAATCGGCTTGCGCAACGTCACCTTTCAGCACGGCGACAGCGGCGAGTGCCGCGAGCGCTTCGACTATGTGGTGAGCCGAGCCGTGATGCCCCTCGACCAATTGGTCAAGGCTGCCGTGCACTGCGTGGCTCCCGGGCGACGTACCGACAATAAGTACGACAACGGCATCATCTGCCTCAAGGGCGGCGACATCGACGCCGAGAGCCGCGGCGTGCAATTCCCGGTTATCGAATTCCCCATCAGCGAGTTCTACACCGAGCCCTTTTTCGAGACCAAGAAATTGATATATGTGCCCGTGGCGGCATCCAAAAAGAAGCACTAATCCATCATGCTGAATATCAAGGAGTTTACCTTCAATCCGTTCGAAGAGCACACCTACGTGATCTACGACGGCAGCACCCGCGAAACCATCATCATCGACCCGGGCATGCTCGGCTATCGCGACTTCGACGAAATCAAGCACTTTGTCGAGGATAACAAACTGAATATCAACGCAATAACCCTCACCCACATACACCTCGACCACTGCTTCGGTGCCCCCTGGGCAAGCGAGCATTACCACGCGCCTATCCGCGCTCACCTCGCCGACGCCCCCTTGGGCGCCTCGGTGCCTCAGCAGGCTCAGCGCTTCGGGCTTTTCTCCCCTACTATCAGCCCGGTGGCTATCGACGAGCCTCTCGCCGCGGGCGATGTTATCACCCTCGGGGACAACACATTAGAGGTGCTCCACGTGCCCGGACACACCCCCGGCGGCATCGCCCTGTACTGCCGCGACGGGCACTTCGTCATCGCCGGCGACTCGCTTTTCCGCGGCTCCATCGGGCGCACCGACCTCCCCGGCGGCGACTACGACACCCTCATCGCCTCCATCCGCAGTCAACTCCTCTCCTTGCCCGACGACACGGTGGTATATACAGGACATAGCGACGCTACCACCATCGGTGATGAGCGCCGCTACAATCCTTATATTCGTTAATTACGATTAATTCTTATTCTGCACCTTCTCCCAGGTGTCGCGCAAGCCGATCGTGCGGTTGAATACCAAGTGCTCGGCTGTCGAGTCGTAGTCGGGAGTGAAGTAGCCGATGCGCTGGAACTGGAATTTGGTGCCTTGGGCGGCATGCTCTGCCACGTAAGGCTCCACCTTCACGGTCTTGACAATCAGCGACTCGGGGTTGAGCATCTCGCGGAAGTCGCGGTCGGGCTCGGCGGCGGGATTTTCCACGTCGAAGAGGCGGTCGTAGATGCGAGCCTCGGCATCGACGGCGGTGGCTGCAGCCACCCAGTGCAGGGTGCCCTTCACCTTGCGATTGGCGCCGGGCATGCCGCTGAGAGTCTCGGGGTCGTAGGTGCAATGTATCTCGACGATATTGCCCTCGGCATCCTTCACCACGTCCTCACACTTGATGATATACGCGCCCTTGAGGCGTACCTCGCCACCGGGAGCCAGGCGGAAGAACTTCTTGGGCGGATTTTCCATAAAGTCCTCACGCTCAATGTACAACTCACGCGAGAAGGGCATGCTGTGGGTGCCGCTACCCTCCTGCTCGGGGTTATTCTCCATCTCGACGGTCTCGGTCTTGCCCTCGGGATAGTTGGTGATGACCAACTTCACGGGGTTGATGACGCCCATCACGCGAGTGGCGATGCGGTTGAGGTCCTCGCGCACAGCGTGCTCGAGCAACGATACCGAGTTGAGCGCCTCATACTTGGTGTAGCCGATGGTGTCGATGAAGTTGCGGATCGACTCGGGGGTGTAGCCGCGGCGGCGCATACCCGAGATGGTGGGCATGCGGGGGTCGTCCCAGCCTGCCACCAAGCCTTCCTTGACCAGGGTGAGCAACTTGCGCTTGCTCATCACCGTGTAGGTGAGGTTCAAGCGGTTGAACTCTATCTGGCGAGGGCAATAGGTCTCGTCGGCGAGTTCGGCGACAAAGTACTCATACAGAGGACGGTGAGGCACAAACTCCAAGGTGCATATCGAGTGGGTGACACCCTCGAAGTAGTCGCTCTGTCCGTGGGCGAAGTCATACATGGGATACACCTTCCACTTGGTGCCGGTGCGGTGGTGGGGGTGCTTGATGATGCGATACATGATGGGGTCGCGGAAGTGCATATTGCTCGATGCCATATCTATCTTGGCGCGCAACACACGCGATCCTTCCTCAAATTCGCCGGCATTCATGCGCAGGAACAAGTCGAGGTTCTCCTCGGGGGTGCGGTTGCGATAGGGGCTCTCGATTCCCGGAGTGGTGGTCGTTCCCTTCTGCGCAGCGATTTCCTCGCTGCTCTGGTCGTCGACATATGCCTTGCCCTCCTTGATGAGGCGGCATGCCAGGTCAAACAACTGTGGGAAGTAATCCGAGGCATAGTATTCGCGGTCGCCCCAGTCGAAGCCCAGCCAGTGGATATCTTCGCGGATGGAGTCGACATACTCGACATCCTCCTTCACGGGGTTGGTGTCGTCAAATCGCAAGTTGCAAGTGCCACCAAACTTCTCGGCGACGCCGAAGTCCATACAAATGGCTTTGGCATGACCTATGTGCAAGTAGCCGTTGGGCTCCGGGGGGAAACGAGTATTCAATCGTCCTCCATTCTTGCCCTCTTGCAGGTCGTTATACACTTCTTGTTCTACAAAGTTAAGTCCGCGTGGCTCCGCGGTGTTCGGTTCTTTGTTCTCTGCCATCGTTAATTATTTTTATTAAGCCGCAAAGTTATAAAAAAATTTGCAAACTCAACAGCATCACGCCAAAAAACCTTATTTTTCAGCCTCAAGAGCATTGATAAAGATGTCGATAGCCTCGCGAGTGACGTGCTGCATCACCACGACATGCGACAATTTGCCGCCAAAATGCTCATCGGCGCTATTGGCAAGGTTAAAGCGCTTGACGATTTCGTCAGCCGGGCGCTTGAAGAATACCGTATTGCTATATGTATTGCTCCAACAGGGGATACCGATGCGGGTCAACTCTGCCTTCAAGTACTCGGTATTCTCGAGCATGGCGGTTGCCTGAGCGCTCCAACCGGCATCGCCCACAGTCTGTATGAGCCACCAGAATTTCAGCGGCTCGATACCCGAGCGCGAGCAGTTGATCATGCGCATATTGGCATTGAGATAGGGAATATCAAAGGATGTCTGATTTTCGTACACGTTGCGCTTGGTGATGAACAGACCGCACGGGCTGTCGATGCCAAAGAATTTGTGACCGCTGATCGAGATGGACTCGTAAGGAATTACGCGGCGGTCGACCAATTCACGATACTTGGTGAATGGCAGATAGCCACCGAAGAGGGCGGCATCGACATGGCGATATACCGGCATCTCGGGGTGACGCGCCAGCACGGCATTGAGTGCAGCCTGGTCGTCAATCGCGCCCTTGAAAGTCGAGCCCATGGCATATATCATCAGGCACGGACGTGTGGTATCCAAGGCTACCTCCAACGAGTCGGGTATCATGCAACCCATGTCGTCGCTCTTGACCAGGCGCACTTCGAGGTTCTGCAAGTCGCACAGGCGGTAATTGCTGTAATGTGCCTCGTCTGATACATACACAACGGGCATCTTGCCGGTAGTGTTCTGCAGGTAATTCACGCCGAAATAGATGCCATGATTGTTGCCATCGGTGCCACTCATAGTTACCAAGCCCCACACGTCATCGAGGGTGAAGCCATATTTGGGCGCAAAATATTCAATTACCTCGCGCTCAAACTTACCCGAACACAAGGCGCCGACATTTCCGAAGGGGTCACCGGCGTTGTTGACCAAGAAATTTTGCATCTCATTGTCGGTGTACCACTTATAGAAGTCGGTTAACGACGACACTTGATTACACGGATAGCCGAGAGTCCAGGGTCGGTCAGTGTGACACTGTTCGGTCCACTCGTCAAGTTTTTCAAATCCTGATTTTACAGTCTCCTGCCCATAAAGTGCAGTCGCTGATGTCAATAAAGCCACCAACGCCAACACATTTGTGTATGATAGTCTCATAATAACCTTGAATTATTTTAATTTGACACAAAATTACAAATAATTTATGGAAATCCACAGCAAAACTCCTTAAAAATATATAATATTGTAGCAAACACAACTATTATAACTAATGTAGCCATAAAAAAAACAGCCCGGGCATCGGGGATGCTCGGGCTGTCGGTTGATAGGGGGCGGT
>CALZTY010000027.1 GCA_945829225.1 uncultured Bacteroidales bacterium | reverse complement strand
AGGAGAATTGTTGATTCTTACCTCAAAGTTTTGCACTTCGATTTGGAATCTTCATAATTTTTCTTTTTAGATAGGAATTAGGCGTTTGCAATGCGGGCAAATTGGTCCAATTAGGCAAATTGGTCTAATTGGGCTTATAGGGTAAACCATCAACCCTCCCTATATATATAATAATGTGTATTAGAGGGTGCCTTGCTCGATGCGGGTGGCGACGCGCTCGAGTATAGCGTCCTCGCGGTCGTGCTCGGGGTCGAATTGAGTCTTGAGGTTGACGCCCATGAGTCGTCCGAAGCCTTGCCAGAATGTGGCGCGGAAGGAGCCGAGGAAGGCTCGAATGATTTCGTAGGATGTTTGATTAGTCTCGCGCTGGATGAGTTTGACGAGCACCTTGGCTTGAGTGCGCGAGAATTTCTTGAGCACAGGCTTATATTGCTCGAAGATAGCGCCTTCCATATCCTTGAGGTATCGCTCGCGCTCCTCGGTGGTGGGGAAAGTCTCGATATACTCGTAGGTCTCGATGAGTGTCTCGGCGATTAACTTGGCATACGGAAGAGTGAGGCGCACGTTGCGGACGGTGCGCCAGTAGAATTGCTCCTCCTTGGAGTTGCGGAAATGCCAAGGAGTGAAGCAAGTGAGTTCGTTGAGGTGAATGACGGTGACGGTGTCGCCCTCCTCGTCGATGCGGAAGGAGTAGCCGCGATAGTAGGGGTTGCGACCGGTGCCGGGATTTTCGAGCGTATGCTCGGTGGCGAAGGCAGACAAGGCAACCATCGCCAACAGAGCACAGCCAAAGAGTCGGCGCCGCATCATAGTTGTTGATTATTGACGCGGCAGAGAAGTCTTGGAGCGATACCACACCACTTGCTCACCGCGGAGGGTAAGCGTAGCACTGGTGTTAGCAACATAGTCGACGAGGGTGTAGACATCGGTGCCGGCGCCCGGGTAGATGAGGATGATATCCTTGCCGGAGACTCTCCAGGTGCCGAGGGTGTTGACGTGGCGCTCGGAGGCATCAGCGGGGGTGCGCATGCAACGGTTGAAGGTGAAATTGCCATCCTTGCCGAGGTCGAGGATGGTGTAGTCGTAATTGTCGGTAGCGGCGACATAGCCAAAGTACCATGCGCCCGACATATTTACATTCTCGGGCTCGTCATCGCTGCAAGCGGTGAGAGCCACAGCCACAAAGAGGGCGGTAAGGAGGATTGTGAAGTGTTTCATGTTAAAAATCGCTGAAAAGTTGAGGTCGGAAGACGATGCCTACACGCAGTTGGCTCTTGAAGACCTTGTAGTCGAGCAGACCCTCGCCATAGCCGTTGTAATATTGTAAAAATAGATAAGTATTGGATTTGGTAGTCCAACGGTAAGCCAACTCCACGATGGTATTGTAGTTGAATTTCCAGTCCTTGCGCTTGACAAAGGTCACGGCGCCGGTGAATTTGCGGTTGTTAGTTGTCGCCTGGATGCTTGCCTGGAAGATGCCACAATACTTGAGGATATCCTTGTTATTCTCGCCGTCGACGATGGGGAGCCACACTTTGGCAGACACCATGAGGTTAGGGTCGATGATGATATTGCCGGCGACAGACAATTTGTTCCATGAGCGCGACCATATGCTGTCGCGACCATTGCTCTCATGCTCGAGGATGAGGCTCAACTTGCCGATATAGCGATTTTTGACAAACAGCGGCTTGGTGAGACCGATACCCGGGTTGAAGTTGAGGTCGGTCATGGGCAGCGACTCCTCGAGGACGTTCCAGAAGCACTTTTGGCTATAAAAGAGGTAGAGATAAGTGCCGCCGGGGAGCGTAGCATTGGTGAGGCGCGAGGCTACCGATATCTGGAACTTCACATTGGTGTTGGAACGAGTGGGACGCTGACCGATGGGCGGACCGATGATAAAATAATTATCTTTGTAAAGACCGAAGTAGGGTTGGTTGCTGAAGTCTTGACGGATACTGTCGGGGTCGAAGCGCTGAGCATCGGACGACAATATCTGTCCATAGGCGCTCATGCCCATAGACAGCAGCACAAAGAATGTTGCTAAATATCTGATACACGCACTCATAGAGCAATCAATACTGCTCCTCGGGCGAGGGGAAGTCGACATTCTTGACATCGTCGATATACGAGCCGATGGCGCCGCGGATGGTGGTGGCGAGGTCGGCATAACGGCGGAGGAACTTGGGCGAAAAGCCTTGGTTGATGCCCAGCATATCCTGGAGCACGAGCACCTGCCCGTCGACGCCCGAGCCGGCGCCGATGCCTATGACGGGGATTGACACCTCGGCAGCCACCTGAGTGGCGAGGGCTGCGGGAATCTTCTCGAGCACCAAGGCAAAGCAGCCGGCTTCCTCGAGGCGATGGGCATCGGCGAGCAATTTCTGCGCCTCAGCCTCGCCGCGGGCGCGTACGGCATATGTACCAAACTTATTGATAGACTGCGGAGTAAGCCCCAGGTGACCCATCACCGGGATGCCGGCAGAGAGGATGCGCTCGATCGACTCGACGACCTCGCAGCCGCCCTCGATTTTAACAGCCTCGGCGCCGCTCTCCTTCATGATGCGTATCGCCGACGACAGCGCCTCCTTGCTGTTGCCCTGATAGGAGCCAAAGGGCATATCGCACACCACTAAGGCTCGGCGCACCGCGTTGGTGACGCAACGCGCGTGGTATATCATTTGGTCGAGGGTGATGGGCAGGGTGGTGGGGTTGCCTATCATCACATTCGATGCCGAGTCGCCCACCAATATCACATCGATACCGGCTTGGTCGACAAGGGTTGCTAAAGAAAAGTCATAAGCGGTGAGCATGGCTATCTTCTCGCCACGCTGTTTCATCTCGGCAAGGCGCATGGTCGTCACCTTGCGTGTGTTGTCTACTGTATTCGTTGACATGTCTGGTTTTTTGGTTTTATAATCGAAATTTCACTGCAAAGTTAAAACAAAATAATATTTTTTTGGTATGTTTGCGCAAAAAATACTACATTTGTGGAACTTTATACCCATATAACCCCAAAACGACGAAAATGAAAGTATATAATTTTGCCGAAACACCGTCGCTGATAAGCCGCTATCTCATCGAGATGCGCGACGTAGACATCCACAGCGATATGTTGCGCTTTCGCCACAACCTCGAGCGCACCGGCGCCTTGATGGGCTACGAAATCAGCAAGCACATCGAATACAAAAAAGTGGAGGTGACCACCCCGCTGGGTGTCGCCACCTGCGACACGCCCGCCGAGTCCATCGTCCTGGGCACCATATTCCGCGCCGGCGTGCCCTTCCATGCCGGATTTCTCAATGTCTTCGACACCGCCGAGAACGCCTTCGTCTCGGCTTATCGCAAGTACAAGGAGAAAGAAAGTTTTGACGTGTTCATCGAGTACCTCGCCTCGCCGCGGCTCGAGGACAAGACCCTCATCCTCGTCGACCCGATGCTCGCCACCGGCGCATCGATGGAGTTGAGCTACCGCGCCTTGCTCACCAAGGGCACCCCGGCACACCTCCACCTCGCCTCGGTCATCGCCTCTCGCGCCGCTATCGACTACCTGCAGGGCGTGATGCCCGCCGACTCCACCCTGTGGGTGGGTGCCATCGACGAGCACATCAACAGCCACAGTTACATCGTACCCGGACTGGGCGACGCCGGAGACCTCGCCTACGGCATCAAAGAATAACACATTATTATATATATTAATCACTAAAAACAACAAAAAACAATGAAATCACTGAAAGGAACCAAAACCGAGAAGAACCTTCTCGAGGCATTTGCCGGCGAGTCAATGGCCCGCAACAAGTACACTTATTTCGCATCTAAGGCTCGCAAGGACGGCTACGAGCAAATCGCTGCCCTCTTTGAAGAAACCGCTCACAACGAGCGCGAGCATGCCAAGCTGTGGTTCAAATACCTCGAAGGCGGCGCAATCCAAGACACTCCCACCAACCTCAAGCACGCTGCCGAAGGCGAGAACTATGAGTGGACCGACATGTATGACCGTATGGCTCGCGAAGCCGACGAAGAAGGCTTCACCGAAATCGCTGCCCGCATGCGTGGCGTAGCCGCCATCGAGAAGGCTCACGAACAGCGCTACCTCCAACTCCTCAAGAACATCGAGGACGGCATCGTATTCTCACGCGAAGGCGACACCATCTGGCAGTGCCGCAACTGCGGTCACATCGTTATCGGCAAGAATGCCCCCAAGGTGTGCCCCGTATGCCTCCACGCCCAGAGCTACTTCGAAATCAAGAGCAGCAACTATTAATCTATGGATCCCACCGTTCTCTATAATCTCACCTACGGCTTATATGTCGTAGGTGTGATGGACGGCGAGCGCCCCGTGGGCTGCGTCATCAACACTTGCTACCAGGTCACCTCGCAGAACCCCATCCTTGCTATCTCGCTCAACAAGAACAACTTCACCCTCGATGCCATCCGCCGCAACCGCCGCTACTCGCTGAGCATCCTCAACGAGGATAGCGACCCCACGGTCATCGGCACCTTTGGCTTCCACTCCTCGCGCGATACCGACAAGTATGCCGACTATGGCTACGACATCATCAGCGGCGCTCCCGTGGTGCGCGGCACCTTTGCCGGTCGCCTCATCCTCGAGGCGCTCGACTTTGTCGACTGCGAGACACACGTCCTCGTACTGGGTCGACTGGTCGACACCGCCGCCGGCGAGGGCACCCCGATGACCTATGCCTACTACCACAAGGTCATCAAGGGCAAAGCCCCCAAGAACGCCCCCACCTACCGCGAAGAAAAGCCCGAGGAAAAACCCGCCGCAAGCAATCTCACAAAATATCGCTGCGACCTCTGCGGCTACGAAGTTGAGGTCGAAGGCGAGCTCCCCGCCGACTTCACCTGCCCCCTGTGCGGCGCATCACGCGACCAATTCTCCAAGGTATAAACTGTGAAAAGGTGCGTTAAAAAACATTAACGAAGTGATTATCAACGGAAATAAGTAAAAAATCACTGAAAAATTTCCATAATTCGGAAATCATTTGTAACTTTGCACCGCAAAAATGAATTAATAACAAAAAATAGAATTATTATGTCAGAAACTGCAAATCGCGTACAAGCAATCATCACCGACAAGCTCGGTGTATCGGAGGAGCAAGTAACTCCCGAAGCATCTTTCACCGCCGATCTCGGTGCTGATTCTCTCGACACTGTTGAACTCATCATGGAATTTGAGAAGGAATTCGACCTCGAAATTCCCGATGAAGACGCCCAGACCATCAAGACTGTTGGCGACGCTATCAACTACATCGACGCACACCAGAAATAATATCGCCCAATAGCGACAACCCCCAAGGGCGCGCGTCCTGCAGGGCAGGAGGCGCGCCTCTTTTAATCAAACTAAGTATATACAATGGAATTAAAACGTGTAGTAGTAACCGGCTTGGGTGCCGTGACCCCCATCGGTAACGATGTTGAAACCACCTGGAACAACGCCATCAACGGCGTCAGCGGTGCCGGCCCGATTACTCACTTCGACGCTTCGAAGTTCAAAACCCAATTTGCTTGCGAAGTAAAAAACTTCAACGGCGAGGAATACTTTGATCGCCGCAGACTGCGCCAGCTCGACCTTTACGCTCAATATGCGCTGGTGGCTGCCCATCAGGCCGTCGCCGACGCCGGTCTCGAGAACCTTGACACGCTCAACAAAAATCGCGTCGGCGTCATCGTCGCTGCCGGCATCGGCGGTCTCCACACATTCGAGGAGGAAGCCGGATACTATGCTTGCAACGAGGACAAGGGTCCCAAGTACAACCCATTCTTCATCCCCAAGATGATCGCCGACATCGCCTCGGGTCACATCTCCATGGACTACGGCTACCACGGCCCCAACTACGGCGTGGTATCGGCATGCGCATCTTCCAATAACGCCATCATCGACGCCTTCAACATCATCCGCCTCGGCAAAGCCGACGCAATGGTGACCGGCGGCGCCGAAGCAGCCATCTTCCCCGCCGGTGTCGGTGGCTTCAACTCCATGCACGCCCTCTCTACCCGCAACGACTCCCCCGCCACCGCATCGCGCCCCTTCAGCGCATCGCGCGACGGCTTCGTAATGGGCGAAGGCGGTGTTGTCCTCGTCCTTGAGGAACTCGAGCACGCCAAGGCTCGCGGCGCCAAGATTTATGCCGAAGTTGCCGGCGGTGGCATGAGCGCCGATGCTCACCACCTCACAGCCACTCACCCCGAGGGCCTCGGCGCTATCCTCGCCATGCAAGCAGCCCTCGACGACGCCGAGATGCGCCCCGAAGACATCGACTACATCAACACCCACGGCACTTCAACTCCCGTCGGCGACGTCTCAGAGGTTAAAGCCATCGTCAGCGTATTCGGCGATGCAGCCCACAAACTCAACATCTCCTCGACCAAGTCTATGACCGGTCACCTCCTCGGTGCCACCGGCGCGCTCGAGGCCATGTTCAGCGTCCTCGCCGTTGCCAACGACACCGTGCCTCCCACAATCAACCACGAAGAAGGCGACAACGACCCCGAAATCGACTACAGCCTCAACTTCACATTCAACAAGGCTCAGCATCGCCCCATCCGCGCTGCTCTGTCCAACGCCTTCGGCTTCGGCGGTCACAACGCCACCGTCATCGTCAAGAAGTACAACAACTGATTACTTCACACCTCATCATAGCAAACCCCGGAGATTCACTTCCCCGGGGTTTCTTTTCTATTCTGTCGACCGGCAAGGAGTGGTGGGTACAGTTTTTTTGAATTATTAGGGGCGAGGGGGTTGGTAATTCCGCGAGGAATTACTAAATTTGCAGTGATATGGAACAATATATTGTATCGGCACGAAAGTATCGCCCGTCATCGTTTGCCACGGTGGTGGGGCAGGAGGCGCTGACGTCGACGCTCAAGAATGCCATCGCCACCGACCACTTGGCACACGCCTACCTGTTCTGTGGCTCGCGCGGTGTGGGCAAGACCTCGTGCGCGCGTATCTTTGCCAAGACCATCAACTGCTCCAACATCACCGCCGATGGCGAGGCATGCAACGAGTGTGAGTCGTGCCGCTCGTTCAACGAGGGCGTGTCGATGAACATCATTGAGTTTGACGCCGCCTCCAACAATGGTGTCGACGACATCAAGAAAATCATCGACCAAGTGCACATCCCGCCGGCTCGCGGGCGCTATCGCGTGTTCATCATCGATGAGGTGCACATGCTGTCCAATCAGGCATTCAACGCCTTCCTCAAGACCCTCGAGGAGCCACCGTCGTATGTGATTTTCATCCTCGCCACCACCGAGAAGCACAAGATTATCCCCACTATCCTGTCGCGCTGCCAGATTTACGACTTCAGCCGCATCAGCATCAACGACATGGTGGCTCACATGCAGAGCGTCGCCGCCAACGAGGGCATCACCGCCGAGGAATCGGCACTCAGCGTCATCGCCCACCAAGCCGACGGCGCCATGCGCGACGCCCTCTCCATATTTGACCAAGTAGCCGCCTCGTGCCGCGGCAACATCACCTACGACCGCACCATCGAGGCGCTCAACGTCCTCGACTCGTCGTATTACAACCGCCTGCTCGACTGCATCGTCGCCGGCGACATCCCCGGCGAATTGCTCATTTTCAATGAGATACGCGCCAAGGGCTTCGACGGGCAATTCTTCATCAGCGGCTTGTGCGAGTACTTCCGCTCGCTCATGCTCGCCGGCAACGAGCGCACCCACAGCCTCCTCGACGAGCCCGACGACATCAAGGCTACGCTGGTCGATGCCGCCGCCAAGGTCAAGCCCGACTTCATCTACAGCGCCCTCAATATCTGCAACGACACCGACCTCAACTACCGCCTGTCGTCGAGCAAGCAGATGCTTGTCGAGCTGGCGCTCATCAAGATTACCCAACTGCTCCACCCCTCGCCGGTGATCGAGCCTACAGTGGCACCCCTGCGCCCCATCAGCGTCAACCCGAGTCAGCAAGCCGCCCCACAGGCACCTGCCACCCCGGCAAGCACGGCAGCCCCCATCGCTCCGGCAACTCACGCTCCGGCAACTCACGCACCGGCGAGCATCCCCACTCGCTCTGCCGCCCCCGCTCCGCGCCCTGCCGGCTCGCCCAAGATTTCGCTGGGCAGAGTGACTATGACCAACGCGCCTGCCACCGCAGCGGCTCCCACAGCCACCGCCACAGCGACTGTCACCAGCATCCCCATCACCGCCGAGAGCCTCGCCAAGGCATGGAACACCTACATCGATACCTGCTCGGCTGAGCCCGCCGTGGTCAACAGTATGCGCAATAACCTCCCCAAGGCTGACGACTCCGGCAAATATATCCTCTTGGTCGACAACGACTTGTCGGGCTCGCGCATCAACGAGCACCGCAGCGATATAGTCAACTTTGTCCGCAATGCCACCGGCAACGCCACCTTCGACCTCGAGGTGCGTGTCATCGACTCGGGTCCACAGCCCATGTTCTGGAACGAAAATCAAGTATTGACCTATATGCTTGATAATCACCCTAATTTCCGCGAATTTTACAACAACTACAAGTTGTCAAAGATAT
Source organism: uncultured Bacteroidales bacterium (assembly GCA_945829225.1). GTDB lineage: Bacteria > Bacteroidota > Bacteroidia > Bacteroidales > Muribaculaceae > CAG-873. The sequence goes on along the minus strand of CALZTY010000027.1, from coordinate 22,069 downwards.
AATTATGGAACATCCCGAAAATGCGCCCGACTACGCCGGGCTGACCGTCAACGAGGGTGTGGCACAGCCACCCATAGTCAATCCCTATCTGCAACGCCGCGGTAGGCGCAAGCCCCTGCCCGAGACGTCGGTGCTCGTCGAGGGCATTCTCAAGGGGGATGTCACCACACTGGCTCGCGCCGTCACCCTCGTGGAGTCGACATCGCCCGAGCACTACGCTCGCGCCCAGGAAGTAATCGAGAAGTGCCTCCCCTACTCGGGTGGCGCCCGTCGCATAGGCATCACCGGCGTCCCCGGCGCCGGCAAGAGCACCTCGATCGACGTCTTCGGGCTCCACGTCCTCCGCGACCCCAAGGCGCGCCTCGCAGTCCTCGCCATCGACCCCTCCAGCGAAATCTCCCGCGGCTCTATCCTCGGCGATAAAACCCGCATGGAGAAACTCTCCATACACCCCAATGCCTTCATTCGCCCCAGCCCCTCGGCAGGTAGCCTCGGTGGTGTCGCCCGCCGCACCCGCGAGACCATCGTACTGTGCGAGGCTGCCGGCTTCAACAACATATTTGTCGAAACTGTCGGCGTCGGACAGAGCGAGACCGCCGTACACTCCATGGTCGACTTCTTCCTCCTCATACAGATTGCCGGCGGCGGCGACGAGCTCCAAGGCATCAAGCGCGGCATCATGGAGATGGCTGACGGCATCGTCATCAACAAAGCCGACGGCGACAATATCCAGCGCGCCCAACTCGCTCAGGCTCAGTATCGTAGCGCCCTGCAACTCTTCCCGCCATCGCCCTCGGGGTGGAAGCCCGAGGTCCTCACCTACTCGGGATACTTCGAACTTGGCATCGATGAGGTGTGGGATATGATCGACCGATACTTCGCCTATGTCGACGGCAACGGATACTTCGACCAACGACGCCGCCAGCAAGCCCGTTACTGGATGTACGAGACCATCGACGAGCAACTCAAAAATCATTTCTATAACGACCCCGACATCGCCGCGCGCCTTGCAGTCCTCGACCGCGACGTGCAGTCCAACCGCCGCAGCCCATTCCTCGCCGCACGCGATGTCCTCACCAACTACTTCAATCTGTATAGCAAATGAAACGCCTGTACATCGCCATGATGTGTTGCGCCGCCGTCTTGCTGCTGTTCACAGCCGCCAAGGCGCCCGACCCACTGCAATTTGACCATAAAACCTTCGACTTCGGCACCGTCAGCGAGTCTGCCGACCCCGTGGTCCATAGTTTCACCTTTGTCAACGTTGCCTCCGAGCCCGTTGCCGTGCTCTCGGTGAGCACCGGATGCGGCTGCACCCGCCCCACCTACCCCACCGAGCCCATCGCTCCGGGCGACTCTGCCGCAATCCTCATCACATTCACCCCCAAGGGGCAGAGCGGCTCGATCAGCAAGGATATCAAGGTGCGATACCGCGCTGCCACAGCATCATCATCGCGTCGCACATCACTGCGCCTGCGCGGCACCGTTATCCCTAACCCATAAAAAGAACGTATGGAATGTCTCACGACATTCCATACGAACATAATAAACCAATCATTATCACATTTCTTGCAATGAAAAAAGTCTTGCAACTTTTCGAGATTATAACACGCCAAAGATTTGTTTGGTTCACCAAAATGTGATAATTAACACACTTTAACGTATCTGCTCTGAAAATTACACAGCTGCAGACGTAACTTTGCACCGTAATCAAGAATATAAACTCTAAAAAACTCAACAATACAATGGCTCCTAAAGACACCAAGAAAAAAGCAGCGGCTATGGACCCGCAAGCCGCCAAGCGCGAGGCTCTCGCCCAAGCATTAGGCAAAATCGAGAAGGACTTCGGCCGCGGCGCCGTCATGAAACTCGGCGACGACTCCATCGAAGATATCGACGTTATCCCCTCCGGCTCGGTGGGTCTCGACTACGCCCTCGGCGTAGGCGGTTACCCCCGCGGGCGCATCATCGAGATTTATGGTCCCGAGTCCTCCGGTAAGACCACCCTCGCCATCCACGCCATCGCCGAGGCTCAGAAACAAGGCGGCATCGCCGCCATCATCGATGCCGAGCACGCCTTCGACCGCTTCTACGCCCAAGCCCTCGGCGTCGACATCGACAACCTCCTCATGGCTCAACCCGACAACGGCGAGCAAGCCCTCGAAATCGCCGAGCAACTCATCCGCTCCGCCGCCATCGACATCCTCGTCGTCGACTCAGTCGCCGCCCTCACCCCCAAGAACGAAATCGAGGGCGAAATGGGCGACCGCAACGTAGGTCTCCAGGCTCGTCTCATGTCGCAAGCAATGCGCAAACTCACCGCCTCCATCGCTCGCACCAACACCTGCTGCATCTTCATCAACCAGTTGCGCGAGAAAATCGGCGTAATCTTCGGTCCCACCGAGACAACCACCGGTGGCAACGCCCTCAAGTTCTACTCGTCGGTACGTCTCGACATCCGCTCGCGTGCCGCCATCAAGAACGGCGACGACGTCCTGGGCAAGCGTGCACTCGTCAAGGTGGTCAAGAACAAAGTCGCCCCTCCATTCAAGCGCGCCGAATTTGACATCATGTTTGGCGAAGGCATCTCGCGCAGCGGCGAACTCGTTGACCTCGGCGTCGAATATGGCGTTATCGCCAAGAGCGGCTCTTGGTTCTCGTACAACAATGCCAAACTCGCTCAAGGTCGCGAACAAGCCAAGGCTATCCTCGAGGACAACCCCGAATTAGCCGACGAAATCGCAGCCAAAATCACCGCCGCGATGAAGGAAGCCGAGCACACTCCGCGCAAAGTCCGCAAGGACACCCCCGCCGTCGACCTCCCCGAAGCCGTCGAGCCCGCCCCCGAAGCCGACTCCGACCCCTTCTCCATCGAGGAAGACCTCTGATATGCTCTACGAGCAATTATTTGAGCGCAGCATTGCACTATTGGGCGACGCAGGCACTGAACGCCTGCGGGCGCTCAATGTGCTTGTGGTAGGTGTTGGCGGCGTCGGCTCCTGGTGCGCCGAGGCGCTTGTACGCAGCGGCTTGGGGCACCTCACCATCGTCGACAGCGACTGCGTCGAGCCATCTAACATCAATCGCCAACTGCCCGCACAGGTCGACACCATCGGGCAGCCAAAAGTCGAAGTCCTCGCCCGTCACTTCGCCGCCGTCAACCCCTTCTGCGAGGTACGCGCCATCGTCGGGCGATACAATGCCGACACCGCCGCCGACTACGACCTCGGCGCCTACGACTACGTCATCGATGCCATCGACGACCTCAACGCCAAGGTATTACTCATCAACAACGCCACCCGCACCCCCGGCGTCACCCTACTCTCCTCGATGGGAGCCGCACGGCGCCACGACCCCACCCGCGTAGCCGTTGCCGAGTTCTGGAAAGTCCAAGGCTGCCCCCTGGCACGCGCCTTGCGCACCAAATTCCGCCGCAGCGGTACCTTCCCGGCGCGCAAATTCCAATGCGTCTATTCCCCCGAGCCCGCCATCGCGCCCGCCGGCACCCTCATGCCCGTCACCGCCTCCTTCGGGCTAACCCTCGCCTCCCTCATCCTCCGCAACCTCTGACCAACGACAACACCCTCGTGTGGTGAGAAACCGACGCTTGACTCGTCATTTATTTGCGGGTGTGGCAAAAAAGGTGTATTTTTGTGCTGTAAAAAGGATTAATGATGAAAGGATTAATGAAATTTGTCTGTGGCGCATTGATGGTCGCCGCCCTGTGGGCTTGCGGTCACAGCGACACTTTTGTGCTGCAAGGACGGCTCGCCGACGGCGCGTCGATGAACTTGCGCATCATTTATTATTGCGACGGCAAGGCTTTCCCGGCAGTGACCGCCGCCACCGACGGCGTGTGGACATTTGAGGGCACATCGCCCGACGATGCCTTGATCGAGGTCTATGACAACGACTACAACTTGCTATGCCGCCTGGTGGCTCGCAACGGCGACGACATAGATGTTAAATTAGACAAAAACGACTACACCACATTCACCGCTGAGGGCAACGAACTCACCGAGCGCTGGGCTGAGTTCACACGCTCACATGCCGGGGCGAGCGGAGCCGACCGCAATGCCGCCATCGCCGGCTACGTTGCCGAGCACAGCGACGACCCGCTGTCGGCTCTGCTGATAGCCACCGAATACGACATCAATGCCGGCAACGCCGGTGCCGCCGACTCGCTGCTCAATGCCGTCGCCACCGAGAGCCGCCTCAGCGGCATCACCGCCGGATATGCCGCCATGCTCGGGCGCATCAATTCGGCAACCTCTCACGCTCCCGTTGCAGCCATCCCCTACTGGGAGCACGGCGGACATGTGCGCACATACAATGTGCTGCACAACTCACTGACGCTCATCGCGATAAGCGACCGCAGCCACGACCGCGACTCGGTGGTGCAACTCATGCGCCGCCTCGAGAAATATGAGGCGAAGAAGCGCCTCGCCCTGGCTGATTTCTCGGTCGACGGCGACACCATCGATTGGAGTCGCTACACGCGCAACGACTCGGCAACATGGCTCCAGGGCTGGGTTGCCGGCTCTATCTCCGGCTCGGCTATACGCCGCCTCGGCATCCCGGCATTGCCCTTCTTTGTCCTCGCCGACTCCACCGGCACCCAACTGTGGCGCGGCTCCACCGCCTCTCAAGCCGAGGCTGCCGTGGTCGAGCGCCTCACAGATTGATAATAGTGATTTCCCCCCAATAGCGTACTACAATGAAAACCAAAATTTTAGCACTTCTCGTGCTGTTGTGCTCGGCGACAATGATGCACGCCGAGACATACCACAGCGTCAAGGTATATACGGCGAGTGGCGAGCCTATATACCTCAGCCTGAATGGCTCGCCGGTGACGGCGAGTTACACCGATGCCGCGATAGTCGTCAGCGACGGCGAGCAGAGCATCGAATACCCCACCACCGAGGTCGTAACCTTTGAGTTCAGCACCGTCGAGGCGGGCTCATCAGCCATCGAGACCCCGGCAGTGAAGTTCAACCTCGTTGACAATTCGCTATATGTGAGTGACTTAGCGCCACAGAGCGAGGCAAGTATCTTCACCCCTGCCGGCATACTCGTTACCACCGGCTGTGCCGATGCCTCCGGCTCTTTCTCTGCCACCGACCTGCGCGCCGGTATTTATATCTTCGTATCTCAATCCATAACCATCAAATTCTCAGTTAAATAATGAAAAATATACTTACCCTCGCCGCCGTTGTGTGCCTCGCAGTCGGCGCCACCGCCCAGACCCTTGTAGTATACCCCACCAACGGAGAGCCTATCGTGTACCAAGCCTCCGAAATCGACCATATAGAATTTGTTCCCGCCACCGGCGATGAAGAAGACAAACCCTTAGAAGTCTACGAGTTGTGGAGCCAACGCGGCGACTATCGCATCTACGGCAAGATGTATCGCCCGGCTCTCACCGCCGACAAGCCCCTGCCCACAGTGATACTGTCGCACAGTGCCTCGCTCACGGCTGATGCCATGAATGCCTACGCCACAGCCATCGCTGAGGCAGGTTACTGCGCCTATGCCTTCGATTTCTGCGGTGCCTGCGACTCCAGCCGCAGCGATGGCAGCACCGACGAGATGACCGTATTCACCGAAGTCGACGACCTCCGCGCCGTCATCGACTGTATGCGTCAACAGCCCGGTGTCGACTCCGACCACATCTTCCTCCTCGGCTCCAGCCAGGGCGGTTTAGTCTCTGCTCTCACCGCCGAGGATGCCGGCATCGACATCGCCGGCATGATTCTATTCTATCCCGCCTTCAACATCCCCGACTTAATCGCCATGATGGACCAATTCGGTGGCTTCGGCGGCGGCTCCTTCGGCGGCTCCTTCGGTATGGGCTACAGCGAGGCGTTCTGCGACGCTATGCGCGGATACGACGTGTATGCCAACATCGGCACATTCTCGCGCCCCCTGATTATCGTCCACGGCTCGCAAGATATGATTGTCAATATTTCTTACTCCGAGCAAGCGGTTGCCAAATACCCCAATGCCACCCTATACACCATCCAAGGTGCCAACCACGGCTTCAACAGCGACAACCTCGGCAGTTTCGGCTCCATGATGGGCAACACCGCCAACTACGACGACCAAGTGATACCAATCGTCCTCGATTACCTCCGCTCCCGCCTCAACAATTAAGATTGTGGCACGATAATTGCAAGAAAATTAGTATATTTGCACTTTCAAACCTAATAAACAACGTAAATGTCTATTGATTTAATCATTCAGCAAGCAGTATCAGAGGCAGTTAAGTCGCTGTACAACATAGAAGTAGCACCCGAGAGCATCGTGTTGCAAGCAACACGCCGCGAGTTTGAGGGCAATTTCACCGTCGTGGTCTTCCCCTGGGTCAAGGCTGCACACGCCGCTCCCGAGGCAGTCGCCACTGCCATCGGCGATTACATCGTGGCACACAGTGATGCCGTGGCTCGCTACAACGTGGTCAAGGGCTTCCTCAACATCGTCGTCGAGCCCCGCTACTGGAACCACGTGCTCGCCGCAATCGCCGCCAACGACCGCCACGGCTTTGTCGACGCCACCGACCAATCGCCCCTGGTGATGGTCGAATATTCTTCGCCTAACACCAACAAGCCCCTCCACCTGGGGCATGTGCGCAATAACCTCCTGGGCTACAGCCTCGCCGAAATCCTCAAGGCTTGCGGAAACCGCGTGGTCAAGACCAATATCGTCAACGACCGCGGCATCCACATCTGCAAGTCAATGCTCGCCTGGCAAAAGTGGGGCGACGGCGCCACCCCCGAGAGCCGCGGCGTCAAGGGCGACCACCTCATCGGCGATTTCTATGTCGCTTTTGACAAGCACTACCGCGCCGAACTTGCCGAATTGATGGCTCAAGGCATGTCTAAGGAGGACGCCGAGGCGGCTTCAACTCTCATGGCTGAGGCGCGCGAGATGCTCCGCCGTTGGGAGCAGGGCGATCCCGAGGTACGCGCCCTTTGGGAGAAGATGAACTCCTGGGTATATGCCGGCTTTGACGAGACTTACCGCCGCATGGGTGTCGACTTCGACAAGATTTACTACGAGTCGCAGACCTACCTCGAGGGCAAGGAATTGGTGCTCAAGGGCTTGGAACAAGGCGCCATGTACCGCAAGGACGACGGCTCGGTGTGGGCTGACCTCACCAACGAGGGTCTTGACCACAAACTTCTACTCCGCGCCGACGGCACCTCGGTGTATATGACGCAAGACATCGGCACCGCCAAGATGCGCTTCCGCGACTATCCCATCGACAAGATGATATATGTGGTGGGCAACGAGCAAAACTATCATTTCCAGGTACTTGCGCTCTTGCTTGACCGCCTCGGCTTTGCCTGGGGCAAGGACTTGGTGCATTTCTCCTACGGCATGGTCGAGCTCCCCTCGGGCAAGATGAAGAGCCGCGAGGGCACCGTGGTCGATGCCGACGACCTCATGGCTGACATGGTCGCCGAGGCTCGTCGCGTCGCCGACTCCCTCGGCAAGGCGCAAGACCTCGATGAGGATACCAAGGCTCAAGTCGCCGAAATCGTCGGGCTCGGCGCTCTCAAATACTTCCTCCTCAAGGTCGACCCGCGCAAGAATATGATGTTCAACCCCGAGGAGTCCATCGACTTCAACGGCAACACCGGTCCATTCATCCAATATGCCTACGCGCGTATGCGCTCGGTGCTCCGCCGTGCCACCGAAGCCGGTGTTCAACCCGTCGACTATAGCGCCGTCGTCCCCGGTGAGCGCGAAGTGGCTCTCATTCAACGCCTTGCCGACTTCCCCTCGGTAGTCGCCGAGGCTGGTCGCTCCTACTCCCCGGCGCTCATCGCCAACTATGCCTACGACTTGGTCAAGGAATACAACCAATTCTACCACGACTGCCCAATCCTCCGCGAGAGCGACCCCGCCGTCCTCGCTCAGCGCCTCGAACTCACCGCTGTCACCGCCCGCACCGTTGCCGCCGCTATGGGATTGCTCGGTATTCGTGTCCCCGAACGTATGTAATTCACTTTTTCTCTAACCTCAACTTTTTAAATTTGAATAAGTTATGAACTACTATCAAAACACAGCAACCACTCAATCGGCTTTCTCGATTCAGCAGGTGATGACCTCGACGATGAAGAAAGTCTACCTCAAGATGACCCTCGCACTGGCTGTCTCCGGCTTCACCGCATTCTTTGCCGCCGGCTCGCTTTCTTTCATCCAGTTTATCATCAACAACTCTTGGTTTATGTGGGTGTTACTCCTCGGCGAAATAGGTTTGGTCGTTGGCATCTCTGCCGGCATCAACAAGTTGTCCTCGCCTGCCGCTTCCGCGCTGTTCTTCCTCTTTGCCGTCGTTAACGGCTTGGCGCTCACTCCTATTTTCTGGGCTTATACCGGCGCTACACTCGCCAAGACATTCTTCATCACCGCCGGCACTTTTGCCGCTATGAGCATCTACGGCTTCACCACCCGTCAGGACCTCAGCAAGATGGGCAACATCCTGGTCATGGCGCTCATCGGCTTGATTATCGCCTCGGTAGTCAATATGTTTATGCGCAGTAGCGGTCTCGACTGGATTATCAGCATCGCCGGCGTACTCATCTTCGTGGGTCTCACCGCCTGGGATACTCAGAAAATCAAGACCATGGCTGCCATGATGCCCGCCTCCGAGACCGGGCGACTCGCCACTATCGGCGCCCTGTCGCTCTACCTCGACTTTGTCAACCTCTTCCTCTATCTGCTACGCATCTTCGGCAACCGCGACTAATACGGCTACATATGCGGCTGATAACTACGCTATTACTCCTCACCGCGTTGGCAGTGGCTCCACGTGCCGCTGCCGGCGCTGTTGAGGATGCTATCGCCGCCTTCGACAGCACTCCCTCTGCTGCCAACGCCAACTCTTTCTTTAATCACCTCGACGAGGAGGAATTCCTCGACGAGAAAATCCATTTCTCCAAGGCAACGCCCGCCGACTCCCTCAACCGCACCGTCTGGTACTGGGCGTCCGAGTGGTTCTACGACTGCCAGGACTACGACAACGCTCTCGCATATGCCCTCAAGGCGCTCCCTCTATACCGATATGACGACTGCAACAAAGCCGACTGCCTCAACATCATGGGCATCATCTACCTCCGTCTCGGCGACTTTGCCAATGCCGCCGACTATGCCCGTCGCAGCGTCGCTATCGAGTTGCGCGGCAACGACCCCGACCACATTTCCTCGTCTATGAACACCCTCGCGGGCATTTACCTCGCCGCCAACCAACTCTCCGATGCCGAGTGCTACATCCTCCAAGGCTTGGAATATGCCGCCCGCGCCAACAATGATGCCCGCCATGCCATTCTTCTGGGCATGGCATCGGAGGTATATCACAAACTCGGCGACAACGAGCGCGCCCTCGCCTATGCCCGTCGCGCCTTCGACAAGGACTCCGTTGCCGACCGCACATACCGCATGGCTATCCGCCGCTCGCAGATGGCAAGCGCCCTCGCCGGGCTCGAACGCAACACCGAGGCTGAGGCTGCCTACCGCGCCGCAATACCCGTGCTCCGCGAGGCTCACAACCTCCACTCCCTCGCCATTGACCTCAACCAATTGGGCTTCGTGCTCATTGCTCTCGACCGACACGCCGAGGCTATTCCTCTCTTCAGCGAGGCTGCCTCACTCCTCGCCGATATGGGCGACCTCTACAATTGCCTCCACTCACACCGCGGGCTCTACGAGAGTTACTGGTCTATCAACCCCGACAGCGCACGCATCGAGTTGACACGCTTCAATACCCTGCGCGACTCGCTTTACTCAACCGCCACAGCCGAGACCCTCGCCCGCTACACCGCCGAGTTTGGCAACGAACAACTCCAAATCGAGAACGAAAACATCCGCGACGCACACCGCCGCGACATCTTCATCGGCATCGCCATCATCCTCCTCATTATCGCGAGCGCTGTCGTCCTCTCCATTCGGCACCGCCGCCGCCGCAATGCTCTGATACGCGAAATCGCCGACATCAAGCGCAGCATTGCTTCACCGGTGGCGCCCATCACCAACACTCCCGTCGATGCTTCGGAGTCTTTCCGCCAATCCGTGGTCAATGCCGTCAACTCCGGCATTGACTCCGGCAACCTCGGCGTCGCTCACATCGCCTCTCAACTCAATATGAGCGAACAAACTTTTCGCCGACGTGTGCGCGAGGCAACCGGCGACTCGCCCAAAATTTTCATTACCGCTATTCAGATGGAGCGCGCCGCCCGCCTCATATGCGAGGATATTGACCGTCCCATCAGCGACATCGCATCGCTCTGCGGCTTCGATGACGCCAGCGCTTTCTCCCACGCCTTCAAGCGCGTCTATGGCTGCTCGCCATCTCAATACCGCAATTCCCACTGATTGTACTTGTATTTTTCGCTATTTTGAGCAATTTTTACAAGCGTTTGTAAGTTTTTCACAAACGCCTAAGTGCTTTTTATTCCTAACTTTACGCAGAAAATTATTAATATAGCCAACATATGCGTATAAACCTACACTACCTCAAGACGTGGCTCCCGGCTATAGTCGGATTGCTCGTTGCATTTCCCATCAGTGCAGAAAAGACTGAAGACCAATATGGCAACATCACCGACGATGGTGCCCTATTGCGCTTCAAGTTGAAATCCGCGTCAGACTTCTACTATGTCGTCGAACCCTATGACAGCAGTATCTCCGGCGATGTAAATATCCCCGATGTTCTCTACTGCAAATTAACGGACGCTTATATCCCCGTGACCGAGATTAATGGCTTCGGCAACACCGCAATCACTTCTATTACTCTCGGTAGTTACATCACCAAGATTTGGTTAAGCACCTTTGTCGGTTGCTCCGCTTTGCAATCCGTCAATCTCAACGAGGGACTCGTGGAAATCAGTAATTATGCCTTTCAGCAATGCTCCTCGCTGAGATCTATCACCATTCCCAACACGGTGACATCCATCGGCAAAGGCGCTTTTGAAGGATGCTCTATCCTTGAGGAGGTCTCTCTCTCCAATAACCTCTCCGTTCTCGAGAACTCACTTTTTAAGGATTGTACCTCACTGGCAACTGTTGATATCCCCGCATCGGTCACCGCAATTGGCACCTCCGCGGGCTCCGGTCCCTTCAGCGGATGTACCAACCTGACTACCATCACCGGTATGGAAGGGGTCAAGACCATCGTCGTCTCCGCTTTTGCCAACGTTACTTCCTTGGCATCCATCGGCAGTCTCTCATCACTGGAGTCAATCGGCGAGTCCGCTTTTGAGAATTGCTCCGCCTTGCACAGTGTCAACCTGGGATCTAACACAGCAAATATTCCCAAGAGAACTTTCTACCGCTGCTCTTCTCTCTCATCTATCAATATCCCCGCATCGGCTACTTATATTGACCAATATGCATTCTACGAGTGTACATCGCTCAAACAGGTCACCGGCTGCGACAATATCGGCTTTTGGGGCAACTATTGCTTCTACCACTGCACGTCGCTCGAGTCCGTGTCATTCGGCTCCAAAGCAAGGTCAATAGGCTCTCATGCCTTTGACTACTGCTCGTCGCTCACTTCCGTATCTCTCCCCGACGACATTGTCGGCACCATTGGTACTAATGCCTTCGCCAATTGTTCCAAACTGTCATCGGTACACATCGGCAATGCATATACCTCCATTGGCTCATACGCATTCTCAAAAACCGCTATCACCGAGATTACGGTTCCCGCATCGGTTACTACTATCGACTTCGGTGCCTTCAATACTTGCGAGGCACTCCAATCAATTGACATTCAGGCTAATGTCACCGCTCTCAACTTCGGCATGTTCTCGGGTTGTACCGCTCTCACATCTGTGACCCTCCCCGAGACCCTCCAAACCATCGACGAGCAACTATTCAATGGCTGCGGAAACCTCACAACTATCAATATCCCCGCAAGCGTCTCTACTATCGGCAAGATGGCGTTCTACAACTGTAAATCGCTCGCGGCTATCAACCTCGGCAGTTGCCATGTCGGCGATATCAACGAGAACACTTTCTATGGTTGCTCCGCGCTCGCCTCGGTTACTCTCCCCACCAACCTCAACTCTATCGGCAACCAAGCATTCTACAATTGCTCATCGCTCGCCTCCATCGACATCCCATCTACCGTCATATCCATCGGCGAGTCGGCGTTCAATGGCTGCAAGAAGTTGACTTCTTTCACCTTCCCCGCAACCACTACTACCATCTCCAACTTTGTACTCGCCAATTGCTCGGCTTTGGCTTCGGTGACTATCCCCACAACTGCTACCACGGTGGGTACATCCGCTTTCGCCGGCACCGCTCTGACTTCTATCACCTTCCCCGAGAGCATACTCTCCGTTGGCTCGCGTGCCCTCGACAACTGCACGGCTCTTGAGTCTGCCTCTTTTGCCGGCGCTAATACCGTCCTCGAGGATGCTGTATTCTATAGTGATGCCGCGCTCAAGAGTGTTGCTCTCCCCGAGGGGCTCAAGCAACTCCCCGCCAATACATTCTACGGCTGCTCTGCCCTCTCATCGGTGACTATTCCTGCAACTGTCACTGCTATCGGTGAGTATGCCTTTTACAATTCCGGCATCACAACTCTCTCCGTGCCCGACAAGGTCGTTACCATCGAGAATGATGCCTTTGCCGAGTGTGCAGCCCTCAAGAGTGTCGTGTTCCACAGCGCTGCTCTGGATCTGCCTATCCGCGCGTTCCGCAATTGCACCGCCCTCACGACAATCACCCTGCCCACTGTAGTGGAAAATATTGGCGCTTATGCCTTCAACGGCTGTGCCCTCACCAAGTTGACCATCCCCGCTACGGTCACCACCCTCGGCGAATACGCCTTCAGGGGGAACCCTCTCACCGACGGCATCCTCTGCCTCGGCACTACCCCGGCTACCGGTCCCGACAACTGCTTCGACTCCGCAGTTTACAGCGATGTTAAACCCCTCGTTCCCTTCGGCTGCGATGCAGTTTATGCCACTACTAAGCCTTGGAGCAACTTCGCTTCCCTCAATCAGGGCACCGAGAACCCCGCTACTCTCCTCGCTCCCGTATTTAACCCCGAAGGTGGCGAGTTCGAGTCTTCGGTTACCGTCTCCATCTCCAACCCCAACGAGGGCGGCACTATCTACTACTCGATCGACAACGCCGACTTCCAACCATACACCGAGGCGCTCACTTTCACCGAGTATACCAATGTCCGCGCATACATCCTCGACGGCTCGCACTGCAGCGAACTTGTCAGCAATAACTATTACATCACCCAACCCGTCGTATTCACTCAGACTATCATCGTCAACGGCACCGAGGTGAACGAGAAAAACTGCTACGACGTATTCGAGGATAAGACCGTCTCCTACGACTACAAGAGCCAAACCCTGTCCCTCAACGGCGCTTATATCATGGCGCTCAAGGGTACCGGTATAGAGTGCAACGGTGGTACACTCACCATCGCTGTCAACGGCATCAACGAAATCCTCTATGGCAGCGTTGGTGTTATGTTTGGTTATGGTGGTGGCGCTGCCGACGAAAACCATCTCATCATCCAAGGTAACGGCTACGACGACAAGTTGGTCATCAATGCCCAAACTGAAGACTGTATGGCTGGTCTCTACGCTTACCTCTCCAACGTCACCATTATGAATTGCACCCTCGTCATCAACCAAGGTGGTGTAGCCATCGAAATGAAGCCATCCGGAATGGGCAAAGACGGCTTTCTCAACATCTACGATGCACAGGTCAACCTCTACGGCACCAACAGCGCTATGGCTCATGTCATGGACTTGTACCTCAAGGGCGTTCAAATCCTCCAACCTGTCGGCGCTTACTTCGACGGAAAGCAGGAATTCAATATCAACCTCGATGTCGATGGCAAGCCTCAATATCAGGCTACCTGCATCATCGGTCCCGAACCGCAACAGGAACTCCCCCAAATCACCGAAAACACCGATATCAACCCCGCCAACGACTGGGTTGACGAAAACACAGGTGACCCCGTTGACCTCAACAACACCGTCATCAACGAGGTTTATTACAACCTCTCAAATACCTACGATGCCAAGGAAGAATGTCTTACTCTCGACGTAACCTCTTCGGTTTACGTCGACGACATCATCGGCAAGGATATCAACGACGAGATGGTTGCCGCTCAGTACAACGGCATGATTATCCAAGTCGGCGGCACCGGCAAGATTGTCGTCTCATTTGCCACCGAGGGCACTCAGCAACTCAATGTCCGCATCGGCGACGGCGAAATCAACAAGTTCACCTCCGATAGCAAAATTGACCAACCCGTCAATTACGACACCGACGCTCCCGTATATGTCTACATCTACGCCACCGATGCTGCCACGGAGAAGAAGCCCGGCATGATGCGAGAGGGTGAACTCCCCGGCTCAGTCAAGATTTACGGCATGTCTATCGAGCCTGAGAATGTCATCACCGGCGTCGAGGATATCTCCATCTCCCCCGCTGATGCTCCAACCGACAATATCATCTTCAATATCAACGGTGTACGTTGCTCCGAGCCCCTCGCTCCCGGCTTCTACATCATCGATGGCCGCAAGGTGATTATCCGCTAAAGGTTTTTTATTGGTCATTATAAATTTTTTGTGTACTTTTGCGTGTGAAAAACGCTTATTATTATGACTCGCGAATATGATTTTCTCGTAATCGGCTCGGGAATAGCCGGAATGAGTTACGCTCTCACCGTCGCATCAGTCGGCAAAGTCGCCCTGGTGTGCAAGACCAACATTGAAGAAGCAAACACTGCCCTCGCTCAGGGCGGCGTCGCATCGGTGACCAACCTCGCCGTCGACGACTTCGACAAGCACATTCACGACACCATGGTCGCCGGCGACTTCCTCAGCGACCCCGCCGCCGTCGAGCAAGTCGTCAAGGGTGCCCCCGACGGCATCCGCCGTCTCGTCAACTGGGGCGTCAACTTCGACCGTAAGGACGACGGCTCCTTTGACCTCCACCGCGAGGGGGGACACTCGGAATTCCGCATCCTCCACCACGCCGACAACACCGGCTTCGAAATCCAACGCGGACTCATAGAGGCGGTTCGTCACAACCCCAATATCGACATCTTCGAGAACCATTTCGCCATCGAAATCATCACCCAGCACCACCTCGGCAAGATTGTCACTCGACGCACACCCGATATCACCTGCTACGGCGCTTATGTCCTCGACCAAGCCACCGGCACAGTCGACACTTTCCTCTCTCGCATCACCGTCATGGCTACCGGCGGAGCCGGTGCTGTATACCAAACTACCACCAACCCTCTCGTCGCCACCGGCGACGGCATCGCCATGGTTTACCGCGCCAAGGGAACCGTCAAGGACATGGAATTTATCCAATTCCACCCCACAGCCCTCTTCCACCCCGGCGACCGCCCATCTTTCCTCATCACCGAGGCTATGCGCGGCTACGGTGCTGTCCTACGCAACCTCCGCGGCGAGGAATTTATGCACAAATACGACCCGCGCCTATCCCTGGCACCCCGCGACATCGTCGCTCGAGCCATCGACTCCGAGATGAAAATCAACGGCGACGACCACGTATACCTCGACGTCACTCACAAAGACCCCGAGGAGACTCGTCACCACTTCCCCAATATTTACAAGCACTGTCTCGACCTCGGCATCGACATCACCAAGGACTACATCCCCGTGGCTCCCGCCGCTCACTACCTCTGCGGCGGTATCAAGGTCGACCTCAACGGGCAATCGTCTATCGACCGCCTATATGCCCTCGGCGAGTGTTCCTGCACAGGGCTTCACGGTGGCAACCGCCTCGCCTCCAACTCGCTCATTGAGGCTGTCGTTTATGCCGACGCTGCAGCGCGACACTCCATGGCACGCATCGACGGCATCGCCCTACGACACGACGTCCCGCAGTGGAACGACGAGGGTACTCGCCACCCCGAGGAGATGGTCCTCATCACTCAGAGCATCCGCGAAGTCAACCAAATCATGGGTACTTACGTGGGCATCGTCCGCTCTAACCTCCGCCTCGACCGCGCTTGGAACCGCCTCGACATCCTCTACGAGGAGACCGAGCGCCTGTTCAAGAGTTCTAAGGTCAGCCGCGAAATTTGCGAACTGCGCAACATCATCAATGTCGGATACCTCATCATGCGACAAGCCAAGGAGCGCCACGAGTCCCGCGGCCTCCACTACACCCTCGACTATCCCCCCGTCAAGTAACTCCGCCACCGCTCCCTCACCATTCGAGCGCGTTGTCGTTGAGCAGGAAGTCATAAATACTGATGAAGAGGACACCCTTGTCATTGTGATACGACGGCGTGTGCTCTCCGAGGATAACTATGCGCTTGAATGAGTCCTTGATGTGTGAAAAGGAGGCTTGCTCTTGAGCCATTTTTTCCTCACTGTCGATGCGATAAGCCGACTGGATATAGTAGCAACGGCTCGCCTGGTTGCATACAAAATCGACCTCCAATTGAGCGCGACTGCGCTTGCCGGCGGCATCGGCACGCGTCACCGGTACCACTCCTACATCAACCGCGAAGCCTCGTATACACAACTCATTATAGATTATATTCTCCATAATGTGCGTTTGCTCGAATTGTCTGAAATTGAGACAGGCATTGCGCAAGCCCATATCGACAAAATAATACTTGAAATTAGTATCAAAATATTTTTTGCCTTTAATGTCATATCTGAGACTTTTTTCTATCAAAAAAGCATCCTCTATATAGTTGAGATATTGATAGACCGTCGGGCGGCTTATCGTTGAGCCCATTACCGAGTGCATGGTATCACTCAATTTGTTTGGTGTGGTGATGCATCCTATCGAAGAGGCGACAAAGCCCATTAAGGACTCCATCTCCTCGGCATATTGGAGTTTGTATCGTTGCTGTATATCCCTGATATAGGTGTTGTTGAATAGCGACAAAAGATATCGCTTCTTCAATTCGGGCGAAGGCTCAAGAGCCACTTGGGGCATGCCCCCATACATCGAATACTCCATATAGGAACTCTCAACTGTAGTGTCCTGTCGAGTTGAGAAAAATTCACTGAAAGAGAGTGGGTGAACCCTTACCTCAAACCCTCGTCCTCGAAACTCCGTGATAACGTCTTTGGACAATAGCCGCGCATTACTCCCCGTGACATAAATGTCGACATTGGGCATTTTAAGGTAACTATTGAGGACATCTTCAAATTGGGGCACCATCTGCACCTCATCTATCATCACATAGTGCATGTTGTTGTCCTTCAACTTGCCATCTATATAGGCAAGTAATGCATCTGGGTCGCGCAAACGCATATTGTGGCGATTCTCCAAATCTATTTTGATTATATGCTCGGCATCAACTCCATTTGAAACCAACCAATTGGCAAACAGATTAAAGAGTAGGTAAGATTTACCACAGCGACGCACTCCGGTAATGACCTTGACCATTCCGTTGTGTCGCAAATCGATGAGTTGTTGCAGATACTTTGGGCGCTTTATTTCCATAGTCACTTACATAATGTGTGTCAATTACACACGTTTCGCAAGTGCAAAGTTACAAATATTTTTATTAATAACAAATATTTGGTTGATTTATAGCGTATTTGATGATTGTGCGCTGATAAATTGTACTCATAGCCACTTACATAATGCGTGTCAATGACACACGTTTTGCAAGTCACAGTTCACCCTAAACAATAAACCCTAAACCCTTATCACCTCCACGGCGGTGAGTCCGTTGTCCTGACCGACCGCATAGCGCGAGTTGGCGGCTGTCGCTGTCGGCTCGCCGCTGCGTTGGAACATATCCATATACAGGGGGCGCCCCTTCTGAAACATCAAGCACGAAAAGCGGTCGCCCGGGCGGATGGAACTATTCTCGGTCTCTATCGCCTCAAAGCGATTGTCGCCCAGGTATTTCACGATGATGACGCGGTCGGGCAGCCACGCAAGTCGCAGCAAGTCGCCCGCCGACAAGTCGGCGCTCAACACCGACTCGGTGACAAAGAACGCGCTCTCCACCCCACCCTCCTTGCGGAGTACCTCGCAGAAATCGTCCCAATCGGCATAGTCGGCATATTGCGCCAGCACATTCAGGCTCCGCTCGGTGGTGGTGTCGCTCTTGCGCGTCGAGTAGTTCCACAGGCGCTCCAGCGTCACCTCCGAGATATGCTCCTTCTGCTTCTTCTCTATCAGTGATACTAATATCAAAAAGTCGCTGTGCGTACTCATCTTGAATCCGGCAGCGGCTTCGACGGCTCGCTTCAGCGCTACTATCTGCGGTATGTCGGTCTTGTAATTCATTGTTGTGGTCGGTTTTTGCGGTTACAAAAATAATTACTAATTTTGAAACCGCAAAATTTTTTGTCCTCGCACTACCCTTTTTTGTATGGATAACGATAGCCTCACTTTTCGCCCCGTAACAGCCGAGCTGAATATCATTGCCGGATTCTCCGACCCCGAATTGATATCCGGCACTGCCAACTCGATGCTGTTCAAGGTCAAAAACCAAGGCAAATTTTTCATCCTCAAGACTCCCAAGCAGGTCAATGCCATGACCATCGATATCCTCAAGCGCGAGTATGAGATTTCGCTATCCCTCAGCCACTTCAACATCACCAACTCCATCACATACCTCCCCGACAGCCCCGTCGGTCCCGCGATACTGATGGAATACATCGACGGTCGCAACCTCAACGACTTCCTCGCCGAAAAGCCCTCGATGAAGGCTCGCCTCAAGGTCGCTCGACAGATTATTGATGCCGTCGCCTATATCCACCACACCAATATCATCCACAACGACCTCAAGCCCGAGAATATCCTCGTCTCGAGGGTCAACGGCGATGTCAAGTTGATTGACTTCGGTCTCTCTGACAACGATGCCTTCTACATCAACAAGCATCTGGGCGGCACCCCCAAGTATGCCTCGCCCGAGTTGCTGGCTCAAGCCGACGACATCGACGCCCGCAGCGACATCTACTCCATCGGGCTCATCTTGCGCGACATCTTCGGCAAGAAATACTCGCGCATCACCGGGCGCTGCACCCGCCGCGACCGCTCGCGGCGATACCGCGATGCCGAGCAACTCCTCGCCGCATGGCTCCGCCGCGACCGCCGCCGACACAGCGCCATCATCACAGCCATCGCTCTCGTCATCTTCAGCACCCTCGGCGCTTCTTTCTACTCCCTCAGCCGCCGTAGCGCCGACTCCTTGGCTATGGTCGCCGCACTCCGCGACTCCATCGCCTCTGCCGAGCAGGCACAGCGCGAGTTGTACCCCATCGTCAAGGCGCAAGTCGACGATATCTTCGCCCGTTACAAAGCCGACTTGGCGACCATCGCCCGGCGCGAAAAAATCAACCTCCTCTACTCCATATTCGCCGCCGAACGCATAAATGACTTGTTGAAAGTCTATGATATCATTGCTCAGAGCGACCTCTCTGCCGAGGACAAATTAAACCTCCAAAAGTACTGCGACGACATCTGGAAAGACTACGCACAATACAGCGAGGACCTCAAAGCCACACTAATAGATATAAACACACTCCCCGACCGTGCCGAGCGCGATTTCTACATCAACCTCGCCGAACGTCACGAGCACTACCGACCATACCACACACAAGCGCTTGATTGAAAGACAATAAAAGACAAATTGTAATCTGAAAAACACATATTATCTTTGCATCGTCGAAATTGTCGACGGGCAATGACGGCAACAGGTACCTACCCAAACGGCTTTGCCTTGGTAAAAGGTTCTGCCTCGGCAAAGCCAACGTAAATGTGTTTTGTGAACCATATATTTGTCTTTTAAACTTCAAGAAAAGTATGAAAAAGTTATTTAAAACCTTCTTGCTCGCTATCGTGGCTTGCGCTTGCTTCTCTCTCGTTTCTTGCTCAAAGTCTGCCGAACAAATCGCCAAAGAGGCTTCAGAACTCGTTGCCGAAGACGGCTCTATCGCCCCCGACAACATCGACGATGCCCTCGACCTCTACGAGACGGCTTGCGACAAAGTAATTGCACTCGAAGACGACATCAAAAAAGCCGGCGAAAGCCTCGACTTCAGCAGCCCCGTACTCGCCGAAGCCGCTCAACTCGCTACTGCCGCTGATGTTATCAGCCGCGGCTTGGCTAACTCTCAACTCTCGCCCGAGCAACAATCTCGCCTCGCTGAAATCGATGCCAAACTCGCTGCAGCAGAATAATTTATAAACCTTTAAATTATATACATAAATGAAAAAGTCAATTTTATCACTCGTTGCCGCTGTCTCAATCAGCGCACTCCTCACCGCCTGCGGTGGCTCCTCTGACAGCTCCGCAGCACAAGGTGCGGCTCCGGGTGAGGAACAAGCCGAGGCTCCTCTCAAAGTGAAGCCCAAAAACACCAACATCGGTGGCAAATGGGGCAAAGCATTCGACTTCGAGGACAGAGAATACACCCTCACTATTGACAATAGTTATAGCACTAAAGCAGTGATCAAAGTATCCCTTACTCGCAATGCCAACACCCCCGAAGTTGACTTCGCTCAAATGGCTGGCTCTCACGAGAATTCCAATAAATATGTCGCTGATATGGAAGCTGAATTCTTTGACGAAAACGGCGAAAGCCTCTTTACTGCCAAAGTAGGACTAAGCAACTACACCGACATTGACAAACTTCTGAATCTTTGCGAGGGTGATGAAACCACTGTAACGTTTAGCACTTTTGAAGAAGAGGACGTTATCCGCAAGGCTCGCACCTTCCGCATCACCAGCACTATGGAGCTTAACAGCCGTTACGGCGGCGGCGACACCGACCTCACCGATCTCGATGCCGAGGTGCAATCCGCTACCGAGGCTATCGGTGCTGCTGCCGATATGATGAACGCCATGGGCAGCGCCATGGGTGCCGCAGCCGATGCTGCTAACGCTGCAAGACAACTCAAATAATAATCATTTAAATCATTTTAACTATGAGCTTTTTAGGTATAGTTCTCGTCGTCATCCTTTATATCTTAGGATTTCTCAGCTGTTTTATCAACAAAATTCCCGGCCCGATCATTTGCGCCTTCGCAACACTCTTCGCCAAACTCATGATTGACGTCAAGGGCGGCTGGGGCATCGTGGCAATGACTTTCGCTCTTGCTATCGTCGCATTCTTTGCTTCCAAGTATATGACTCGCTTAGCCAAAGATAAACTCCAGCAATACAGCAAGGGCGCCAGCCTCGCCACCACCATCGGCTCATTAATCGGCATGATCACCCTCTTCGCTGTCGGCACCTCCAAAGACTCCACAATCGTCGTGGTAATCATTTCTATCATATGCGGCTTCATCATCCTGCCATATCTGCTCGCATTCCTCGTCGAGTTCATCAAGCAGAAAAAAGCCGATCTCGCCCTCAAGAGCGCCGGCTCGGCTACCGCCGTATACCTCGCCGACACCATGCTCAAGCTCCTCATCCTCTACCTCTCTGTTTACTACATGTTCATGGCTTAACCACTTAAAAATCAATACAAACAAATGAAAAAAGCATTATTTTCAATTCTTGCCTTAGTTGGCATGTGCATCACATTCACCTCCTGTGGCGAATCTGCCCTCGAAGCAAAGCCCGAATCTACAACCGTCGGCGGTAAATGGGGCAAAGCATTCACCATCGAAGACAAAGCTTATCCCTTCGTAGTCGCCGAGGAAAAGGCTGATGGTACAATGAGCGTGGAAATGAGCATATCTTTAACTCGCATTGATGCTCCTACCGAAGTCAACATCGCTGATGTTCATACTTCAAAAGGAGATACAAACAAATACAAAGGCGAAGTTGTTATTGAATTCCTCGATGCTAATGGAAATGTTATAGAAGATGACGATGCCAAATCAAGTGAAGTTAAAAAGTTACTCCAAGCAGCAATCGGTGATAAAGTCAGCTTGACATTTAGAATTTCAGAATCTAAAGAAAAAATTCAAACAATTAAGAAATTCCGCTTAACCACAACTGTTGAGGAAAACGATAAATACAACCCCGCAGCAGCAGAAGGTGAAGAAGAAACAGAAAGCATCTTCGATTAAACAATAAGCTTCAAATCCCATAAAGTTCACAAAAAGGATTTCCATCGTT
>CALZTY010000026.1 GCA_945829225.1 uncultured Bacteroidales bacterium | reverse complement strand
TCAATTATTTTCAGTAATATTTAGCCTACTTTTTTGCAATTAGAGATAAAAATAGGCCTTTTTTGAAGTTCTAATTTAATAACTATGGGTAAGCGATTGTAAAATAGATAATTATATGGTATAGTAGCCTACTTTTTTGCAATTAAGCCACTAAGTGCCCATAGGCTCCCGGTAAGGCATTGAATTTTAACAAAAAAGCGTGAGAGCCATATCCTTGCTCGTCTTGCTCTATCTTGGCATGTGGCATCGCCCGTATCAGTCTCAACAAGCAACGATGACCTCACGCCGATATGTATCACCAAATGCTCTTGTTGCAACATCGCACAAGAGCACTTGGGCATTTTACATACCTATGAGCATCTATCATCGCATCGTTCTTGAACTGACCTTGAAACTGCCACATTTCGATAGAGTCAAGAATAAGCGCGAATAAACGCTTCCTATTATGTCTGTAATCCTTTAAAGATTACTTGGCAAATTTAGAGATTATTTTTGAATTATCAAAATAAAATAATAATTATAAGACCGATAAATAATCTTCCCACTCGCTCTATTTGAAATTTACTGTAAATTTACAGTAAATTTCAAATAGACATATCACGATAGAATTTTATCATTGTTCAAAAATTGTCGTAAGCTCATGAAAACAAAACCGTTATCATCGATATATGTTGCAATATCATAACTAACAATAATGATTTTTCTGAAACTATCGTCTATATGTTTCAGCGATGCAAGTTCTTGCTCTTTCTTTGCCTCATCCGGGATGGCATATGCCGATTGAATATAAAATTTTTCAACACCATCCGTCGCAATAAAATCCACTTCAAGCTGGCTATATGTACTCTTCCCATCCATCATTTTACGAGTTTCCACCACACCTATATCGACTAAATAGCCTCTAATTTTCAACTCGTTAAATATCACATTTTCCATAATGTGGGTAATCTCTTGTTGTCTGAAATTAAGGCGGGCATTTCTCAATCCCAAATCTATTGAGTAATACTTCTTTATAGTATTAAAATACTTTTTACCCTTAATATTATACCTCATAGCCGGAGTAAAAAGAAAGGCATCATTAAGGTATGACAAGTACATGTTTACAGTGTCCACGCTTATGTCAACATGTTGCAAAGTCTTTAATGTATTACTTATTTTCGTCGGATTTGTTAGTGAACCAATGGATGAGCACAATACATCAATAATACACTCCAAGGCTAACCTATTCTTGATACCATGCCTCTCCACGACATCATCAATATAAGTTTTTTGCCATAGTCTATTGAGGTATGAAATCTTTTGTTCCTTAGATTTGTGATTTCGCAAAGCCGGAAGTCCGCCATACGTATAATACTCCTGCCACAAATCATTAAAAGATTCTGACCGTCCATCACAAAACTCTTTGAAACTCAAAGGATATACCCTAACTTCGTCACCCCTACCACGGAATATCGTATTAATATCAGTAGATAGGAACTTGGAGTTACTACCCGTAATATACACATCAATATTATCATGTGAATTGAGTCCATTGACGATACGCTCAAAGTCTTTGACCATCTGTATCTCGTCGAGAAAAACATAGTAATTATCAACATCTTCAACTTTAATTCTCGAATACAGATGCTGTTTAAGTATTAACGGGTCAGTGAGGTCTCGCCCGTCAAACGACTCATCCATATCAAACGACACAACGACTATGTGATCTTCTTTAACGCCATCTTGTATCAAATAATCTCTATACAACCGCTTTAGAAGCCACGATTTACCGCTACGCCGCGGACCGGTTATAATTTTTATCTCTCCATTATCCCGCCGGTTTATCAATTTTTCGAGATAAATATTTCGCTGAATATACTGTGCCATAATCATTCTATTCGAAATTTACTGCAAATTTACAGTAAATTTCGAATACATACAAATTTTTATTTCTTCTTTGTTGCTACTTTGGGCTTTGTAAGGGGTGATGCAACTTTTTTTAATGTTATTTTTTGAGGTTCATGGCGATTATTTGCATAACTTTGTCGCTGT
The DNA here is from genome assembly GCA_945829225.1 of uncultured Bacteroidales bacterium. Lineage (GTDB taxonomy): Bacteria > Bacteroidota > Bacteroidia > Bacteroidales > Muribaculaceae > CAG-873. Next base: position 31,118 of record CALZTY010000026.1, on the reverse strand, counting down.
CAATCATTAGGTACTCAAATGAAGAAGTTACTCATATATATTATTACCTGCGTGGCGACATTCTCAGCCGCCGCCACCGAGGCGGTCGACTCGCTGTGGGAGGCAAACCCCTACTTCATCCTCATGGGCGAGGCTGACACTGCCATCGCTGCCGGCAACTGGAGCGAGGCTGTCGACCGACTCAACGATGTCCTCGCCGTCGACCCGTCAAACCCCTCAAATGCCCTGGTATATTACAATCTCGGCATCTGCTACACATACACCGACAGCGACTCGCTGGCACTCGCCTCGTTCTCGCGCTCTATCGACATCGCCCCCAATATGTTGGTGTCGCGCCTCGGACGCGGACGCCTATTGCTGGCGCTCAACCGCGACTTTGAGGCTTACGAAGACTTTGATGCCGCCATCCGCATCGACTCGCTATCCACCGAGGCGCGTTTTTACCACGGCATGATGGCACTGTATGGCGGGCGCCAAGATATCGCCGAGCAAGACTTCGACATCCTCAAGCAAGTAACCCCTCACACCTCCGATACCGCAGTGGCTCTCAGCACCTTATACTCGCTCACCGGGCGTGAACGCCTGGCTGTGCCCTACCTGCGCCAACTCATTGCCGAGGACCCGCAAGCCGAGTACTATGCCACCCTCGCCGGTTGCTATCTCGCCCTCGGCGAACTATCCGATGCCTCGGCAACCATCACCGACGGCATGAAGATGTACCCCAACGACCCCGAACTGTACTACTATCGCGCATGGCTCAACCGCGACCGCTACTGCCTCGAAGAGGCACAACGCGACGCCAAGCGAGCCATCGAGTTGGGTGCCTCGCCCGTCAAGGTTAGATCCTTGTTCGTTCAATAACTACCTGATACCACGGCGATTGAGTACCGCTTGATAGCGCCGCGCATTCGCCATATGGGTGGCGCCGTCGGCAGCAAAGTTGTGGAAGCCCGAGAAGTCCTCCTTGGCACACATATATAAATAGTTGTGGCGCGGAGCATCAAGCACCGCATCTATGGTGCGCTTATCCACAATGCGTATCGGACCCGGCGGCAAGCCCTTATATATATATGTGTTGAAGGGCGAGTCATACCGCAAGTGCACATTGGTGATGCGTCGCAAGCCGAAGTCACCGATTGCAAATTTCACCGTAGGGTCGGCTTGCAAGCACATATCGCGGTCAAGGCGATTGAGGTATAGCCGGGCGATTGTGCCATGCTCCTCTCGCTTGGCGCTCTCCTCCTCGACTATCGATGCCAATGTTGTCACCTCAATCGGTGTCAATCCCAATACCTTAGCCTTGGCGCGGCGCTCGTCGTTCCAGAATTTATTTCGATACATCAACAGAGTCGCCACCACATTCTCGGGCTTCTCGGTCCAATAGAATTCATAACTATCGGGCATAAACGCTGCAGGATAGGTCTCCGGCGCAGCAAATTCCTCCTCGGCGCCCACCACGCTATCGATAGCGACGAGGATAGCCTCGGGAGTAGTCTCCAAGCGAGCCGCCACACGGTCGGCTAAGTCGTTGATGGTGCGCATATTGTTGATAACGACCTTGACAGGGTTCTGGCGCCCGTTGCGCAGTCGGCGAGCCACATCCCACGAACTCTCGCCCTGCTCGACAACATACGAGCCATGCGCCATCGATGCCCTGGACCGCATCAGCCCCCATAGTCGCGCTGCCGACGAGCCAAAATCCTCACCCGTGGCGCTTATAAGGCTGTCGCGGATTGCCTCTGCATCAGACCCGGCGGGTATGTAGATACGCACCGGCTCACCCTCGTAATGCTCGATAGTAGACCACAGCCACACTGCGCCGGCAATGAGCCCTATCAATGCCACTGCTATCAAGCCTATTATCAACTTTATCGCTTTTTTCATCGTTCTTTTTTTTGCAAAGTTAAGCGTTTTAAAACTATTATGCGTAATTTTGCAAAAAAATTAAGGACTATGAATGTAAAAATAGGAGACCAAGTGCGCTTTCTCAACAGCGTGGGCGGCGGTCGCGTCGTCCGCATCGACGGGCGCACGGCATATGTGGATGAAGACGGCTTCGAGACGCCTGTCTTGGTGAGCGAGTGTGTCGTGGTGGGCACCTCCGACTCTTTTTATAAGGTAGAACGCCCCGGCACCAAGGCTCCCGAGCCGACTCCCGAGCCGGTGAAGCCTGCAGCCAAAGCCCCGGAGCCACAATTGGAGCCGGTTGTTGAGACCGCCGAGGGCGAGCACCTCAACATCGTCCTCGGTTTCGAGCCCGACAACATCAAGCGACTGAGCGACACCTCATTCGATGCCTCCTTGGTCAACGACTCCAACTACTGCCTGTGGCTCACCGTAGCTACTCGCTCGCGCGACGACGAGCGCTGGACGCTGCGCTTCCGCGGCATGATTGAGCCCCAAATCCAAGAATTTCTCTTTGAGTTGACCGTTGCCGACCTGCCCGACATCGACCGTATCGCCGTGCAAGCCCTACCGTTCAAGACCGCCGGCGCATACACTCTCAAAGCCCCTGTAGCCTATGAGCATCGCCTCGATGTCACAAAATTTGCTCGACTCCATTGCTTCACATCCAACCCCTACTTCGATGGTCCGGTATTGGCAATCGACGTGGTCAAGGATGATGTCACACAAGGAGCGCCCATCACCGTTGACCCCAAGGCTCTCGAGCAAGCCATTGCCCAAAAGACTCGCATCGACGCTCCCAAGCCCAAGCCTCACCAGCCCAAGGCTGACCCTAACGCGCCCCTCGAAGTAGACCTCCACGCTTCGGCTCTCCTCGACACTACTGCCGGACTGAGCCGCGCCGACATCCTCAACTACCAGATTGACACCTTCCGCCGTGTCATGGACGAGAACCTCAACCACCCCGGGCGCGTCATCATATTCATCCACGGCAAGGGCGAAGGCGTTCTGCGTCAAGCACTTACCAAGGAACTCACCCACCGATACAAGGGACACGATGTCAGCGATGCCTCATTCCGCGAGTATGGCTTCGGAGCCACCAAGGTGGTCATACGCAAAAATATCAAACCATGATACTCGTATTCTCGGGCACCGGCAACAGCATGTATGTGGCACAGTCGCTGAGCCGCATATTGGGCGAGCGCGTGGCCACCTACCCTGCTATCGTCCAAGCCAATGACAATGAGCGCATTATATGGTGCTTCCCGGTCTACTCCTGGGGCGTGCCTCCGGTGGTCATCCGCTGGATTGACGCCTGTCGCTCAGCCCTCACCGCATCGGGCGACCACTATGCCGTGATGACCTGCGGCGACGATGCCGGGCTCACCGCCCGCCAGTGGCGACGTCTCATCGGCGCGAAAGCCCACGGAGCCTTCACGGTGATTATGCCTAATATATATGTGCTGATGCGTGGCTTCGACACCGACCCCGCCGAGGTGGAGGATGCCAAAATTGCTGCCGCCGAGCAGCGTATCGCCGACATTGCCCGGGCTATCGAAACCGGCTTCAGCGGCGACGATGTCACTCGCGGTCGCTTTGCCTTCATCAAATCCAAGATTATCTATCCGGGCTTCGTGAGCCATGCCATGTCGCCCAAGCCATTCCATCCCACCGAGGGATGCGTGGGTTGCGGCATCTGCTCGCGCACATGTCCGCTCCACAATATCTCTATGAAAGACCATCGCCCCTGCTGGGGCGACAATTGCGCGCAATGCCTGCGCTGCTATCACATATGTCCTCATCATGCCGTCGCTTACGGCAAGGCGACACGAGGCAAGGGTCGCTATACCGCCATGCTTCACCTCGTCAACGGCTCAGAATGCGACACCAAGACGAATAAAGGCAGTGTGTAACGGCTCGTAGGGCATCACAACTTCCTCAAGGACAATATCTTTGCGACCATAGTAGGCATATCCCGCCAAGATATAACTGCGGAAGGTGCGCCCCTTAGCCAAATTGACGCCCAAGGCTGCAGAAGCATAGGCACCGGTCTGCGACTGATTGTTTTCCAGGTAGTTAACCGACACTCCGGCGCGCACATCCATGAATAGCAAGCGCGTGAAGCGCGAGAAATCGGTGCGCAACACGGCAAATAACGGATACGAACGATACGAGCCCGAAACCATCACATTGGCACCGGCACCGACACCCACAAAACTCAGCCAATTGCGACGCAAGCCAAACGAAGCGTTGAAATCGACCGACGACATATCGTGGGCACTCATATCTATGGTACTGCCACACTCGGCACCCCAGGTGAAGAGCGTCTTATCAATCACCTCCACCGGTTGCTCGGCTCGCACACACAGCGCCGACACCAAGGTCAATATGGCTATGATATATCTCATTCTTTGCGGAGTTTAAGGCAGGTCCAGCGGTCGCGCTCGGTGAAGGAGCAACGCTCCAAGCCCACCACCGACGCGGCAGCCTCCACCACCGGAATATCCTCAACATAGAAGCCGCTGAGCAACATAGTGCCTCCGGCTACCAAGCGCGAGGCATAGGCAGCAATGTCGCCGGTGATGACATTGCGGTTGATATTGGCGATAAACACCTCGGCAGGAGCCACATCCTCCAGCGCCGAGGCATCACCGAGGATGAGGCGTATCTCCGGGTGACCGTTCAGCGCCACATTCTCGATGGCATTGGCATGCGCAAAGGGGTCTATCTCGATGCCTGTCACCGGCTTAGCACCGCGCAAGGCGGCGAGGATGGCAAGAATGGCTGTGCCGGTGCCCATATCAATGACCGACTTGCCCTCCAAGGGCATATCCAACAACTGGTCGAGGATGAGCGACGTAGTGGCATGATGACCCGTGCCGAACGCCATCTTTGGGTCTATGACTATATCATATTGAGCCTCAGGCACATCGTGATGAAACGAACTATGCACCACGCAGCGATTTCCTATGACGATGGGTTGGAAGTAATTCTTCTCCCACTCCTCGTTCCAGTCACGTCCCTCCACCACAGTGGTGGTCATCGTCACCTCGCAATCAAAGGGGAAATCCTCCAAGGCAACGCGCACGGCAGCCTCGTCGTACAATCCCACCGGGCAATATGCCGTGAGTCCGGCTTCGTCTGGAACAAAACTTTCAAATCCCTCATCGCCGAGCAAGGCTGCCAGCAAGTCTGTGGCATCGCTCCCCGGGAAGGGCTTCAAATCAAGGCGTGCTTCAATATAATCGTTCATAGTCGTGAGATTTTTCGCAAAGTTAACAATTTATTCCTTAATTATAATACTTGCGTGTGGCATCAATACGTAACAATATGAATAACAGCAGGGTAAAGCCCCACAGCGAAGAGCCGCCGTAACTGAAGAACGGCAAGGGAATACCAATTACCGGGCACAAGCCTATCACCATGCCGATATTGATGCAGAAATGGAATATCAAGTAAGAGGCTACACAATAGGCATATACGCGCCCGAAGGGACGCGGCTGGCGCTCGGCAATGGAGATAATGCGCAGGATTAGCGCCAAATATAGCCCGACGACGAGCATAGCGCCGACGAAGCCTTCCTCCTCTCCTATTGTGCAGAAAATGAAGTCGGTATGTTGCTCGGGCACATATTTCAGTTTGGTCTGGGTACCGTTGAGGAAGCCCTTGCCGGCAAAACCGCCCGAGCCAATGGCTATCTTGGATTGGTTGACATTATATCCGGCTCCGCGCAGGTCCTCCTCGATGCCCAGCACCACGCGGATGCGTTGCTGCTGGTGGGGCTGCAATTGATTGAAGGCTACGTTGACCGAGAACATCAATCCCACAGCCAAAACGGCAGTGATCACCGGCACAAATAATTTGTTACGGTGGCGCCCTATAGCCGCCACAGCGATATATATCGAGGCTATCGCCAATGCCGAGAGCAGACAGGCGCGCGCCGGCAAGTCAACACCACAGGGCCCGCCGACGATCCACATCACCAGCAACACCCCTGAGAACCACAGCACCAGGTTGCGCGGCAATGTGAGTCGCTTGTCATACATATACGTCATGTCCACCACTATCAGCATCACTATCAGCAAGATAGCAAACTCTCCGGTAGCAATACCCAAGAAGCCCGGGTCGACAAACTTCACCGTCAGCACAAATATCACCACCGACATCAGCGCTGCAAAGAGTATCAAGCCCGTCATGCCCTCGCGATAGAGAACAAAGAACAATGACATATACACCAATGCCGAGCCGGTCTCGTTTTGGGCGAGAATCAGCACAATCGGCAAGATGATGATAGCCAGCGCCTTGGCATAGTTGGACATCTTGGCATTGAGCACAAAATTGTAGCCGTTGAACAACTTGGCGAGCGCCAGTGCCGTGGTGACCTTGGCAAACTCGGCAGGCTGCAGACTCATCGAGCCGATCACCAGCCACGACCGCGACCCCTTGATATCGGGCGCGATAAATGGCGTCACCAACAGCAATACCAACATTATTATATATACCGGATAGGCATAGGTCTCAAACATGCGCGCATCGGTCATCAGCACCACAAAGGCGATGACCAAGCCGAGACCTATCCAGCGCACTTGCTTGCCCGAAAATTCGTCGAAGGAGAGCATCGACGCCTCGTCGAAGTCATACGATGCCGCATATATGCTCGCCACGCCGGCAAGTATCATCAGCAGATAGATGATCACGGTGGTCCAATCTATCTCGCGAAATATCGATGTACTCTTGTTATTTGCGCTTAGTTGCATAATATACCGAGGTGTTAAGCATCTGTGTTTCCATATATTGGCGCGACGGGGCTATGGTATCGTTGAGATATTTCTCCATCACCAGCGAGCCGATAGGCACGCCGAATACGGCACCGAAGCCGCCGTTCTCGACATACACAGCCACGGCAATGCGCGGGTTGTCAAAGGGCGCGAAGCTCATAAATGCCGAGTGGTCCTTGCCATGAGGGTTCTGGGCGGTACCGGTCTTGCCGGCGACCTCCATGCCGGGTATCTGCGCACGACGGCAAGTACCGCCGAGCACCGCCATGTGCATGCCCTCGGCAACATCGTCATACCAATGGGCATCAATGGTGGGATAGCGCTTCTCAAGCAACTCGGCGGGCATCACCGTGTCTTGTATAGCCTTGACAACGTGTGGCGTGATGAACCAGCCGCGATTGGCGATAGTTGCCGCGAGATTGGCAATCTGAAGCGGAGTTGCCAGGATTTCGCCCTGACCGATAGCCACCGAGATGACCGTATTGGCGCTCCAGCGACCCTCGCCATAGAATTTGCTATAGAACTTGGCATTGGGGAGGAAGCCGCGACTCTCATGAGGCAGGTCGACACCGAGGCGATAGCCGTAGCCCATCGATACGAGGTGGTTCTTCCATATTTCAAATGCCTGAGCCGGCGTGCCATACTTGGAGCGACGGTCAATCATATTCTTGAAGCCCCAGCAGAAGAAAGCGTTGCACGAAGTCTGCAACGCGGGCTTCAGTGGCAGGGGCGAGCCATGGGCGTGGCAACCCACGCGCAAGCCGCCATTGACATATCCGCCGGTACAGGGGTATGTGGTGGATGTATTGATAATGCCCTCTTGGAGGAATATCAAGCCCTGCGATGGCTTGAATGTGGAGCCGGGAGGATATGCACCGCCGAGTGCGCGGTCAAACAGGGGCAGCGAAGGGTCCTCGGTGAGCATACGGTAATTCTCGCCACGCTTGCGCCCCACCAGCAGACGCGGGTCGTAGGACGGCGACGACACCAAGCATAGGATTTCGCCGGTCGACGGCTCTATGGCGACGACGGCGCCGCGCTTGCCCACCATCAGCGACTCGGCATACTGCTGCAGGCGTATATCAAGACTCAAGGTGAGATCTCGTCCCGATATCGGCTCAACATCGTGAGCACCACCCTCGTAGCGCCCTTGGATGCGACCATTGGCGTCGCGCATGAGCACCTCCACACCCTTGACGCCTCGCAAGTATTGCTCATAGGAGCGCTCCACGCCCAAGTCGCCGGTGTAGTCGCCTGCCATATAGTAGGGATCGGCTTCGATATCGGCACGCGACACCTCACGCAAGTTGCCCAGCACATTGGCTGCCGCCGCGTAATTGTATTGGCGCAGGATGCGTTTCTGGATGAAAAAGCCCGGGAAACGATATAATTTTTCTTGCAGTCGCCCGTAGTCCTGTGTAGACAACTGAGTGATAAGGCGTTGGGGGGTATACGTCGAGTAGCCGGGATTGAGGCGCTTGTCGCGCATATCCTCAAATCGGCGTCGCAATTGCTCGGGCGTGATGTGGATGGTATTGCAAAAATCCACCGTGTCAAACGGTTGCACATCTCGCGGAATAATCATCACATCGTAGGCGGGCTGGTTGTACACCACCAACTCGCCGTTGCGGTCGTACATCAGTCCGCGCGACGGATATATGGTCTTCTCGAGGAAGGCATTGGAGTCGGCACGCTTCTTGTAGCGGTCGTCGTTGAGTTGCAGGTCAAAGAGGCGGATGGCATATATCAGCGCAATGACCACTATAAACCCACCGATTACATATTTGCGCTTCTCGAGTTTATAGTCTTTTCTCATGACGCACGGGAGTGAGGCAGGCTAAGGCATAAATGAGCACAAATGTATATATCGCCGACGCCGGGATGCGCAACAAGTACAAGCCGAGGTTGAAGCAGCCCAACGACTCGATTGTAAAGAGTAACACACAATAGATCAGCGTCATTGTCGAGGCATACTTGAGGAAGGATGCCACGCCCATATTGCGTATCGAGGGGCACTGCTCGGCGAGGTCGTTATCCACAGGCACATACAGGTGGAATACCGGGCGACGCACAAATGCCAAAATTGTGGACGCCATGGTATTGACGCCCATAGTGTCGCTGAGGATATCTACAGCCAAGCCCGTGAGGAAGCCGATGGTCATGGCGGCGTTGGCGCTATATGTCACCGGCAAGGTGATTATCAGGTAGATAAACACCATGGGCACCGCCACATTGAAGAGCACGATATTGTTGAGCACTAATGCCTGGATCGGCACTAATATCAAGAATAACAGGATAATATGCAGTGTGGTCTTATTCATTTGTTAGCCGGATTGGTATTTGCTTGTGCGTTGCCGGTGAGCGGTGTATTCTCGACGGCTTCAATTTCGTCGCGGAGGTTGTTCACAACTACCTGCACATTGCTCAAGCGCGTGAAGTCAGCAAAGAGGCGCACGCGCAGGGTGAAGAAGTTTTCCTTGTGATTGTCGGTATCGTCGATGATTACCCCGACGGGCAATCCCGCAGGGAACACATTAGAGAAGCCCGACGTAACCACGGTGTCGCCGGTATGGAAGACCGTGTGACGCGGCAGCTCCTCGAGGAGCGCTACTGTGGGGTCGTTGCCGTCCCACACCAGCGAGCCGAAGTGCTCGCTGTTGCGTATCTTGCACGACAGGCGGAAGTTGGGGTTGAGCAACGAGATGACGCGCGAATAATGCTCGCCGGCGACGCTGACTGTCCCCACGACACCCGAGTGGTCGATTACACCCAACTCGGGACGCACACCGTCGGCTGTACCCTTGTCTATTGTGATATAGTTGAACGGGTGATGGACACTGTTGCTGATGACATTTGCGACGATAAAGTCGAAGTGTGGCACTCCCGAGTCGACACGCAGTGTGTCGACAAATCCGGCGATGCGCAGTGCTTGCAACTGCTCGCGCAGGTTGAGCACCTCGGCTTCGAGTTGAGCATTGCGGCGGTTGAGGTCTTCGTTGGTCGAGCGCAAGTTGAAATACGCGCCCACGCTACTGCCGGCATCGTGGATGCCCCCGGCTACCGACGATGCCGTCGTCAGCCACAAGTGATGACGATAAGGGTCTCCACTCGACAGCAACAGACAACTCAACACCACATACAATGCAAATACCAACCACTTGCTGTAGCGGCGCAAAAACTCTATCAGGTCCTTCATGTGCCTGCGACCCGATGGCTTAACGAATCAAGAAGGAGAACTTGTCGATGTTCTTCAGAGCCACGCCGGTACCCTTGGCTACGGAGAGCAACGGATCCTCGGCGATGTGGAATTGGATACCAATCTTGTCGGTGAAACGCTTGTCCAAACCACGCAACAGAGCACCGCCACCGGCGAGATAGATGCCGTTGCGCACCAAGTCGGCGTACAATTCGGGCGGGGTCTGCTCCAAGGCGCTCAGCACGGCTGCCTCCAACTTGGAGATGGTCTTCTCGATGCAGTGGCAGATTTCTTGGTAACTTACAGGCACTTCCATAGGCAGCGCGGTCATGATATTGGGACCGTGAACTACGTAATCCTCGGGCGGATTCTCCAACTCGGTGAGAGCCGAGCCCACGTGCATCTTGATCTGCTCGGCGGTGCGCACACCCACCTTGACGTTGTGGGCACGGCGCATATGGCTCTGGATATCCTCGGTGAGGTCGTCACCTGCCACTTGGATACTCTTGTTGGACACGATGCCACCAAGCGAGATAACGGCAATCTCGGTGGTACCACCGCCTATATCTACAATCATGTTACCCTCGGGCGCCTCGACATCAAGACCGATACCCAGGGCGGCTGCCATAGGCTCATAAATCATATAACTGTCGCGGCCACCTGCATGTTCGCTGGAGTCGCGCACGGCACGTATCTCAACCTCCGACGAGCCACTGGGAATACCCACCACCATACGCAGTGAGGGGGCAAACCAGTTGGAACGGCTGCTGGCTTTCTTCACCAAGCCGCGTATCATCAACTCGGCAGCGGTGAAGTCGGCAATCACACCCTTGCGCAAGGGGCGCACGGTGCGGATGCCCGGAGGATTCTTTCCTTCCATCAAGTAGGCTTCGGTTCCCACGGCTACAAGTTTATCCGTGCGGGTATCCAATGCCACAATCGATGGCTCATTGATCACAATCTTGTCATTGTGAATGATTATCGTATTGGCTGTACCAAGGTCTATTGCAATTTCCTTGGTGAGTGAAAACAGTCCCATTGTTTCTCTTTATGTTAAAAAATTATTAAAAATTAGTGACGAAAATGACGATAGCCGGTAATTGCCATAGTGATATTGTGAGCGCGACAATACTCGATGGTATCATTGTCGCGGATGGAGCCACCGGGCTGGATTACCGCTGTGATACCGGCGGCGTCGGCAATCTCGACGCAGTCGGCAAAGGGGAAGAAGGCATCTGATGCCATTGCGGCACCATGGAGGTCGAGGTCGAAGGAGCCCGCCTTGGCGATTGCCTGGCGCAGGGCATCGACACGTGAGGTTTGTCCAACACCCGAGCCCAGGAGCATACCATTGCGGGCGAGCACGATAGCATTGCTCTTGGAGTGCTTGACAATCTTGTTGGCAAAGAGCATATCGGCAGCCATCGCCTCGGTGAGCACGCCCGACACCACATTGAGGTCGGCTGCTGTCTCTACCTTGGCATCGCGTTGCTGCACCAGCACGCCGTTGAGAGCGGTGCGCACTGTGGTCGGTGACTTCGGTGCGTCCTTGCGACGTAGCAGGATGCGGTTTTTCTTTTGTCCAAGGATTTCGAGCGCCTCGGCAGTGTACTCGGGAGCGATAAGCACCTCAAAGAAGATTTTGCCAATCTCGGCGGCTGCAGCGGCATCTACCGGAGCGTTGGCTATAATTACACCACCGAATGCCGATACCGGGTCGCCGGCGAGCGCATCTGCCCATGCCTCGGTGAGTGTGGCGCGGGTAGCGCAGCCACAGGCGTTGTTGTGCTTGAGGATAGCACAAGTAACTCCTTCGCAATCGGCAAACTCGTCGATGAGTGACACGGCGCTGTCAATATCGAGGAGGTTGTTGTAACTGATTTCCTTGCCATGAAGTTGGTCAAACATTGCGCCGAAGTCGCCATAGAAACGACCCTGCTGATGAGGATTTTCGCCATAGCGCAGGTCCTTGGCACCGTCAATGCTCAAGCGCAACGACTCGGCAGCCGGCTCTGCGGCTTGAGTGGTCATGTAGGCAAAAATTGCCGAATCATAGCCCGACGACACGGCAAATGCCTCGCGAGCGAGCAAGGCGCGTTGCTCCAAGGTGGTGGAGGCTCCATCGGCAATAAACTCGGCAAGCATAGCATATTGACGCTTGGAAGCGACAATCGCCACATCGGCATAATTCTTGGCGGCTGCTCGGATGAGCGATATACCGCCTATATCGATTTTCTCAATAATATCGGCATGACCGGCGCCCGATGCCACTGTTGCCTCAAAGGGATAGAGGTCGACAATGACCAAGTCAATCTCGGGGATTTCCATTTGGTGCATGGTGTCGACATCTGTGGGGTTATCACGGCGTCCCAGGATACCGCCGAACACCTTGGGATGAAGAGTCTTCACGCGACCGCCCAAGATTGAGGGATAGCCGGTGAGATCCTCGACTGCCTTACAATCGATTCCGAGCCCCTCGATAAACGTGCGTGTGCCGCCTGTCGACAGGAATTCGACTCCCGCCGCTGCAAGCGACCTTACTATCGGCTCCAAGCCGTCTTTGTTAAACACTGATACTAAGGCTCTCTTGATTGCTTTTGTGGTAGACATCTCTTAATCGTTTTTGCTATTAAAATTGTACCGGGCGGTTGCCCTTCTGTTTCGGTATGCAAAATTAGCAAAAAATTTGCTCTCCACATATATATTTTATAATTTTGTGCAAAATATTGATGAATGTCAAAGAGTGCACTGAAAAAAGAGTTGGAAAATATGAGCGCAGAGCAACTGCGCCAGATTATCCTTGACGCATATAACGTCAACTCCGAGTTCAAGCAATACTTTGAATTTTTTCTCAACCCCGACGTATCAAAGTACCGCGAAAAGAAACTCGACCTCATCAAGAAGGAACTTAACCGCAGCAAGTGGGGTAGCAGTAAGGCGCGTACTTCGGTTATCAATAAGATTGTCAAGGAATTTATCGCATACAACATCGGTGCCGAAGAGACTATTCTCTTTATGTTGCACACTTTGGAATTGATTTGCCTCTTCGAAACATTTCTCCGCTACAAGGACACCCACTTCAACTATATTGCTCGCCTCACCAAGGAAATGATTTCTTATGCCAACGAACACCAACTTGCCGACAAGTGCATGGAACTCCTCACCGAGGGTGTATTGGAGCACGAGCAATTGACCCGTACAACCAAGTTGACCGTGAAAGATGCCATTGACGATGCTCTAAATCGCTAATTTTTTTGTACCTTTGCACTCTCTATCCACGACTATACATGAAACGCATACTGCTACTCATCATCATATCGCTCGTCGCCACCGGCTATGCATCGGCACGCAAGACCATGCTCGAGCCGGGCTATGCATGGCGCATAATCCCGCCTCTCGACTTGCGCGAGGAGGCTACAATCGATACCTTGCCCGATAATTACGCCCAACGGGCTGTGCCCTCGGCAGTCTCCAAGGCACGTGCCACCACCGGCAACCTCGGCGGTCCCGGCATCAACTCTATCTGGACCGAGCGCCCGGCGTTCAGCCGCTTCTTCTTCAACGATGCTTTCACCGCATGGCTCCCATCTTACGACCGAATGCGATTCTACAATACTCGCATCCCCATGACTCTGATGAGTTACAACACCGGCGGCGGCCGCGACAACACTCAAGACCGCTTCTCGGGCACTTTCTCGGGCAACATCAACAAGCGCGCTCAGGTCGGCGCTCTGCTCGACTACCTCTACTCCAAGGGCAGTTATAACGCCCAGGCTACCAAGAACCTCACCTGGGGCTTCTCGGGCTCTTACCTCGGCGACCGATACGAGATGCAAGCATTCGTGTATCACTACAATCTCATCGCCAAGGAAAACGGCGGCATCACCGACCCGCTCTATATCACCGACCCGGCGCTGGTGCAAGGTGGTGTCACATCGGTCAACACCAAGACCATCCCCACCCACTTGAGCAATGCCCACACTCGCGTCAAGGGCACTCAACTCCACATCAACAACCGCTACAAAATCGGCTACTGGCACGAGGAATACGACTCGCTCTATGTCGACTCGATAGTCTCGCGCACTTACATCCCCGTGACCTCGGTTATATGGACTCTCGACTACTCCGACTCCAAGCACCTCTTCCGCGACGATGCCTCGGGCGAGTTCCACGAGTTCTTTGAGAATACCTACCTTAACCCCACCCTCACCGACGACCGCGCCTCGACATGGAGCATCTCCAACACCGTAGGGCTATCGCTCCTCGAGGGCTTCCACCGTTATGCCAAGTTCGGTCTCGCTGCATTCATGACCCATGAGGTCGTCAAATACACCCAGCCGGTCGACACCCTCAACCGCGCCGAACTCGACCTCACACCCCTACCCGAGGGCTGCACATCTATAGACCCCTCTGCCACCAAGCACAATATCACCATCGGCGGGCAACTCACCAAGCAACGCGGCTCGCTCCTCACCTACGCGGTCACCGCCCGATTTGGCATCACCGGCGAGGTCGCCGGCGATATCAATCTCGACGGCAACTTCACCACGCGCTTCCCCTTGCTGGGCGACTCTGTGGCTCTCACCGGGCGCGCCGCATTCTCCAACAAGGCGCCATCCTACTTTCTCAACCAATACATTTCCAACCACTTCGCCTGGCACAACGACTTCGGCAAGGAACGCCGCGTGACATTCGGCGGCTCGCTCGACATCGCCCACACCGACTCGCATCTCGACGTAGAGGTGAGCAATATTCAGAATTATCTCTACTTCAACGAGGCTTTCCTTCCCACCCAAAACGGTGGTAGTATCCAAGTGGTGAGCGCTCGACTCCGTCAGGGGCTTCATGCAGGCATCCTCCACTGGGACAATAGCCTGACATTCCAAAAAAGCAGCAACGAGGACGTCATTTCAATCCCCACCCTTGCCGTTTACTCCAATCTTTATATCAAATTCCGCGTAGCCACCCTCTCGGTGCAACTCGGCATGGACTGCAACTACTACACCAAGTACTACGCACCTAAGTATCAACCGGCTACAGCCACTTTTGCCAACCAGCGCGACGAGAAATACGGCAACTATCCTTTCATGAACGCCTATGCCAACTTCAAACTGAGCAAAGCCCGCTTTTACGTGCTATTCAGCCACATCAACCAAGGATGGTTCTCCAACAACTATTTCTCCATGCCCGACTACCCGCTCAACCCTCGCCGCTTCCAGATCGGTGTCTCCGTTGAGTTTGCCAACTAACATCAGAAGGGATAGCCTATTGCGAGGTGGAAGGCAAGCGACTTGCCGAAGGACTCCATATTGTAATAACCGCCGTGCCCGGTGTTGTAGGGCAGGTGGATGCCTATACCGACGTCGGCGCGCACCACTATGATATCCATATCGAGGCGCAAGCCCAGGCCGGTGCCGGTGGCGAGGTCGCGGAAGAATTTTCCGCCCTCCAATTTGCCCCCCGGACGCGACGGGTCGTCGCGCAGGAGCCACACATTGCCGGCATCAAAGAAGAATGCCCCATGGAGTGCACCGGCAAGCGGAAAACGATACTCCACATTTGCCTCAAACTTGAACGTACCTGTTTGGTCAAAGTAATCATTATCCACCGACGAGGCTGCATGATAGCGCCCCGGTCCTATGCTTCGCACCGTGAACGCGCGCACCGAGTTGGCACCGCCGACATAGAACTGCTCGGCATAAGGCACTGCCGCCGAGTTGCCGTAGGCATGCTCGGCTCCCACTGCCAGGCGGCACACAAGCCTGTGATTGCCTATGACTCGCCTATTGTATACCACCTGTGCCGAGCCCTTGACAAATTGTGAGAACGGCGTGCCAAACAATTTCTTCTCGCCTTCAACGCCACAGGCTCGCCACACCGCCCACATGATATTGCCCGCCTCCTGGATGGTGAACTGGAAGTTGACACTATTGTCGCTATCGATGCGGCGGTCGTAGGTGTACGAGTAAATCATCTGTGGGATAAACTGGCTGATAAAACTCTGTGCTACAGCCGGATTTGCCTCCATTATGGAGTCAAATGCCGCCGTTGTATTCATCAACTTGGTATAGGTTAATTTCAGTGGCGTGAAGGTGTTGCTCACATGGCGACGCCAGCGCCAGTCGTAGTTGACCGAGGCATTGAATTGTGCCATCTTGAAGTAATGCGGACGATTGAGCAGGTCGGCTCCCAACTGGAAGCGCGTCCAATTGAGTTGATAGCGACTGCGCGGCACCCACTTGGGCGCTAACAGGCGCGGAATAGCCAACGAGGCATTCAAGCCAAACTCATAGGAATTAAAGAGGCTGCTACGCCCATGCCCGGTCTGCCACTCGTATGTACCGGTGAGGTCTATCGACAGTTGCTCGCCGCCACCGAAGATATTGCGGTTGGTGAGTCCCAGGGTGAGACCCGGTCCGATATAACTATTGCTCTTTGACGAAGCATTCACCTCGATAGATGCCTCCAAGGGCGCATCAAAGCGACAATCGACCAGCACATCGAGTGTCGGCTCGGCTGCCATGGTGTCGGGACGAGCCGATATGTCGATAGAGCGGAAGATGCCCAATCGTGCCAAGGCTGTCTGTGTGCGGTTCATATCGCGCACCGAGAACACCTTGCCCTGACGGAAGCGCACACATTCGGGCACGATGTCGCGACGCAGGCGCGTGGGCTGCATCTGCACCAAAGTGATGCCGCGCCCCATCGGCACGGTATCCGGGCGCTGCTCGCCCTCGTAGCGATTGACCACAACGTATATGTCGCCGGTGACATAGCATCGCGAGGCATATTTGGGCAGATTGTCGACCAACGCCAGGCGCAAGTCGATGCGGCAGCGTCGGGCAGTGCTGTCGGCAAGAAATTCAATAAAGTCGGGACGGAAGAAGTAATATCCCTTGTTGCGCAACACATTGGTGATGCGGGTGCGAGCCGCACTCAGCGAGTCGGTGCTGAAGCGCACTCCGGGGTGCAGGTAAGTGTCACGCGAGGCGATGGAGTCGATTAGATGCAACAGGTGTGTGGTATCCTCGGGCAATTCGACTCGGTCGATATAGAATGCCGGACCGGGATTGACGGTGTACACCACCGATGCCTTGCGCTTATTCTTGGGATGTATCAACTCATAAGTCGCCGTAGCACGAAAAAAGCCTTGATTATCAAGCAATTGCTCAATCATACGCGTGCGCACCTCGGGGCGCACATCCGAGATGAGCACCGGCTCCTCGGCAAAGGTCTCATATAGCCAGTGGCGGAAGCCCGATGGCGGATTGGGCCAATTGTTATATGCCCACAAGCCCAGGGGGAAGGGATAACGCCACCGCAACAGGCTAAGATAGTTGTTGGGCGCAATATCCACGGTCTCCAGGAGGGTCTCTTTCAGTTCCTCGGGCACCGCATACAGGGTGTCGCCCTTCTCGGGAATTACATATTGTATATTTTTGGTGCCGGTGTACAGCAAGTCGTCCTCGGGGATGCGCGAGGTGGTTGAGCATGCCCACAGCATCGAGGTGCATACAGCGACTATGATGTATTTCAGCAATTTATTCATCAGCGGGGAGGGTTATTACGGGTAAAGCATGGGTGCGCGGCGAGAACAATTGACGCAACGATGTAAGTTTGCGGCGATATACAAAGCCCACACCCGTGCGCGTGATTTCGCCCTCGAGTATACTTTCATAGCCGGTGTGGCGGAACAAGCGCAGATACATCGTGCGCGCATTATTCAGGAAATACTCAAAGGAGATATTCTTGATGAGGTTCTCGGCAAAATTTTCATCAATATTGGCATCGGTGGTGTAGTTGCCACCCACGACTATCTTGAAGCGGTCGTTGAACAGCGACTTCGACACCGAGTAAGTGTAATTGGTGGTCGTGGATGTAGAGCCGTTGAGGGTGCGGTCATACTGGTCGATGCCAAAGGAGAGGTCAACACCCTTGATGGTGCGCGCCGCCCACGAGTTGATTTGTGACGACAGGAAGGAGTAGAGGATATTGCCCGAGAGGTTTGAGTCGGCGGTGGTGCCGGTGCCGGTATACACGTTATACAGCAACATATTCATCGCCTGGTTGGCGCGTTGTGAGGGGCTCATCGACTGCAATTCGTTGGCAACGGTAGCATCATCGTCGGTGCTTAGGTCAAATGCCACATTCATGTTATTGAGCGTCCCGGTCACCGACAGCGACACGTCAAACTCTATGACGCGCGAATTTTGACCGGCTTGTGTCACATTGGCGCGAATGGGGTCGACGGCTTGAATATTGAGTGTGGGATTGAACATATCCCCGGTGAAGGCTATATACGAGCCGTTGGAGAAATTGAAGAGTTTCTCGGTCATGAACGGCGGGGTGTAACGAGCGAAGCCGCTGTTGATATTGAGGCGCCCGGTGATGCGCGGGTCGCTCATGGGTAGCATCGACATATTGAGCCTGCCCTCGGGAAGGATGCGCACTCTATCTTGCCCGTTTGACGACAGGTCGATAGTGATGGTGGTGCCGTCGGCAATATTGAGTGATGCCTGCATCAGCATAGCCATCGCGGCGACTGCCTCCTCCACTGCCGTGGTAGTGGTGTCGGCAAAGTTGACAAAGCGCACCAAGCCCTCGGTGGAATAACTCTGGATTGCCGTGCCGGCATCGGTCATCACATAACTGATATTGGTGCCGGGCAGCACCGAAATATCTGCATTGAGACGCATCAGTCGCATATTGCCGCTGACGGTGGCATCAACATCAATGAAGCCCTTGCCATAGATGTCGGCGCCGCGTGCGGCTCGCTTGCTGTCGCATATTTGGAAATTCGACGTGGTGAGTGCCAAGTCGATTTGCGGGTCGGCAAGGGAGCGTATATCGGCTGTGCCGTTGAGTGCCATCGCCTGTCCGTTTACTCCCGAGATAGCAAAGTCGTTGAGTGTTATTATATTACCCTCAACAGGTATGCGCACGGCGCTGATGGGATACGAGGTTGCCAACATATCGACATACACTGCCGCCGAGTCAAACTGTAGCCAACCATCCAAGGTGGGCGCATCGGCGGTGCCACCGATATCCATGCTGCCGTTGAGCGTGCCTCGCAGCGATGCCATGCCTCGCGGCAAGAAGGGATTGACTGTCGACAGCGGGAAGTGTATCATTGAGAAGTCCAGTGCCAAGGGCGACCCGGCAGTCGAGTCGTTCAACGCCCCGGCGAGGGTGATGGAGCGGGCTCCATCGACTGCCACATCAGCTGAGGCGCGGATACGCCCGCTGCGATCGGTCGACACATCGAGGTCGGCGGCTATATCCCCCACTCTGCGGCGGTCGTATGTCAAGCCATCAAGGCTCACCGTGCCCGAGCCGTGGATATTGTCGGGTAAGCCCGACAGGCGCATATTCATATTCAACTTGCCTGTCACAGGCGGCGCAAAGGGATTGAAATTCACCCAATCGGCTATATTGATATCGTTGATACGGGCTATCAGTTCATCTGTCTTGCCGATGCTGTCGGCATCGGCGGTAAACAATTCTACCGACGAGTCACCGCCACTCATGTGCAAATTGGCATCTATGCTGCGACGCGCAAAGGACCACGTTATATAATTGTCATCGTTAATTTTCCACGGGCGATAGGCGATGGTGGGGTCGGTGGGGTCAAAGAAGAGTGTCAAGGTGGAGTCGCCCAGCGTCGCTCCAAGACCGGTATTATAGCCCTCGCGCCCATCTATATTGCTCTGATTGAGGGTCATGCGCAGGCTGTTGTTGGCAAAGAAACCATCCATGCGCACATGTGCCCACTCGTCAAATGTCCCGGGGCGGTTGTCTATCTTGGTTGTGAACGCCATACGCTGCCCGTATTGGCTCATATCGGCGGTGATGGTGTCAATCACCATTGTAGGCGTATTGAAGCCGAGGAGGGTCATATCCGCCGCCAGCGAGCGCGCATTTGACGCATTGATATCCAAGGTGTTAAAGCCCATCTCATACTGGCTGAGAATATCACTGAGGATATTGGACCCTCCTGCTTTGAGATTAAAATTAAAGGGCGGCAAGGCTTGCTGAAGCGCCGCCACATCTATGATATGGCTGTCAAATTGTCTGCCCATCACTATCGTTGCCGAGTCCAGGCGCGTGAGAAACTCCTGCAAGGGCACAGCCGATGACAGCGAAGCCGCCATATCGCGGTTGGTCAACCCGGCGATAGTCGTGGAGTCGGTGGTGGCAAGATTTGCCGCCACATCGTTGAGGTAAATGGTGCCCACCGAGTCGGTATAGGCAAAGCGGTCGATGCGCACATCGTAGCGCGAACCCTCCGGCGCTATGGTCGCGCCTCCGGCTATCGAGCCACTCACTATCATATCGGTATCTGTCAAGCCGGTACCATAGGCATCAAGGTAGAGGTCGGCGAGCACGCCCTGCCACTCATAGCAGTCGCCGGCGAGGTTGCCCGAGGCGGCAAGTCCCAACTTCAGCATCGGGTCGTCTGCCATAGCGGTAACATATGCCGAGCCTTCCTCAATCAATGCCGTCAAGCCCAAGTTTTTGAATGTATAGTCCTCATATTCAACACTTGAGATATCTATAGCAGCATCCAAGAAGGTAGATTGGCTCGTAATGTCAAAGCCCCTACCCTCGGCATCCATCTCGGCACTGACGGCTCCAATGCCCATATCGGGCATAAAGCGATTTATCGGGAAGTCGCGTGCACTCAGCGCCACGCAATAGTCGTCGGCGCGCATACCCATCGAGGCATCTACATCAAGGATACCTCTGCCGGTGGCTGCTCGCAGCGAGGCTTCCATCTCATTGGTATTCAATGAAATATCACCACTAAGGGTCGTGGGCGGGATGGTGAAGCCGGTCAAGCCGAATGTCCTTCTCAGCGAATTTACATCGGTGAGTCGGCTGTCGATAGCCAACTGCATCGCCGGGATATCGGCTGTAAATGTATCGTTGAGGCTGCCATGGGCTGCAAGGTCGGCGACACCATCTACTATCATCTGCAAGTCATTGATATTCAGCGCTCCTGCCGTGCCGTCAACATCTACTTTCGTCTCCACAAATTTGTCAGCCGGCATGGCGTCAAACATTTCAGCCATATCGGGCAGCATTAGCGACAAATCGGTCGGAGCCACGACACCGGTAGCATTGACTGCCAAGGGCGTCTCAGGCTCTGTCAACAAATCGCCCATTCCTATCAACGCATTGAAATTCAACGCTGTACCCGGCGGTGTCACAAGGCTCATACTATCGAGTCGAGTGGCTGTGCTATCGACTCGCAGTGTGCCGGTTACTGCCAAGTCCACGCCACAGCGTTCATGACCGCTGATGCGCAACGGCACTGTCACCACCTCGGCGCGATTGTAGAAATGTTCAACAGCGACATCGAGGCTATCTACCTGAATATAAGCCACATCAAGCCCCGGGCAATGCTCAATGCCGCGAGTGGTATACAGGACATCGCCGCCGCTGATATGCAGGTTGGCAACACGCACCGTCCACGGCTCGGCGGCGCTCTCTTCTTCGGGCTCCTCGACCCACGCGGCAAGGCTTGCCTCGTCGGGTGCTATATATTTAATGTGTGCCCCGGATGCCACCACCATATTGACATCTATAACACTGCTATTCAAGTCGATACAAGCGGTATCTATCTGGGCATGGGTCATAGTCATGCCCAAGGAGTCAATCGCCGGCATCAAGGTCATATAGAAGCGACACCCGTCAACACGGGCATCGGTGATGCGCAATCGGCTGTCCAACAGGGGTTTTATCTCTACCGAAGCCTCGGCGTGGTCGGCACTGATGCTCATGGGCGGTATCATCTCCATGCGCAGACCTTCGACAGATACAGTCGCCGGGAAATCAATGCTAAGTCGCTCCATATCAATGCGCAACGAGTCGGTCGAAATATTCTCGACAACAAATCTGCGCACCACCTCCGAGCCGACAGGCGTGTAAACCATAGCGACAAGAAGCACCACCAGGGCGAGCACCGACAACACACTGATGCCGAGCACTTTGAATACCTTGCCTACAACTTTCTTTACACTCACTGTCTATCGCTTATACTTAAAAAAAACTGCTTGCCGGTCAAAAATGTTCTCCCGACCCTATTCAAGCGCCAAAATTACAAATTTTTCGTCAATTGCACAACTACAAAAAGGCGCGACTCACTGCGAGCCGCGCCTTTTTATCAGGAATAAAACTACTTGAAATTATCTTACAATCACCTTGGCGGCATGTGAGCCGGCGGTGATGATGGCAGCGCCGACAGGTGCGTGGAGTGTTGCAGTGCCATTGGCAATCACAGCACTTGCGATAGCCTTGCCGTCAACAGTGAATGCGGTCACAACGGTGCCCTCGGGCAGGGTGGTAAATACGCTCACATTGCCGGCGCCGGTGGGTACGACCTTGAACGAGTTGCCCTGTGCATCGGTGAGAACATCGTTCACACCTGCCTGGGTGCTCAACTGGTTGGTGTGCTGGTACAAGCCCGGGAAGGTAGTGTTGGTCATCACGCACATGATATAGTTGAAATCATACAGGAAGGTTGTCACGCCATTCTGAATCGTATATTCCTCGCCGACGTAGAGGTTTTCACCGGTGAGGTTGCCATTCTCATCAAACGCGGGTATACCGAGATACCATGTGTACTCGGTTTCCACGCCGTTGATGACAGCCTCGCTCGAGAGGTCTACCTTGCCATCGACACATTCAACAGTCATCGGACCTTGGTTGCCGAAACTGTAAAGATACCATGCCGACTTGGGCAATGGGAGAGTCGAGAAGGTGAAGGCATTGCCATCGAGTTGTATTACACGGAGACGGTTATTAGCCGACAGGTCGATGTGGCTGAGGTAGTTGTTGCTGAGGCTCAACTGCTCGAGTTGGGACAGCGGCGAGAGGTCGATGTCTCTGAGTTCGTTGGCAGCGAGATTGAGCATCCACAGGCTGGTGTTATTGGCAAACTTCACCTCGGAGATGGAATTGAGGGCAGCCGAAGCCACCTGCAAGTAGGATGCGCCACTGAGGTCGAGCGAAGTGAGTTTGTTGCCCGATAGTGACAGAGCGCGCAACTCGGGGAAGCGCGAGATGTCAAAGGTCTCGAGCGCGTTGTTATCGAGATTGAGTTCGGTGAGGTTTGCGCTATTGGGATATGTAATATCCTTCAGTCCGGCATTGAGGAGGGTGAGACACTGCACGCCATCAAGACCCGAGCCGTCAAACGACGACATGGTGGCACCATTGATAGAGAATACAGTAACCTTCTCGCTCGGCTCATAGGTGTAAACATTGACTGTAGCGCCCTCGGTGGTGGTTGCGCTATACAAGGTATATGTGCTGTTGAGCATATACTGGTCCAGGAAATCATTCTTGCCTTCCCAGTCGAAGTATACTGCGCTACCGACGACGTTGCCGGCGAGCGACAAGCCCACGGTCTCGCCACCTACGGGAGTAACAAAGGTCGCGATGCGGTTTTCGGGCATCTTATCTGCCTTGATAGCGGTCGTTCTCAAGACATTTTCGCCGGCAAAAGCGGGGAATGCGCCATTGCTTATCGCGCAGTAAATCATACCTACTGAGGTATTGATAAACTTGGTGCGACCGTTGTTAATAGTATAGTCAACGCCCTCGGTGAGTTGGGTACCGTCGGCTTTAATCCATGCAAATTGGGTGGTGTGACCGGCGATGGTGAGATTCTGCGACGACAGGTCGATACCGGGACCGCGTGTGGGGATAGTGATGGGTTTCTGGGGTGCATAGGTGTATACCAAGCCGTCGCGAGCAGGCAGATAGGGCAGGGTTGCGAGGGTCAATTTGTTGCCCGAGAGGTTCAACTCGGCAAACTTGTTGGTTGCCGGCAACTCGATAGACTCAAACAGATTGTCAGCGAGGTTGCAGTAGGTGGTCCCTGCCATATAATCCATATTGAGGGATGTGAGTTCGTTGCCCGAGAGGTCGATAACCTGCAGATTGTCAAAGTCCTTGTAATTGAACTCGGTAAGGGCATTATTGGCGAGGCGCAACTCCTTGATTGCCAGGGTGGCATTGAGGGTGAGGTCGTTGATGTCGTTGTCACATGCGCTGATAGATGAGAGCACATTCTTGCCGTATAACTCATTTACACCGCTGAGGTCCAGGTTGCGCAGGTTGTTGCCGTCGAGGTTCAACTCGGTGAGGCAGCGGTTGTATGCCAAGTCTATGCTATACAACTCGGTATTGGTCAATTTGAGCGAGCGCAACTCGGTGGCTTTGGAGAGGTTGACACTATAGAGAGTCACACCGTCAATGGCAAATGAGGTGAGCACCGAGCCTTCGGGGATATTAACATTTATCACCGAGCCGGCACCCATGACACATTCCAAGCCGTTGGAGCCTTCGATTGTTGAGGTGGCATAGCCTTTGTAGTATTGGTCGCCGGCTTGGATAGTAAATTCCTTGGGGTTGGAAGGCGAAGCACCGTCAAGCCCTACATACACTGTGAATTTATCGCCCTTGTAGACACCGGAGGTCATGCTGATGATGGTGGTGGGCTTGCCATACTCTTGTTCGGTCTTGACCATAAACTTGCCGGTGGTCATCACTGCATCGGGGAAAGCCGAGTTGCCGAAGACTGCATATACCGAGTCGGGGTAAGCCTTCAACATGGTGAGACGTCCCTCCGAGTAGGAGTAGTACTTCGGTTCCAAGACTGTGGATTTGTCGGAGGCTACGCTATAGCCATAGAGGACACAGTCGGTGGTAGTGCCCTCACGGAGTACACGGTCGCTGAAATCAAGCACCTGCCCCTCGGGATATGAGCGCTCAACGGGGATGGGGCGCTGCTGGTAGTAGTATTCGCTGTAATTGGCGCTGGGGAAGGGCAGGGTCGCAAACGACATATTATTCTTGGCGATATTCAAGTGATTGATAACCTGATTGTTGGACACATCGAGCGCCTCGAGTTGGCAATTGCTCAGCACGACATATACCAGGTCAGGACATGCCGACAGGTCGATTGACGAGAAGTTATTACCTGAGGCATTGAGGATGGTCAGTGCGGTATTGTTGCGGATATCGAGGGCGTTGAGTTTGTGCTCGCGATTGACCCAGCCACTCTCGTTGCTGGCATATAGTTGCACCAACTTGGTATTTTTGCTCAAGTCGATATCGGTAATCTTGGTGTCGGAGATATTGAGTATGAGCAACTCGGGGTTTTTGGTGACATCGAGCGACTCAATGGGGCACATATCCACCGACAATCGCATCAAATTGGGACATTTGGTGGGGTCGAGGTGGGTCAGTGTCTTATTGGCATACCCATCAAAGGACAACAATTTGGGGAATGTGGTGATGTCAAAATCGGGCGAGATATAGTCAACAATATCCACCTCGAGAATCATCAATTCGGGGTGATTATTGCCGACAACGAGGGGTGTCTCGGCGGTAAAGGGGTTGTCGCTGAGATATATGGCTGCGAGTTTGGTGTAGGGCGAGAGGTCGAGCGCCTTGAGCACATTGTGTTGCAAATCAAGGATTTCGAGGTTGTAGCACTCGCCCAGGTCTATGCTCTCGATATATGCACCTTCCGAGAAGAAGTAATTGATGAGCGACGGGTCGGCATAGATGGTTACTTCGCATGCCTCACTGATTTGACAGCCCACCATAGTACCATCGATTGACAGGGTCTCTTCGTTCCACACCGCGGGGGCAACCGCGTATTCGACTGGACCATAACCACAATCGACATCGATATAGGTCTCTTCGGTGGCTCCAATAATAAAACTAAATGATGGTTGGGTGCCATTAGTCTTGAATTTGATGGCTACCTGGTCTTGTGCGACTGCCGCGCCCGTGAACATCAAGGCGGCAGCCATTGTCAATAATAATTTCTTCATATAGGTATGTTTACATTAGTTTATTTCACAATGATGCGACGCGAGTGAGCGCCGTTGACATTTACCACGTAGATGCCCGAGGCAAGTGACGACAGGTCAACCACGGCTTGGTCGCCCTGCTCGGCGACTGATGCCACTACCCCACCCTGGAGGTTGAACACCTTCACATCCAAAGCATTAGCCCCGCCAAGGAAAAGTTCAAAGGTGTTGTGGTCGACAGTCTTAATCATCAAGGAATTGTTGCCGTCGGCAACGGGACCGGCAACCGAGCCGCGGCGGATAGCCTCCTTGAGCCCGGCATAGGCATCAAACTTGCCGGCGCCCCACTGCACGAGATTTCCGGCGAGGACATCGGCATCGCGCACCGAGGTGGCGGCAATTATTTCCTTAACATCGTCAATGGTGAGCGTGGGATTGGCTTGGAGCCACAGAGCGATGGAGCCGGCAACATAGGGAGCCGACATCGATGTGCCCATCGCGGGACACCAGTAGTTGATGCGATCACCCTCGTAGAGCACGGCGCTGAGGTCGGCATCGGTGACGCCATTATCGGGATTGTTCACATAGTACTGACTGCACGAGGAGTTGATTACGGCACCGGGAGCACACACATGCGGGAGGCTGCGGCCATCCTTGAGCACGCCATATGACGAGAAGGGGCTGACAGCACCGGCGGTGAACATTCCGCTGTAGTTATAGGTCTTGCCGTCGAGACCACCCCATGTGTCGCCGGTATTGTAGGAGCCGACGGTAAGGATATCATTGGCACATGCCATATCCGAGATTGTGCAGTCGGTCGAGCCGTCGTCCCAGCCCTCTATATCGTAGTCGTCGAGGACGCCGAACATACCGTCGCCATAGCACTCGATGCGCTGACCCGGCTCGCCGGTAACGACGAAGCCCAAGATGTAATTACCTGAGGCATTGAGCGTTGTGTTATTTTCGGTGTAGAAGTCCATCAAGCCCATATATTCCTCGGTATTTTCGTCATAGTCCCATCCCACGCCTACATAGCCTGTAAAGGCATTGGAGAATGCGGCATCAGTGATGTCGTTGCTATACTCAACATAATCGCTGGAGCAGTAGTATTGTGGCTCGGCTTGACCCTGTCCGTCAAGCACCGGCATACGGTAGGAAATCCTGCCGCGCGATTGGTTGAATATCACACCTTGCAGGGCGAAGGGCTTGTCGCTGTAAATGCGCACCTGCCCATAGCGTATATTGTCTGCATAGGTGGGAAGGATGAAAGTCTTGGCTTCCAAATCGTCATCGCTGAGGGTCTTGACCAGCGACAGGGGGATATCGCCCTCGTTGCCCGCGCAGACCACGATGATTGCTTCCTCGGCTGCTTTATCGAGGAACTGCGCCATCACGCTCTTGCCGCTATGCGAGCCATAATTGCTGCCGAGCGAGAGGTTGATGACACATGGCTCTTTGGCATAGTAGGCATAGTCGAGGATGCGGTCCATGCCGATGGCGATAAGGTCGTCATAGGTGTCGCCACACGAAACGGCTATATCTGACTCGTATGCCACGCCATAGTAGGGGTTGTCGACAACATCTACCGGTGCGATTTGGCTGTTCTGAATGACTGCCGCCTCCACTTCTCCGCGATAACCGCCTGCCATGATGCCCATAGTGTGGGTGCCATGGAAGGTAGCCTCGGTGTCGGTGGTGAACAGATTGATATGCTCTGCATCATACTCGATGCCTGTCCAAAAGTCGGGCGATGAGTAGTCTATATAGATATGTGCAAGGTATTTGACGCGACTGTTGCCATCGGCATCGCGAAAATTGATATGATTGGGGTCTATACCTCCATCAACGATACCGGTCACTACACCGGCGCCGGTATAAGGCTGGTCGAGGTCTACTCCGGCATGAATATCGGATATACCCGATGCAGGACGGGCGCGGTCCATGAGCAGGTTACGCGGACGTGAAAGTTCAAATTGGCGGATGCCCGGCATTGCGGCGATGCGCTCTACATCGGCGGTGGGCATTGATACCACAGCAATATTGCCTCGCACGGTAGCAACGGTAACTCCCTCGGCTTCAAGGTCTTCAATTGTGTAGCCATCGTCGAGCACCACCATTGCGGTTGTCGTGGCACCTCGCACCGCGGCGGTGCGCATCGGTGACAATAATGAGGATTGCACGCGAGAGGCTCCATTTAGAAGCATGCGGTCGGCAAGACTGAGGCGAGCGTTAACTCCCGTAGCACTCAGCCCAAGTAGTACTGCACTAATAAGTAGTTTTTTCATTGATGCAAGGTATATGTTTTAAATATATTTTTTGCGTGTGTTCTATAAGAGACAAGGCTGTCCGAGGTCACGAGGACCTCGGATAGCCCGATCTTATAAATAAGTTACAGAAATATTATTTCTTTACACTTGGGATTCATTTTACGACAATCTTCTGACCACCGCGTACATAGATACCGGCGGGAAGGTTGGTTGATGTAACGCGGATACCCTGGAGATTATAGGTATCGTTGTCGGCGTTGTTGCCATCGAGCGAGATAGATGAGATACCATCTTTCTTGTCAACCTTGATGTTAAGAGTGTTTGTTGCCTCGGTGATTACGAATGTGAATGTGCCGTCAGCGCCGAGCACAACCTCTTCGCCGTTGAGCACACATATGCAGTCATCGGCAGCGGCATCGGGAGTGATGCTCACTTGTGTGCCATTAAGGCAAGTGAAGTCGACGAGTTCTTGAGGCACGATGAGATCTACGGTAGCAGTGGTGCCGGCGATACATTCGCCCTCAGCGACTACAGCCACGCTACATTCTACAGCATTAGCGGCAAGATATGCCTTAACAACGTCGCCATCGGCGGGAGTCACATTGAATGTGGAGCCACCTGCATAGAGGGGCTCAACCAATACGTTGTTGAGGTAGAGTTGAGTGGAGGGTGCACCTGCCCAGCCAAATGAGAAGGGACAGTAGGAGTCGGTGAAGCCAATCACTGTGTAGCCATTCTCAACAGTGTAGTAGTCGCGAGCGTTGTTGTTGATGCTGAAGTAGTAGGCAGCGGCTGACTGGTCATCAACCCAGAATACAAACTGCTTGTCGAGGACGATAGCCTTGGCTTGGAAATTGATTTCCATACCATCAACGACATCGATATAGTTGTTATTTGATTGATCGGTAGTCTCGCCATTGACAGTAGTTGTTACCGAAACCAAATCGTAGCCAGCAGCAAGTTTCCAGAAGAGGGTAGGCGCATTCTCGCCAATCTCTACCTCGTTGCGACCGTCTACGAGGGTGAGGAGGTTCTCGGGTGAACCATAGCTCTTGTAAACAAGGAAGCCTGCAGCGGGGTTTGCAAGCACAGTGGCTTTAATATTGCCATAGGGTTGTGCAGTGATATTGAAGACTGCATCCTCGGTGGGAGTGAATGACAGATAATAGTAGAAGTAAGTGAGGTCTTGCGCTACGCCATTGATGGTAATGGCATCTATCTTGTAATCACGGTTGAAGTTGATAGCTACATTGTCACCGGCTTGAACTGACAAGTTTTTGCCGTCAAACTCTACAGTGTTATAGTTCACCGAAATGCTTGTGATAAGACCAGGGCAATTCTCAGTGTCGTAGTTAAATTTGAGGTTGCAGGGCATGTCGGGATAGTTAGCCTCAACAACTACACGGCAACCTTCGGAGAGGGGTACCTCAACCGATGAATCGGTAACAGGGATTTCCACGTCGTTGAGGGTCACGCGATAAAGGTTCTTGTAACCTGTTGATGCCACAAAGAGAGATGTCTCGACATTGGGGTCAAATTTGTAGGTTGCGGTACCTGCCTGGAGTTCAACGTTGGCATTGGAACCCTTAAACGAAGCCATTACTTGCGAGGGGTCGTCAACAGTGAGGGTGAACGAGGCAGTGCGAGTGGCATTCAAGTCGATAGTCTTGATGTAGAAGGTCTTGCCGTCATTGTTAGGATAGCAACCGGTGTACCATGTGGGGCCATAAACACCCTGTGCGGTACCATTCTCATCGAGGATGGACTCGAAAGCATAGTCGGACTTCAAGTTTACCTGCACCGTAGTATACTGCGCGCGAGTGATGACGTTGTCACCGGCGACCAAAGTGAACCCGGGGTCTTCGGCATAATCAAATGTTACAGAAACAGCGTCGGGATTGTCAATATTCAATGTAAAAGTGACAGTCGCGGCGTCCTGGGCTGATGCTTGGAGCCCGAAGATTGCAATAAATGCAATGGAAATGAACGAGTAAAACTTTTTCATTTACTTATAAGTGGAATTAGTTAATATTGGTTATTGTGAAAGTGATTGCACATAATTGAAACGCTTTCGCAGTGCAAAAGTAATATTTTATC
The DNA here is from genome assembly GCA_945829225.1 of uncultured Bacteroidales bacterium. Classification (GTDB taxonomy): domain Bacteria; phylum Bacteroidota; class Bacteroidia; order Bacteroidales; family Muribaculaceae; genus CAG-873. The sequence continues at coordinate 1,045 of CALZTY010000026.1, read as the reverse complement.
TTAAATCGACCAAATATTTTGCAAATTATTTTCGTAAAGCGATAAAAACTTACAAAACAACACTTGTATAATAACTAAAATTCCGGGACCGTAGGCTCACGCCATGGTCCCGGAGGGTAATCAGTATGTTTACTTATCTTACCAATATCTTCTTGCCACCGCGGATATATACACCGGCGGGGAGGGCGTTGACATCGTTGCTGACGCGAATACCCTGGAGGTTGTAAATCTCAACATTGTCGGCAGCATCATTGATTGCGCTGGTGATGCCCGAACCCTTGAGATTGACTACCACGTTGGTAGTGGCTTCGTCGACTACGAAAACAAATTTGCCTTCGGCATCAGCATCGATGATAGCGTCATTAACGCCTACCTCGATGGCAGCGCCGTCGTTGGGGGTAATAATCATCTCGGTGCCATTGAAGCAAGCAAAAGCCGATGAGGTCTCAACATTTACCACCTTGTCGGCGATGATGCCGGCTGAAGCCAATCCGCTACCGCTGAAATTCACTGTGCAATTTGTAGGTTCGGCAGCAAGGAACACCTTTACAACATTGTTTTCGGCTACTTCAAAGATGTAGTAGGAGTCCACATAGGGCTGATGTTCTTGCTGCACTCCATTCTTATATACCCATGTTTTGAACGGTCCGGTTGGTCCATAGAATGTCATCAGCAGTTTGTTATCAAAGGAAACGGGGGGTCAAGACATTATAGCCATTTTTAATGGCTGTGCTAAAATCTTTAGTATTAACACCATCAGGTTTACCTTCTCCCTCCTGGACAGTGAAATTTAAGGTTGCAACTTCACGGTCATCAATCCAAAACACAAAATCACCGGCAAATGCGGGAACAACAGCGCTTGCCATAAAGGCGCACAGAATCAAAGAGTAAAACTTTTTCATAAATTGTGGAATTAAAAAGTTACAGTATATTAATGAAATTGTACACAAAGTATGATAATTATGGTGCAAAAGTACTATTATTTATAATTATCCTTAATTCCGCAACACTATAATTTAACTTTATTTATAAGTTCCTGAGCAAC
>CALZTY010000025.1 GCA_945829225.1 uncultured Bacteroidales bacterium | reverse complement strand
CGAATCCTTCCAAGGCAACTCAAGAGGATGTTTCTTTCAAGAAGCATCCTCTTCAATTTTTAATGGGAGTGGTGCCAAAGGAGGGATTTGAGGGCGGCGATGCGATGGCGGTAGGTCTCTAAGGCGCGCGACTGGGTCTCGGTGAATCCTCGCCTATCGAGCCCACAACCGGCATGTGCGCAATAGGTGGTGGCAGCATCGTTGACATGACCAGCCGGACAAATATACTTTAGTGTTGTGCCAAACAGCCCCTTACGCATCTCGTTATACCCTCGCGCCGGCAACTCATCGATCTTATGCAACAGACTCTGCATCGCCTCCAAGTCGCCGGCATCATACTCGGGCTTGTACACATCAATCACATCCATCACCATTGATATCTCGCCACAATCTATCAGTTCGGCAAGGTTGTCAGCATCGAACAACCGATGCCTACGGATCAAGTCGACGGTTATCTCCTTATTGGAGATATTGCCATAGACCACATTAACGGCATAGCGAAATGACACCGCATCAAGGTAGTCATGGAAGCGATTTATGGCGATATTGTGCAAGTCAACGCGGTCGACATCGCCGATGGTCATCGCATCGATATACTTCTCAAGCAGGTCATCGCCAAGCCCTTCCATACGATGCTTGATTATGTACTCCCAATTGGCTTCGGTCGGGAATACCGACTCGTCTTGTAGCAACTCGGCATAGCGCAGGCGCACCTCCTCGACATGTAATTCTTCGGCTGATACTTGCATAATTATCTGATTATAACTTCGTTATCCGCAACAACTATATCCATGGGAATATCATACTCGTCAGTGGGCATATTCTCAACAATCTGACACTGATAAGCCACGCCGACCTTGACAGCTCTTGCATTACGCAACAGTCTGTCATAGTAGCCCTTACCGCGCCCAAGACGATTGCCCGCTCGGTCAAACGCCACTCCCGGCACAATTATCAAGTCGATATCCGCAACATCGACAAGTGTATCGCCGGTCGGCTCGACGATGTTATAGGCTCCATGAAAAAGCTTTGCCGGGTCATAGGGCAAGATGTCAAGTTCATCGCCATTGACCCTCGGCAAATAAAGATTCTTAAACCCACTCCATCGGTCTATCGCATCAACAGTCGACAACTCATCGGGCAAAGAGTAATAAATCAACACATTGCGAGCATCGGCAAACTGCGGCAATTGCTCCACTTGCTCGAACACTCGAGCTGCAGCATGTGCCTTTTGCTCCGGCGTCAGGGCTTGCTTGGCTGCCTTGACAGCGCTACGCAGTTGCCGCTTATCCATAACTAATCGCTGCTCAGTTGCTTCAGAGCCTCCTTGATTACCGGGTCACTCTCGTTTACTATCTCAAAGTAAGCATTCATATCCAAGATATCTCGAGCAATGAGCGCCCTCAACTGATTGATAATCAACGGTGCTGAAATATTGATATAATACCATCGCTGCGGAATACCATTTTGAGCGGCATATGAGGTAAACGCTCTCAACAGCACATCGGCAGGTGGCAATTTTGTAAGCAATTCCTTGACAGTCTTTACATTAGCGAGGCTCTCGCGATTGAGATCGGCATACTCATATGCAAAACGTATCGGCAAGCCTGCATTTGCCACATTCAGATAGTAAGTAGTCACAAACGAAGTATCTGACGGCACGAACACATCGGGTATGATGCCACCCCCACCATAAACAGTGCGTCCCGACAGTGTGTAGAACACATTATTCTCGTCTACCTTGATGGAATCGGCGCTAAAGACCTCGCCATTGGAGTAGCGGTCGACAATTTCGGTCTGGTAGTCATCATTGTGTCCACGCACAAAGTCCTTCTGGATACAGCGCCCCGATGGGGTATAATAGCGCTGAACCGTCAGTCGTATCTGTGACGAGTCGGGCAAAGTTATCGCTCTCTGCACCAAGCCCTTGCCAAAGGTGCGACGTCCGATGATGAGTCCGCGGTCGTTATCCTGGATAGCACCGGCGACAATCTCCGACGAACTTGCCGAGAATTCATCGACAAGCACCACCAACTTCTGTGCTGTGAACGAACCGTTGCCATCGCTCACCCATGTGGCATTTTCGCGTGTATGACGTCCTCTGACTTCCACAATTCTATATGCAGGCTCCAGGAACTCATTTGCCATCAAAATTGCTTGGTCGAGCAAGCCACCGCCATTGCCTCGCAAGTCGAGCACAAACTTGGTAGCGCCCTTGTACTGTAGCGAGCTCAGCGCCTGAATAAATTCGCTATATGTATTTCCGGCAAATTTGCTCACGCGCACATAGCCCACCGAGTCGTTGAGCATATAACTTGCATCAACCGATGTGGATGGTATCTCGCCGCGTGTCACGGTGAATGTCAGCGGCTTAGCCACATGGTTGCGTTTCACCTTCATAGTCACTTGTGTGTCCTTGGGACCTCGCAATGCCTTGAATACATCTTCATTGCTGACATCCTTGCCGGTCATCTTTTTTCCGTCGACCTCTATGATGCGGTCGCCGGCGAGCATTCCTTCGCGCTCTGCCGGTCCGCCGGAGATAACTTGCACCACACATATAGTATCGTTAAGTATTTGGAACTGAACGCCTACGCCATAGAACGAACTTTCCAAGTCGCGATTGGCTTGTTCTAATTCGCTCACCGGTATATACATCGAGTGCGGGTCGAGGTTATGCAAAATATCAGCGATACTCATCTCGATGAGGCTATCTTGGTCTATCTCATCGACATATTCATCGTTGATAAGTTCGATTATATCGTTTAGTTTATGCTGTGCCGGAGTCATATTGTTGCTACTGCCACACAGATAGCCGACACCTATGCCGATAGCCATCAAACCAACGCCTATCAGCGGCAACCACTTAACTGTCTTAGAAGTCAATTTCATATACCTTTTTGGAATTTTTGTCAATCAAGAGAGGGGATATGCACGCACTCCACACCGGCACGCTTCAGCAAGTCGATGCCATCGGTGATGCGATATATCTCATTGAATACCACGCGCTTGATGCCTGCTTGAATTATCAATTTGGCACACTCTACACACGGCGATGCTGTGATATACAGTGTCGAGCCGTCGCTCGAATTGTTGCTGCGAGCCACCTTGGTGATAGCATTCGCCTCGGCGTGAAGCACATAGGGCTTGGTGACTCCGCCCTCATCTTCGCACACGTTCTCGAAGCCCGACGGCGTGCCGTTATAGCCATCTGAGATTATCATCTGGTCCTTCACCAAGATTGCGCCCACCTTGCGCCGCACACAATACGAATTTTCAGCCCATATATCCGCCATGCGCAGATAGCGCTTGTCCAGCAATTCTTGCTTTTGACTCACTGTTTCCATCGTTATTTCATTATCTTCGCAAAGGTACAAACAATTCCGTACATATCAAAATAAAACAAGAGCCTCATCACTGCCGTAGTACGCGCTGGTGGAGGTTGATGGCATAGGTGTAATCCTCGGTGTGGCTGCCATTATGACGGATGAGCGTTGTGACGCTACCATCGCTATGAGTGCGCACTGTCGCCTCGAGGAGTTTCCATCCTGCCGCTTCCCGGCTTTCATCTACAATATATTGCGGTAGGTCGTCCGGTATCGCATTGGCTGTCAAGCGATAAGTATTCTCGCTTTCCACAGTCCACTTGGGTGATACGGAACGGTGCATAGCAAGGATTACAGCCAAGGTTATCCCCTCGGATATCGGGAATGACAAACAGAAATTTTCAGGTGAAACTCTCAAAATCATCACCATAACAGGCAGTGCCATAAGCGTCTGCATCAACGAGATTACAATTGCAATGCGCGTGCGTCCCGTAATCTGATAGATGCTCATCAAGGTGAAATTTGCCGCCATAAGCACCAAAGTAGGCGCCAATTGACGTATATTCATAGCAATATCCGCCTCGGAGTCAAAGCCGAATATCGCTGCCACTTTGAGTGGGAATAGCATAATAAGTGTAGCCACCACACCCACTCCGACACCGATATACAGTACGGCATGACGCAGGGCAATAGCATAACCGCGGCGGTCGCTGCAGCCGATAGTCGAACTGTTGATAATCTGCATCACCTGGTTGACACCGCTGAAAAACACACCGCCGATGACTGCAAAATTTATAAACAGCATCAAGATTGCCTCGCCATGAGTGCCGATTGTGTCCTCAACCATGCCATTGATTACCGTGGCTCGAGCGGCATTGCACAATTGCTGGATGGTCATCGGCAAGCCGAGCATCAGCATCTCGCGCCACCCTGCCGGGGGCATCACGCGGCTGAATCGCAAGTGCGAGCGCTTGAATGTGAAGTGGATACAACAGACACACAACGACACGGCAAATCCCGTGGCGCCAGCCCATGCCGAGCCTACCACTCCGGTATGTAAGTACTTGATAAACACATAGTCGAGCACAGTGTTGATACTCCCGGCAATAATCACCGCCGTAGTCACTAAGCGTGGCGAACTGTCGGTCTTGACCATTGTCGCAAGTCCGCCACACATAGTCATCACGGGCAGCGCGATAATCATCACTCGTGCATACTCCGTCACATCGGGGCGCAACTCGGGTTGATGACACAACACTGCTGCTATAACATCGATATTGAGCAAGCCCGCGACGCACACTACCAATGACAGTGCCAATGTGAGCACCGTCGCCGTAGTGAATACCCCTGTCGTAGTCTCACGCTCATCGGCGGCGATTGAGCGCGAAGTGATTATCGAAGCGCCCACAAAGCACACAGTCATCAACGTAATAATCAGCACATTGAGCGGCATACACATATTTACCACCGACAATCCTTGCTCGCCGATAATATTGCCCACTATGGCGGCATCCACCACCCCATTGATCGAGCCAACCATATACGAGATGAGCGTGGGAATAAGGTAGCGATGGAAGGATATGGAAATCAGAGACCTGTTCATAGCATTATTTCTATATTGGAGCGCCACTTGGCGATTAGTCGCTCAATATCGGCACGACGATATGTCCTGCCATTGTATTCAATTAATATTCGGTAAGTAGCGCATCCCGGCACCACCTGTACACAACATATCGCCGTGGCATCGTCGGGCGCGGCAAGTGCGATAGGATGCCACCCCGCGGGCGGTGTCATCGTTGCCAATTCCTCTTGATATATATAGAGAAATTTCATCTCGAAGCCTATCTCGTCGGCGATATTGCAGAACGGATAGAGGTCACACAACATGAGCCGGCGGAAAAATTGTTGCATTTGCCGTACTCCCTCCGGCGGAGCGAGTGTCGAGCGCTCCCACACAATGGGTAGCGTTCGCAGCAACATACCCTGTGTGCGGCTCACTGCCATCAAATTGCGGCGGTTGGAGAAGGTGCTTATTACCAATTTGTCGTGCCCGGTGAGATCACCTATAGCTTGCATCATCGTGGTAGTCATCAAAGCGTTGGGCGTGACGGCAAGGCGGTGAGCAAGTCCCTCAACCACCTCTGTATCAACCTCGAACGTCGCTACTCCGGGAGTCTCGGCGGGCAGTTTCTCATCATTAAGCCTATCTACCAAATAGCCGGCGGCGCAGATATCTTCAAAGTATTTGCGACAACGCGCTCCCTCCTCAGATGCCTCAAACCGCTGCTCGCACAACGTAAGGTCATAAGCATCAATGATTTCCGGTAGCAATTCCTTCCCGTTGCAAGCATCGACTATCTCATTGATAAGAATATGAAATGAGGCGGCATCGCTCACGGCATGCATAGTGGTAACAAGAAGTCGTATAGGCTGATTTTCAGCCTCAAAGATAGCAAAACGCGTGAGCGGAGCATCAAGAATAGCCCAAGGACTCGCTTCGGCGAGCATATCCGCCTCTGAGCATGGCTTGGACAGTCGTATCACTTTAATCGGCGGGCGCTCGGTGCCACAGCGCTGAACAAATTTGCCATCGCGTCGACTGAATTGCACGCAAAGGTATTCATGATTGTCAAACACCTTATTGATAGCATCTTCCAACTGCTTTGACGTCACATTGTCCACCTCGACAGCATAGGTCATCACATTCTTGGGGTCATCGGGATGCTCGATCGCACCTTCGACCATACGGCGCTGGTCTGCCATCAACGGATATGTATCTTGGACAGGAAATTTACGCAAAATATTGAGCGTAAGCCTGGCGTTCTCGCTGATTTGAGCCACCGTGGGAAAAGCCAAAATCGACGCTGCGGTAATCTGTAAGCCCATCTGCTCCTCGATGGCTACACTCAACTCCAATGCCGTCAACGACGACAAGCCCAGCGACACGAGGTCAGTGTGTATATCGGCAATCGGAGCCGAGACCACGCTCCGTGCTATGGCTAACAATTGCCGCAGATTGTCGGGCAAATCATCGCTGTGAGTATGCCATTGCGGTGCCGGCAAATTGGGATAATCAATCTTCCCTGAAGCGGTTAATGGCAACTGCTCAAGTCGCATGATGTGCGTGGGCACCATATACGACGGTAGCGACTGTCGCAACTCGTCGCGCAACGCTTCGGGTTGTATCGCGCCTTGGTAGTAGCCGCACAACACCGTATCTTGCCCGAATTGTATGGCTCGAACCGCCGCCGCTTCCACATCTCTCTGAGTCGACATGGCGACTTCGACGGCTTGGAGGTCTACTCGCCAACCACTGACCTTGACGGTGCGGTCGATGCGCCCGGCAATCACGATATTGCCATCGGCAAGGCGACGCGCACGGTCGCCGGTGAGATACACACGCTCGCCTCGCAGGGTGATGAAGTGCTCGGCGGTCAGTTTCGGGAGATTAAGATAGCCCTCGCCCACGGCATCACCGACTATGGCGAGTTGTCCATCGTCACATGGCTGCAGGTCCTCATCAACTATCTCAACACCCACATTGGGCAGCGCCGTGCCCACCGGGATAGTCGACTGCAACTCGGTGATGCAATAGCGCAACGCCCCGCCACAAATTTCCGATGCCCCGTAACCGTTGTACAGTTCGTAGCCTCGCGGGATTTGTCGCGGTTGCCAATGTTCCCCTACCCCTATCATCTTCCTCAACGTTGGAAACTCCATTGCCGACATCTCGGCTGCGACACGCCCAGGCAGAATTATCGTCGTTGCTCTTTTCACGTTGATAAACTCGGCTATAGTCGCCGGAGTATCCTTGGCATCACGAGACATAATCCGGATGCTTGCCCCTACGCACAGAGCGCCGAATATATCGTGGATAAAAGCAACAGAGTTGTGCGGCATGAACGAGGCGGTGATATCCTCGGCAGTAAAGCCGTAGTTTGTGGCTTGGAGAGCCAAATTGCGATGCGACAGCATACATCCCTTGGGTTGTCCGCTACTGCCCGAGGTGTAGACTATCAAGGCAAGGTCTTCAAGCGACGGGGTCTGCAATTCATCCACCTGATTATCAATATAATCAAGTATTTCACTTAACGTAATGGTTTTAACCGTTTCGGGCACTAAGTCGACGAGTCCGTCATCAACAATAGCCACTCGAATCCGTGCATCGCGACAGATATGCTCAAACTGTGGGCGTCGCCACTCGGCATATATCGGCGCAAAGGCACATCGAGCCTTCATTATCGCCAACGGGGCGACCACCGCGGTGATGGAGCAGTCGGCAATGACGGCTACTACCTCGCCCGGCTTGACAATGGTAAGCAACTGCCGTGCCACGCCATCGGTAAGCGATTCCAACTCTCTATATGTGAGATGATGGCGCTCATCTGCAACGGCAAGGCGGTCACTCCCCTTGCTCGTCACGCGCCTCAATCGCTCTATTACTGTTTCTCGCCTTTCCATGCGACAAAGTTCACATTTTTTATTGAAAAAATCAAGCAAAAAAAGAGCCGACGATGCAAAAATACGACATCGACGGCTCCTTATCAACCTACATTTTTATACACCCTTACTCATGTATTGCTCTTACTTGTCCTCCATATACCTGGTTGGGATGATTAAATGGTCTCATACATTCACTCAACGAGCCGCCATTGGTGGGCTGGAAGATGTGACTATTCTTAAGCCATAACAATGTATTTATCTCAGAATGTTCCAAGCCGGAATATGGCTCTCGTTGTCCATGTGCCATATAGTCGGTAGTCATGGTTTTGGCTCTATCCATATAGAGTCTCAAGCATACAAGTCGACTGCCATCGTAGAACAGTTCTTTGGCTTGGGCTCGTGAATCGGGTGATGTATACACAGCAAATCCCGACCAGCCCTCGACATAGGTCTGCGACGCATGGAATATATCAAATATTCGCTTGTCGGGGAGTTTCCATCCCGGAGGACACGGGTCATAGAAACTCTTGCCGTCACCGGCGCCCTCGGGATACCACGACGGATTGCGCCAATCTTCATACATCCACACTCGCTCGTAGGTATCATACCTTACAAATTGCATAGGATACTTGACCATATCTATTAAAGGCAGATTGTAGTCCGCAGTGGTGCGTAGATTTTTTGAGGTTATCAACGCGGCATTATCCGGTGCAAGTGTACCTACCACCGATGTGCCGTCAATATGATATAATGTGCCGTTGGGTGGGAAGGGGTCTTTGCGTCCCACTTGATAATACATACCGCGGGAATTCTCAAAACTGGTCATAGTCCCATCGTAGGTAGAGGGAGCCTTGGCGCCGATATTGCGGTCCATCAAGTAGCGATTCCGGAGTACGCTCCAACTTGGCTCCGGCACATTATATCCCTCGTCGTAGCGCTCAATGGAGCCACCCGGCACGCTCACTCGCGCTGCAGTATTGAGTTCATAGGCGACATCCGGGATGGGATAGTAGTCGGTAAGCCACAAATGCCAACTCCACAGATACTCACCTTCGTGACCTCCCAGAGCGGACGCCAAGCGCACTCCGACCACAATATTTGCCGTGCCCGTAAAGTCGGGATTATGAAGTTTGAAATATAAGTACTCATCATCTCCATCACCCTGAGCAGTTGTCGTATAATGGTTGTAACTTCCTGTTGCATCAGAGTATGCACTCTCACCGAAGTCAATCATGCGCTCATTGCGGTCCTGCCATATCACGTCGGCGGCATAGATTACTCCGCCGGTCAGTGGCTTCACTCCTGCCTCGTTCTGCCAGAAGGAATTGATGCGGAAACTGATAGGAATGGCAAAGAGGTTGACATCCTTTCGGTTACTGGTTTTAATGGGGTTGATAAGATAGCAGTTGGCATCCTCGAGCCACTGGCAAGTGACATCGTCATAGGAGAAGATGTAGGTCACCGATGTTCCTGCTTCCCAGTTCTGCTTGAGCGACGCTGTGACGATGGTGCCGTTGTCAAAGAGCACCTTGACGCGGGCATCGCGCCCGGCTGCACCAAGGTCCTGTGGCAGCATCATGAAATAGTATTCGCTACCCCCTTCGTCGGGCACATACACCTCACCCGCTCCGCTCTCGCCAATGAGTTGCGAGCCTACAAAGCGGTATCTGAAAATGCCCTCGGGGTTCTCGTCAGAGAACTTCACATTTTGCCACGTCATGGTGGTAAGGTCGAATGTAGCATTGTCATAGATACCTGTAAATTCCAAGCGAATGATGGGACGATCTATATGGCGGGTCTTTACTCGCACTGTAGTCATGCGGTGCTCGAAAGCAAGGTCCACGGGCTTGCGATCGTTATTGGCATTTTGAGCCGTCACTATATCCTTCTGAGCCGTAGGGTCTACGGGTACCGTATATTTTAATGTGGGCAACAAATTTGCGCCCTCGTAAGTTGCCGAAGTAAAATCGCTGAGGCGGTAGGCATAAAACGAGGTCTTGTATTGATCGACTTTAGGCCAATACTTCAATGGGCTATATGTCCATGCCGAGCCGTTATAGTTGACGGCAGTCTCGCGCATCAACAATTGCTTGTTGCCCGTAGCCTTGTTTTCAACAATAGCATTCACCTCAAAACCGCTCGACTTCAACACATCGAGCGTGGTGACCAAGGCTCGCGAGCCTTGCTCGTCGCCTAAGCCGTTGCGCTCAATGACTGTGTGCAGGGTGTAGTCGCTACCCTCGATATTCTCGCGGGTATGCACTGCATTGCCTGCCGCCTTGTTGACCGAGCGCCCGGCGCCCATTACCTGCCAGTCGGCTGGTATCACCGCGAAGGATACTACCTCGTCGAGGCTATCGCCACCGCGGTAGTCGCTATCGCTGCAGGACGTTGCAAACACCATGGCTGACAACACCGCCAAACAATTGATTTTTCGGCAATTATTCATTTTTTTTCGTTTCAAATTGTAGCTATGAGGGGAACATTTAACCCCTCATAGCTTTGTTATAAGGGTTAATTGTGGATTAATCCATATTTACATCATGCTCGCCACCGAGCTTGAAGTCGTCGACGGTTACATCGAATGTGATGGGCACGAGGACGTGGTCGCCTTCGGGGTCATAGCCGGCGGTGCCGTCACCGAAGGTGAAGGTGTAGACATACTTCTTGCCCGGAGCCCAGTTGAGAGCAACAGGAATGTAGATGTTGGCATAGGTATCAGCAGCACCATACAGATAAATATCATCTGCCTGAACACCTATCGAAGTATCGCGAACGTTGCGAATCTTGCACGAGAGCACAAAGTAGGTATTTGTTGCTTCATCTGTAGGCTTGGTAACAGACGAGGGGTCCCATGCAGTAGTAGTCTGGGGAATGAGGAGCAGAGCGAGGCTGCTGAATTCCTTAGTGGGGTCATTGGCTGCAGTCAGGTCAACAGGGGCTGAGTTGCCGGCAACTTCCTTGTTTGTAAATGACACAGGGAAAGTGGTAAGGGTCGACCAGTTGCTCCAAGTACCTTGGTTCTCGATAGTAGCATCGCCTGTTGAGCCGTGGTCCACATAGGGAGTAGTTGTGTCTGCAGTGGGGAAAGCGAAGTCAGCCTTTGAGTTAACGTTCACGATAGACACGACACCGATTTCTACGAAGAGGTTCTTGTTGGTGTTCTTAGCCTTGTAGACAATCTGCGAGAGAGCGTGACGGAAGTTAAGGTTAACTTGAGTGCCTGCAGATTTTGCCTGAGTCTTGCGAGCGTAGATGAAGTCAAGTTGGTTTGCAACGTCAGTAGGCACGGTGAAGTTGGTGAGGTTCGATGCGCCGGTGGGGTTGAAAGCGAAATCACCGTTTTCATTCTCATAGGCAACAAATGTCACATCACCGGTCGATGGCCAGTAGCGGTTACCGCTCTTGTTAACCCACTTGCCTCCTTCAAATTTGATGAGGTCACCGGCAATGTACTGCTTGTTGCCGTGCGAAGCCCATACATTGAACTCGCCGGGCAGGTTGTTGTTGCAATACACGTCGGCGGCACGCGAGGTGTTGTTAGTTGCAACGGAGAATGCGATTTCGTTACCGCTGTTGTTCAGGTCGAGAGTGTTCTCGCTTGAGCAGGATGCCAATGCCAGCATTGCGGCTGCTCCAAAGAATAATTTCTTCATTTGCATTTAGTTTTTAAGAATTAAAAATATTGATAATTACATTGTAATTTCTACATTAATTTCATCCCAATCGTCTACCGAGGGATTGAAGCCGTGACCATTCTCGATGGGCTGAGGTAATTCAAGTCCGCCGGATATGACGATATGCACATGGTGTCGGTCGGGTGATTGGTGTACCTGGGTGGTGACATCGAAGCGCTGTGTATTGGGTCCGAAAGCATACTTGCTGCCATCGTCCATCACCACATAGAGCACCATGCGGTGGGTATACAGGCTCACGAGGTCGCAGCCGAAGGTATAGAAGTGCCCCACGATAGTGGTGTCGTCGCCCTTGAGAGCATCGAAAGGGATGGTGACCGGCTCGCTGTCGAGATACTCATCGTGGATACGCAGTCGGCTCGACATACCGCTGATAGTGGCGCACATACTCGTCACATGGCGCAGGTTGGTCACATCCAGTATCTCGTAGGTGTATTCGCAGGTTAGTTCGTGAGGATAGAGTGTGATTACGTCGCCATCGACAACGACCAACTCATCGACTGCACATCCCCACATCATATCGGGGCAAATGAACACGCGCTCGTCCTCGGTGCCATCGGCTCGCGGAGCATAATTGGCAGTGTTGCCGTAGATAGGCTCCAAGACGTTGCCCTCGCGAGTGAAGAAGGTGTGTAGGAGATAGTCGTCAACGCCATAACTCTGGGTGCCCTCGGCATCGTTGTTATAAGTGATGATGCGATAGGTGCCGTTGCGCAACTCGATGGAGCCGCCCTCGGTGCCTCGCATGTCGTAGCGGTAAGGCACACCACCCTCGATGGGATAGAAGAACACGCACATACCTCGCGGATTTGCTTCGGGAGCCTCTCGCCAATCAAATTTCAGCGTAACAGTTGCTTTGTGTGGATGGTCGGTACATAATTCCTTGTGCTCGCAGGCAGTAAAAGCAAGCATTAACACTATAATATACAGGAAGTTAGCAATACTCTTCATCGCTCACCTCCTTTCGGCTTATTGTGGTTGCCACTACCAAGGAGCCACACCAAGGATATTTCTACCTTGGTAGGTCCCCACCAGTGACGATATTTGGTGGCTTGCCACACATAGCAATTGTCAATGGGTATGTACTCGCGGTACTCGCCGCCGAGGTAACCCAAACCGATCGTAAAGTCGATATTGAGTCGGCGAGCAATCGGGAGAGCAAAGCCATATTCGATGCCGGCGCCCCAGTGAGCCTTGTCCCACAGCGAGCCGCCCGGCACACCGCCCATATAGCCCTTACCGCCCCACTCGAAGTCGTAGGTGAGCATCTGACCGTACACGCCGATGTGGTGTCCCGTGAGGGGTTTACTATGCGAGAGCCAGTAGCGCATACCCACATCGCCGCCGTAGGCTCGCCAATAGTGGTGGCGACTGTCGCAATTCCACCAGCCATACATCCAATTGGCTGTCACCGAGAAATTTGAGCCAACATACAACTCGGCGCCGATGTTGGGCAACAACGCCGCATCATATAGCATATTGGTCTTCAGCGACATATACAGGGGCTTGGGTGTCACGATGGGAGCAACCACCGGCGTAGGTTCCGGCTCCGTCGGCACGACGATGGTATCCGGCTCCACGGCTACCTCAAGGGTATCCGGCTCAGCAACCACTTCGATGGTGTCAGGCTCCTCGGCTGGTCTGCTCTCGGCGAGATATACAACTCTCACCGAGGCAGCGCGAACCAAAGGATACAGACGCTTGTAGATATACCTATAATATATGCCACTCTTGAACCCCCAAAGTTTGCGGAAGGCTTGAGTATGTTCTTTCGTGTCAATGTCATTCTCGGCAAGGGCATCAAGGTATTGCATCACCTCATCGATGCCGTTGAGTATAGTATCGTTACGCGCTATATCGCGCAACAAGACCCAGGCATTTTTCTCGGTCACTATGTCAATGAGCGAATCGCTCGTGGCTGTATGGCTCGATATATATTCCTGAACTTGGCGCGCACGATTGACAGCCAAGCGCTTGTTATTGCCCACAGGACCCTCGGGCGATGCAACGCCTACGACATCGATGCGCACAAGCGATGTGTCAGCCGATACGCTCATCGCATCAAGCGACTCGACGATGCCGCCCAACACCGCGCCATTGTCGCAGTAGGTGGTATCGAGACGCGAGCGATTGACCCGATACAGTACATTTGCCGTATCAACGTCAAGCGTCGGTTGAGAGGGTTGGTAAGCCGTTGCCGACAATACCGTCGCCAAGAACAATGTTCTGAACAAATATTTCACAATACTTTTCTCCTATACCCTTGCGGTATAAAGTCCAAGGTCCTGTTGTTTGATAATTTGGTTTTGTAAGTATCTGATAATAAATCTCGTGCCTTAGATAACGAGCCTTGCTTTCCCGGGTCAATCCCCCTTAACAAAACTTCACCATATTGCCGTCACCGACAAAAGGGTTGTCTTTAGCGGTACAAAATTATAAAATAAAATTTTTACCCCCCCATTTAATATTTGTTAACACAACTTTAACATCCCTTCACTAAAAACGAGAGCCTCGCCGGTTGCGGGGCGAGGCTCTCTATTAGTGGATGGATTGGGATTACATATTGACGAGCATTCCATCGGTGACCTGTTGAGCGACTTCGGCTCCAAGGGTCTCGGTGATGATGGCAGCTGCAAAGGGTATCGCCGACGAGGGACCGTTGGCGGTGATGACATTGCCGTCAACGACCACGCGCTCGGGCACATGAGAGGCACCGCCGGCGAGCAGTGCCGGCTCAAAGCCGGGATAGCATGTGGCACTGCGTCCGTTGAGAAACCCGAGCGGAGCCAGCACCACTGCGGGTGCGGCACAAATGGCAGCCACGCGACCGCCGGCATTGTAGTGGGCAACGAGCAAGTCGTTGAGCGCCTTGCACTCATGGAGATTGGTCGCACCTGGCATGCCGCCGGGGCAGATGAGCCACTCGGCATCGGAGCAATCCACCTCGTCGAGGGTGAAGTCAGCTACGGCGCTGATGCCGTTGGCACCACACACCTCGGGGTCGTCGGTAACGGATACCAACTCGACTGCCATACCGGCGCGACGGAGCACATCGGTGGTGGCAAGTGCCTCTATCTCCTCAAAGCCGGGAGCAAGGAATATGTATGTAGTCTTCATATCGGCAAGGGATTAATCAGCAAGACCACGGTTGCGCAACAGAGCGTCAACAGCAGGCTTGTGACCGCGGAAACGTACAAAGAGTGTCATGGGGTCCTCGGAGTCACCCGGCTCGAGGATGTTGTGCAGATACGATGCGGCAGTCTCGGGGTCAAAGACACCTTTTTCCTTGAAAAGCTCGAAGCCATCGCTATCGAGGACCTCAGCCCACAAGTAGGTATAGTAACCGCTGGCATATTGGTCGCTACCGAAGACGTGCTTGAAGTAGGCGGGACGATAACGGTAGGTGAGCTGAGCCGGCATGCCGAGTTGCTCGCTTACCTGCTGCTCGAAGGCAGTGACATCGACAGCCTCGGTGGGATTGAGCTCGCCGAATGCGAGGTCGAGGAGCGATGCGCCACACAACTCGGTGGTGGCGAAGCCCTGACCATGGTTGGCGGCGGCAGCCAAGCGAGCGATGAGCTCGTCGGGGATTACCTCGCCGGTGATATAGTGGTGTGCATACTCCTTGAGCAATTCGGGCTCCATTGCCCAGTGCTCGTCAATCTGCGAGGGCAGCTCGACAAAGTCGCGGTCGACATTGGTGCCGGCAAGGCTCTTGTAGCGAGCGCGAGTGAGCATGCCATGGAGGGCGTGGCCAAATTCGTGGAAAGTGGTCTCTACGTCATCGAGCGACAACAGAGCGGGGGTATCGCCGGTGGGGTGTGCATAGTTGCATACATTGAAGATGATGGGGCGCTCGGCGGTGCCGTCGGCATTGACCCACGAGCCCTTGAACTCGCTCATCCATGCGCCTTGGCGCTTGGAGGGACGCGAGTAGTAGTCGGTCATGAACACCGAGATGTGCTCGCCGGTGGTAGCGTCGGTAACGTCGTAGACAGTCACCTCATCGAAGTAGTGAGGAGCATCGGTAATTTCGGTGAACTTCACATTGTAGAGGCGCTCTGCCATGGTGAACAAGCCCTTAACGACCGAAGGCAGGGGGAAGTAGGCACGCACTTCGTTCTCGTCGAGGTCAAACTTCTCGGCGCGGACCTTCTCGGAATAATAGTAGTAGTCCCAAGGCTCGATGGTGATGTTGTCACCACGGCGGTCGGCGAGGGCTTGCATCTCGGCTACTTCCTCGGCAACGCGAGCCTTGGCAGGCTCCCAGATTTGCATGAGGAGGTCGCGAGCGCTCTGCACGGTCTTCGCCATGACGCAATCGGTCTGATAGGCGCCGAAGCTCTCGAAGCCGAGGATAGCGGCTTTGCGAGCGCGAGCCACGAGGATATCGCTGATGACGGGGAGGTTGTTGAACTCACCGCTCTGTGCCTGAGTGGTATAGCCGACATAAATCTCGCAGCGCAAGTCGCGGTCGTCGGCATACTGCAACACGGGGAGGCGGCAGGGAGCGTGAAGGGTGAACACCCAGTGACCCTCGCCGAGACCACGAGCGGCTGCCTGCTCGGCGGCTGTGGCTACGATGCTCTCGGGCAGACCCGACAGACGTGCGGGGTCGTCAACCACGGCAGCAAATGCATTGGTGGCGTTGAGCAAATTCTTGTTAAATGTGAGATAGAGCGACGACAGCAACGAGTTGACCTCGGTGAGTTCCTTTTTCTGCTCGGGATTGAGGAGGGCACCGTTGCGCACTGCCTGCTTGTAATACTTCTCGACGAGGCGACGCTGCACGGGATCCAAGCCGGCGGCATCCATGGTGTCGTATACGCCCTTAATGCGAGCAAAGAGGGCATCGTTCATTGACACTGCATCGCTATGTTGCGAGTAAGCAGGATACAACTCCTCGGCGATAGCGACCATCTCGGGCGATGAATTGGACTCCTCGAGAGCCATAAATACATGCACGACCTTGTCGAGAGTGCTACCCGAATTTTCGAGAGCAAGGATGGTATTCTCGAATGTCGGAGCCTCGGTTTGGCTGCAGATTTGAGCTATCTCGGCATCGTGCTCGGCGATGGCAGCATAGAGAGCCGGCAGATAGTCGGCATAGGTAATCTGCTCAAATGGAGGAATTTGATAGACCGTAGTATAGTCTTGAAGGAAGGGATTTTGGCGCATAGTCTCTTGAGCTATAGCGGGCGCCGCACACGTCACCAACGCGGCGGTCGCGAGTGTTAGGATACTTAATTTCATTATTTCAATAAGGTTATTTTCTGCTCGCAAATTTAACGATTAAGATTTAGATTACCAAATCTTTAACGTTTATTCTTTAACAATGGCGATAGGGTCGCCGGGGCGGTGCCAGTCGTTGAGTGTGCGGTAGCCGACGCGAAGGATGCGTAATGTGCCGCTATAAAAGGTGGTATTGGCGGTCTCGTGGGTGAAAGGCTCAACGGAGACTTCGTTGCCGCTGATAGTGACCAGCGACAAGCCGCATACTTCGCCACGATGGATGACTCGCCGGGCGAGGATGCGGTCAACGCACGGCTGTTGAGTCGACATAATCAGGACGTGGAACAATGCGACGTTGGAGACGATAGCCCGAAGTGGGAATATATCGGCGGCGACGTATCAAGCCGACGCTGTCCACCACCACGGGGCGATTGCCCGCCGGGGTCACCTCGAGCCAGCCCGAGATGGAACGAGCCTCGCGAGTAGAGTCGCAGAAGAGCATGATTTCCTGGCGCCCCTGCTGCGATATATGCAAGGTGCCCGATTGCGATTCCACGGCGCCGTCGTCATACTCGGCTACCAGCTGCCAATGAGCAGTCTCGGGTGCAAGGAGGAAACGTATATGCCATGTGTACACATCGCCCGGCTCCCAGTTGCGGTCGGCATCCAGGGCGAAGGTGATATACTTTGTGGGCGAATTATTGGAGAAGGAGAACAGGCGCGGAGCATCCCACACATCGACCGAGTCGCCGGCTACCGACATCACCGCCGAGGCGGCTGCGCTACCGGCTTCGCGAGCGCGTTGCTCGAGGATTTCGATGCAACGGTCGGTAACCTCCTGATAAACACCGATATTGTGCCCATACCATACCAACGAACTATCGTATTGAGCCTCGGTGACGCCATGCACGCGAAACACCTCCTGCTTGAGGGCTTCCTTGGCTGCGGGACCGCGATAGTCCGAGGCATTCACCGACACCACGGCACCGGCGATGCGCACATCAGCCATCAGCGCCGCCATTTCTTCGGGCTGAATGACGTCGTCGGGCACCTTGTTGCATGCAATAATTGCAAGAGCAAGCAGTGCGCAAGCGGCTAATCGGTCAATCCTCCTTTTTATCACCGGCTCCGAAGGGCAAATATTTGGTATAGAAGAAAATCAAGATGAGCACACCAATGGTGATAGCCGAGTCGGCGAGATTGAACACCGGGTCGAAGAATGAGAACCACTCGCCACCCACCAAGGGCATCCACTGGGGCCATTGGAACTCAAACAGCGGGAAATAGAGCATATCTACCACCAAGCCGTGGAACAGCGAGCCGTAGCCCTCGCCCCAAGGCACAAATTCGGCAACTTGCGGGAAGGCGGGATTGGTGAAAATTTCACCGTAGAACAGGCAATCGAAGATATTGCCTGCAGCTCCGGCGGCTATCAAGGTAAGGGTCACCAAGTAGCCGCGCTTGATATCGGGGCGTCGCAACAATCTGATGATATACCACACGATGAAGCCCACCACAATCACGCGGAACAGTGTAAGGAAGAGCTTGCTCCCCAACTCCATGCCGAATGCCATGCCGTTGTTCTGAATAAACTTCAGCTCGAAGAATGGCAAGATTTGATAGCTCTCGCCGAGGTAGAAGTGAGTTTTGACCCACAACTTGAGTACTTGGTCGAGGATAATCACCGCAGCGGCGATAGCCACGACCAACCAAGTGTTGTGTTTCCGTGCCGAGGTCATTTCTGCTTGCTGAGCATTTCCTTACCCTCAACGCTGAGGGTTGCGTGGGGCACGATGCGGAGGCGCTCCTTGGGAATAAGCTTGCCTGTAGCACGACACACGCCGTAGGTCTTGTTGTCGATGCGTTGCAGAGCGGCGCGGAGGTGGTTGATAAACACGCGCTGGCGCTCGGCGAGGCGTGCAGCCTCCTCCTTGCCCAGGGTATCGGCACCCTCCTCGAGCACCTTGAATGTCGGTGCCGTATCGTTGGTATCATTGCCTCCCGAGTTGGTGAGCATCTGACGCATATGCTCAAACTCCTTGAGAGCCCTATCGAGTTTCTCGTTGATTATAGCGCGAAACTCCTCCAATTCCTCATCGGAATATCTTAGTTTTTCTGCCATAGTTATGCTTTGTGTATTAGTAGATTAAGGGTAATATTATCAATATCGAGAGCCACGGCATCGCTGTTGCCGGCGACTGTATCGTCTACTGTGATAGAGGTGGCAAGCACTTGCGAGGCGATATATGAGCCAAAGTCGGCAAGCACCTCGGCAAGACCATCGGCGGGCGCGAAAGTGAGGGTAATGCGGTCGGTGATGTCATAGTCGCGCTCCTTGCGGATATTCTGCACACGGTTGATGATTTCGCGAGCGAGTCCTTCACGACGCAGAGCATCGGTGACAGTCACATCAAGAGCCACGGTGAGCGAGCCTTCGTTAGCGACGAGCCATCCGGGGATATCCTCCGAGATTACTTCGACATCGGCAAGCTCGACACGCTGGCTGTTGCCATCGAGGGTGAGTTCGATGAAGCCTTGAGCCTCAAGCGATGCGATTTCGGCTTGCGAGAGCGATGTAAGCGCGGCAGCCGCAGTCTTCATTTGCTTGCCAAACTTCGGACCGAGTTTCTTGAAATCGGGTTTAACGCGCTTCACGAGGACACCGGCACCGTTGTCAACGATTTTCAATTCTTTTACATTTATCTCGGTAAGCACCAAGTTGGAGATAGACTCCATCAGCCGGCGAGTAGCATCATCTGCCACGGGCACCATGATGGTCGACAGCGGTTGACGCACTTTGATATTAACTTTGCGACGCAGCGAGAGCACCATCGAAGTGAGTTGCTGAGCTACATCCATGCGCTTCTCCAAGTCGGCATCAATGAGCGAGGTGTCGGCTACCGGGAACAGAGCCAAGTGTACCGAGGGAGCCTTATCTCCCTGTGTGCCACCGGCAGTGAGGTCGCGATAGAGGCGGTCGGCATAGAAGGGAGCCGCCGGAGCAATCAACTTGCTGAGGGTGAGAAGGCAAGTATAAAGGGTCTGATAAGCCGCCAACTTGTCCTTGGGGTCTTCGCTACCCCAGAAGCGCTTGCGATTGAGGCGCACATACCAGTTGGAGAGGTTGTAGAGCACAAAGTCGTTAATAGCGCGAGCAGCCTTGGTGGGCTCATAGTCGTTGAGGGCGCTATCCACGTTGATAATCAACGAATTGAGCAACGAGATGATCCAGCGGTCAATCTCGGGGCGCTCATTTACAGGCACTTGTGGCGCATTGGGGTCGAAGCCGTCAACATTGGCATACAGCGCAAAGAACGAGTAGGTATTGTACAGCGTGGAGAAGAGCTTGCGTCCTACCTCGGTGACGCCTGCCGGGTCATACTTGAGGTCGTCCCACGGCGACGAATTGGCAATCATATACCAGCGCAAGGGGTCAGAGCCATATTGCTCGATAGCCTCAAAAGGATTAACTGCATTGCCCAATCGCTTGGACATCTTGTTGCCATCCTTATCGAGGACCAAACCGTTGCTGACCACAGCCTTGTATGATACGCGGTCAAAAATCATGCCGGCGATGGCATGGAGAGTGAAGAACCAGCCACGAGTCTGGTCGACACCCTCGGCGATGAAGTCAGCAGGGTATACATCGCCACGCTCAAAGGCTTCCTTATTCTCAAAAGGATAGTGAATCTGAGCGTAGGGCATCGAGCCGCTATCAAACCACACATCGATGAGGTCGAGTTCGCGACGCATAGGCTTGCCCGAGGGCGATACCAGCACGATGTCGTCGACATACGGACGGTGGAGGTCAATTTTCTCGTAATTCTCCTTGGAATAGTCACCGGGGACAAAACCCTTGTCGCGCAAGGGGTTGGAGGTCATAAATCCGGCGGCGACAGCCTTGTCAATCTCATTGTAGAGCATCTCGACAGAGTCGATTGACAACTCCTCGGCAGCATCCTCGGTGCGCCAGATGGGCAGGGGTGTGCCCCAGTAGCGCGAACGCGAGAGGTTCCAGTCCTGGAGATTCTCGAGCCACTTGCCGAAGCGCCCGCTACCGGTCGATGCGGGCTTCCACTGGATGGTGTTGTTGAGTTCCATCAAGCGCTCGCGCACTGCGGTGGTCTTGATAAACCACGAGTCAAGCGGATAGTAAATCACAGGCTTGTCGGTGCGCCAGCAGTGGGGATATGAGTGAGTATGCTTCTCCGAAGCAAAGAGCAAGCCCTGCTCCTTGAGCATCATACATATTTCGATATCGAGAGTGATGTCGTTGGGCGCCTTGTCGGGGTCGTAGGCATTCTTGACAAACTTACCCTGCCAGGGCGTATAAGCCTCGACATCTACGCGGTCGCGCACGAAGCCCTCGTCAAGGTCTTCGAGCATATAGAAACGACCATTGAGGTCAACCATGGGGCACACCTTGCCGGCGCGGTTGATAAGCTCCATAGGCGGAATATTGTTCTGCACCGAAACACGGAGGTCATCGGCACCGAATGTACCGGCGATATGCACGATACCGGTACCATCTTCGGTGGTCACATAGTCGCCGGGGATTACGCGGAAGGCATTTTCGCCGGGCGACATCCACGGAATGAGCTGGCGATAATGCAAGCCCACGAGGTCTGTACCCTTATATGTAGCAACCACTTGCCAGGGAACTACCTTGTCGCCGGGATTGTAGGAGGCGAGGTCGAGGTCGCGCCCCTTGGCACCTAATACGGCATCAAGCAACGGCTCGGCAACTACCACGGTGATAGCCTTGCCGTTATACTTGTTGTAGGTGCGCACAGCACAATAATTAATCGAGGGACCAACACACAGCGCAGTGTTGGAGGGCAAGGTCCAGGGGGTTGTGGTCCATGCCACAAAGTAGGGAGTGCCCCACCCTGTCATCTCTGCCTTGGGATCGAGCACCTCAAATTGCGCAATACAGGTGGTATCCTTTACATCGCGATAGCACCCGGGTTGGTTGAGTTCGTGCGAGCTCAATCCGGTGCCGGCAGCCGGCGAGTAGGGTTGAATGGTATAGCCCTTGTAGAGATAACCCTTTTTGTACAGCTGATTGAGCAACCACCACACCGACTCGATGTAGCGATTGTCATATGTGATGTATGGGTCGGTCATATCCACCCAATAGCCCATATTCTTAGTGAGTGTCTCCCACTCCTTGGTGTACTTCATTACCTCGCGACGGCAAGCGTCGTTGTAGTCATCGACCGAAATCTTGCGACCGATATCCTCCTTGGTGATACCGAGCGACTTCTCGACGCCCAGCTCCACAGGCAGTCCGTGTGTATCCCAGCCGGCTTTGCGCTTCACGCAGTAGCCCTTCATGGTCTTGTAGCGGCAGAAGATATCCTTGATGGTACGAGCCATCACATGGTGGATGCCGGGCATACCGTTTGCCGATGGCGGTCCCTCGAAGAATACGAAGGCGGGCGAGCCGGCTCGTTCTTCGATACTACGGGCAAAGAGGTTCTCATCGGTCCACGTCTGCAACATTTCTTTATTCACTGCAGGCAATGATAAGCCTGTATATTCGGGAAATTTCTTCATGAGGTAATGAAGTATTTGTTTTATTAATTAACAAAAAGGGGTGTGTCAGCGGCTTGCCGACACACCTCCTCAAATAAGTCTAATCGCTGCAAGTAAAAGCGGAGGTGCTTTTTATTCAGCGGCGGGAGCCTCAGTAGCTTCAGCTTCGGTAGCGTTTGCAGCAGCCTCTGCTTCTGCCTTGGCGGCAGCCTCTTCAGCTTTCTTCTTCGCTACTTCTTCTGCCTTTGCCTTGTTCTTTGCAACTTCGGCTTCAAGGCGTGCCTTAGCTTCCTGCTGGAGACGTCCGGCTTCGTTTGCCTTTACTGATTCAACTTTTGCTTGCTTGCTCTGCTTCCAGGCGTTGAAACGACGCTCGGCTTCTGCCTCGTCGAATGCGCCCTTCTTAACACCACCCTGCAGGTGCTTCATCAACAATACGCCCTCGTTGGAGAGGATGTTGCGAACTGTGTCGGTGGGTTGAGCACCGCAATTCACCCAATACAAGGCCCGCTCGAAGTTAAGAGTAATTGTAGCAGGATTAGTGTTCGGATTATAAGAACCTATCCTTTCAATAAATCTACCATCTCGTGGTGCCCTGCTATCGGCGATAACAATAGGATAAAACGCATAGTTCTTGCGACCATGACGTTGTAATCTGATTTTTGTTGCCATTAACTGTTGTTTTTAATTAATTAGTTGGTCTTGCATTGTTTTGCGCCGCAAAGGTACGACTTTTTTTCCGCCCCACCAATTTTTCTTCTCCCTTTTTCACTCCTTTTCTCCTCTTTTTACAAAATTTTCACACTAATATATATAAAACGCGGGGCTACACTCAGTGCAGCCCCACGTACATATTAACTGTAATAGAAAAATTATTTCTTCAGTCCTTCTACAATCTTGCCGAACTCCTCATCGCTGATGGTCTGTTCCTTGATTGTAATGGCACCGCGGATGCTTTGGAAGAGCTTCAGCTCCTCTACTTGACCTGCAATCTGCTTGCGCAACGACTTGTCGCCGAGGATGCGCTGGGCAAAGCTCTTGATCATCTCATCGTCGGCGTCGAACATGCCATACTGCTGGAGCTGTTGGCGTGCAAGCACCGATGCCTGTGCCATCAAGTCTTCCTCGGTCACCTTCACATCAAGTTGCTTAACAACTGTCTGGCTGATAAGCTCCCACTTGATGCCGGGCAACATTCCCTCAAACTCTTCGTCGAGCTTGGTGTTCTCGGGGTTGTTAAGCGCGAGCCACTTCTTCACGAGCTCTACATCTATCACCACCTTGTCGCCATAGGTATCCATGAGGTAGTCGTGGAGCTGACGATTTGAGAGGTTGAAGCTATTGGGAATGAGATTGTTCTTGATAATATTGGTGAGGGTGGCGCGGTACTCTTCCTCATTGTGTACCTTGTCCTTACCGAAGGCATCATCAAAGAATTCTTGATCGAGCTCGGCTGGCTTGTTGACGATAATCTCGGCAATTGCAACCTCAAAGTCGGCGGTAACGCCCTCGGCTTGGTCCTTGTCGATATTCAGCAATGAAGCCACGCGTGCAGCATTGCCACCAAAGCCCTTGGCGGGGTTGAATACCACCTTGTCACCTACGTGCTTGCCGATGAGCTTGGCTGCCTCATCGTTGTCCGAGAACAGGAACATACCAAACATTGCATCATTTACCTGGATGGCATCTTCGCCTTCCTTGATGCTGCCGTCAGCGTTCAGCTCTTGCACGGTACCCTTGATGATGGCGTTGGCATCGACTTCCTCACCGGGAACTTGCTTGCCAAAGCGCTCACGCAACTGGTTGTCCTGGTCTTCGATCATCTTGTCGCTCACGCCGATAAGGTAGAAAGGCTGCTCTACAGTCTTATCCAATACGATATTCAGCTCGGGCCACAAGGCTACGTCATACTTGAAGGTGTAATCCTGTTGCTTGAGGTCGATCTCTATATTATGGGCGGGCAGAGGTTGACCGATGATCTCAATCTTATTCTGCTCGATATAGTCGAATGTTGCATCGATTACCACGCGGTTGAGCACGTCGCTTTTCACGCTGTTGCCAAAGCGCTTGCGCAACTCAGGCAGGGCGATGTGTCCCTTGCGGAACCCGGGTATCACGTGGGTCTTACCGATTTTCTTCAGTTCTTCGTCTACCTTGACGCTATAGTCGGCTGCAACCACATTGGCGGTAATCACACCGCGTGCCTCGCCGGTCTTTTCAAATGTAATATCCATTTACTTTTTTCCTTTATTTTTAATGTGTTAGCGTTTTTTGCTTTTGCGACTGCAAAGTTAGCACTTTTTTCTCACCTAACAAGCCACTTACACATTTTTTTTATTTCTCCCTTCCTCGGCACCTCCACACATTATATATATAATACCTCAAGCATTTTTATTTTATCAAAAAAATTTTTTCTATCTCTATTATTGCTTGTAATCCGGATTTTTTTATTAACTTTGAATATTATTTGGAACAATCATTTAATCTACAATATGCAGAATAACGATTTTAGAAATTTCGCTGTCAAAGGTCTCGGCATGAACGGGCTCGCCCTTGACAACTACACTTCGGCTGTAAACGCCTCCATCACCTCGAGTTACATCAACCCCACTATCATCGAGGAACGTCAGCTCAACGTCGCTCAAATGGACGTTTTCTCTCGTCTTATGATGGACCGCATTATCTTCCTCGGCACCGAAGTCAACGACTACACCGCCAATGTCATTCAGGCTCAGCTCCTCTACCTCAGCTCCTCCGAGCCCGGTCGTGACATTTCCATTTATATCAACTCACCCGGCGGCTCGGTTTATGCCGGATTGGGCATATACGACACCATGCAGTATGTATCTTGCGATGTATCAACCATCTGCACCGGCATGGCTGCTTCCATGGCTGCCGTCCTCCTCGTCGCCGGCGCCAAGGGCAAGCGATATGCCCTCAACCACTCACGCGTCATGATTCACCAACCCATGGGCGGCGCTCAAGGGCAAGCCTCTGATATCGAAATCACAGCTCGCGAAATCCTCAAACTCAAGCACGAGCTCTACTCGATCATTGCCAACCACTCCGGGCAACCAATCGACAAGGTCGAGCGCGACAGCGACCGCGACTACTGGATGACCTCCCGCGAGGCTGTCGAGTATGGCATGATTGACGAGGTACTCACCAAGAACCCTCAGCAATAACATGGCTAAGAAACAAGGCATACCCAACATGAACTGTGCTTGGTGCGGCCGCCCCGGCGACTACACTGTCCACCGCTACGTTGTCCCATCCCACGACGAGAAAACTTATATCTGCACCGACTGCATCGAGCAAATCCACGATATGCTCGTCGACGAAGCCGCCGACCGCAAACTCAAGGCTGCCGATGATTTCTCTCAGCAGATGGCTAAGGGCACACCAAAGCCCCACGAAATCAAGGCTTTCCTCGACCAATATGTCATCGGACAAGACCAAGCCAAGAAGTTCCTCTCCGTAGCCGTTTACAACCACTACAAGCGTCTCATGCAGCCCGCCGACGCCAAGGACGATGTCGATATCGAGAAGAGCAACATCATCATCGTCGGTCCAACCGGCACCGGCAAAACACTCCTCGCCAAGACTATCGCCCGACTCCTCGACGTACCATTCACCATCGTCGACGCTACCGTCCTCACTCAAGCCGGATATGTCGGCGAGGACATCGAGAGCCTCCTCACTCGACTCCTCCAAGCCGCCGACTACGACGTCGACAAGGCGCAGCGTGGCATCGTTTTCATCGACGAAATAGACAAAATCGCCCGCAAAGGCGACAACCCCTCTATCACTCGCGACGTCTCCGGCGAGGGCGTGCAACAAGGCTTGCTCAAGCTCCTCGAGGGCTCAATCGTCAACGTCCCTCCTCAAGGCGGTCGCAAACACCCCGAGGCTCGCATGATTCCCGTCGACACCAAGAATATCCTCTTCATCTGCGGCGGCGCCTTTGAAGGCATTGAGTCCAAAATCGCTCACCGCATGAATAGCCACGTCGTCGGCTTCAACACCGACTCCTCGCGCGTCAGCCTCTCCGACAAGCAGGATTACCTCCGCTATGTCGCTCCGCAGGACCTCCGCTCCTACGGGCTTATCCCCGAAATCATCGGGCGTCTCCCAATCATCACTCACCTCGAGCCACTCAGCCGCGACGCTCTCCTCCAAGTCCTCACCGAGCCCAAGAACGCCATCACGCGTCAGTATATCAAGCTCTTCGCCATGGACCACGTCAAGCTCTCCTTCGACCCCGACATGCTCAACTTTGTCGTCGACAAGGCTATCGAGTACAAGCTCGGCGCTCGAGGTCTCCGCGCAATCGTCGAGGCTATCATGGTCGACGCCATGTACGATATCCCCTCCAACAACGTCTCCGAGTTCACCGTCTCTCTCGACTACGCTCGCGAGAAGTTTGAAAATGCACATTTCAACGCCGCTGCCGTCGGCTCTTAATCAATCCTCTTTTATTCACATTATTCAAGCAGAAAATGGACAATTCTTCTCTCACCGACGCTCTGCGCCGTCACTTCGGTTTCGGTACTTTCAAGGGCAACCAAGAGGCTATCATTCAAAGCCTCCTCGACGGGCGCGACACCTTCGTGTTGATGCCCACCGGCGGTGGCAAGTCCCTGTGTTACCAACTCCCCGCTCTGCTCATGGACGGCACCGCTATTGTCGTCTCTCCCCTCATCGCCTTGATGAAAAATCAAGTAGATGCCATGCGCAACTTCAGCGAGGACGACTCCATTGCCCATTTTCTCAACTCCTCCCTCACTCGTGCCCAAATCGACAAGGTAAAGGAGGACGTCCAAGCCGGGCGCACCAAGCTCCTCTACGTCGCACCCGAGTCCCTCACCAAGGAGGAAAATATCGAATTTCTTAAAACTATTACTATCTCGTTCTATGCCATTGACGAGGCGCACTGCATCTCGGAGTGGGGACACGACTTCCGCCCCGAGTACCGCCGCATTCGCCCTATCATCAACGACATCGGAACCCGCCCGGTGATAGCCCTCACGGCTACCGCCACCCAAAAGGTACAACACGACATCCAGAAGAACCTCGGAATGCAACAATCCGCCGCCGTCTTCAAATCTTCGTTCAATCGCCCCAACCTCTACTACGAGGTCCGTCCCAAAACCAAAAACACCGACCACGACATCATCCGCTTTGTCAAGCAACACCCCGGCAAGTCGGGCATCATCTACTGCCTCAGCCGCAAAAAAGTTGAAGAACTTGCCGAATTGCTCTGCGTCAACAACATCCGCGCTCGCGCTTACCACGCCGGCATGGATGCTGTCACTCGCTCCGAAAACCAGGACGCTTTCCTCATGGAAAAAATCGATGTCATCGTCGCTACTATCGCTTTCGGTATGGGCATTGATAAACCCGACGTCCGGTATGTCATTCACTACGACATGCCCAAGTCGCTCGAAGGTTACTACCAAGAAACAGGCCGCGCCGGCCGCGATGGCGGTGAAGGCATATGCCTCACTTTCTATGCCTATCGCGACCTCCAGAAAATGGAAAAATTCATGCAAGGTAAGCCCCTCGCCGAGCAAGAAATAGGTAAGCAACTCCTCGCCGAAACCGCATCTTATGCCGAATCTTCTGTCTGCCGTCGCCGCACTCTCCTGCATTACTTCGGTGAAACTTATCTCGAAGATAATTGCGGAAACTGCGACAACTGTCTAAACACAAAAAAGAAAGTGGAAGCTAAAGAAGAACTTTTGGCGGCTCTCGAGACTATTGCCGCCCTAAAAGAAAAATACAAAGCCGACTATATCATCGACGTTATGCTCGGCAAAAACACAAACGACGTCAAATCTTATCATCACGACGAGCTCGAAGTCTTCGGCTGCTGCCAAGGCACCGAGCGCCGTTTCCTCAACGCCGTTATCCGGCAGGCTGTCCTCGCCGGGTTCCTCGACCGCGATATCGAGAATTATGGAACCCTACGTATCACTCCCGACGGCAAGAATTTCCTCGCTCACCCCGCATCGTTCAAGATTGTCGAGGATAGCGAGTTCAACGACGAGGAAGACACAACGCCCGTCAAGGGCGGCTCGGCTTGCGCCGCTGACCCCGAGCTCTTTGCCATCCTCTCCGCCCTCCGCAAGGAAATAGCTCAGAGCCACAACCTCCCGCCTTACGTCATATTCCAAGACCCATCCCTCGAGGCTATGGCTACCACCTACCCCATCACCACCGAGGAACTCCAGAATATCCCCGGCGTCGGCGAGGGTAAGGCACGCCGTTACGGCGACGAATTCCTCAAAGTCATCAAGACTTATGTCGATGAAAAAGAAATCGAGCGTCCCGAGGACCTTCGCGTCCGCTCCGTCGCAAACAAGAGCAAGCGCAAAATCTCTATCATCAAAGCCGTCGACCGCAAAATCGACCTCAACGAGGTCGCTATCAGCAACGGTCTCGACTTCGACCAACTCCTCGACGAAATCGAGTCTATCGTCAACTCCGGCAACAAAATCAATATCTCTTACTTCATCGACGACGTCCTCGACGCCGACGAGCAAGACGAGCTTTTCGACTACTTCCGCAACGCTCATTCCGACTCCCTCGAGGACGCTTACAAGGAATTGTGCCCCGACTACACTGAGGAGGAAATCCGACTCGTCCGCATTAAATTCTTGTCCGAACTTGGCAACTAAACTCATTATGACCAACGACACTCTTTCATCTCTATACAAGCAATGTCGCGGCGTAGACCCCGCCGACATAGTCGAGCTCCCCTCCTCGGGTAGCAACCGCCGCTACTTCCGCATCAACGGCGCTGCAGGCTCCCTCATCGGTGTGGTCGGCACCAACCGCCTCGAGAACGAGGCTTTCCTCTCCTTCGACGACCACTTCATCTCCAAGGGCTTGCCAGTCCCTCGAGTCCTCGCAATTGCCCCCGACCGCATGTCCTACGTCCAAGAGGACCTCGGCGACACCCTCCTCTTCAATGCCATCGAGAAGGGGCGCCTCACCCGCGTTTTCTCCCAATTTGAACGCGAATTACTCGTCAAAACCATTCGCCGCCTCCCCGACTTCCAGTTCGCCGGCGCTCAAGGTCTCGACTTCTCCAAGTGCTTCCCCGTCCCAGCCTTCGACCGCCGTTCGATTATGTGGGACCTCAACTATTTCAAGTACTGCTTCCTCAAGGCTACCGGGCTCGAATTTGAAGAGGACCGCCTCGAGGACGACTTCAATGCCCTCGCCGACAAGCTCATGGAGTCCGACTCCCTCACTTTCATGTACCGCGACTTCCAGTCGCGCAACGTCATGATTAAGGACGGAGAGCCTTGGTTCATCGACTTCCAAGGCGGTCGCCGCGGTCCTTTCTACTACGACGTCGCTTCTTTCCTCTGGCAGGCTAAGGCTAATTTCTCCGACTCTTTCCGCCTCGAGCTCATCGACGAATACATCGATGCTGTCCAGAAATATCAACCCATCGACCCCGATAGCTTCCATCGCACTCTCCGTCACTTCGTCCTCTTCCGTGTCCTCCAGGTCCTCGGCGCCTATGGCTTCCGCGGATACTTCGAGAAGAAACCTCACTTCATGCAGAGTGTCCCATACGCTATCGCCAACCTACGCGCTCTCCTTGAGCAACCCTTCGATGAGTATCCCTACCTCTCTCGCATGCTCGCCGACCTCGTCAACCTCAAGCAATTCACTTCCGACGAATCCAAGCGACTCCTCACTGTCCGCGTCATGAGTTTCGCCTACAAAAAGGGCATCCCCAACGACCCCACCGGCAATGGCGGCGGTTACGTCTTCGACTGCCGAGCCGTCAACAACCCCGGCAAGTACGAGCGTTACAAGCCTTTCACCGGACTCGACCGCCAAGTCATCGACTTCCTCGAGGAGGATGGCGAAATCCTCACCTTCCTTGACCACTGCTACGCCCTCGTCGACGCCACAGTTCAGCGCTACATCGACCGCGGTTTCACCAACCTTATGGTATCCTTCGGCTGCACCGGTGGGCAGCATCGCTCGGTTTACTCCGCTCAACACATGGCTGAGCACCTCAACCGCAAATTTAACGTCAAAGTGGAATTAATCCACCGCGAGCAAAATATCGAGCAACTCTTCAACCGCAAATAACTCACGAGCTATGAAAGGTATGATTTTTGCCGCCGGCATTGGCAGTCGCCTCAAGCCTTGGACCGACTCCCACCCCAAGGCGCTCGCTCCCGTGGCTGGTCAACCTATCATCGCTCGCGTCATCGACAAGCTCCTCGATGCCGGCATCTCCGACATCATCGTCAATGTCCACCATTTCGCCTCGCAAATCGTTGATTTTCTCCACGATAACTATTCTCACGTCAACATCGCCATCAGCGACGAGTCTCAGCTTCTCCTCGACACCGGCGGCGGACTCCTCCGAGCCCTTCCACTCATTGGCAACGAGCCGGTCCTCATCCACAATGCCGACATCCTCACCGACTTCGACCTCCACGACATGATTGACGCCCACTCTCGCTCGGGCAACGACGTAACCCTCCTCGTCCAGCCACGCGACACCTCCCGATACTTCCTCTTTGATGAGCAGCGTCTCCGAGGCTGGATTAACACTTCCACCGGCGAGTGCCGTCCAGCCGACCTTGTCACCTCGGGCTTGCATCGCCTCGCTTTCGGTGGCGTTCACATCATCTCGCCATCCGTTTTCCCTCTCCTCACTCAATTCGCTCCCGCCGACACTCCCTTCTCTATAACAAATTTTTACATTAACACTTGTTCACAATTACGCATCGGCGGCTTCTCCCTCCCCAACTCGGCTCACTGGTTCGACGTCGGTAAGCCACAGAGCCTACAACAAGCTTCCCTCTGGGCTTCTCATAACTTCCCCAAATAATTCCTCTTATGTCCAAGCGCATTCAAGACTTCAAGATCGTGAACAAAGCCTCTGCCGGAGGCAACTGCCTGCTCACCCTCTTGCCTCTCGGCACGCCCGATCTCCACGACATCACACCCGGACAATTCGTCCAGGTGCAGGCTCTCGCTCCCGAGGTACTCCTTCGTCGCCCCATCTCCGTGTGTGATGTTACCCCCGACGGGCACCTTATCCTCATGGTCAAGCCCATCGGCAATGCCACTCGACACATCGACTCCCTCGCCGTCGGCGACACCCTCAACCTCGTCCTCCCTCTCGGCAACGGCTTCGACACCTCAGATATGCAGGGCCGACGTGCCCTCCTCGTCGGTGGTGGCGTCGGCGTCGCTCCTCTCGTATTCCTCGCCCGCGCTCTCACCGCTGCCGGCGCTTCAGTCGACATCTGCATCGGTGGGCGCTCCGCAGCCGACATCGCCGGCATCGACAGCCTCTTCGTACCCGATGCTCACCTCCACTTCGCCACCGACGACGGCTCCGCCGGGCACCATGGCTTGGTAACTTCGCTCAACGCTTTCTCCGCCGATTACCACCGCATATACTGCTGCGGTCCCACTCCCATGATGAAAGCCGTCGCAGCTTCCGCTCGCAATCGCGGCACCGACTGCTTCGTTTCTCTCGAAAATATGATGGCTTGCGGACTCGGCGCTTGCCTCTGCTGTATCGAAAAAACCGTCCGTGGCAACATCTGCGTATGCACCGAGGGCCCCGTTTTTAATATCAACCAACTCCTATGGAACTAAATCTCAGCGTTGACCTCGGCAATGGCTTGAGGCTCAAAAATCCCGTCCTCACCGCCTCCGGCACATTCGGTTACGGCATCGAATACGCCGACTTCATCGACCTCTCCCGCCTCGGCGGCTTCATCGTCAAGGGAACTACCCTCAACCCTCGCGAGGGCAATGACGCCCCACGCATGGTCGAGACTCCCTCCGGTATGATTAACGCCGTCGGGCTCCAAAACAAGGGCGTCGACCATTTCGTCAAGCACATTTACCCACTTATCGCCGACTGCGGCTCCGAGGTTATCGTCAACGTCTCCGGCGCTTCCATCGCCGACTACCAAGCCGTCGCCGAGCGGCTCGCCGACCTCCCCGCCATTCACGCAATCGAGGTAAACATCTCTTGTCCCAACGTCAAAGCCGGTGGCATGGCTTTCGGCACCTCTTGCCAAGGCGCTGCCGAGGTCACAGCCGCAGTCCGTCGCTCTTGGGCTCGACACCTCATGGTCAAGCTCTCGCCCAATGTCACCGACATCGCCGGCATCGCCGCTGCCGTCGAGGATGCCGGTGCCGACTCCGTATCCCTCATCAACACCCTACTCGCCATGCACATCGACGTCGAGCGGCAGCGCCCATCAATATCCACTATCACCGGTGGTCTCTCCGGTCCCGCTGTCCGTCCTATTGCAGTCCGCATGGTGTGGCAAGTCGCTCGCCGTGTCAAGATTCCCGTCGTCGGGCTCGGGGGCATCGTCAACGCCGACGACGCTCTCCAATTCATCATGGCTGGAGCTACCGCAATTCAAGTCGGTACCGCCAACTTCATCAACCCCGCCGCTTCTGTCCAAATCGTCGACGGCATCTCCGACTACCTCCGCCGCCACAACATCTCCGACATCAACCAACTCCGCTCCATCATCCCCTAAACTCTCTCATTTCTAAAAATAACTACATCAGCTATCACACCGCGACTAATGTGCGTGAATACATCAGGTATTTTATGCCCACCTACCTTAACAATTAATAACTCACCAACCCCTCACTTTTGCACACCCACCATACTATCTTTGCAAGCGAATTACAAATGATATGCTAAAAAACATATTTTCCAACTATCCACCATCTGGCAGAATTTTCGTACCTTTGTAATTCAAGCATTATCCGAATTCATCTATATAAAGTACAAGTCTTTTAATCCCAATAAATTGATAACCAATGTCAACTTCTTCAAAATACGAGTTTATCGACCTCACAGTAGAGAAATGTTTCTCCAACTTTTTTGTAGTGCCCGACTATCAGCGTGAATACGTTTGGGAGGCTGACAAACAGGTGGAACAACTTCTTTCGGACATTGACGAGGCATACTCCTCAGACGCAAAAAAAGAATATTTCATCGGCACAACTGTTGTTTTCAACAACAATGGCTCCAACGAACTAATAGACGGTCAGCAGCGCACAACAACGCTTTTCCTTGCCCTTTGTGCTTTCAAAAGTGTTTTCTCTCAGTTTGGTCTTGACCACCGCACAATCGACCAATGCATCGCCAATACCACATTAGATGATGATGGCAACGAGGTACACAAATACCATCTCTTGCTGCAATATGAAGATGCTTCCCTAATCCTCGAGCAGATTGCAAATGATGCTATACCGGCCGAAGATACGCTTACAAAAAGTGGAAAGCTTCTTGTATCTGCATATCTTCGCCTGAGGGATTTTATAGCGTCATATTGCAAAAACGATTCTTCCGAGGTTAAGAAGTTCTTTATGTACTTCTTCCGTATGATTAAGTTTATCCAGATCTCAACCCCGGACATCAACGAC
>CALZTY010000024.1 GCA_945829225.1 uncultured Bacteroidales bacterium | reverse complement strand
AAATAGCTCAACTTTATGGTAGAGATTACAAGACAATAGCAAAACATATCAATAATGCATTGAGGGAGGAACTGGAAGGAGAGTCGGTAGTCGCAAAATTTGCGACACCCAAGAAATATGGCAGGAAAGAGGGATATACTCAAATGCAAAATGTTGATTATTATAATCTTGACATGATTATTTCTGTAGGATATAGAGTGAAGAGCAGAAATGGAATTGTCTTTAGGAAATGGGCTAACAATATATTAAAGCAGTATCTCATCAAAGGCTATGCTATCGATCGGCGTCGCCTTGACCACTATGACGAACTGAAAGATGTGGTAAGGTTAATGTCTCGTGCCCTCACCCTCCAAAACAATATTTCAGAGGGTGAATATGCCGGATTGTTCAATGTTATTTCCGATTATGTATATGCCCTCGACACACTCGATCGCTATGACTATCAGACATTGATCATTGAGAAGACGACCAAAGAAGAGCCTTTTCATGCCACATACGAGAATGCCATGGATGTTATAAATGCCCTGAAGGTGAAGTTTGGGGGTAGCCAATTATTTGCCAACGAGAAAGATAATTCATTCAAAAGTAGCATTGGACAGATTTATCAAACATTTGATGGTGAAGACCTTTACCCCTCAGTTGAGGAAAAAGCTGCCATGCTACTCTATCTCGTAGTGAAGAACCACTCGTTCAGCGATGGCAACAAACGTATTGCAGCTATGCTCTTTCTCTGGTTCATGGAGAAGAATGGCATCCTTTATTCAGTAGACGGCAGAAAGCGTATAGCAGACAATACTCTCGTCGCTCTGACTTTGATGATAGCCGAGAGCCGTATGGAAGAGAAAGATGTAATGGTGAAAGTAGTGGTCAACCTTATCAACAAGGATAATCAATAGTGTAAGTCAGATACAAAGGTAGCACCGACTTAATTGGATAAATAACAAGTCGATATCTTTACTGAATTTTGGTGGCTTTGTTGTGAAATTGGAGTAATTTGCTTTTTTTTGGCACTATCGCACAAAAAATTTGGAAATGTGCAAAAAAAATTAGACCTTTGCACAAAACGAGTAAAAGTATGCAATTTCACAACGACTTCGATTCCATCATCGCCTCATTGGCAGCCCGCAGCGAACGTGCGCGAGTAGCCGTGGTGTGCCCTCACGACGAACACACCTGCGAGGCAGTCGCCGATGCCATCAAGGCTTCATTGGCTGATTTTGTGCTTGTGGGCGACCCGGCTCGCATCCCCTTTGCAGCCGACGAGCATGTTTCCATCGTCAATATCCCCGACAACGACGCCGCCTGTGCCGCTGCGGTAGCCCTCGCTCGCGAGGGCAAGGTCGATGTGCTCATGAAGGGCTTGGTCAATACCGACAACCTGTTGCGTGCTATACTCAACAAGGAGACCGGTATCCTGCCCCGCGGGACAGTCATGAGCCATATCACCGCCGCACAGATTCCCGGTCGCCACAAATTGCTGCTCTTCAGCGATGCTTGCGTCATTCCCTTCCCCAACGACGAGCAGTTTGCCGCCATCACCGGCTATCTCATCGACACACTCCGCACCCTGGGCGTGGAGCAACCGCGCGTGGCACTCACCCACTGCACCGAGAAGACCTCGCCCAAGTTCCCCATCACCCTGTCCTACGCAATGCTCAAGGAGCAATGCGCCGCCGGTGCCATGGGCAACGCCATCGTCGATGGACCCATGGATGTCAAGACAGCCCTCGACCCCGAGAGCGGAGCCATCAAGGGCATCGTATCGCCTGTCAACGGTGATGCCGACGCTATCGTATTCCCCGACATCGAGGCTGGCAATACCTTCTACAAGACCATCTCGTGGCTCGCTCATGCCACCATGGCAGGCATGATTGTCGGCACTCAGGTGCCTGTAGTGTTGCCCTCGCGTGGCGACTCCTCTCGCTCCAAGTTGTGCAGCCTGGCTCTCGCCATATCGGTTGCACGCCACTAAGCCCTTTACCTCGTTTTTTCAACCCATCAACGCTCCAAATACAACACACCTTAATACCACGAATTACCTAACACACTCCTTACATGAAACTATTGACTATCAACCCCGGCTCAACCTCCACCAAGATAGCCATCTTCGACGACCTCAACCCCGTGTGCGTTGAGAATATCAAGCACTCGGTGGGCGACCTCGCGCCTTTTATCCAAGCCAGCGACCAACTCGATTATCGCCGCAACTTGGTAGTTAAAACCCTCAAGGACAAGGGAATACCTATGGACTTCGATGCCATAGTGTCGCGCGGAGGCTTGCTCCGCCCCGTCGAGGGCGGTGTCTACGCCATCAACGACGTGATGCTGCGCGAGATGGAAAAGCCCACCAACAACCATGCCTCGTGCCTGGGCTGCCGCATCGCTGCCTCCATCGCCGAGACTATCCCGGGGTGTCTCGCCCTCATTGCCGACCCCTGCTCGGTCGATGAGATGGACGATGTAGCCCGCGTGTCGGGCTCGCCGCTGATGCCCCGCATCGCATTCTGGCACGCCCTCAACCAGCGAGCCATCGCTCGCCGCTACGCTGCCGAGCACAACACCAAGTACGAAAACCTCAATCTGGTCATCGCACACCTCGGCGGCGGCATCTCGGTAGGTGCACACCGCCACGGTCGTTGCATCGATGTCAATAATGCCTTCGATGGCGATGGTCCCTTCTCGCCCGAACGCGCCGGCTCCATCCACCCCGGCGCCCTCGTTGACCTCAGTTACTCACACCGCTACACGCGTACCCAACTCAAGCGACGCATCAGTGGCAATGCCGGACTGGCAGCCCACCTGGGCACCACCGACGTCGCTGCTATAGTCGAGAATATCAAGAAAGGCGATAAGAAAGCCGAGACTATCCTCGGCGGCATGATTTTCCAGATTGCCAAGGAAATCGGTGGCGCCGCCACAGCCCTATGCGGCAAGGTCGATGCCATCATCCTCACCGGCGGTGTTGCCTTCAGCGACTACGTCACCGACCACATCCGCCAATACGTCAGCTTCTTGGCACCTGTCCACATCTATCCGGGCGAAAACGAGATGCTCTCGCTCGCCCAGAATGGCTATGCCGCCCTCACCGGCGAACTACCTATCCGCGAGTACAAGTAACCCTCCCCGATATACACAACGATTAACGGCGCGAAGATGTGATTTCGCGCCGTTTATCTTTATGTGTTATTATTCAGACTTTTAGCGGCGACCGAAGAGGTTCTTCAAGCCGTCCATGTCGAATGTGAGGGTGAAGCGGAGCGTCTGGTCGAGAGGCGACGACTGGGCGGTGGCTATCATGTAAGAAGCATCGAGGCGCACCACGTTGAGCGAGAAGCCCGCACCTGCCGAGAAGTATTGGCGATTGCCCTTGTCGGCATTTTCGTAGAAATAGCCGGCGCGCAGGAAGAACTGATTGTTATAGGAATACTCGGCACCGAGGCTCCAGGTAATTTCTTTCAACTCCTCGCTGAAGCCGCCGGGAGCATCGGTGAACGACTTGAAGATGCCGGTGAACGACGACATATTCTCCCAATCTTCCAGCGCCTCGGTGTAGGCAGCCTGCCCCTCGGGGGTGTCGGTGTCATAGTCGACTTGTCGCGGACGAGCCGGCACCAACAACTTGTTGAGGTCGAGGTTGATAGCGAGGTTGTGATAGTCGGCGAGGGGGAAGGTGAACGAGGTGCCGAGGCGCAAGTTGGTGGGCAAGAATGCGGGATTCTCGCCATTGTTGTACGACACCTTGGTGCCTATATTGGAGATGTTGAAGCCCCAAGCCCACTGGCACTCGTTGCGCCCGATGATAGGATAGGTGACATAGTAGCCCGAGATGTCAGCCGAGAATGCCGAGGCACCCGACGCCTGGTCGCCGGCATAGGAGTCGGAGAAGCCGAGGTCGGAGTATATGTAGCGGAACACCACGCCCATGGAGAATTTTTCGCTCAATTTGCGCGAGTAGCCGAGGTCGACAGACATCTCGTAGGGATTGAGTGTCGAGGCTATATCGTCGTAACCGGTCGACGAGGTGACCTCGCCGAGCGAGAAGTAGCGCAACGAGGCGCTCAGCGCCTGATTGTCGCCCGAACCGATCTTCCAGTAGCCGGCAACGTTGGCAAGGAAGATGTCATTAACCAATTTGCGCAACCATGGGGTGTAACTCAGTGATACCGAAGCCTCGGACCACGCGAAAGCATACTTCGAGGGGTTCCAATATTGCGAGTTGACATCGGGGTCGGTAGCGGCGCCAAGGTCGCCCATCGATGCGCCACGCGCATCGGGAGCGATGCCCAGCGAGGTGACACCGGTCTGGATGGGGTTGAATTGGTCTTTTTGTGCCTGAGCAAGCGCCGAGGTGAACAGCGCTGCCACCAGGAGAGCGATTATGCGTAACTTCATCTTTGTTGTCAAATTATAGTGTAACAATTGTATAACTCAAAAAAACGTCAAATATTGCATTTATCACACTTTTTAATAGTAACTTTGCACCATGATTCGAAATTTGCTATTTGATTTGGGCGGCGTAATCATGGACATCGAGAAAGAGCGATGTGTCGCCGCCTTTGAAGAATTAGGTCTGCGCGAGGCACGGAGTTACTTCGGCGACTTCAGCCAGCAAGGTCCCTTTGCCGCTATCGAGGAGGGACGTATCGACCCCGAGGAGTTTCATGCCATCTTGCATGGCGAGTTGCCAGCCACGGTGAGCGACTCCGACATTGATGCAGCCTTCTGCCGTTTCCTCATCGGCATCCCTCGCCGTCGCCTTGCCGCCCTGCGAGCCCTGCGCTCGCGCTACAAGGTGTATATGCTCAGCAACACTAATCCCATCATGTGGAAAACCAAGATTAAGAGCGAATTTGAGCAAGAAGGACTCACCCGCGAGGATTACTTCGACGGCATCGTCACTTCCTTTGCCGCCAAGGCTCTCAAGCCCGCGCGAGCAATCTTCGACTATGCCTGCTCCACACTGGGTATCCTCCCCGAGGAGACCCTGTTCATTGACGACTCACAGACCAACCTCGATGCTGCAGCGGCTCTGGGCTTCCACACCGCGTTAGCCGCACCGGGCACCGAGTTTATTGACCTTATTGACTGAGCGAGCAATGGCAACAGTAGCGACAGTGGGCACTTTTGACGGCTTCCATGCCGGGCACCGCCAATTGCTGGGGCGCCTGCGCTGCGAGGCAGCCGCGCTAGACGCCGAGTCGCTGGTGCTCACCTTCGACACTCACCCGCTGGCGGTGGTGGCTCCCGAGCGCGTGCCGCCGTTGCTGATGAGCCGAGCCGCTGTGGAGGCGCACATACGCGCCGCCGGCATCGACCGCATCGAGGTGATGCATTTTACCCCCGAGGTCGCCGCCCTCACCGCTCGACAATTTATGGAGCGCCTGCGCAGCCGCTACGATGCCACAGCCCTGCTCATGGGCTACGACAACAGCATCGGCAGCGACCGTCCGCGCACACCCGAGGCATATATCGCCGCGGCACGTGATGCCGGCATTGATATACTCTTCGATGAGCCATTCGTTGACCCGTCAACGGGGCTAACGCCCTCGAGCACCTTGTTGCGCAGGCTCCTCGCCGAGGGCGATATCGCCACATACAGCCGCCTCGCCGGCGAGCCGTTCACCCTGCGCGGCATCGTGGCACATGGGCGGCGCAACGGGCACCGACTGGGCTTCCCCACCCTCAATGTGGTGCCCGAGACGGCAATGTGCATCCCTGCGCCGGGTGTATATGCCGGCATGGTCAGTGTCGGCGGCAATGAATACCGCGCGGTGATCAACGTGGGCAACAACCCCACCATCGCCGCCGGGAATGCCCTCACTATCGAGGCTCACGCCATCGATATAGACCTCGGCGACCGCTATGGCACCGAGGTGGCTGTCACATTTATCAACTTGCTGCGGCACGAGCAACGCTTCGACTCTCTGGACCAACTGCGCCGGGCAATCGCCGCTGATATCGCTGCCGCTCTCACCCTGTAATTCTCATTACTATATATGGCATCAACCAAGGCAAACACCGGGGTGGATATGCTCCACGGTCCTATGGCGATGAAGATATTGCTCTTCGCCCTGCCGCTGATGGCGAGCGGCATCTTGCAGCAGTCGTTCAACGCTGTCGACATCGCCGTGGTGGGCAATTACAACGGACCCGCCGCCATTGCCGCCGTGGGCAGCAACGGTGCGATAGTCAGCATACTCCTCAACCTGTTTCTCGGAATCGCGATAGGCGCCAATGTGGTGATTGCTAACTATATAGGGCAGAATAACGACCGTGGCATACGGCGGTCGGTGGCTACCGTCGGCGTCATCTCCATCATCAGCGGCGCGATATTGATGGTGGTGGGCAGCATCGTGGCTCGCCCGATACTCGAGGCGATGAGCACCCCCGAGGAGGTCATCGACTACGCCACCCTCTACCTGCGCATCTACTTCTGCGGTATGCCCTTCATCATGGCATACAACTTCGGCTCGGCAATCCTGCGCAGCATCGGCGACACGCGTCGCCCATTCTACTCGTTGTTAGTTGCGACGGCTGTCAATGCCGCTCTCGACTGGCTGTTTGTCGCCATCTTCGACATGGGAGTTGCCGGAGTTGCCATCGCCACGGTGATAGCCAAC
Source organism: uncultured Bacteroidales bacterium (assembly GCA_945829225.1). Classification (GTDB taxonomy): domain Bacteria; phylum Bacteroidota; class Bacteroidia; order Bacteroidales; family Muribaculaceae; genus CAG-873. Next base: position 29,044 of record CALZTY010000024.1, on the reverse strand, counting down.
GCTGTCAATTCAGCCATAGTGATTTATGTGTTGGTGCGCCGCCTTCCCGAGCCCTACACGCTGCATCCGCGGCAGATGCACATCGACCGTCGCGACATGGGCAAGATGCTGCGCATCGGCGTGCCTGCCGGTTTGCAGGGCATGGTGTTCTCGTTGTCCAACATCTTCATACAGTCGTCGGTCAACTCCTTTGGCGCCGATGCCATCGCCGGCTCGGCGGCAGTGCTCACCTTCGAGTCCTATTGCTACTATATCATCACGGCATTCTGTGCCGCAGCCATCGCCTTCACCGGACAAAACTTCGGTGCCGGCAACCTGCAACGATGCAAGCGCGTGTATCGCCTGTCGATGGTGATGGCTTTTGTGGGCTGTGCCATAGCCAACTTGCTCATTGTGTGGCAATCACGCGCTTGCATAGGTATATTTTCAGACGACCCTGCCGTGTATCACTGGGGCGCTATGCGCCTGCACACAGCCCTGGCATTTCAAGCCATCGCGGTGTCCTACGAGGTGTCGGGCGCCTATATGCGAGGCTTCGGCTACTCGATGCTACCGATGGTGCTTACCATCTTCGGCACCTGTGTGTTGCGACTGGCATGGGTGTTCTTTGTGGTGCCGCGCCACCACGATTTTGTCGTCTTGTTATCGATTTATCCCATCTCGTGGGTCATCACCGGCATCTTGGTGACCGTGGCTGCGCGGGTAGTGCAGCGCCGCGTCTTTGCGCATCACTTGGCTGTGACAGTCGATGATGTCGAGCCCACGGTGAGGGTGTAGGACGAACCCTTGACCAGGTCGGGGCACGAGACGAGCATACCCGAGCCCATTCCGCCGGGACCTCCGCCGGGACCACCGCCACCGCCTTTGTTGAACGATGATGAGCCGTAGGTCGACGGCACCACGAATGATACCAATTCGGTCGAGCCGCTCTTGAGAGAGACCGTGGTGCCTGCCGTGGCGCTTGTGCCGGTCACATATGCCGAGGCAGATGTGCTCGAGGGAGTGGAATTGCCACCACCCAGGGCGAGTACATTGCCGCCATTAATATATACGGTGTATCCCTGCTCGGTATTGGCATCCAAGCCACACTCGGGGCTGTTGCCGCCACAGGCTATCACGGTACCACCGTTGATGGTGAGGTTGCCGTTGGAGTCCAAGCCATCGTTCTTGTACGACACCACGGTGACGATGCCGCCATTGATGACCATATGGCTCGAGGAGTTTATGCCGTCGTCGTAGGCATGTACGTTGATCTCTCCGCCGTTGATGGTGAGTGTCGACTTGCTCTCGATGCCCTCGGCGCCATAGCCCGAGGTGATCACATCGATGACGCCGCCCTCAATGACCACGGTGCCATCGGCTTTGATGCCCTTGGGCGAGGACCTATAGTCGCTCGCCACGTTGTCAAGGTTGCCGGTATAGTTGGGATATTCGGTGCCGTTGATATAAGCAAAGACGCCGCCCGAGGTGTGTATAGCCACCTCGCCGCCGGTCATGAGGAAGTTGCCGTCGCAACTGATGCCCTTGCCACCGCCACCGGTGCTGGTGAGCGAGAGTGTGCCGCCGCTGATGGTGATGTCGATATCGGCGCTGATACAAGATGCCGCCTTGGTCTTGACATCCTCGGTGTCCCACTTGCCGCCACCCGAGGTGCTGAGCACGAGGTCGCCACCGGAGATGGTCACCGAGCCGTCGGCTTTGAGCGCCTTGCAAGCAGTGGCGGTCACCTCGGCGCGGAGCGAGCCGCCGCTGATGGTGATGCTGCCGGTGTCCTCTGCCTCGCGGTCGGTATCGTCCTTGAAGGACACTTGCACGCCGTCATCGCCCACCGAGGCTATCGATAGCGAGCCGTCGAGCAGGGCAAAGTATTGGTTGCAATTGACACCATCCTTGACAGCACCGAGCACTTGCACATCGCAGCCGTCAAGTTCGATGTATTCCTTGGCATATATGGCGTGGGCGGTGTTGCCCGTCACGGTGAGGACGCCGCTACCCTTGAATTCGATGTGACCCTTGCACACGAGGCAGCCCTTCTGCGAGCCGCCGGCGCAGTCTACCAGCGAATTAGTGGTACCATTGAGGGGTTTCACCTTCACGCGCTTGTTGTCTTGGATATTCAGCGGTGCGCCGGTCGCACAGGCGAGGTGCAATTCGTTGAGTTCGACAGTCGCCTTGTACGAGCCGTTGAGGGTGAAGCAGGCATCTTCTGATGTACCCGATAGGGTATAGGTGATTTCACCGCAGGTGCCATCGCCCACCTCGCTGCTCTGGTCGATGGTCACATAGGCACCTTCGACCGAGGCATCGATATACCCGGCGATATTGCCGGCGATGGTGACCGTTGCTGCCGAGCCGTTGTAGTTGACAATCACCGTATTATCCTTGAGAGGTTCGCTTCCAATAGCCATTGATGTTACCTCATTGACCGTGAAGGCTCGCCCCATGATAGTGAGCGTAGTGCCGTCGCTGTAGGTCATTTCGCCGGCTTGTGCAGCGGGGAAGGAGTACTTCACAGCGCCTAAGGATACATCGAGAGTTTGGGCGGTGAGGGTCAGGGCACTCACCAAGCCCAATGAAAGTAATATGCTGCGTTTCATTGTTTTACGATTTTGGTGGTTACGCCTGCGCTACGCAGGATATAAATGCCTGCATCCAAGGCTGAATGAGCCTCGTTGACAGATGGATAAGAACCTAAATAAGAGCCGACTACCGAGAACACCTCGACATCGGCAGGCTCAGTGGCAACCACCGGTGCCTCGATGCCTTGTGTGCCCTTGCTGAAATACATTTTTGCCAAATCCACTACTGCAAAGGTCTGAGTTTCAGCGAAATTCTGCGCGACAAGCATATTGTCGGCAAAGGTGCACCCCAATCCGTCGAGGCTCAAAGTGCAAGTCGTGCCGTCGAGTTTTTCGATGGTGAGTGCGTCATAATCGTTTGTTGCAGCCGACACGACACACGTCGTGAACAAAACTGCCACCATAGCAAAGAATTTCTTACACATATACTACAAATATACCACAAATATATTAATCACAGCAACAAAGGTAATAAAAAATTTACAAATTATAAAAATTTTACCCTAAAAAATTACAATATCACATCACCAGCCTCGTAAGCCGAATGTGATTTTTCCACCCCAAAAAAGCGTCGTGATTTTCTGTGCAAATAAAAACTCTCTAAAAATCAACGAATTACCCCAAAGGGTGAATAAAGCTGCAAATAAAGAGACTCATTAATTATCCATTTTCCTCCATAAAGCCCACCCTCTCGGCTGATTGTGTACGAAAACGTACACTTTTGGCGTGTCATTTGATATGTTCTAGTGGGTTAAAAATGGGCTGTGATTTTCTCTGCAAATAAAAGCACACTGATAATCAATATGTTACATCAATAAATTTTTAAGTGTAAAATAAAGATTCAGGCATAAAAAGGCACATAAGTAGAAAATTTCTTAGAGAGACTTTCTTCGTTAGCCGGCTTTATGAGTTTTTCTTCGACAGCATCGGCAAGTATTCTTGATGCAATCGACGACTGGTTCTTATTAAGCCCAAAGCGGTCGCGGATTGACTGGTTGCTTATTGCGACGTTATCCTCGAACATTAAGCATGCGTGTTGATAACATGCCATAATTTTCTCGCGTTTAGTCATTTCTGATAGAGATTTTTGGGGGAAGAGTGTAACCCTCGTATAGTCATCAAGTGTCTGAAATTTTACTGGAGGCAAGAACATTTTTTCAACAGCCTCGATTGCACGGTCAACACCACTACCTCGTCGCTCGCAAAGGTTTAGCAGAAGCATTGACTGCGCCAAATGCTCATTGCGAGAACGTGGCGGTAAGTCGAGCAATCGGTTAATATTATTAAGCGGGGCACCCGGATTCGTGATAACTAGGCGGTTGCTGAAAATCTCAATAGTGATTGGCGAGCCATCAATGGCAAAGTCTTGATGAATCAAGGCATTGGCAACAAACTCTCTGATAGCAACCCTTGGATATATAGGTTCGATACTTCTTGATACATCGATAACCTCATGCCCTGTATTAAGCATAATATAGTCAATCAATCCCTCAAACCCGACAGCATAACCAAGACTGCCACGTTGTTCTTGCTTAAGTTGTCGGTTGTTTTGACCGACATATGTTCTTACTATAACCTCTCGACCACTTAACGATTGAAAGTTGGAAAGTGACCTCGCAAATAGAATGGCACCGAGATTGGTAATAGTCCACATACCTTTTTTTTCATAGCAGTATCCCATTTCAGTAAGCTTTGCAAGGATCGAGTCTGTTGACTTTGGTACATTTTTATCTATGATGCGATAGAGCGTCTGATAGTCAAGTAAGGAAAGAACTTCTTCTTGTTTTAAATTTTCAAGTGCGATATTTTCTTCAAAGGAGATACCATTAGACTTAGCAATTAGCACCTGAACCTGCTTTGCTGACATTTTAAGCGTTTGACCGCCTGAACGGTAGTATGATGCATAAATATCTTTACCACGAAGGTGTACCGGCTTCTGTTGTTCCTCCGGAATGTACACAAATAATAGATTTTCGCCATTGTACTTTACAACAGTATGTTCTATTTGAATTTTGTGAGAGAGATTATTATAGGCAATATTGCCAAGCTTTCTGACGATCTCCTCAATTTGCTCTTGACCAAGAGAAAATAATGAACCGTCATTGTTCACACCATAGACAAGTACTCCACCGCAAAAATGGTTGGCAAAAGCAGATATGTGTTGAGCGAGCCTATCTGATTTGTCAGATAAGCCACTTTTCCAGTCGAGTTCGTTAAGTTCGGATGGAACTGGTTCCAAACTTTCTCGTAGAAGCGTTAATGCACGATCTTTCCAATCCATATAATGATATTTGACAGATTAATGCTTGTTTGCAAAGGTACAAATTTTTTACCAAATGATGAATATGATGAAAGGTCTGTTTTTAGATTGTTTATTTGATAGCATAAAATACTATTTGGCAACTACTTTCTTTATTTGCTTCCAAAGTAAGATGCCGAATATTCAGAATTTTTTTGCGAAATATTTGCAGATGCGAATTATTTGCATTAACTTTGTGGCGATGAAAACTGTTGAAGATATAATAAGGGACGCAGGCTTGCGCGTGACACCGCAACGTCGATTGGTCTACGGCGTGATGCAAGAGTTGCGCCACGCCACGCTCGACGAGATAGCCGAGCGAGTTGCCGCGCAGGACAGCATGGTCAACTTGTCGACTGTCTACCGCATACTCGACTCCTTTGTCGAGTCGCGCCTATTGTCGGTGATTTATCATCCCGACACGGGCAAGAGTTACTACGACATCACTGTGGGCGAGCATCACCATATGTTTGACGGGCAGTCGATTGTCGACTTCAAGGACAGCGGGCTCACCAAGGTTATCAGGCAATACCTTGTCAGTCACAACTTTAAAGACAGCGAAATCGAAGAAATCCAAGTACAAATTACCGTTAATCATAAACTAACATCTAAAAACTCCTAAAATTATGAGAAGTATCGCAACATTAGATCTGCAGTATGCACATCGCTTTTATGGCTTCAAGGGCGAAGCCCAGTATCTCCACGGACACACCGGCACATTGACCATCGAGGTCGAGGACATTGTCAACGAGGGTGTCAACATGGTATTCCCGTGCAACGAAATCCAGAAGATTGCATGGGATGTACTCAAGAACTTTGACCACGCACTGGTATTGCGTGAGGACGACCCTCTGTTGCCGGCAATTCTCGAGGTATATGAGAAGCAGGGCATCAAGAACGGACACCCGCAGAACAAGATGAAGGGCGAGGCATTTGACACCCCGCTTGCCAAGGCATATCCCGATTGCCGCCTGGTTGTGACCAAAGAGACCATGACCGTCGAGGGCATGATAAAGATTGTCTATGAGTTGCTCAAGGACAAACTGAACATTGCCAAGTTGACCTTCACCAGCGGTGTGAATGCGGCAACGGCAGAGTTTGACGTCACCGGTAGCGTCGACCGCTGCCCGTGGTGTGGTATCGCCCTGAACGACAAGGGTGTATGTCCCAAGTGTGGCTACAAGAAGTAATCTATAATTTATCTCTAAAACTCGCGACAGCGACACTCCGCCACGGGGTGCCGCTGTCATCGCGTTTAATAGTTCATTCCAAAGTGCCACAATGGCACAATACCGGCGCCGCCGTACTCGATATCATCGCGCACCACGATGCCATGCTCCACCGAGGAGATTTGACGCTTGCCCTTGTGCCTGCCTCCGACTTCAAAGGTATAGGGCGCTATGTAGAAATCAGACACACGCGACGCAGACAAATCATTTGCTACACGCATCTGGTTGTAGAAGAAGGTCTCACGCAGATTGCCCGCATCAGGCTTGTCGGCAGCAAGGACCGACATCAGCGAGGGATTGTCAATGTAAACCTTTTCGACCTTGCCGAGTCCTCTCAAGCCGGCTGTATCATCACGAAGCATACCTATCATACCGGCTTGCTCAAGCAAAACCAGGTAGTCGGGCACATTATTTTTGCTCACGCCCACCTCGGTGGCAAGGCTCTCGTAACTCGGCTTGTAGGGAGCAAGTCGAGCGATTACGGCAAGCATCTGCGTTAGCCGTCGAGCGGTAGCCGGCTTGATATCAGCATATTGAGCGATATCAGTGTAGAGCGTTTGACTCACTACTTGATTGATACGCTGCACAAATCCATACTCGTTGCCAAAGGGATAATAGCCCCGAGCAAGGTAGTCTCGGAAATACGGCAGGGGATGCTCCAACGGCATCTCCACACGGTGATCAACAATATCTTCAAGGCTATAGGCAGGTGTTACGACATCGTGAACTATCATCAAATATTCGCGGAACGATAGTCCCTGCATATGATACATGAGGGCACGACGGCTGAGGTCGGCTTCTCCCTGTCGTATGTCGAGTATCGAGGACCCGGTGAAGACGACATGCAGCCGCGGGTGCACATCGTAGATATTCTTTAATTCGCGACTCCACTGCTTGTATTTGTGGATTTCGTCTATCACCAACAGCGAGCCTCCCTCTTTGACAAATGCGTCGGCAAGCCCCACGATGGTGTGGTCGGAGAAATAAATATTGTCGGCAGAGACATAGAGCGCCTTCGACGGGTCGGCAAGTCGCTTAATGCGCTGCAAGACCATTGTAGACTTGCCCACACCACGCGGTCCTACGATGCCGATGAGGCGGTCGTCCCACTCTATCTTGTCATACATATAGCGAAGATGCCGGTAGTCGGTTTGCCGTAGCATCTCGTGCATATAATCGTATAAAATCGGCTCTATCATAACGCAAATGAATAAAAAATAATACTTATCTGCCGACAAAGGTACGAAAAATCCCTGTAAGAGGGAAGAAAATCATCAAAAATCTCCCTCATTGAGGGATAAAATCGCCAAAAATCCTCCCTCATACAGGTAAATTCAACTGTATAGATACTATATGAGAGAAAGGAATTAGCGGGTGGATGGTGATGGAATGGCAGAAAGTTTGTAACTTTGTAAGGTGAAAAAGATTAAGATAATGAGGATAGGTATAATAGTAGCATTGATGATGTCGGCATTGCTGATTGGCTGCGGCAACGAGACTGAGGAGCCGATCGGTGGTCCCGACCGCGGCTTGATGTATGCCATCTTGGCGGCAGACAGCGCGAGCGCCTACGAGGCACACCTGCCGGAGGCGCCCGACGAAGGGTGCACACGCCTGCGTGTGGCGATGATTGGTCCGCTCCGCCAGGTATTCAACGACAGCAACCACGTGCACCTGACGGCTGCTCGTGCCCTCGGCATCAAACCCATCACCTGCGATGACGATATCCGACGGCTCACACGCCCCTTGGTGCATATCACCACTTGCCGCGAGTATTATGTCGACGACTTGAGCCACTCATATCCCTACTTGGTACCCGAGGCGGCGCAACTCCTGCACGACATCGGGCGCACGTTCATCGACTCGCTCAACGCACGTGGCGGCGGCAACTACCGCATCAAGGTCACGAGCGTGCTACGCACCCCGGTCACCGTGAGCCGCCTGCGTCGCGTCAACCGCAATGCCACCGAGGAGTCGACTCACAACTATGGCACGACTTTTGATATCAGTTATAGTAAATTCATCTGCGACAGCATCGGCACGGCGCCCACACGCACATTTGAGGACCTGAAAAATCTCCTCGCCGAGGTGCTCTATGATATGCGCCACAAAGGTCGCTGCTATGTGAAATTTGAGTATAAACAGAGTTGTTTCCACATCACCACACGCCCGATATGACAAGCACACCGACACGCAAACCCCTATGGCGCAGGCTGTTGAAAATCCTGCTGTGGACCCTGGCGAGCATCGTGCTACTGATATTGTTGCTCGTGCTCACTATCTTTGTGATTCTGGGTCCCAAGCAGTTGACGCCCATAGCAGAGCGTATGGCAAACAATATGCTCGACGCCGAGGTGAGCATCGGGCGCGTGGAATTAAGCCTGCATGGCAGTGCGCCCTTCGCGCGGGTACGTGTTGATAGTCTGCAGATTATCTCCACGCCGATGCAACGCCTGCGTGCCGTCGGTGCCGATGTGCCGGCGGCGGCTGACACCCTGCTGTGCGTTGATGCCTTCGAGGGCAATATCAACCTCACCGCCTTGATTGCCGGGCGCATCGCCCTGGGCGACGTGGTCATTGACGGTCCGAGGGTCAATACCTATAATATAGATAGTATACACGGCAATTACATGATATTCGGCGAATCAACCGCCACCGAGGAGCCCTCAGACGGCTCCATGCCCGATATCAGCATCAGCCACTTTGCCATCGTCAACCCCAAGCCAATACGATATGTCGACCTCTCCACCGGCGATGATGTCACCCTGACACTGTCGCGCATGGGCATCGACAGTAACGATATGCCCGGCTACACCCTGGGTGTGAGCGGCGATGTGGCGACTCCACTACTCGATATGCTCCGCGACAAGGATGTGCGCTTCGGCATCGATGGATCAATATGTTGGTCGCCCGACGAGCCTATGAAGGTGGCTCTCAGCGACTTTATAATGACAGCCGCGCAGATGAGCGCCCGCGCCGACACGCGCTTGGACTTCAGCAACGAGGCGATTATCGAGAGCCTCGACCTCAAGGTGGAGCCCGTGTGCCTCGACAGCGCCTTAGCCATCCTTGGCGACAGCGTGCGCCACGAGTGGGGGCTCGACCGCCTCAGCGGTAATGTATCGGTGGGCTTGAGCGCTTCGCTCGATGCCCCCTACAACTTGCTGCGCGACACCATCCCCCATGCTCGCCTCACAGTGGATGTCCTCCCCGGGAAGATGGCTTACGGACCCACACGCCTGAATAATGTAAGCGGCTGTATAACAGCCATATTGCGTGGCAAAGACCTCAATGCCGCCACGGTAGATGTCAGCGACCTCAAGTTGCGCGATGCCGTCACAGACCTCACCATAAATGTCAGTGCCTCGCGCTTGCTCGCCGACCCGCTACTGCGTGGCACGGTGCGCGGTGCTATGGCTCTCCATCGCCTGCCTCGCCAACTACTCGACATGGTGGGCGGTGCACTCGGCGGACGACTGACTGCCGATATCTCCTTTGTATGCTCGCCATCGATGTTTGACCGCAACCAATTCCACCGCCTGCAGTTGCACGGTGATATTGACGGCAGCGACTTGCGCTATGCCGCCGCCGACACCTCGATGAGCCTCTATGCCCATCGAGCATGCTTCACCTTCGGCACCAACAACCGCGTGGGCGATGCCGACAGCCTGCTCACCGCCGTCATTAAAGTCGACTCCGCCGACATTGTTCAACCCGATGCGAGCCTCCGCCTCATAGGCTTCAAAGCGGGTGTGGGCGCCTCCAACCGCAACGAGGGCATGGTGCGCGACACCATCCACATAATTCCCATGGGTGGCGACTTGAGTTGTGACAAATTCGTGCTCAACCTGCCCGAGGAGCATACATCGCTCAAGATGCGCGGCACCACCGGCAGGGTGACCATTCAGCGCTATGCCAACGACCCGCAGCGCCCGCTGTTCACCTTCGACTTAGGACTCAATCGACTATCCTTCGGCTCGGAGACCGAGCGCCTGCGCCTGCGCGATGCCGATATCCGGCTGAGTGCACATCAGAAAGACCCGCGCCCGCAACGCCGCCGTGGCAATCGCCGACACATCGGGCGTAGCGACAGCCTGCCACAGACCGAGGTTATCGACTGGGAAATCAACGACACCCTGCGCACCATCCTCAATCGCTGGGATATCCAAGGCTCCATCAATGCCCGCTCCGCCGGCTTGTACACAGCCTCATTCCCCATTCGCAACCGCATACGCAATCTCAACGCCACCTTCAACACCGACTCGGTGGTGATGCGCGACGTGCGCTACAGCGCCGGCGCCAGCGACTTTGTCATCAACGGCTCCATCAGCAACATCCGCCGCAGCCTCACCTCGCGCCGCGGACGACGCCCCCTGCGCATACGCTGCGACATAGCCTCAGACACCATCGATATCAACCAAATAGTGGGCACCTTCTACCGCGGTGCGGCTGCCGCCGAGGCATTGCGCAACAGCGGCGCGGGCATTGCCTTGGGCGACAATGACGACTTCAGCGACACCGACTTTGACAACGCCATCGACCAAGCACTTGCCGAGGGCGACAGCATCGGTCCGCTCCTCATTCCCACCAATATCGACTTGAAATTCAATATGCATGCCGACAATATCGTCTATGGCGATATGCTCATGCACAACTTTGCCGGGCAATTGGAGGCTCGCGACGGTGCTATCAACCTCAGCCAATTGTATGCCGCCACCGATGCCGGTAGCGTCGACCTCTCGGCGCTGTACATCGCTCCGCGTGTCGAGGATATGTATTTCGGCTTCGGTATGCAGGTCAACCGCTTCAATATCAAGAAGTTTATGAACCTCATGCCGGCGCTCGACTCCATCATGCCACTGATGCGCGACCTCAGCGGTATCATCAATGCCGATATCGCTGCCACCTGCAATATCGACCGCAATATGAACTTTGTCATACCCTCGATGACTGCCGCGGTGAAGATTGCCGGCGACTCCCTCGAACTCATCGACCCCGAGACCTACCGCTCCATAGGCAAGTGGCTGCTGTTCAAGGATAAACAAAACAACATCATCGACCACCTCAGTGTCGAACTCACCGTGAGCGACAACATGATGCGCATGTATCCGTTCATCTTCAACATTGACCGCTATCGCCTTGGTGTACAAGGGCATAACGACTTAGATATGAACTTTGATTACCACATCGCCGTGCTCAAGTCGCCCCTACCGTTCAAGTTTGGCATCAACATCAAGGGTAATCCCGACAAATACAAGATACGCCTGGGACGTGCGCGCCTCAATGCCGAGACCGCCACACAGGTGGCTATCGCCGACACCACCCGCATCAACTTGGTGCGCGAGTTGGAGGGCGTCTTCCGTCGCGGAGTCGCCAATGCCCGCCCGCGCCGTCTCAATATCGACAACAATTCCACCGTGCCCGCCCCCGACGAGTCCTCCGACACCATCTCGGCGGCTGACTCGGCAATCTTCATTCGCGAGGGTCTCATCGAGGCGCCTCCTCAACCCATAATTCCGACCAAAAAATGACTACTCAACAACACATACGCGCCGCCTTGATTGATATGGACGGCACCCTGTACAACTCGATGCCCAACCACGCCAAGGCATGGATGCGCCTGATGAACGAGAAGGGCTTGCAAGCCACCGAGGAGGAGTTTTTCCTCTACGAGGGCATGACCGGTGCTGCCATCATCGACAAGATGATACGCCGCACCCTCGGGCGCGAAGCCACCGAGGCAGAGAAAAAGGACTTCTATGCCCTCAAGGCCAAGTACTTCGTGGAGATGCCTCCGGTGTCGCTCATCGACGGTGCCGTCGACATGGTAGCCGACTTGCGCCGCCGCGGCATCGACACCATCCTGGTCACCGGCTCGGGTCAAAACTCCCTGCTCAGCCGCCTCGAAGTCGATTTCCCGGGCGTATTTCCTGCCGAGAAGCGCGTCACCTCGGCGTCGGTCAAGCGCGGCAAGCCCTTCCCCGACCCATACCTGCGCGGCTTGGAACTCGCCGGCGTGAACGCCTGTGAGGCTATCGCCATCGACAACGCTCCCCTGGGTGTCGCCAGCGGGCGTGCCGCCGACATCCTCACCGTGGGCGTAGTCACCGGTCCTATCCCGGCTCACGAATTATATGCCGGTGGTGCCCACGTCGTCTACCACTCCATGCGCGAGTGCGCCGATTTTCTTCCCGGATTGTTAGATAAAATAGAGACTATAACACACTGATTAATTTCCAATTTTTTTCTAAGGTAAAAGTATTATGAACGACTTGATTTTCACTAACTCGGTAGGCAAGAGCCTTGCAACCATTGTCGCCGGCATGAACGAGCCGCGACTATTTGTACTAACCGATGCAAACACCTCTCAATTTGTGCTGCCACGCCTGGTGGAGCAGTATCCGGCACTGAGCACAGCGGTGAATATCACCGTGCATGCCGGCGATTTCAACAAGACCCTTGATGCCGCTCGCGATGTGTGGAAGGTGCTCATCGACCACGAGGCGAGCCGCCACGATGTGCTCATCAACGTAGGCGGTGGCGTGGTCACCGACCTTGGCGGCTTTGTCGCCTCGACATATCGCCGCGGCATGCACTTCATCAACATACCCACCACTCTCCTTGGCGCCGTCGATGCCTCGGTGGGAGGCAAGAACGGCGTGAATTTCGGCGGCTTCAAGAATCAAATCGGCACCTTTGCCGTTGCCGATGCCACCATCATCTCCTCGTGCTTCTTCGACACCCTCACCGACCGCGATATGCTCTCGGGATATGCCGAGATGCTCAAGCACGCCCTGCTCGACAGCCCCAAGATGCTCGCTCGATTGCTCGCCTTCAACGTCTTGGAGGCGCAATCTGCCGACCTCCTCGCCCTCATCGAGGAGAATGTCAAGGTAAAGCGCTCAATCGTTGATGCCGACTTCCGCGAGGCAGGACCGCGCAAGGCGCTCAACCTCGGACACACCGCCGCCCATGCCTTCGAGTCGCTGGCAATGGCTCGTCGCTCGCCCATCCCCCATGGATATGCCGTGGCTGCCGGGTGCGTGGTGGCATTGGTGCTCTCACACCTCAAGTTCAAGTTCCCATCCGACACCCTCCACGCGTTCGCTGCTTATGTGCGCGAGCATTACGAGCCCGTGGAATTTACCTGCGACGACTACCCCGCCCTGCTCAACTATATGGCGCATGACAAGAAGAACGACCATCATGGCATCTTCAATTACACCCTCCTCAAGGCGCCCGGCAAGCCGATGGTCAACGTCGCCCTCACCGCCGAGGATATCACCGGCGCCCTCGATATTTACCGCGACCTTATGGGCATATAAATTATGGAAAAAATTAACAAAACCAATGTGGCTCGCCTGCTCGACAAGGCCGGTATCTCCTACAAGTTGATACCCTACCGCGTCGATGAGAACGACCTCGCTGCCACTCACGTTGCCGCCGAGTTGGGCGAAGACATCGCCTGTGTGTTCAAGACCTTGGTGCTCACCGCCGGTCCCGGACACTTCATGGTGTGCGTTATCCCCGGCGACTGCGAGGTCGACCTCAAGAAGGCTGCGCGTGTCGCCGGATTCAAGAAGGTGGAGATGCTGCCCATGCGCGAATTGCTGCCTCTCACCGGCTACATCCGCGGTGGATGCTCGCCCATCGGCATGCGCAAGGCATTCCCCACTTTCTTCCATAGCACTGCTATGGACTTCCCGCTGATATACGTCAGCGCCGGGGTCCGCGGTCTGCAACTGCAAATCGCGCCCGACGCACTCATCAAATACACTCGAGCCACAGTAGCCGATTTAACCAAAGAAGAATGAATACCATAGGCAAACGACTGACGCTGACCACTGCCGGCGAGAGCCACGGACCCGCCCTCGTGGGCATCCTCGATGGCTTCCCCTCGCAGGTGCGCATTGACATGGAGGCTGTTCAGCACGAACTTGACCGCCGACACCCCGTGGCACCGGGCACCACTGCCCGCCGCGAGCCCGACCGAGTGCAAGTGCTCTCGGGCATCTTTGAGGGTGTCACCACCGGTGCTCCGATAGCCCTGCTAATCAACAATGTGGATGCTCACCCGGGCGACTACGACGCCCTGCGCGATGTCTACCGCCCCGGGCATGCCGACTATACCTATGCCGCAAAGTACGGGGTGCGAGACCACCGCGGCGGTGGCAGAGCCTCGGCTCGCGAGACCGCTCTGCGCGTGGCTGCCGGAGCCTTTGCCCTCCAAGCCTTGGAGCAGCGCGGTATCCACATCAGCGCATATACCTCTTGCATCGGCTCAATCAATCGTCCGGTGGATCATCCGGTGGATATGACCGACATCTACAGCCGCCCGATGCGTAGCGCCGATGCCGACACCGATGCCGCTATGGCGCAGTTGGTGAGCCAAATAGCCGCCGACGGTGACAGTATAGGCGGAATTGTATCCGGCAGAATATCAGGACTTTGTGCCGGAGTCGGCGAGCCTGTTTACGACAAGTTCCAAGCCATGCTCGCCTCGGCAATGATGAGCATCAACGCTGCCAAGGGCTTTGACTACGGCACCGGTTTCGAGGGCGTCGACCGCCCGGGAAGCCAAATCGCCGCCGTCACCGGCGGCATCTGTGGCGGCATCACCGACGGTGGCGATATCACCTTCCGCGTGGCTTTCAAGCCTGTAGCCACCATGATGCGCCCCCTGGAGTGCCGCAAAGCCGATGGCTCCACCGTCACCATCACCCCGGGCGGACGACACGATGCTTGCATCGTCCCACGCGCCGTCGCCGTCGTCCGCGCCATGGCTGCCATCACCACCCTCGACGCCCTCCTCCTCAAATAACGGCTATAAGTCGCGTATATTTAATGCTATCGGCGGTATTGAGACACCATCGTATATTACCATAGTGCTCTCCACATCTTTCAATATGGGCGCAAGGTATTTCATATTATTGGTATAATCCGTTTGGAAAGTTTGACCGGCTTTCATTTCATAAAGCCGATATTTGCCATTGGATTGCACCATTGCATCGACTTCACGACCGGAGTGCTCACGGTAGAAATTAATATTCGGTTCGGAACCTGTATTGAAACCTTGCTTGAACAACTCGCACATAGCCAGGTTTTCAAATATTGAACCACGAAGCGGATGCATGGCAAGGGCATCACTATCATTGATACTTAAGAGATAGCACAGCAACCCTGTATCGTAGAAATACACCTTAGGCATCTTGGTGAGTCGTTTTGAGATATTTGCATAATATGGGCGAACCTGGAAAGTAATATATGAAGAGGTGAGGATTGATAACCACTCGGAGATAGTCACTGACGATACCCCGACTTCCTTTGCAATAGCCGAGGCATTAAATTCAGAGCCTGCACGTGCAGCCACAAGACGAATAAAAGTATCAAAGTGGAGCAAGTTCTTGACCTTGAGCAAGTCACTGACATCGCGCTTGACATAGGTATTGTAGTAGTTACTATAAAATAATGAATGGGGTGTGCCATTGGCGATTACCCCGGGATACAATCCATTAAGCATTAGTTGCTCAATTGATTGTTTTCGCGTCTCCTCAGGAATTTCATTTAAAGAAAAAGGCAAAAGAGTGAATAGCGCGACTCGCCCGGCAAGCGACTGCGTCATCGTCGTCATCAGGGAGAAATTGCTGCTACCGGTGATGATAAATCGACGTGAGCGATCTTCGTCGACCATCACTTGTATTACGGATAGCAACTGAGGGACATGCTGAACCTCGTCAATAATCACATTGGTACCATAAGAATTCATAAAGCCTATGGGGTCGGCAGTCGCTGCTGCGCGATGTGCGAGGTCCTCAAGATTTACATATTTGTAATCAGGGAAAAGATGCTTACAGAGCGACGTCTTGCCCGACTGACGCGGTCCGGTAATACATGTCACCGGATAATAGGGCTGGGCAAAAAGCACTGCTGAGTCGATTTTCCTATCAAAATATTTAGTCATACTTTAGAAATTCTTAAGTTGTACTTTAAAATTTACACGCAAAGGTACAAAGTTTTTCTCATTATCGTATGCTTTTTAACTGATTTTTTGCAACCAATTATTTTTATTACCTTTGTTGTCATTAATTTATGTCTAAATTAATAACAATATAGGAAGAATGTCAACGATAAAGATTATATCTTACCACGACCGCCAGGACTCACCGGTGCGACGCACTTATACGGTGTCGTGCGCCAATATTATAGACTATTTAGCCGACTCCTTGGTGGCTAACGGCTATGACGTGCAGATTGTATCCAATGCCAAGGTAGTTGAGCCGAAATTCAAGTTTTATCGCGGCTCAAACAATGAGATGCGCCCGGGAGTAAGATTAAAATTATTCCCATCGTGGGGAGGTAATAGATTAATATTCATTAAGTTGGCATGGCACTTGATGTTGCTGTTCTTCTATCTTATCACGCACACCCGCCGCGACGAGCCCGTGATTGTATATCACACCTTGGGCTATTACAAAATCATTCTTTGGGCTAAGCGTATACGCAAATTCAGATTGATATTGCATACCGGAGAAATCTATCAATTGGTAAATGATTTGCAATTTAAATCTCTTGCCAAGATAGAAAACAAGACGTTTGAGAGTAGCGATGCATTCATATTGAGCACTGCCTCCCTGAATCAGCGAGTGAACAAGCACAATGCCCCATATATAACATTGAACAGTTCATTTAAGGTTGGACCTCAATTAACCGACAAATATAACGATGGCAAGATCCACTTACTATATTCCGGCACATTTGAGGTCGCCAAGGGAGGAGTGAAAGCCTCGATAAGGGCAGCCGAGTTTCTCCCGGAGAACTATCACTTACACGTTCTGGGCTTTGGCTCGGATGAAGAAATCCGCATTGTAAAGGATACAATTGCCGAGGTGTCTGCTCGCAGCAAGGCTACTATTACCTATGAGGGGCTCAAGAGGGGTCGCGACTACATCGAGTTTGTGCAGCGATGCCATATTGGTCTTAGTACCCAGGACCCCGCGGGAGCATTCAATGCCACATCGTTCCCATCCAAACTGTATTCGTATCTCTCCAATGGCTTGAAGGTAGTTACTGTGGACCTCCCGGTGATACGCCATTCGCCGGTATCCGAGTGCATGTTCTACTGCGAGGAATATACACCGCAGTCCATCGCGCGAGCCATAGAAGCCGCCTCACGCGCGGAGTATGTCGATGGGCGTGCACTCATCAAGCGCCTCGATGCCGACTTTGTAGCATCGCTCAAGCGCTTTATCGATTCACTTTTATAATATCTCTTCGCCCTCGGTATAGACGACGGCTGCCGGCTGTCGCAGATTATATTGCGAAGCCATGGACTCCGCATAAGCACCGGCGGAGCGAATCGCAAGGATATCACCGCGACGAGTGCGAGGCAGTACATAGCCCTCGGCAAAGGTGTCGGCAGTCTCGCACACCGGTCCTACGATGTCGTAAGTGGCTGTTGGCGTGCCGTTTGGAGCCGAGAGGTTGTCAATGCGGTGCACCGCTTGATACAATGCCGGGCGGATGAGGTTGTTCATGCCGGCATCAATGATTACGAAGTGGCGCTCGAGCCCTTCCTTTACATATATCACGCACGAGAGGATGGTGCCGCACTGTGCGACGATTGAGCGCCCCAACTCGCAGTGAATGAGCGCTCCGGCAGGCACATCGAGCCCTTGGCGCAGAGTATCGAAGAAGCCTTGAAAGTCGGCAATGGGATTGGTTACAGGCTCCTCGTAGTCGACACCGAGACCTCCGCCCACATTGATATAATCTACGGAGGCACCGGCTTGCCGGGCTCGCGCCACCAAGTCATTGATGCGCGTACACAGCAATGCAAATGGCTCATTAGTAAGGATTTGGCTGCCTATATGGCAATGGATACCACGGAACCGCAATCCCGGGAGGGTTGTGGCTAAGTGCAGGGCTTGGTCAAAAAGGCTGATATCGATGCCGAATTTGTTCTCGGCTAAGCCGGTGGTGATGTAATGATGAGTGTGGGCATCGATGTGAGGATTGATACGCAAGGCGATGGGAGCGACTTTGCCGTTTTGTGAGGCTAAGTGGCTGATAATCTGCAATTCCTCGAGCGACTCCACGTTGAAACACTCAATGCCGAGGTGGATGGCTTCGATGATTTCGGGGTCGGTCTTGCCGACGCCCGAGTATACGCATTTGTCGGCTGAGATGCCACAGGCAATAGCGTGGCGCACTTCGCCGATGCTCACACAGTCGGCACCGAAGCCCCTCTGCGCCACTTCAGCCACAATGCGCGCGTCGGGATTGGCTTTGAGCGCATAGTGCACGCGAGCCGGCATACCTGCCGACGCGGAGATAATCGTGTCAAGTGTTTGGCGCAGCAACGCCAAATCATATACATAGCAAGGTGTTACAATAGATTGGTCAAGTTTCATATAATTATTAATTGTGTAATCCTTCTTTTGTTGCACAAAGAGTGCGTTGTCTTCCTTATCGTGACGAATGATACTTCCCACAGTATTCAAGTTGTTTTAATTATTGTGCAAAGATAAAAAAATTTAATGACAAATTAGAAATAATCTCAAAGGACAATATGTTATCGGTGGTGGGGACAGTCGTTGCGGGTGCAACCTGAGCAGTGGCTGGAGTCGGAGCAGTTGTGGCAGTTGCCGCGGCGCAGGGCTCGCCATAGCCCTATGACGGCAAGGATGACGATGATGCCAACGATGATATATTGTGCGAGGGGGCTCATTTCTTGGCGGCTTTGGCGGCGGCACGCGCCACTTGCGAGGGAGTGGCATCGGCGGCGACGGTGTCGAAGGGCAGGCGGAAGGCACAGCCCGAGGCATACTCCGAGCAGCCGTAGGCGGTGCGCCCCTTGATGATGTGCCCCTTGCCACAGATGGGGCAGGTTATTTGGTCGAGGCTCTTGATGCGCGGGGCTCGCTTGGCAGGCTCCTTTGCCGGCTTGGGCTTATCGGCTTCGACATTGATGCGCTGTGCTGTATTGTCGTGCATAACATCGTCGGTTATCTTGATAATCAGCGCTTTAAGTTCGGTGATAAACTCACCGGCAGAGTAATCGCCACGGTCGATACGGCGCAACTTATTCTCCCACATACCGGTGAGACGAGGCGACTTGAGCAAGTCTTCGTTGATGGTGTTGATGAGTGCGATGCCGGCTTCGGTGGGGACGATGGCTTTGCGGCGGCGGGTGATGTATTTGCGCTTGAAGAGGGTCTCGATGATGGCAGCGCGCGTCGAAGGGCGCCCGATGCCGTTCTCCTTCATAGCCTCGCGGAGGGTCTCATCGTCGATAGAGCGCCCGGCGGTCTCCATGGCACGCAGAAGCGTTCCCTCGGTGAACGGTTTGGGTGGTTGCGAGGTCTTCTTGACCACCTTGGGGGCATGAGGACCGGTCTCGCCCGGGGTCATGGGTGGCAATTGTGGAGTGTCATCTTGTGCATCGGTCTCGCCCTTGGCAAAGAGGGCACGCCAGCCCGGCGAGGTGATAACCTTGCCTGTTGCCTTGAAGGGTGTATCGTCAACGACAGCCTCCACGACGGTTTGGTCGGCGAGGCAGTCGGGATAAAATGCAGCTATGAAGCGCATTGCGATGAGGTGGTACATCAACTTCTCGTCGCCGGCGAGGACCGTGGGCGACTCGCCCGTAGGGATGATGGCGTGGTGGTCGGTGACCTTGGAGTTGTCAAACACCTTCTTGGACTTGTGGATGGGCTTGGCGAGGATAGGCGCCACGCGGTCGGCATAAGGGGTCATGCGGCGCAAAATCTTGGGCACCTCGGGGTAGATATCGTCGCTGAGGTATGTGGTGTCGACACGCGGATATGTGGTGACCTTCTTCTCGTAGAGTGTCTGTATGAGGCGCAGCGACTCATCGGCGCTCCAGCCCCAGCGGCGGTTGCACTCCACTTGGAGCGAGGTAAGGTCGAAGAGGCGAGGCGGCGCCTCGCGCACTTGCTTGGATACCACGCTCTTGACCACAAAGGGATGCCCGGTGAGGCGCGCTATGTGAGCCTCGGCAGGCTCGGGGCTGTCATACTTGGATTTAGAGGTGAAATCCACCTCGCGATAGATGGTGTGGACCTCGAAGGTGTCTTGAGGGACAAAATTTTCAATCTCAAAGTGGCGGTTGACAATCATCGCCAGGGTGGGAGTCTGCACGCGCCCGATCGAGAGCACCGCACCGGGGCTCGAGTACTTGAGCGAGTAAAGGCGCGTAGCATTGATGCCGAGAATCCAGTCGCCGATGGCTCGGGAGAGCCCGGCGAGGTAAAGGTTGTCGTAGTTGTGGCTATCGCGCAGGTCGGTAAAGCCCTCGCGGATAGCGGCATCGGTGAGCGAGGAGGTCCACAGGCGTCGCACCGGACACTTGACCTCGGCTTTCTGCATCACCCAGCGCTGGATGAGCTCGCCCTCCTGCCCGGGGTCGCCGCAGTTGATGATTTCCTCGGCGCGCGAGGCGAGGGCGCGAATGACCTCAAACTGAGCCTTGATGCTTGCCTGGTCGATGAGTTTGATGCCGAAGCGCTCGGGCAGCATAGGGAGGGTCGAGAGCGCCCAACGCTTCCAGCCCTCGACATAGTCGTGGGGTTCCTTGAGGCAGCACAGGTGACCGTAGGTCCACGTCACGCAATATCCGTTGCCCTCGAAGTAACCTTGGCGACGGTCGGTAGCGCCAATGCAGCGAGCTATGTCAGCCGCCGCAGCCGGTTTCTCAGCGATGCAAAGTTTCAATGCTCGGAGTCGTTTTTAACAGCCGTCTTGGCTTGTTGCCACAATTGTTCCATCTCCTCGAGGGTCAACTCGCGGATGGTGCGTCCCGAGGCGACGGCTTGTTCCTCGATGTAGTTGAAGCGGGCGATGAATTTGCGGTTGGTGAGTTCGAGCGCGTTCTCGGGGTTCACCTTATAGAGTCGCGCGGCATTGATGACGCTGAAGAGCAGGTCGCCGAATTCCTCGTCGATGGCATCGCGCTCGCCGGCAGCGATGGCTTGCCCCACCTCGGCGATTTCCTCGGATACCTTAGCCCACACCTGCTCGGGGGTCTCCCAGTCAAAGCCTACGTTTGCAGCCTTCTCCTGTACGCGGAAAGCCTTGACCAGCGCCGGCAGGGCTGCCGGGACGCCGGCGAGCACCGTGCGGTTGCCGCCACGCTCCTTGAGCTTGATATCCTCCCAGTTTTGCTCCACTTGGTGGGCATCGTCAGCGTGAACGTTGCCGAAGACGTGGGGGTGGCGGAAGATTAGTTTGGCATTGAGCGAGTCGGCAACATCGGCGATGTCAAATTGCCCCTTTTCGTCGGCAATTTTGGCATAGAACAGGATGTGGAGGAGTACGTCGCCCAATTCCTTGCGTATCTCGGGCGTATTCTCGCCCAAGAGCGCTTGAGCCAACTCATATACTTCTTCGATGGTGTTGGGACGCAACGACTCATTGGTCTGCTTGGCATCCCAGGGGCACTTGACGCGCAAGATGTCGAGAGTGTCCATCAGGCGACCCAGGGCATCAAGGCGTTCTTGGCGTGTATGTGACATTTATTTGCGGTTTTTGTAGTTACTGAGCCCGCTTTCGAGCCAGTTGACAAACTTGTTGAGGTCCTCGTCGTAGGCGCGTGGAGCCTCGAGAGGCTTGCCGTTGTTGTCGAGGATTACATAGTAGGGTTGAGAGTTGATGCTGAACTTGTAGCGCTGCAGGTAACTCCATCGGTCGCCCACGGTGCGCAGGGTGATAGGCGAGCCGTTCTCCATCACTTGCTGAGGCTCGGGGAGACTGGCTTTCTCGTCAACCATCAACTTGATAAGCACATAGTTTTTCTCGATAATCGAGCGCACCTCGGGGGTATCAAATACGGCACCTTCCATCTTGCGGCAGTTGACACAAGCATAGCCCGAGAAGTCAACGATGACGGGCATCTTGTTGTCGCGAGCATATCGCATACCCTCGTCGTAGTCGTGGAACTCGGTGAATGTGCCGCCATAGAGGTTGAAGTCTTGAGTGGTGAGCGGGGGAGTGAAAGCGCTGGTGACCTTGAGGGGAGCGCCCCACAAGCCCGGTAACAGGTATACGGCAAAGGAGAATGACGCCAATGCCATGAAGAAACGAGGCACCGATACATGGGTGGTCTCGTCGTCGTGGGGGAAGCGTATCTTGCCCAAGAGGTACATGCCGAGGAGGGCGAAGAGCACAATCCACAGAGCGAGGAATACCTCGCGGTCGAGGATGCGCCAGTCGTATGCCAAGTCGGCTACCGAGAGGAATTTAAGCGAAAGAATCAACTCGATGAAGCCGAGCACCACCTTGACGGTATTGAGCCAGCCGCCCGAGCGAGGCATCTCCTTGAGCAGCGTGGGGAAGAAGGCAAAGACGCCGAAGGGCAGTGCCAAGCCGATGGCAAAGCCACCCATGCCGATAGCCGGACCGAGGATGCTGCCATCCGAGGCTGCCTCCACCAGCAAGGTGCCGATGATGGGACCGGTGCACGAGAAGGACACCAGCACCAAGGTGAATGCCATGAAGAATATCGAGATAACACCCGTGGTAGCCTCAGCCTTGGAGTCGACGGCATTGGACCAGCGAGCGGGCAGTTTGATATCAAAAGCGCCGAAGAACGATATGGCAAATACGACCAAGAGAGCGAAGAACAGCAAGTTGAATAGCGCGCTGGTGGCGACTTCATTGAGCTTGCCGGCTCCAAAAATCATAGTGATGGCGATGCCCAGCACCAAGTAGATGATTACGATGCTCAGTGCATAGGTAATGGCATCGGAGATTGCGCGGCGACGGCTCTTTCCCTTCTTGAGGAAGAAACTTACCGTCATGGGTATCATAGGCCATACACAGGGGGTGAGCAGGGCGAGCAAACCGCCGAGGAAGCCGAAGATAAAAATTACGAATAGCGACGACTCAGCGATGGCTGCAGATGTGGCATCGGCGGCTTCGATGTCGACGGGTGCCCACAGGTCGGATACCTCGGTGAGAGCCACGTGAGCCTCAGCGGGTGCCGGGGCTGTGGCGGTATCAGCAACAGCCACCTCGGGCGACTCTTCCTCGGCAGGGGTTGCCACTACCGGGGCTACAGGTGCAGGTGCAGCCGCTGTTGCGGTGGCTTCGCCTTGGAAGGTCAGGGTAAATTCCTTGGTTGTGGGACGTGTACACGACTGCTCGGTGCATGCCATATAGGCTACCGAACACTTGATAGTGGCTTGTGACACACCGGGTTTCAGGCGAAAATCGCGCGTGAAAGTTACGCTACCTTCCCACCAGGTGAGATCTATCTCGAGCATGGCATCGTGATGCATGCCGGCTGGCACCGAGGGAGTCACCGCTCCGGTGAAATCCACATCATTCGACTCAAAAGAGAACTCGGTCGCTTGGGTGTCCTCATCGGGCAATTCCATGCCGTAAATGTGCCACCCCGAGGGGATTGCAGCCTTTAAAACAACTTTGCCGGCGTTTGCCGAGGTCTTTTCAACTGAAGCGGTCCAGCGTACTTCGCCAGCCATTTGGGCGCTCAGCGACACTGCACACAGCAGGGTCGCAATCAATAGAGCCACGCGTCGTATTTTTGCCATTGTATCTTGTTTAGGTTAGTTTTGCGCAAAGGTAATCATTTTTTGCGGCATTTCCAACAATCGAGCCAATCAATCAACGCGCGTACACTTGATGGCAAAGCCACCGCTGCGTCCCTCGGGGATGTAGAGCGTTGATGTGGCATCGACCTTGCGTTGCTCGATGAGGATTGCTGTGGGGTTTGTCTCCCAGTCGGCACCCGGGGCATCGCGATAGATAGTGGCGAGGTAATGAGCATCTGCGTCGAGGAATGACATATCGATGCGAGCGGTGCGGGCATCATCGCCTGTGGCACCGGCGATATACCATGTGGAGCCGTCCTTGGCGAGGCGAGCCACGGTGATATATTTGCCAATGAGCGCCTCGGGGTACAGTGTGCGCTGCCAGTCGGTGGGGCAGTCGACGAGGAATTGCAATGGAGCGGGATTTGCCTCGTAATGCTCAATCATATCCGATGCCATCTGCAGGGGCGAGTAAAGGATAACGAATAGAGCCAACTGCTTGGCAATGGTGGTGTTGACGCGGGTCTGTGGCATCACGGGGTTCTCAAAGGAGAACGTCACCGGGGTGAAGTCCATCGGTCCGGCGAGCCCGCGAGTGAATGGCAGGGTGACCGTGTGCGAGGGTGGATTGCCCCCGGTGGGGTTCCAAGCGTCCCACTCTTGACCGCGCACACCTTCCTGAGTCATAAGGTTGGGATAAGTGCGTTGCAAGCCCGTAGGAATCACCGGCTCGTGGTTGTCAATACACATTTCATACTGTGCGGCGGTCTCGATGACATGGCGATAGTGGCGCACACCGGCTTGGCTACTGTGGCGCTCGACATCGTCGAGCAAATCGCCCACATATCCGGTCTTGACATAGTGCATACCCTTGTCGCGATAGAGGCGGAAACCGTCCTCCATCTGGCGCTCGTAATTGGCGATTTTGCCACCGGTCTCGTGGTGACCTATGAGGGCGACCCCGTGGGCACGTCCATATGCGGTAATAGAGTCGATATCAAAGTCTTCGTAGGGTCGGGTGAACGAGAATTCCCACGACGCCCAGTCGTAGTTCCAGCCCTCGACGAGGACCCCGCCGAAGCCGTTGCGTGCTGCAAAGTCCATGTGTCGCAACACATTAGCCGTAGTGGCACCGTGGCGCGGACCTATCTCCCAGGTATTTTCCTTCATATGATAGCACCACCACACACCAATGTAGCGCTGAGGCTTAATCCACGAGGTGTCGGCAATGCGACATGGCTCGTTGAGGTTGAGCATGATGCGAGAGAGCATCATATCGCCGTCGTTGTCGGCAATGATGAGTGTGCGCCACGGCGAGGTGCGCACATCGGTGACGAAAACCTTCTCGCCGGTGGACCACGGAGTGAGGGCGGCGCGGAGGACCGGGCTACCGGGCGTGGCTTGCACATTCATGGCGGCATAGTCGGTGAGCGCTGCCTCGTGAAGCGCCATCGACAGCCCCGAGGCGGTGTGGATGGTCACAGGGGTGCTTGCCCAGCCGATGCTATCGAGGGGCAACTCACGGAAGAGTCCCTCGTAGAAGCGTATGCCCTCGACCGGTAGCGACCACGAGGTATGTGCCTCGGGGAAGGCAAATTCGGTGAGTTCGTCGGTGATGACAAAGTCGCTCATCTGCTGTTGCGAGGGAAATTCATATCTGAAGCCCAAGCCGTCGTTGAACACACGGAACACTACGCGCAGACGGCGTCCCGGAGCCACTTTCTTCTGCTGCAACTCGACAGTCAACTCGTTGTAATTGTTCTCGATGAGGGCTTCCTCGCCCCACACCGGCTCCCATGAGGAGCGTTCCTGTCGAGTAGAGGTGGATACCACCGAGAAACCCTCTGCCCAATCGGGGACACCGGCAAGGGTGAGACCGAGACGCGAAGGGTTGAGGATAACTTCTCCGTCTCTATCTACATTATAATATAGGCGACCATTGTCGACATTAACAGTAACTACGACGTTGCCATCGGGCGAGGCTACAGATGTGCGAGCCGGCGCCGACAGCGACAAAAGGGTGGCAAACGCCACAACAATCAGATGGGTAAACTTCATTTTGGTTATCAGTTTTAAGGTTTCAACGTGCGCTCGAGCGAGCTCACATATAATAATGTATGCGAAATCAGAAATCGCGAGTGATGATGTAGTCGAAGAGTTGGCGCAGTTGGTCTGCCGCGGGGCAAGCGGGCAAGCGGTCGAGGAGAGCGACGGCTTGGTCGCGCAGTTGTGCCATGCGGTTGTAGGCATATTCGATGCCGCCATTGTTGCGAGCAAAGGCGGTGAGAATGGCGATATCGCTGTCGGCGAGGCATTCTTGCGCCGCCAGGGCATGCATCGCCTCATCGTCGTTGTGTCCCAGGGCGTATAGCAACGGCAGGGTAATCTTCCCCTCGCGGAGGTCGTTGCCGGTGGGCTTGCCCACGGTGTCGGCATCGAAGTAGTCAAAGACGTCGTCGCGTATCTGGAAACACAAGCCCAGCAAGCGGGCAATCTCGCTGAGGGTGTCGGTGTCGGCATCAGATGCACCGACAGAGTAGCATCCCACGCGAGCGCATGCCACAAAGAGCGAGGCGGTCTTGTAGTCGATAATCTTGAAGTAAGCCTCCTCGTTGAGAGTGTGCTCACGAGCATTGTAGATTTGGTCTATCTCGCCCAAAGAGAGCAACTTGCCGAGCTTGCCTATCTCGTTGATGATGCGCAAGTCGCCGGTGGCGATGGCGCGTTGCAAGGCTGTTGACACAAAGAAGTCACCCACCAATACTGCTATATGATTGTCCCACACGGCATTGATTGTGGGTTGGCGGCGGCGCATCTTGGAGTCGTCGACCACGTCGTCGTGGATGAGCGAGGCGTTGTGCAACAACTCGACAGCCGCGGCGGCATCGAGAACGCGTCGGTCGATGCTCCCGAACATCGAGGCGCACAGCATGACGATGATGGGACGTATCTGCTTGCCCTTAGTCGTCAGGTATCGCTCTATCACACTATCCATCAATACATTAGATGACGACAAATTCTCCCGAATCAGGGAGTTGAGTCGTTGAATATCATCGCTCAGGGCGGTCTTGATGGATTGTAATGCGTTCATTTGACAAAAATATGGTGCAAAATTAGCAAAAAATCTGCGATAAACGCCCATTTCGGTGTAAAAAACACTTAAAAAGCATTTTTCGCAATAGTGAACGATTGTTTTTTACTACCTTTGTGGTCATTAAGGACAATTGCAATGAAAAAGACCGTATATCTGAGCACTACTATCGTGCTCTTCATAGCCGTCGTGATAATGTGGCTACCCTGGCTGGGCGAGACGCTGTTTTACTCCAAGGGTGAGCCTCGCGAGGCGATAGTCGCCGTGTCGATGCTCCAGTCGGGCGACTGGATACTGCCGGTGTCGGCAGGTAGCGACATACCCTACAAGCCCCCGTTCTTGGCGTGGCTCATCGCCGCGGCGGCATGGCTGTTCAATGGCGGCGAGGTCAACGAATTTCTCTCGCGCCTGCCATCGGTGGTAGCGGCAATTGCCTTGGTGATGGCTACTTACACTTGGGCTCGGCGCATCCGTGGCGAGCGTTTTGCCCTGTATATGGCTTTGATATTGGCGTGCTCGGTCGAATTTTTCCGCGACGCCATCGCCTGTCGCGTGGACATGGTGCTCACTGCGTGCATGGTGGGCGCGATGTATATGCTCTACGACCTGCGCGAGCGTGGCGGCGCATGGTGGCGCTATGCCTGCGTGGTGTTGCTACTCAGCGGAGCCATCTGCACCAAGGGACCCGTGGGCGCCCTGCTCCCTTGCCTCGCCGTCGGGCTCTATCAATTGCTCCACGGCGACCGCTTCTGGAACACACTGGGCAAGTTGTCCCTCATATGCGTGTTGTCGTTCATCTTGCCGGGCGTGTGGTATTATCTCGCGTGGCGACAAGGTGGCGACGGCTTCTTGTACACGATGTGGGAGGAGAATATCATGCGACTGATAGGCACCATGCCCTACGAGAGCCATGTGCGCCCCTTCTGGTACAACTTCAACACCATCTTGCTGGGCATGCTGCCGTGGACCCTGCTCGCCGCGGTGGCTATGGTGGCTTGGCGACGCTATCAGCGCCGCGCTCTGCGCTCTGCCGGGCTTTTCGCCTTGGTGAGCGCCCTCACGGTGATTCTATTCTATTGCATCCCCTCGAGCAAGCGCAGCGTGTACTTGTTGCCGGCATACCCCTTTATTGCCTATGCAGTAGCGTCTATCGTTGAGGGACTTGCCGCTACTCGCATCACGCGCTACTACTCTATCGGCTTGGCATGGCTCGCCATTGTGGTGCCGGTGGTGATGGCTGTCACGCGGTGGATACCCGTGGCGGGATACGATATCGCGCCCACGACGTGGTGGGGCTGGATAGTGCTGGCGCTGCCGATTGTCGCCTCTGTGATATGGCTCACCGGCAACAAGAAGGAAGCCCCGTTTGACGGCGCTTGCATCGCTATGTGCTCATTGCTCACGCTCTACTCGGCAGTCATCATGCCTGCGGTGCTCAACCCACTGAGCGACCTCCCCGAGGCGCGCCGCATCGAGGCTCTCGCCGGCGACAAGCCCATATACATCGTGGGCGAAGACCCTCACTATGCCATCGCCTTCAATATTAATTTTTACCTTAACGACCGTCTGCGCCGTCTACCTCACGCCGCCGATGCCGACACCGTGGCACCCGGCACCGTGATGCTGTTCTCGGTCGATACCGACACGGTGGGTTTGCCTGCCGACTGCCCGGTGCGCGTACTCAAACAACGCTTCAGCGACACTCGCCGCCCGGCTTTCATCGCCGTCAAGATGGATACTCTGACTCCCGACGCGGATTTTTGGGAAACCACCCCTTGATGACGCGCTGACGCTGGTCAAATATCTCCTTTATCGTCCAGAATGACGAGAATCCCACCACGCCGGCAAGCGTGGAGAGCAGGATGTCGTCGACCCACACCGACACGCCACACATGGCGATGCCCAATAGGGCAAACCACCACCAGCACCGCGTGCCCCAATAGTATTCACACTTTATCACTATCGGGTGAAACAACCCGATAATCAGGAATGTGCCCAGACCTATCGCCAAGCCACTCATATGCCAATTACTCAATATCTCTGTCATAATGCCGCAAAGTTAACCATTCCGCTCCACTCCCACAATACCCATTTATCAGTATTTCTCAAGGAAAAAAGAGGGTTGGAGCAAAAAAAATGCAAAAAAATTTGCACGGTAACAAAAAAGTATCTAACTTTGCAGCGCTTTCGACGAGAACGGGCGCTTAGCTCAGCTGGTTCAGAGCGTCTGCCTTACAAGCAGAGGGTCGGGGGTTCGAATCCCTCAGCGCCCACTC
>CALZTY010000023.1 GCA_945829225.1 uncultured Bacteroidales bacterium | reverse complement strand
AAACGGGGGAAATCTTCAAATAATTCGCCATTTTGGAAGAAAAATAAGCAAAATCGTATCAGTATGACAAAATTTTTTTAAAATATTTGTAGATACAAAACAAATGTTATAAATTTGTGCCGTCAACAATGACACTAATAGAATAACAATTATTAATAACCCCTTAATTCCGCTATGCTTATGAACAAAAAGAGTATTATTCTGACAGCATTGGGATTGGCACTTGGAGCCACAGCCACAGCAGAGGTATCTCTGGTGGTCAACGGACCCGAGGAAACCGAGGTAGCGACAGTCGACCTGAGCAACGTCAGGAAAGTGACTTTCGGCGCCGAAGGTGTCAACATCGTCCTGAATGACGAATCATCCCAAGTAGTTGCGTGGCAGAACGTACAGAAATTAACCTTTACAGGCAGTGAAGGAGGCATTAAAGATGCAACCCTCACCGAAGACTTCACCAAGGTGGTTCTGTTCTGTGCCAACGAATGTGTAGGAGCCCGCGGCTTGAATGCCGGCGTTAACTCCCTCGCAGTAATTGACGTGTGTGGTCGCACCGTTGTTTCCCAACCCAATTGGAACGGCACCCCCGTCAGCATCTCACACCTGCCCAAGGGCGTTTATATCTTAAAAGTTAATAACCAAACCCTCAAAATTAAACGATAATGAAAAAAATCTTTACCCTCATACTTACAGCGCTCCTTGCGGTTTCAGCCTATGCACAGACAAACCCCAACCGCGTAGTACTCCACAAAACCGACAATACTCACCAGAGTGTTATGCTTGAGCGCGTTGAGAGCATTACATTCCCCGAGATTGAAGGTCGTGTGGCAGCCGACATCGAATTTCAGGATTACAAAGTAGATGAGACCGGTGACAACCTCTGGGTAGGCATCACCCGCACCCCCGCTTGCGTTGCCTTCAAGTTGGTAGTTATCCCCGCCAACTATCTCAACCACATGACCACCGAAGCCGACCAAGCATATTTCGTTGATAGTGAAAGTGAAACTCTCTATTGGCAAGACTTTGAGAGCGGACAATTGTCGGGGCTTGGTTTGCCCGCCGATGCCGACTATTGCGTGATGACCCTTGGCTTCGACGAGTTGGGCACTCCTTGCTCAATCTGCCGCGTAGACTTCCACACTCCCAAGCCTGCAATCGTTGGTAATCCCTCTGTAGAGTGCACCGTTGACGAAGTTACCCCCCAGACTATCACCTTCTCCTTCGTACCCAACGAAGACACCTCCGGCTATGCCTTCTGCATCTACAAGACAGGTGAGGCAGAGCAACAACTCGCTCAGTGGGGTCCGATGTTCGGCTTCTCCACCATCGGTGATATGGTTCGCTCTTGGGGTATCGCTCAAGCCAACGACTACACATATACCTACACCGGCATGAAACCCAACACCGATTATGAACTCTACATCCAGCCTTGGGACGTTAACGAGAACAACGCCGACTATATCGTAGTACCTGTAACCACAGGCAAACTCGGTGGCGAAGGTGTTGCCGAAGTAACCATCACTGCCGGTGAATTCCAGAGCACCGAGTGGGGTTGCTATCAGGTTGTTACCTACACTCCCAACGACCAATGCTCATTCTTCCGCGATATGATCATCGAGAAGGCCGCTTACGAGAGCGAAGAATGGGGCGATGCAGGTATTCTCGAATATCTCAAGGGTGACAATCCCTTCAACCCCTACTGGGACCAATACACCGAAGACGAGGTAATGTGGAATGCAGATCCCGCCACCGAGTACATCGCATTTGCTATCGGTCAGAACGCCAACGGCGAATGGGGTCCCCTCGCACGCTTGGAAATCACCACTCCCGCAGTTGAAGAACAACCCGCCGGCAAGGCTCCTCGCCTCGGCAAGCGCGTAGTTCGTGGCTCAGGCAACTTCCAGCAGACTATTCCCAACCTGTTGCCCGCCGCCAAGCCCGCCAAGCCCGTACTCGTTGAGAAATAATTCAACTCCATAACTCCACAAAAAGCGATGCCCCGAGGGGCGTCGCTTTTTGTTATGTCAATAATTTGTTGTAACTTTGTCACCAAATACGACACGATATATGGAAGATAATAGCAACAGACTACGACCGACAATAATGGGCGAGGGCTTCTCAATAGACGAGACACCCGAGAAGGCTCCCGAGAAAAAGCCGAATAAAGCACCCAAAAGCCCCAAGCGCAAACCACAGAATGACACACGCACACTGATGTACATCATAGCCGGGCTTGTGGTGGTAATTCTCGCCCTGGGAATATGGTTCTTTGTCACCAACAGCAACCAGCGCCAAGCCATCGAGGAGGCACTTGCCCTCAAGGAGCAAGCCGAATTGGATGCCTCGCAGCGCGAGTTGCAGAATGCTTACGACGAACTCAACAACGAGTTCAGCCAATTTGAGAACCAACGCCAATTGATACTCGACGACTCGGTAAAGCGTGACCTGCAACAAAAATATGAGACCGCACGCCTGCAGGTGGAAAAATTGCAACAGGAACTGCGTAACCAGCGCAACCTCAGCTCGGCTGAAATACAACGCCTCAAGGGCGAAATCGAGACTCTGCGCAACCTCTTGCGCCACTATGTCGAGGAAATCAATCGCTTGAATATCGAGAACGAGAACCTCCGCAACGAGAATGCCGAGATGCGCGACCGCAACCAAGAACTCACCTCGCGTGTCGAGGAAACATCGCGACAGAACGAGGTGCTCAACGAACGCATGACCCTCGCCGAGAAACTAAATGTCACCGGTCTCAATCTTATCGCCCTCAACAAAAAAGGCAAGCAAGAAAAGAATGTCACCAAGGCAAAGCAACTGAAGGTAACATTCACCATACCGCAGAATAATTCCACGCCGGTAGGGTCAAAGACCATCTACTTGCGCATCACAACGCCCTCGGGGCAGTTGCTAACCGGCGGCGGCTCGTTCACCTTTGAGGATGCCACGCTGCAGTGCTCGGCAAAGACCGTCATTGAATATGCCGGAGAAGAAATCGGCGGCGTCACCATCTACTGGGATGTCACTACGGCGCTGACACCGGGTGCTTACACCGTCGAGTTATTTGCCGACAATTTCCGACTTATCTCTCGCTCGTTTGAACTGAAGTAAACTACCAAGTGCCGCGCTATGAGCATCGAGAGCCTGATATTTGACCTTGCCTTCATCTTGCTTCTCGGTGCCGTCGTCACCGTACTTTTCAAGTGGCTGAGACAACCGGTGGTGCTCGGCTACATAGTCGCCGGGTTCTTGGCGAGCCCCAACTTCACCTACCTACCCTCGGTGACCACTGAGGAGAATATCGAATTTTGGGCACAGATAGGCATTGTGGCTCTGCTATTCTCCCTGGGCTTGGAGTTTAGTTTCAAGAAATTGATGCGCTCGGGCGGCTCGGCAGTGGTCACCGCGCTGATTATCGTTATCGGCATGATGGGAGTAGGCTTTGCTACCGGCAAGTTGCTCCATTTCAACAACATCAACAGCCTGTTCCTCGGCGGAATGTTGTCGATGTCGTCCACCACAATAATTATCAAGGCGTTCACCGACATGGGATTGCGGCAGCAGAAATTTGCCACCTTGGTGCTGGCGGTGCTCATTGTCGAGGACCTCTTTGCCGTGGTGATGATGGTATTGTTGTCATCAATTGCGCTGAACAACTCGGTAGAAGGCGGCGAGATGCTATGGAGCATCAGTAAGTTGGCTTTCTTCTTGATTATCTGGTTTATAGTGGGAGTATTCATGCTCCCCACCATATTGCGCAGCATACGCAGATACCTCAATGGCGAGACCCTGTTGGTGGTGTCGATGGGCTTGTGCCTGGGTATGGCGGTATTCTCGGTCTACTGTGGTTTTTCGCTCGCTTTGGGAGCCTTTGTCATGGGTTCAATCCTTGCGGGCACGATATATGCCGAAAAAATCGAGCACGTAGTCGAGCCAATCAAGAACCTCTTCGGCTCGGTATTCTTCATCTCGGTGGGCATGATGGTCAAGCCCGATATCCTCGCTCATTATTGGCTACCCATACTTATCCTGTCATTGGTGGTTATCGTGGGCATGATAGTATTCGGCTCAGCCGGTATGCTCATCACCGGACAGTCGTTGCGCATCGCCGTGCGCTCGGGCTTCTCGCTCACACAAATAGGCGAATTTGCATTCATTATCGCCACACTGGGTCTTAGCCTTCATGTACTCGAGCCTAATATCTACCCCATCGTGGTGGCAGTGTCGGTGATTACCACCTTCACCACGCCCTACTTCATCAGATTATCCGCACCGGCATGCGACCTCATCGAGCGCTTCCTTCCCGAGCGTTTCCGCTTCCTTATCGACCGCTACAACAGCGAGGGGCAGAAGGAAGAAGCAGCCGGGCACCGCTGGTTTATCATCCTAAGACGCCATCTGTGGCGCACAGCCGTATACACCATAATCCTCATTGCCATAGGCTTGTGCATATCGCTGTATGCCGAGCCCTGGATATATGCCCACTGCGGGCGATGGTCCGATATTATTTTAGTGGCGAGCGGCATAGCCGTAATGTCGCCCTTCATCATCGCTCTCACCATGCCTGTCAGAGCGTCGAAGCACGACACCGACGGGCACAATATCCCGCGCACAGTTTTGATGGTGTTTCGCTACATCATCGCTGTCAGCGCGATAGCCTTCATCGTAGGCGAAGCCTTCTCGGCAACTACGGCTTTCATCACCGCCATGGCTATCTCCATCGTGGTGCTCGTGGTCTTGTACAGGTACATAGCCCTGCGACTTCGCCGTATTGAGAACACATTCTTTGACAATCTCAACGAACGCGAGTTGCGCCGCTCGGGCAAGAACAACACCGTGGTGAGCGATCTCCACTTAGCATACATCACCATAGGTCCCGCCTGTCCCTTTGCCGGCGAACGGCTCATGAATAGCAATTTGCGCAAACAATATGGCGTGAATGTGGTAAGTATCCAGCGCGATTTCCGTACCATACCTATCCCCAACGGACAACGCCGCATATATCCGGGCGATGTCATCGGTGTCATAGGCACAGATGCGCAAATCGCCGCACTGCTACCCATCGCCGAGGCTCAACTCACCGCCGAGGCTGATATCGTCCCCGATGAGGTTACACTCTCATCGATACTCCTGTCTTTCAACTCGCCGCTCATCAACCACACCCCGTCATCGGCTTCAATTCGCGACAAGTACAATGTGATAGTGGTGGCGGTCAACCGCAACGGCGAATTTATCGACTCCAACCCCAACCTCGTCTTCGCCCCGGGCGACATCGTGTGGCTCGCCGGCGCTGCTCGTGATATTTCTCGATTAAAATAATCACTCTTAATACATATAATAATATGACCGACTCAGGAGACCAGCGATACAAGATGCGAGGCGTCTCAGCCTCCAAGGAAGATGTACATGCCGCAATCCGCAACATCGACAAGGGTATCTACCCGGGTGCTTTCTGCAAGATAGTTCCCGATATATTGGGTGGCGACCCTCAGTGGTGCAATATCATGCATGCCGACGGCGCCGGCACCAAATCATCCTTAGCATATGCCTATTGGCGAGCCACAGGCGATTTGGGCGTGTGGAAAGGCATCGCCCAAGACGCTCTCATCATGAATATCGACGACCTGCTGTGCGTGGGTGCCGTCGACAATATCCTCGTATCATCTACCATCGGACGCAATAAAAATCTCATCCCCGGCGAAGTCATTGCCGCCATCATCAACGGCACCGAGGAATTACTCGCCGACCTGCGCAGCCACGGCATTGGTGTCTATGCTACCGGTGGCGAGACTGCCGACGTGGGCGACTTGGTGCGCACCATCATCGTTGACTCCACAGTCACCTGCCGCATGCGCCGCGCCGACGTCATCGACAATGCCAATATCAGCGCCGGTGATGTCATCGTAGGTCTCTGCTCCTATGGTCAAGCCACCTACGAGAGCCAATACAATGGCGGCATGGGTAGCAACGGGCTCACCTCGGCGCGCCACGACGTGTTCAACAAGGACGTCGCTGACCGCTTCCCCGAGACCTACGACCATGCCATCGACTCCTCACTGGTATACAGCGGCGGATGCTCACTCACCGATGCTGTCGAAGGCTCGCCCGTCGATGCCGGCAAGTTGGTTCTCTCCCCCACTCGCACTTATGCCCCGGTGGTGAAGGAAATCCTCGCTCGCATGCGCTCTCACATTCACGGCATGATTCACTGCTCGGGAGGCGCACAGACCAAGGTCATGAATTTTGTCACTAATAAACTCGTTGTCAAGGACAATATGTTCAACCCGGGTCCGCTGTTCACACTTATCCAACGACAGAGCGGCACACCATGGCGCGAGATGTACAAGGTATTCAATATGGGTCACCGCTTCGAGGTTTATCTCCCGGCAGAGTATGCCGCCGAGGTCATAGACATCGCCCGCTCGTTCAACATCGACGCACAGGTTGTGGGGCACGTCGAAGACCGCCCCGAGGGCAACCGATTGGTGATTTCATCGCCTATGGGTGTCTTTGAATATTGATTTTGTACAAAAATGTTTCAATTTTAAGATTTTTCACTTGCTCGGTCTATAATTATTAGTAACTTTGCAAGCAAACAATGTACCTACTAACCAAAAATACCATAATAAACTAATGAAACCTTATGTAATGGGCATTGATATCGGCGGTACAAATACCGTATTCGGTATCGTCGACACTCGCGGTATGGTAATAGCCAGCGGGTCTATCAAAACAGCCAAGCACAACAAAGTCGAAGACTATATCGATGAACTGCATCGCGAAGCCACTCGACTCATCGAAGCCAACGACGCCGTAGACAAGATTCACGGCATCGGTATCGGCGCCCCCAACGCCAACTACTTCACCGGTGTCATCGAGGACGGTGTGAACCTTCCCTGGCCCACCCCTCTGCCACTGGCAAAGTTGGTCGAGGAGAAATTCGGTATTCCCGTAGCCGTAACTAACGATGCCAACGCTGCCGCCATCGGCGAGATGACCTATGGCGCCGCTCGTGGTATCAAAGACTTCATAATGATTACCCTCGGCACCGGCGTGGGCTCGGGTATTGTCATCAATGGTCAAGTGGTATACGGTCACGACGGATTTGCCGGCGAACTCGGTCACGTCATCGTCAAGCGCACCAATGGTCGCCTCTGTGGTTGCGGTCGCACCGGCTGCCTCGAGGCTTACTGCTCTGCCACCGGCGTGGCTCGCACCGCTCGCGAGTTCCTCGAGATACGCACCGAGCCTTCGTTGCTCCGCAACATCGATGTTGACCAAATCACCTCAAAAGACGTGTACGACGCCGCTGTCAATGGCGACAAACTCGCCAAGGACATCTTTGAATACACCGGCGCAATCCTCGGCGAGGCATTCGCCAATATGATGGTATTCTCATCGCCCGCCGCATTCATCCTCTTCGGCGGACTCTCCAAGAGTGGCGAATTGTTGCTCAAACCTCTGCGTGCCGCCATGGACCGCAATATGATGGCAATCTTCAAGGGCAAGCCCAAAGTTCTGCTCAGCGAACTCAAGGAAGCCGATGCCGCCGTCCTCGGTGCCAGCGCCCTCGGCTGGGAAGCAAAGCCCACCACGGCTCCCGTTGCCGAATAATTATTATTATTTGATATATGCAGAGCCTTGTACATTATGGTGCGAGGCTCTACTTTTTGTAAAAAAGTAACAAAACACCCGATTTTATGGTAATTTTCACCAACTTTGGCAGTTTTTTAATATTTTGTTTGTACATTTGCAAAAAAATAAGAAATTAACCCTAAAAACTATAAAGGAATGAAAAGAACATTAGTAGCAGTTGTGGCAACAACAATGGCGATGACCGCCATGGCAGGTCTGCCGGTATTCAACCACCTCGGCGCAGGTGTCGGCGTGGGTACAAATGGTATCAGCATCGAAGCAACCACCACCATCACCCCGTTTGTTCATATGCGTGCCGGCGTATCTATCATGCCCGGTATTACTTTCAACACCGATGCAGATGTTAATTACTCGGTTGCCGGCACCAACCGCACCAGCACCGTTGACCTCAAGGGCGACCTCGCTCGCACACAGGTGCAAGTAATATTTAATGTGTATCCCGTGCCCGCCGTACCCTTCTATGTTGCAGCCGGCGCATACTTCGGCGGTAGCGAGTTGGTAAAAATCTCGGGCCACTGCGCCGACCTCGCCGGTATGGGTGACGCCGCCAGCGTTATCATCGGCGATTATGCTATACCTGTCGACGCAAACGGCAACGTCAGCGGCGGTATCAAGGTCAAGAGTTTCCGTCCCTATGTCGGTATTGGCTGGGGCAAGGCTCTGCCCTCCAAGTTGCTGAACTTCAGCGTCGACCTCGGTGTCCAATTTCATGGTACCCCCGAACTTTACACTGATTATGGAGCAATCGATACTTCGTCTGTGACAGACGACAATACTTTTCAGAAAATTATTGATAAGTTAAAAGTTTATCCGACACTTACATTTCGTTTAGGTTTCCGTGCTTTTTAAAGGTCTACATGTCTGTATCACGAGCAATAGTCCCTCGGCATTCCCCCCTGCCGAGGGATTTTTTCAACTATTTTTTTGACTAAAAATATAGCGGGTATATATTTTTTTAGTAATTTTACGCAGAAAACAAATAAACAAGAATTATTCATGTCAATCATCACCCTATTACCGGCTTTTTTGGGCAACCTGCGCGGTGCCCAGTTGATCATATTAATTATTGTGGTCTTGCTGCTCTTCGGCGGCAAGCGTATTCCCGGGCTGATGCGCAACATCGGCAAGGGCATCAATTCCTTCAAGCAAGGACTCAACGATGCCCGCGAGGAAATCAATAAGCCTATCAAGAAAAGCGACGAGTCAGCCGACGACGAGTCAAAAACCGAGCCGAGCGACAAGTAGTGGCTGACGAGGGCGAAATGACATTCTGGGAGCACCTCGACGTGTTGCGAGGTGTACTCTTCAAGATAGCCGCCGTGATTATCATCCTGGGCATCGCGGCTTTCTGCGTTATGCCGTGGCTCTTTGACCACGTGGTCACAGCGCCGTGTCGTCCCGACTTTCCATTCTATCGCCTCCTCGATTTCATCACCGATGCAAGTTTCTTTGGCTTGGATACAGCGACGCCATTCGACATCAACCTCGTTGCCATCGAACTCACTTCACAGTTTTACATTCACTTGTCGGCATCGTGCTGGACAGCCTTTGTGGTGGGCTTCCCCATCATATTGTACTTGCTGTGGTCGTTTGTGTCACCCGGGTTGTATGAGCGCGAGAAGCGAGGTTTCCGTCGCTCGTTCCTCTTCGGCAACGTAATGTTTTTCATCGGTGTCGCTGTGGGCTATTTCGTTGTTTTCCCGTTGGCTCTCCGCTTCTTAGCCACATATAGCCTCAGCGACCGCATCACGCCCATGATTTCGCTCGACTCCTATATGGACAACTTTTTCATTCTCATCTTGTTGATGGGTGTTGTCTTTGAGTTGCCTCTGTTGGCATGGATATTGGGTAAGGCGGGCTTGCTCACCCGCTCCTTCTTCTCGCGCTACCGACGCCACGCCATCGTGGTGTTGCTCGCCACTGCCGGGTTCATCACTCCCACGGGCGATCCGTTCACGCTCTTTGCGGTATTTATTCCCATCTATGCCTTGTGGGAGTTGAGCGGGCGCTTGGTTCCGAAATCTGATAATACCTGAAAATATGCGACTTCTTGTCAAAATTCTCATCGCAATCGCCCTCGGTATCGGCGCCGGATATATCTTTCCGGAGTGGCTGTCGCAGGCATGGGCTACTTTTAACGGCATTTTCTCTCAGTTTCTCGGCTTTTTGATACCCTTGCTCATCGTGGGCTTTGTGGCGCCGGCAATTGCCGAGTTGGGCAAAAGTGCCGGCAAGATGCTGGCAGTAACCGCTTTGATAGCCTATGTAATGACATTTGTGGTAGGCATAGGCTCCTACGCAGCGGCAAATGCCATCTTCCCTGCCATACTCGACGGCAAGTTGCTCGCTCCTGCCGAACAAGTCAGCGAGGTAGTTGCCACATTGCCTTACTTCGTGGTGGAGATGCCTCCGCTGATGGGCGTGATGAGCGCCTTGATTTTGGCGTTTGTCCTCGGTTTGGGGAGCGCATCTCTCGAGTCTATGGCTCTGCGCAATGTGCTCAACGACTTCCGCGACGTCATCAATCGTGCCATCGCCGGGGTGATTATCCCGTTGTTGCCCTTCTATATCTTCGGCATATTCATGAATATGACCATCATCGGGCAGGTAGGCACCGTGCTGTCGACCTTTGCGAGCATCGTGGCGGTGATTTTCGTGATGCATATTGCCGTGCTGACACTTCAATACCTGTTGGCGTCGGCGTTCTCGGGCTTACCACCTTTCAAGTCGTTGAAGACTATGTTGCCGGCATATTTCACCGCCTTGGGTACACAATCGTCGGCAGCCACCATTCCCGTGACGCTACGGCAGACGATAGCCTGTGGTGTGGATAGTTCAGTCGCCGGATTTGTAGTGCCCTTATGCGCCACAATCCACATGTCTGGCTCGACAATGAAGATAGTGTGTTGCGCCATCGCTCTGATGCTCCTGCGCGATATGCCTTTCGACATAGGAATGTTTGCCGGCTTCATCGGCATGCTGGCAATCACCATCATAGCCGCCCCGGGAGTGCCCGGCGGTGCCATCATGGCATCGCTCGGCTTGTTGTCGTCGATACTCGGCTTCAGCGAGTCTGACTGTGCCTTGATGATAGCGCTGTACATCGCTATGGACTCCTTCGGCACCGCTTGCAATATCACCGGTGACGGCGCTATCGCGCAGATTGTCGGTGCCATTTTCCGCAAAAAATAGGAATTAACACTAATTTTGATTACCTTTGCACTGAAACAACTAATAACCCTGAAAAACGTCATGAAACTTAGACAACTATTTGCGGCAGTGATGCTGCTGACGATTGCAATCGGCATGAGTGCTGCCAGTTCTCCCAAACGCGAATTTCGCTCGGTATGGCTCACCGCCATGGGTATCGACTGGCCTATGGGCAACCAAGTGGGCAACGAAACGCTCGCCAAGGAAGCCCTCATCGAGTACATCGAGAACTTCAAGCGCCACAACTTCACGGGCGTGTGTCTGCAAGTGCGCCCGATGGCTGACGCTCTCTATCGCTCGACCCTCGAGCCGTGGAGCTCGTCAATCACCGGCACCCGAGGCAAAGACCCCGGGTGGGACCCTCTGCAATTTGCCATCGACGAGTGCCACAAGCGCGGCATGGAACTCTATGCGTGGATTAACCCCTTCCGCATCAACAACAGCGGCACCACCTACAACACCGACTTCGACAAGGCTTGGCGCGAAGCCGGCTGGGAACTTCACTCGGGCAAATGGACCATCTTCAATATCGCCATCCCCGAAGCACGCCAGCACTGCATCGACGTCATGCGCGAGATTTATATGAACTATGCCATCGATGGTATGCTCTTCGATGACTATTTCTATCCCGGAGACAAACTCACCGAGACCTCCGAAGCCGGTGACTATGACATCTGGAAGAGCTCGGGTACCACGCTGAGCATCGCCGACTGGCGACGCAAGAATGTCAACGACTTTGTGCGCGACCTCTACGATATCATCCAAGCCGACCGCCCCGACATGCGCTTCGGCATCGGTCCCGCCGGCACCGCCGGCAAGTCTGCTGCCATGCATGGCGTGGACCCGCCTACAGCCGGCAGCGACTGGCAATATGACCAAATCTATGCCGACCCCCTGGCATGGCTCGACGACGGCACCATCGACTTCATCTCGCCCCAGATCTATTGGGCGCGCGATGAGGCGCCTGCCTACTTCACCCCTCTCGCCGAGTGGTGGAGTTATGTCGCTCAACACTTCGGACGCCACAATTACATTTCTATGGCTGCCTACAAGGTCAACAATTCGTCGTTCGGCGGCAACAACGAGACCGGCTGGAACGAGATGGTTGCCCAAATCGAAATCGGGCGCACCAATGCCGACGACAATGCGCCCGGACAGATTTACTTCAGCGCCAAGTATTTTGACGGTCCCACGCTCACCGGTATGGGCGACTGGATCGAGCAGAAATGCTACCAGCGCCCGGCTCTGGTGCCCGTAGTGGACTGGAAGGAACGCACTGTATATGAGGCACCTACAGGCGGCAAGTATGCCGACGGCACACTGTCGTGGGACGCCGTGGTGCCCGCCGACCCTCGCACTATCATCCGCTACTCCATCTATGCCGTGCCTATGAGCCACACCCTCGAGCAAGCCGGTGCGCTCAACGGCGACGGTATTGACGGCGAGTACTTGGTTGATGTGGCTTACGACACCTCTTACACCTTGCCCGAGGACCTGCGCGACAACCACTGGTATGCTGTGTGTGTCTACGATGGCTACGGCAACGAGAATGCCCCGGCGACCATCAACTACAGCGGCGAAATATCGGCTGCGACAACTATCACATCGCCGACCGCCGATGCTGTGGTCAACTGGGATATGACAGCCACCTGGAACGCCGTGCCCGGTGCTACATACCTTGCTCAAGTGGCTCTCCGCCCCGAGTTCACCACCATCCTTATGGAGCAAGCCGACCTCACCGAGCCTCAAGCCACATTTGACCTCAGCAACCTCAAGGACAACACTCAGTGCTACCTGCGCGTGGCTGTATGCGAGCCCGGCAAGTTGTATTATTATACCGACCCGCTGCCCTTCTTCTCCCCCACCCGCGTGGAGGCTCAGAAGCCCGATGCTATCGCGCCCGAGCACGGCTCGTATGTGGCTCCCGGCGAGGTGACCTTCTCTTGGACCGCCGTGCCCGATGCCGAGAAGTACTACTTTGATATCACCGGCTTCTTCAACAACGGCAAGCCCGACTTCACACGCTCATCGTATAGTTGCTATGTCGAGGCACCGCAGACCGAGTTGACCCTCAACACCGCTGCACTCGGCTTCGACTCCTTCGCATGGCACATCGTAGTGCATGGACGCCGCGTAAACTCCACTGTATCACCCACATGGATCACCACTATCACTCATGGCGAGACCGGCTCATTCGAGAGCGGATACACTATCACCACCGACCCCGTCGAGAGCATCAATAGCGACCTCTTCGTCACCAACGAGTGGTACCGCAGCACATCGACCGAGAATTGTCCGCTCGTCTTCGAGAGCGACGGCTCATTCAATCGCTCGATGGTTGCCACCAATGACTTCGTATTCATCACCGGACGCAGCGCAAACGCCAAGACCGCTACATCCTATTTGCAGCAATACGATGCCTCCACCGGCGAACTGATACGCACTCTCGACCTCGCTGATGCCGAGAGCGTAGCCAATCTCCCTTGCAACCAAGTAGTTAAGGACTGGCGCAATCACATCTTTGTCATTGACCAGACCACCAATATCCTCTCACGTGCCGTATACATCAACAGCGTCGACCTCACCACCGGCGCACTCACCCCGGTTGCCCAACTCAAGGGCAGAACTCCGGCATCGGCACGCGTCGACTTCCCCGTGGTCATGGGTGATGTCACCTCAGGCAGTTTCAGCGCCTTTGCCGCCGTATCAGCCAAGGCAACCCTCATCAATTGGATTATCGAGGACGGCGAGACCTACGAGAATATCACCTACCCCGCCTCTACCTTCCCGGGCAACACCACCAACTTTGGCATCGCCCCGCGTCTCTTCCCTATTGACGAGCAATATGCATGGGTTGACGGCTCCACCGGCATGCCGGCACTCTACGATATGACCACCGGCGATATGGTAGCCGTGGTGCCCAATGTCATCGACGGCTTGGAGAGCATCAGCAATGCCGACAACGGCGTGGCTACCTTCAGCCTCTGTGGCGACCAATACATGGCATTTAACTGTGGGAACGCCGGCACCGGCAGCCGTGTAGCCGTCATTCGCTATCACGGCACTGCTACCGAGCCCGACTTCAGCAACGTACAACTCATGTGCCTCCTCCCGACTACTCCGATGGGCACCGCCAACACTGTCAACGGCTCTACACCTATCGATATAGTGGTCAATGGCGACGACGACGTGTTCATCTATGTATACTCGCCCGGCAACGGCATCGCTTGCTACCGACTCATCGGCTTGGCTTCCATCACCGACACCACTGTGGCACCGCTGCAGTTGCGCATCGACGGTCGTCACGTCACCTTGACGGAGCCTGCCGACAACCTGCGAGCATACTCGGTGAGCGGAGCATTAGTCGCTGCCGTGACTGACACAGCCGAGATTGACCTCCCCGCCCCCGGCACCTACATCATCACCGCCGACGGCATCTCCCGCCTCATCTTCGTGAAATAAATCATCAATCCAATAACAAGGCTGCGCCGTTTCCAAGCATTCGGCGCAGCCTGTTTACTACTTTTAT
Source organism: uncultured Bacteroidales bacterium (assembly GCA_945829225.1). GTDB lineage: Bacteria > Bacteroidota > Bacteroidia > Bacteroidales > Muribaculaceae > CAG-873. Next base: position 21,369 of record CALZTY010000023.1, on the reverse strand, counting down.
CTTCATTCAGATAAAAAGAAATAGAATGGGTGAAAAAAGTTGGGAGAAAGTTTGTGTATGTCAAAAAAAATCAGTTACTTTGCAGTCGCTTTGTGGCACATCCTTGAAAGCCACGGGAAAGATGCGCCCGATGGTGATATGAGACCTGCGATTGACGTCACAATGCACAACAACAAAAAGAAGCAATAACAGATAAACCGAAACAAAAGCCATGTCAAAGATTTGTCAAATCACAGGCAAGAAAGCACTTGTTGGCAACAACGTTTCGCACTCGAAGCGTCGCACCAAGCGCAAATTCAATGTCAACCTCTTCAACAAGAAGTTCTACTGGGTAGAGCGTGACATGTGGATTATGCTCACCATCTCTGCCGCCGGCCTGCGCACCATCAACAAGTTGGGCCTCAATACCGCGATTAATCAGGCTATTGAAAAAGGCTTATTTAAAGAAAAAGATATTAAATATTTAGAATTCTAACCAACTATGGCAAAGAAAGCTAAAGGTAATCGCGTGCAGGTGATTCTTGAATGCACCGAACACAAGGCAAGCGGAATGCCCGGTACCTCACGTTATATCACCACCAAAAACCGCAAGAACACCACCGAGAGACTCGAGCTTAAGAAGTACAACCCCATCCTTAAGCGAGTAACTGTACACAAAGAAATTAAATAAGCACCCTGAACTATGGCAAAGAAAACCGTTGCATCTCTGCAGAAGGGCGAAGGTCGCACCTACTCGAAAGTCATTAAGATGGTGAAATCGCCCAAAACCGGCGCCTATGTATTCAAAGAAGATATGGTGCCTAACGAAGCCGTTAAAGACGCGCTCAAATAAGATTTATCCCCTACTCTATATCACGAGAGGCTTGCCGTTGTGGCAAGCTTCTCGCGTTTTATAACGGTCGACGCGGACCCTGCACCAATTGATATACCGCGACTGCCGAGGCGGCTGCCACATTGAGCGAGTCGACACAGTGGTGCATGGGGATGCGTGCGGTATAGTCTGCGGCGGCGATAGTGGCGTGTGCCAGTCCATCGCCCTCGGTGCCGAGGATGAGCGCCAAGCGCTCCTCGGCATTTAACGCCTCGTCGGCAATGGATACCGAGCGGTCGGTGAGCGCCAATGCCACTGTCTTGAAGCCCAAGGAGTGCATCTGCTCGGTGATATCACCCTCGAGCCAAGTCCATGGCACCAAGAACACCGAACCCATCGACACTCGCACCGAGCGCCTGTTGAGCGGGTCGCACGACGTGGGCGTGAGCAACACGGCATCGGCACCGAGTGCCGCTGCCGAGCGAAATATCGCCCCGATATTGGTGGTGTCGGTGACTCCGTCAATGACCACCACACGCCGGGCATCGCGGCACACATCGGCAAGAGCCGGAGCCTCAGGTCGCTCAAATGCCACCAAAACCCCGCGCGTGAGGGTATAGCCAGTGAGCGACTGCAACAACTCGCGGTCGGCAGTGTACACCGGCATATCGGGACATGCCGCAATGATGTCGGCGGCATCGCCGGTGATATGACGCCGCTCGCACAGCATGGCTCGCGGATGCAAGCCTTGGCTCAGAGCCACGCGTATCACCTTGGGGCTCTCGGCTATAAACAGCGCCCGCGCCGGGTCGAGGCGGCTGCGCAACATATTCTCGGTGAGCGAGGTAAAGACTGCCACTCGCTCGTCGTGTATCGAGTCGATTTCTATTATCATCGTGTAAATGCTTTGGATTACAAAATTAGTAATTCTCTCGCAACTGCACAAACGCAAAAGAGCAGAGACCGCGCGAGGCTGTCCCTGCTCTTTAAAAATACTGAATCACTTATCGTCGAGTCGAGACTCAACGATATAAAGTGATTAGTTGTTGATGGGGAGGTTTACAACGATTTCTGAGCCGGTATCCCAGTCAGCAACACTTGCGCTAAACTTCACGGAGGTCATGCCCAGGTGCAAGTTGAACATATAAGCCTTGCCCTGCTCGAAGTTGAAGTTGAAGGGAGCAGATGTGATGACGTTGGTGATTGTGGAATTGCCACCGGGGAGCTTTGAGTCAGTGGTGATTACGTCGTAAGTAATCTTAACTGTCATGCCGGTTACGGGCTGCGGGATAAGCATAGCGTAGTTGTTGGCATTGTTGAGTTGCTGCTTGGTGGTGGTAACATTGTCAGCAACAGAAGTAACGAAGTTGGCAGCCTCCCATGTGTAGATAACATCGGTAGCGGCAGGAGCAACACCCGACCATGCGCTGGTGCCAAGGTTGATAGTAGCCTCTTTGTCAAACTTACCAATCAACTCAACCTTGGTAACCTTGATTGTGGTTTTGTCATCGAGTGTGCCGTTTTCCTTGTTTGTGTCAGGGTCACCGGTAGCGTCACCGTTAACACGGTCAACCATAGCCTCAACATTCAAGCCGACACGAGCGAGGACGTGCTTAAAGTTGAAGTTCACCTTGCCTGTAACCGCTTGCTTGGTGAGGTTCTTGTTTGATGTAGCGTCAGATACGGTGAGATCCTGTTGGTTGGCTACGGCATCTGCAACGGTGAAGGTGATAGTACCTGCATTGGGAGTAAGAACAGCACCTGCTACGTCGTAAGGAGCGTAAGCAAAGAATGTCACCTTGTCACCGGGGTTGTTAGGCCAGTACTTCAAGGGTGAATAGGTCCAGTCGGTAGTAAACTCAACCTTTTGGTTGTTCATAAAGTTGGCAGTAGCACCATCGGCGTAATCTGCTTGTGCGGTGTAGTAAGCAAACACACCGAAGCCACTTGCCTTCAAGCCGTCAAGGTCAAGCACTGTTGCACGGCTGTTGGCATCTCGTCCTACATAGGTTCCAAATTCAATGGCATTGCCCTTCAAGTCGGTAGCATTCTCCACCTCACTTGAGCAACCGGTAGCAGCAATCGCCGCCATGGCTAAAAAGCCAAAATAAAATTTCGATTTCATAAATGAATGGTTTTAAACAGTTAATAATTATTTATTTGATTTACTTATTTTTACATACCGATATCATAGTCTTCTTCATCACCCCAGTCGTCGATGGTTGCATCGAAGCCACTTGAACCGCCACCCTCGGGCTTGACGTCGGGTAAGGTCGTTTCCAAGTCCAAATTCAATCGCAACGCCAGGCGCACATGGGTCCCGAGACCCTCCTCGTACTCAAATTTGTCACCTACGGCAAATGAAAAGTCGAGCACAGTCTTGCCATCGACAAGCAGTAGCGACAGCATTAACTCGTTTTCGTCTTCCTCGCCGGCATGACCGGCAGGCAAGCCGAAACTCGTAATCAACGCCGTTATCACACCCTGCGTGGGGTCGGCTTTATCCACCTCGATGCTCCATGTCTCGAGCAACTGGGTAGCAATTCCGCTCGCGGGGCAATTCTTGCCGAGCATATAGCCGTTTGCCATGCCGGTAATGGATGCACGCGAGGCTCGCAGATTGTGGATGCCCTTGATGTGCACGTTGACCCGGAGCGTCGATATCACGTTGCGCGTATAGGCTGTGGTGAGCACCGTGTCGCCATCGGCTCTACCTCCAAGGCTTTGTGCGATATATTCATTGGTCTTCTCGACCATGCGCGAGGTCACTTGCAAGCCTGTCTGTACTTCCAAGCCGAGCCACTCGGGCTGGGCGATGACTGTCTCCTCGGGGAGGCGGCTTATATACCAGCGCGATGACGTGGCAGCCCCTATGACCTTCGACTCGGCAAAATTTTCCATATCGCTGAAGTGCATGGAGCCAAACTCCGAGATACTCTGATTGTACACGAGCATATCATATGTGCCCTCGGGAAGCGACAACACGGCATAATCGATATTGTTGGTAAGCGCAACTATCGGCTCCTTGCCATCGCGAGGATACATAGCTACGGTCATGCCCGTCGGGGTCTCAAATGGCAGGAAATCTGTCCAATCGACATTTACACGCAGGCGCGAGTAGTCGACATGCTCGTGATGCAGGCACAATTCCTTGTGCTCACAACCGGTTGCCGCCATCATCAACACAATGAGCGACAAGAAGTTAGCGATGTGCTTCATCGCTCACCTCCTTTCGCCTTATTGTAATTATCTCGCCCAATGAGCCACACCAAGGATATTTCCACCTTGGTAGGTCCCCACCAGTGACGATACTTAGTGGCTTGCCACACATAGCAATCGTCGATGGGTATGTACTCGCGGTACTCGCCGCCAAGGTAACCCAAGCCTATGGTGAAATCGATGTTGAGACGGCGAGCAATCGGGAGAGCAAAGCCATACTCGATGCCGGCGCCCCAGTGAGCCTTATCCCACAGCGAGCCGCCCGGCACACCGCCCATATAGCCCTTGCCGCCCCACTCGAAGTCGTAGGTGAGCATCTGACCGTACACGCCGATGTGGTGTCCCGTGAGGGGTTTACTATGCGAGAGCCAGTAGCGCATACCCACATCGCCGCCGTAGGCTCGCCAATAGTGGTGGCGACTGTCGCAATTCCACCAGCCATACATCCAATTGGCTGTCACCGAGAGGTTTGAGCCCACATACAACTCGGCGCCGATATTGGGCAGCAGCGCTGCATCGTATAGCATATTGGTTTTCAGTCCCAAATAGAGGCTCGATGATGCTGTCGGTGCTGCCTTGTAGATATCAACCGGGTTGATGCCCGGTGGCACACTTGCCACGTCACCGGTAGTGATGGTCGGCACGGCGAGCACTCCACGCTCGAGTTTGCGCAACATCGAGGCATAATACAGATGCATGCGCGTGGCTCGCAATATGGGGAATATATTGTTATACAGATAGTTATAAGGCTTGCCACCTCGCAATTGCTTGAGCCAAGTGAGGGCATCCAAGCCATCAAATGGCTCGCCTCCGTTGTCTATAATTTCCTCGATGAGAGCCACAGTCTCGTCATAGAAGGGCACAGCGCTGTCGGCGCGGACCAACTCGAGCAAGCCCTGCCAGTCTCGCCCGACATATGAGTAGGACATCAGCGAATCGGGCACCTCGGCATGCTCATGAAGGTAATCTTGGACAAAGAGGGCTCGACGCTCTGAAAGTCGGCGGTTGATGCCAATAGAGCCCTCAGGCGAGGCTGCGCCTATGATGGTAATGCCCTGAAGTCGGAGCAGTGAGTCGGTCGCACGAGATTGGATACGCTCGGCTATTGTCTGCAGATGAGCACCTCCATCCAATGGAGTGACTCGCCCTTGACCGAATTGCACGGACGCAGTGTCGGTGACCAGTGCCTGTGCACAAAATCCCGTCCAAAGCATCGCTATTGCAAATAATATTCTCAAGCCAATCTGCATCCGAAAATCAAAGACTATCGTTATGATAAATACTCAAATTTCAATAAGTTTGCAAATTTACACATTTTTCCGAATTCCGGCAAATTTTTTACGGAGTTTCACTACCCATTACAAATCTATGATTTACAGCCAATTGACAATGTATAATTAACGATTATAACATAATGACAATTTTTCATCAAAATCTAAATTACGGTAACAATTTGACACTAAGCATTTTCCCAATGTTCATCGCAAATATTGTTTGTGCTTTAGTGGTAATTTTATTACCTTTGCGGTTGGAAAACAAAAGGAGAAAGATGGATTTCAAACTCACATGCCAATACGAGCCGACGGGCGACCAACCGGCAGCGATAGACCAATTGACAGCCGGGCTGCGCGACGGTGTGCCGGCACAAACCCTGCTCGGTGTCACCGGCTCGGGCAAGACATTCACCATGGCGAATGTCATCGCTCGTGTCAACCGCCCCACCCTGGTGTTGAGTCACAACAAAACCCTTGCTGCACAGTTATATAGCGAGTTCAAGCAATTCTTCCCGGACAATGCCGTGCAGTACTTTGTCTCCTACTACGACTACTACCAGCCCGAGGCTTATATCCCCTCGGTTGACAAGTACATCGAGAAAGACTTGATGATAAACGACGAAATCGACCGTCTGCGCCTCGCCACCACCTCGGCTCTGTTGTCGGGACGTCGAGATGTCATCGTGGTGTCATCGGTGTCGTGTCTCTACGGCATGGGCAACCCCGAGGATTTCAATGCCAATGTGGTGAATGTGCATGTGGGACAGCAGATTACCCGCAATGCATTCCTTCGACAATTAGTCGCTGCGCTCTACTCGCGCAACGAAGTCGAGCAACGCCGCGGCACCTTCCGCGTCAAGGGCGACACCATCGACATACGACTCGCCTACGAGGAAATCGTGCTCCGCATAACCTTCTGGGGTGACGAAATCGAGTCGATATCAACTCACCATGCCGAGGACTATCGCTCACTCGGGCGCCACGACAGTTTCAAGATTTATCCGGCAAATATCTTCGTGACCTCGCCGGCTCGCCAAGCCTCGGCAGTGGCACAGATACAACTCGACCTCGGCGAGCAAGTCAATGCCTTCCAGCGCGAGGGTAAACCGCTTGAGGCTCAGCGCCTTGAGGAGCGCGTCACCAACGACGTGGAAATGATCAAGGAGATCGGCTACTGCTCGGGCATCGAGAACTACTCGCGATACTTCGACGGACGAGAACCCGGTGCGCGCCCCTTCTGCCTTCTCGACTATTTTCCCAAGGACTATGTCACATTCATCGATGAGAGCCATGTGACCATCCCGCAGATACGGGCAATGTTTGGCGGCGACCTCTCCCGCAAGACCAACTTGGTCAACTACGGTTTCCGACTTGCTGCAGCATTGGACAACCGCCCGCTCACCTTTGCCGAGTTTGAGAGTATGAGCCACCAAACAATCTATGTGAGCGCCACCCCTGCCGACTATGAGCTGAAAGCGAGCGAAGGCATTATCGTTGAGCAAGTTATCCGTCCCACCGGCTTGCTTGACCCGGTTATCAAGGTAAGACCCTCGACCAACCAAATCGACGACCTCCTCGACGAAATTCAACGTCGCATCGAAACCGGTGAGCGCACCTTAGTGACCACCCTCACCAAGCGCATGGCTGAGGAGCTCAACGATTATATGACCAAAGCGGGCTTCAAAACAGCATATATCCACAGCGATGTGGAGACCATGGACCGCATAAAAATTCTCGACGACCTGCGAGCCGGGGTATATGATGTGCTTATCGGCGTCAACTTGTTGCGCGAGGGTCTCGACTTGCCCGAGGTGTCGCTTGTCGCCATCCTCGATGCCGACAAGGAAGGTTTTCTGCGCTCGCATCGCTCTCTTACACAGACTGTTGGTCGTGCCGCCCGAAATCTCAACGGCACAGTCATCATGTATGCCGACAAGGTCACCGAGTCGATGCAACAGACCATCGATGAGACCGAGCGCCGCCGTGCCAAGCAACTCGCCTACAACGAGGAACATCACATCACGCCCAAGGCTATCATCAAGGCACGCTATGCCATCGTGGGCAAGGAAGACGAGGACGATGTTGCCACTCCGACACCTGCCAAGCGTGCCAAGGCACCCAAGCCTATCCCCTATGGCAACGAATATTCCACATCGGTCAATATCGCTGCCGACCCGGTAGTGCAATATATGAATCGCGACGAACTCGCCCGCTCAATCGAGCGTCTGCGCGAGCAAATGCTCGACGCCGCCAAGCAGATGGAGTTTATCGAAGCCGCGCGTCTCCGCGATGAAATCATCAAATTAGAGGCTCGCCTCACCACCCTGTGACATCATGCCGGAGTAACATCGGTGTGGAGCATCGAGCGGGCGCTGAGCAATTTGCGCAACGATGACACCATCTCGCGAGACTCTTGCAACAAATTGAGATACACATAGGTGACTGTCATGCGGTCGGGAGCCGCGCTGCGCAGGTAGTCATAGACACTGCGGCACTCAGCCGACAAGGCATCCTTGATAGCATCACAGCGGGTGCGTAGCGCTGCAATCTCGCGCACATCATTAACTCCATCGAGGGCGATTGTCTCCTTCATCACATCCATTATCATAGCACGTAGCGGCTCGAATGCCTCGCCAAACATGCGTGGCAGAGGATGGAAATTATTCTCCACATGCTCCTTGCACACCTCAGCCATACGCCGCAGATTGTAATTCATTGCCAAGCACGAGTTGTTGGACAGGTGGAACCACGCGCTCTTGGTGATAGCCACCTCGGCGGGTATGCGTCGCAAGCATAGCGTCTCCTTGCGACGAGCGCTCTTCAGTACCTGCTTCTCGCGGTCAAGTTCGCGATCGACTTTGCTCAAGGTCTTCACATCGTCCTTGATAAAGCCCTGTGTGATATCCATATACGATGCCGAGGCAAATTCCACAAACTTGCAACGATGTTGGTCGATATACATATTGAGCAAGCCCCAAGTGCTCGATGCATCCTCGGTAGTCAAGATGGTTTGGAAGAGAGTATCGGTCTCATCTTCCTGCTTCATAGCCTTGTAACGCAGATTGCTGCGGATGATAAGCGCCAAGGCGACCACACCGATGGGTATCATAGCCCATGCACCGCCCCAATACATCAACGAGGCGACGAGTGCAGCGCCTATAAATGCCACGCCGGCAGTGATGAACCATCCACCCACCACCGAGATAACACCGGTGATGCGGAAGATAGCGCTCTCGCGCCCCCAGGCGCGGTCGGCAAGCGAGGTACCCATCGCTACCATAAATGTTACGAAGGTCGTGGACAAGGGTAACTTCATCGATGTACCGGCGGCAATGAGCATGCCGGCAAGCATCAAGTTGACCGAGCCACGCACCAGGTCGAAGGCTGCACCCTGCTCCAGGGTCATTTGTGAGGTATCGAAGCGACGGCTCAGCCATGCCAATACCCGACGCGGGATATAGCGCTCGAGCCACGAGTGCACCGACAGCGACATGCGCACTATACTGCGAGCGATGCGCGACGAGCCGAAGATTTCATCGCCGCCGGTTTGGCTACCCAAGCCGATGGCTGTCTTGGTAACATTATGCGCCTTCTTGGAAGTTGCCAATGCAACGACCATGATGACACCGGCGGCGAGGAGGAAGCCCACGGGAGTGTTTGCCGACTCGTTGAGCGAGCCCATCATAAACGTCGTAGGTTCGCCGGCTCCATTAGCCACATAGTCGCTATACGAGGAATAGCCAGCCAAAGGCACGCCAATGAAGTTGACCAAGTCGTTACCGGCAAATGCCATCGCCAAGGCGAAGGTGCCGATGAGCACCACCACCTTGAGCACATTGACTCGCAGCCAATGCAACAACTGCATCACTACCGAGCACACCACAAAACTTGCGCCAAGTATCAGCCATGTGTTTGCCTTAATCCAAGCCTTGAGTTCGGGAGTCATCCACGACATATCCTTGGCACCCTTGAGCAACAAGAAATATATGATAGCAGTGGTGGCTAAACCGCCATAAATGCCGATTTTCCACTTGAGATTGCGATTGTAACCAAAGGAGAACACCATGCGCGCTATGAACTGCACCACGGTGCCGAATATGAATGCTATAGCCACCGACAGGAAGATACCGATTATCACCGACAGCGCCTTCTCGGTATTGAGGAAGTCCATCATTCCCAAGCCGGCGCCGGCATCAGCCATCTTGACCACCGATACAGCAAAGGCTGCGCCCAGCAACTCAAAGACCATCGATACAGTGGTCGATGTGGGCATACCAAGTGAGTTGAACACATCGAGCAAGATGATATCGGTGACCATCACCGCCATATATATACATATGAGGTCGTAAAATGAGAAATGCTCGGGGCGGAAGATACCGTGCCGAGCAATATCCATCATACCGTTGCTCATCACCGCGCCGGCAAATACACCCACCGCGGCTATGATAATGATTGTGCGAAATTTTGCCGCCTTGGTGCCTATCGCCGAGGTCAAAAAATTCACGGCATCGTTACTTACTCCGACTGTCAAGTCGAATATCGCCAGCACGAACAGGAATAAGATGATTCCTAAAAACAATAAGTCCATTCTGTGTCTTTTTAATTCTGTTGCAAATATCTCGCTTATTTGTTACAAAAATGTTTCATCTTTATTACTTTATTGTTTCACTATTTGGAAACAAGCCAAAAAATATTTGGCGCGTATGCCATGATTTTTGTAAATTTGTACCAAATTGTATAACTAATAACACATGGAACACTCAATTTTCTGGATTGTGCCCGCAGCATCCATCATAGCGTTGGCGCTGGCGTGGTATTTCTACCGCCACATGCTGCGCGAGAGCGAGGGCACCGAGACAATGCAAAAGATTGCGGGATATGTGCGCCAAGGCGCCATGTCCTATTTGAAACAGCAGTACAAGGTCGTCGGCTTGGTATTTCTAGGTCTGGTGATACTATTCTCAGTCATGGCTTATGGGTTTAACCTGCAAAATCCCTGGGTGCCGGTAGCCTTCCTCACCGGTGGCTTTTTCTCGGGACTTGCGGGCTTCTTGGGAATGAAGACAGCCACGTATGCCTCGGCACGCACCGCCAATGCGGCTCGACGCTCGCTCAACGGCGGCTTGCGCGTAGCATTCCGCAGCGGTGCCGTGATGGGTATGGTAGTAGTCGGACTCGGTCTGCTGGATATATCATTTTGGTACATCCTGCTCAACTATTGTGTGGACGTCGCTCCCGGCGAGGCTGAGACCGCCAAGTTGTGTATGATTACCACCACGATGCTCACCTTCGGCATGGGCGCCTCCACTCAGGCTCTATTCGCTCGTGTCGGCGGCGGTATCTACACCAAGGCTGCCGATGTGGGTGCCGACCTTGTTGGCAAGGTCGAAGCCGGCATCCCCGAGGATGACCCTCGCAACCCCGCCACTATCGCCGATAATGTGGGCGATAACGTGGGCGACGTAGCCGGTATGGGCGCCGACCTCTACGAGTCGTATTGCGGTTCTATACTTGCCACAGCCGCTCTGGGCGCTGCAGCATATATGACTTGCGGCGATGTCTCCATGCAGATGAAGGCGGTCATCGCTCCCATGCTCATCGCTGCCGTGGGCATCATTCTCTCGATCATCGGCATCTTTGCCGTGCGCACCCGCGAGGACGCCACCATGCGCAACCTCCTCGGCTCTCTTTCCCTCGGCACCAACCTCAGTAGCGCCCTTATTGTCGGTGCTACATTCCTCATTTTGTGGCTCTTGGGTCTCAACAATTGGGTATGGGTATCAATGTCGGTAGTTGTCGGGCTCCTCGTAGGCATAGTCATAGGACGCTCCACCGAGTACTACACTTCTCAATCCTACAAGCCCACACAGCGCCTCTCGGAGAGTGGCAAGACCGGTCCGGCTACCGTCATCATCTCGGGCATCGGCTTGGGCATGGTGTCAACTGCTATCCCGGTGATAGCCGTCGTAGCCGGCATTATCCTCTCCTATTGGTTTGCCTCGGGCTTTGACCTCAGCAACGTGAGCATGGGTCTCTATGGCATAGGTATAGCCGCCGTGGGTATGCTGTCAACTCTGGGTATCACCCTCGCAACCGATGCTTATGGTCCCATCGCAGATAATGCAGGTGGTAACGCCGAGATGAGCGGCTTGGGTTCCGATGTACGCCGACGCACCGATGCCCTCGACTCGCTGGGCAACACCACTGCCGCCACCGGCAAGGGCTTTGCCATTGGTTCCGCTGCCCTCACCGGGCTTGCCCTCCTTGCCTCATATGTCGAGGAAATCCGCATCGGTATGAGCCGCCTGGGACAGACAGTCCTCGAGATGCCCGACGGAGTCACCAAGCCCCTGCACGATGCCTCATTCACCGACTTCATGACCTACTTTGACGTCACCTTGATGAACCCCACCGTGCTCTCGGGTATGTTCATCGGCGCTATGATGGCATTCCTCTTCTGCGGTCTCACCATGAACGCTGTAGGACGCGCCGCCTCGCATATGGTCGAGGAAGTGCGTCGCCAATTCCGCGAAATCAAGGGTATCCTCACCGGAAAAGCCGAGCCCGACTACGCTCGCTGCGTGCAGATATCCACCAAGGGCGCTCAGCGCGAGATGGTATTCCCATCGCTGCTGGCTATCGTGGCTCCTATCCTTGTGGGCATCGTATTCGGCGTTCCCGGCGTGATTGGCTTGTTAGTAGGCGGTCTCTCAGCCGGCTTTGTTCTCGCCATATTCATGGCTAATGCCGGTGGTGCCTGGGACAACGCCAAGAAATATGTCGAGGAAGGCAACTTCGGTGGCAAGGGTAGCGACGTGCACCGCGCAACCGTCGTAGGCGACACCGTGGGCGACCCCTTCAAGGACACCTCCGGTCCCTCGCTCAACATCCTCATCAAACTCATGTCGATGGTAGCCATCGTTATGGCAGGACTCACCGTCGCCTGGTCAATCTTCTAAAAATTAACGAAAGCAAAATAAGCGAGCGGCTCCCTCCCGGGCAGCCGCTCGCTTTTTATTGTATGCCTGTAGGGAGTCGAACCCTAATCGGTGGAACCGGAATCCACAATTCTATCCATTGAACTACAGGCACAAGTGCTTTTTTTGTCTTTTGTGGTGCAAAATTAGACATAATTTTGTAGATTTGCAAAAAATTTGAGAGCGATGTATGTAAGAATAGAGCCAAGTTGGCAAAGGATAATGAGCGGCGAGTTCAACTCGCCCTACTTCGAGCAACTCACGGGGTTCATCCGCGAGGCATACAGTCACGGCACAGTGTATCCACCCGCCGGGCGCATTTTTGCCGCATTTGATGCCTGTGCATTTGACAAAATCAAGGTAGTAATCCTCGGACAAGACCCCTACCACGAGCCGGGGCAAGCCAACGGCTTGGCATTCTCGGTGAATGACGGTGTGGCACTGCCACCCTCATTGATAAACATATTCAAAGAGATAGCCTCAGACACAGGTGTCACCCCCTACCCGTCGGGCGACCTGCGTCGCTGGAGCAACCAAGGTGTATTGTTGCTCAACGCCACTCTCACCGTGGCGGCAGGGCAAGCCGGCTCGCACCAGGGCAAAGGCTGGGAGGAATTCACCGATGCCGTCATCGCACATATTTCGCGTGACCTCAGCGGTGTGGTATTCATGCTCTGGGGTAATTATGCGCGACGCAAGGGCGCTACCATCGACCGCACGCGCCACTTGGTCCTCGAATCGCCTCACCCATCACCGCTGTCGGCTCATCGCGGCTTCTTCGGCAACCATCATTTCTCCTTAGCCAACAATTATCTGCAACGCCAAGGCAAGGAGCCAATCGATTGGAGATGAAAACATTATCATTCATATTATTGCTCATTAGCACCATAGCCGCCAACGCCCGCGACACCATGGACGGCATCTTCAACGAGCGCATACGCACCATCACGGTCACTGCCGGCAACGACTTCTACGCACCCCCGATGGCTGTGCTCGGCTCAGATGATGTCCTCACCATTGCCTTCGACCACCTCAGCGAGGAGGTCGAGTATATGCGCTACCGCGTGGTGAGATGCGATGCCAATTGGCAGCCATCATCCATCGCCGAGGCTCAATGGCTCGACAGTTTCAACGAGAGCAATATCACTGACTACGCCTTCTCGGGTGCTACGACTGTGCACTATGTTCATTATTGGTTCAACTTCCCCAACGAAGATATATCACCCACAATGTCGGGCAATTACCTCATAGAGGTATATCCTGAGAATGACCCCGACGATGTGTGGTTTGCCCGCCGAGTGATGCTTAGCGAGCAAGTCGCCCCTATCAGTGTATCCGTCACTACACAAACCGATATCGACTACAACAGCGGGCACCAACAACTCGCCATCACTGTCGACAGCGAACGAGCATCGGTTGCCGACCCCTTCAACGACATCACCGTGATGGTCGCCCAGAATGGCAGATACGACAATGAAGTGGCTCTTCGCCAACCGCTGCGCATGTCGGGGAGTCGGTCCATTTATGAGCATCAGCAGCCCCTAATCTTCGAGGCAGGCAACGAATACCGTCGCATGGAAGTCGCCGATATCAACTACCCCGGCATGGGCGTAGAGGAAATAGCCTACGCCTATCCCTACTACCACTTCAAGTTGTATAACGACCTATCCCGCGCCGACGCATCGTATTCCTACGACCAAACTCAGCACGGACGTTTCTACATACGCCAATACGGCTCGGACGACTCTGACCTCAACGCCGACTATGTGGTGGTACACTTCGCCCTACAGATGCCCGAACTCGAGGGCTGTCGCATTTTTATCGACGGCGACCTTACCTCGCGGCGCTTTGATGCCGAGTCAATTATGGCTTACAACCAACTCACCGGCTGCTATGAGAAGGTACTCCTCCTCAAGCAAGGCGCTTACAACTACCAGTATCTCGCCGTGCCCACAGGCGCCAATTCAGGTACTACCTCCATCATCGAGGGTAACAAATACCAAACTCAAAACGAATACTTGATAAAGGTGTATACTCGCGGTCCGCTCGACCGCACCGACCGCCTTATCGGTGTAACCCTCATTACCTCTCAACCGTGAAAACTATTGAAACTGAAGAATATATGCTACAGATACAAGATACGCTGGTGAGCCTCGACCTCATCGAGCGCTTTTTTTGCTGCGACCTGGACAAATGCCTCGGCGAATGCTGCATCGAAGGCGATGCCGGAGCCCCTATCACCGAGGAGGAGCGCACAACCATCGAGCAAATATTGCCCGAAATCATCGATGACCTGCAGCCTGCCGCTCGCGAGGAAATAGAGCGCAACGGCGTGGCGTATATCGACGAGGAGGGAGACTTGGTAACCTCAATCATCGACGGGCGCAACTGTGTCTTTTCGTGCTACGGCGAGGGCGGCATGTGCCAGTGTGCCATTGAGAAGGCTTGGCGCCAGGGGCGTATCGGCTTTATGAAGCCACTGTCGTGTCATCTCTACCCGGTGCGCATCGCCCGCTATCCGTCATTCACAGCGGTCAACTTTCACCGCTGGAAGATATGCAAATGTGCCGAAGTCCTCGGACGTGCCAAAGGTATCCGCGCATATGAGTTTCTCGAAGGTCCGCTCACACGCTGCTTCGGCGCCGAGTGGTACAACGAGTTGAAACTCACTGCACAAGAGTATCTTGCACAGACCGAGGGCGGTGTCGGTGCTCCCGATTGAGCACCTCATCTACACGCTCATCAAGGTAATTGCGACTATGAGGTTGCAGTTGCTGTCGTGCAGGCTTTGCGGGCTTCTTGCGACGATGCCGACTCGTTGTCTTGTTGCCGGTGACGGTGTCCTCATGTTGCTCCACAAGCACCGTATCTGCGACTACGACCACCTCGCCCGAGCCACCCGGTCGTGCCAATAGTATACCCACAAACAGTATGACCGCCACCCCGAGGGCAACGCCCATCAATTGGGGTCCGGTCATACGCGTGTGCTTGTCAGCCATATGCTAAATAAATGTAAACACCATTATCACGCCTATTAACAAAGGTGCTACATAGCGGATAATGAAAACAATGGCGTTGAGCAATAGCAAGCGTGTCCTACCATGATTGGTCAACTGCTCGCGGAGCATGGTCTTGGGCGCAAACCAGCCCACATATATACATAGTATGATACCACCCAATGGCAAGAGCAAGTTGGTGGCGATAAAGTCCAGCAAATCAAAGAATGTCTTGCCGGCGATGGTGAAGTCGCTCAACGAGCCGAATGACAGCGAACTGAATATACCCAAGACAATCATCGGCACGACAGTGAGCACTACCGCCTTGGCACGGCTCACCTTCAAACGCTCCTGCATAAATGCCACAGTCACCTCGACCATCGACACCGTCGATGTCAGAGCCGCAACAAACAGCAGAGTGAAGAAGAGAATAGACCAGAATGTTGTGCCCGGCATCATCGAGAACACATTGGGTAATGTTCTGAACACCAAGGTAGAACCGGCAAGCCCATGGTCGGTGAGACCAAAATGAGTCACCGACGGGAAGATTACACAACCCACCATCAATGCCACCAAAAGGCTCATCATCGCCACTATTACAGCAGTGCCTGTAAGTCGCGTATTATCAGGATAATACGACGCATAAGTCACTATGCATCCCATGCCGATACTCAGCGAGAAGAATGTCTGTCCCAAGGCATTGACCACGGTATCCCAGGTAATCAGCGAGAAATCAGGTGACAAGAACCATCGCAAGCCCTCGCCGGCGCCATCGAGCGACAGCGTCATGCAACACAGTATCGCCAAGACCACAAAGAACATCGGCATCAATATATTGGAAACGCGTTCAATACCTTTCTGCACTCCGCCAATCAATATACCGACATTTATCATAAACACAACCAGTGTAAAGATTAGCGGTGAAAAGTCTGAGTTGATATACTCGCCCATACGCGCTTTCAATACGGCATCTGTCTGCGCCACCGACTCGCCGGTGCCCTCGTAGAGCGCTCCGGTAATCGAGTTCCATAGATACTCGGCTGTCCAGCCTTCCACCACCATATAGAAGCCGGTGATGAGCAATGAGGCAAGAATTGCCAATGCACCTACACCCCACCAGGGCTTTCCGGGCTCCAATTTCTTAAACACTCCCACTACATCGCTACGGCCGTGGCGCCCCAGGGTCATCTCGACGAGCATCATAGGCACACCTAATATGATGACACATGCTATGTACAACAGCAAGAAGGCGGCACCACCATTGGCTTGAGCCTCAGCAGGGAAGCGCCACACATTGCCCAAGCCCACTGCCGAGCCCAGGGTCGCCGCTATCACTCCCATTCGGGAACTGAACAATTTGTTTGACATAAATATCAGTTGATTGGTTTATTCTATTTAGCAATTTCGCATATCAACGTTGCTGACGTTGAGTCGACGACCTTGACACGCACAAACTCGCCCACATGGTGCTCGCCACGCGGCAATACACAAGCCTTGTTGCCCGATGTACGCCCTACCAAGTGGTCGGTGCCGCGCTTGGCAATTCCCTCGACAAGTACCTCAAAAGTCTTGCCAACATCGCGACGATTGGACTCTGCCGACAACTCGTTCTGCAAGGCTATCATACGATTGAGGCGTTCAATCTTCACATCCTCGGGCACATTATCGGGCATCTGGCGCGATGCCAAGGTGCCGGGGCGCTCGCTATATTTAAACATAAAGGCGCTGTCGAAGCCTACCTCGCGCATCAGCGACAGGGTCTCCTCAAAGTCCGCCTCGGTCTCGTCATGGAAGCCGGAGAACATATCGGTGGTGATGGTGCAGTCGGGCATGGCGCGGCGTATTGCAGCCACGCGGTCGAGATACCACTCGCGAGTGTACTTGCGGTTCATCAGTTTGAGTATCTTGTTGCTACCGCTCTGGACCGGCAAGTGTATGTGACGGCACAGATTGGGGCGCTCGGCTATCACGGCAATCACCTCGTCGCTCAAGTCCTTGGGGTGCGAAGTGGTGAAACGTATGCGCATCTCGGGTGCAGCATCCGACACTATGCGCAACAACTCGGCAAAGGTCACTACCGAGCCGTCGGGTGCCTCGTAGCGATATGAATTGACATTCTGACCCAAGAGAGTGACTTCCTTGAAGCCACGCGACTTCAAATCGCCTATCTCGGCGAGGATGCTGTCAACGGCACGCGAGCGCTCGCGACCACGGGTATAGGGCACGATGCAATACGAGCAGAAGTTGTCGCAGCCGCGCATGATGCTCACAAATCCGCTCACGCGATTGGCGCCTAATCGGCGAGGTATCACATCGCGGTAAGTCTCTGTGGTGCTGAGTTCTACATTGATAGCCTTGTGTCCGGCTTGTGCCGCCTCAAATAGAGCCGGCAAGTCGAGATAAGCATCGGGACCGACCACGATATCCACACCATGCTCCTGTTGCAAGGTGTCGCGCACTCGCTCTGCCATACAGCCTATCACACCGACAATCAACTTGCCGCGACGGCGACGCAGTGACTGCAGAAATTGCAGTCGCGAGAAGATTTTTTGCTCGGCATTGTCGCGTATCGAGCAGGTGTTCAACAGCACCACGTCGGCATCGTCGATGGTCTCGGTGATTTCACACCCTGCCATACCCATAATCGATGCCACTACCTCCGAGTCGGCGACATTCATCTGGCATCCATATGTCTCAATATATAATTTCGGGCTTTTTATGCTCTCTTGTGTCATTATTTCGTAAAAAATATTTGCGTCAGTAATCAAAAATATCTAAATTTGTGCAAATTTACAAATAATCATTCAACGTGGAGTCATCATTTGAGTTTTTTTTAGCAATAATTATTATTGTGGTGGGCTTGGTAGCCAACGCAGCCAAGGCAGCCAAGAAGCGCCAAAAAGAGGATGAGATGTTTCAGCTTCCTGAACTTCAGCACCTTGAAGTCCCCGAGCCCGTCCACACGTTTACCCCTGACAATGAGGGTGTTAGCATCACCAAGAAGCCTCACCAACGTAAGAAGTCGGTAGCCGAGCAACCCGTAGCGGCTCCTGCCACTCCTACACCACGACGCGTCTTGACTCCGCGCCAACGCGCTCTGCGCAATCAAATCATCATGGGCGAAATCCTTCAGCCCAAATTCAAACAACCCCACGAAATCTATTAACATCACAGATAAATTAACACCTAACAACTACCATGAGTTTTAATTTTATCACCCCGCAAGAAGCCGCCGAGTTAATCAAAGACGGCGACACCTTAGGTTTATCAGGCTTTACCGCTCCCGGCGCTCCCAAAGCCATCACCGAGGCTATTGCCGCAAAGGCAGAAAAAGAACATGCCGAGGGACGTCCCTTTAAAATCAACATCCTCACCGGCGCATCCACATCTGACCACGTTGACGGTTGCCTCTCGCGCGCCAACGCCATCAACATCCGCGCACCGTATCAGAATGTGCCCGACCTGCGCAAGCGCATCAACTGCCACGACGTTCACTACAGCGACCGTCACCTCTCCGAGATGGCTCAAGAGACTCGCTATGGTTTCTTCGGGAAAGTCGACTATGCCATCATTGAGGCTGCCGACATCACCCCTAACGGCGAAGTAATCGTTGGTTGCGGCGTGGGTAATGTCCCCACTTATGCTGCCCTCGCCGACAAGATTTTCATCGAACTGAATGCCAAACTGCCCCACTCGTTGCTGGGTATGCACGACATATATATGCCTCTCGACCCGCCCTACCGTCGCGAGATTGGCATCTACAGCGCCAGCGACCGCATCGGCTCGCCCATCCTCAAGATTGACCCCAACAAGGTGGTAGGCATCGTCAAGACCGACTCTCTCGATGGCGTCAAGTCATTCACCGAGCCCGATGAGGTTTCCAAGCAGATTGGCTCCAACGTGGTACGCTTCCTCGTGAGCGAGTATCAGAAGGGGGGCATCCCCAAGGAATTCCTGCCCCTGCAATCGGGCGTAGGCAATGTCGCCAATGCTGTCCTCTATGACTTGGGCGAGAGCAAGGTCCTCCCCACATTCCGCATGTACACCGAGGTTATCCAAGATGCAGTTCTTGAATTGATGAAGAAGGGCAAATGTACCTTTGCTTCGACCTGCTCGATGACCTTCTCAGACAAGGTTGAGGAAGAACTCTTTGCCAACATCGACTTCTTCCATGACAAGATTTTGATGCGTCCCGCCGAAATCTCCAACAACCCCGAGGTGATCCGTCGTATCGGCGTTATTGCCATGAACACCGCCTTGGAGGCAGACATCTTTGGTGGCGTCAACTCCACCCACGTCCTCGGCACCAAGATGATGAACGGTATCGGCGGCTCGGGCGACTTCACTCGCAACGCCTACATCTCAATCTTCTCGTGCCCCTCAGTCACCAAGGGCGGACTCATCAGCAACATCGTGCCTATGGTGGCTCATGCCGACCACTCGGAGCACTCTGTTGACATCGTCGTTACCGACCAAGGTATCGCCGACTTGCGCCACCTCGACCCCGTTGAACGCGCTCACGTCATTATCGACAACTGTGCTCACCCCGACTATCGTCCCTTGTTGCGCGATTACCTCAAGCTGGGTAAGGGCGGTCAAACTCCCCACTCGCTCCAGGCTGCTTTTGCCTTCCATATCGCCTTCAACGAGACCGGCGATATGCGCAATGCCGACTTCTCTAAATTTGCATAAATATGAACAAATTTTTCACTCTCGCTGCCACCTTGTTGCTCGGCTCGGCTGTCTCATATGCCGGCGAGTACAAGGTGACCGCAAACCTCACCGACGAAGCCAACGGCTCGTGGGCTATTATCACCAACTTTGACAACGGCGATAAGATTGACTCGGTGCTTGTCGAGAATAGCGTAGCCGTGTTCAACGGCAGTATCGACACCCCGATTGTTGCTCGTATGAGCGTCGGTGGTGAGCGCTTCAGCCAATTCTTCATCGAGGAAGGCGCTATCAGCATCAATGCCGAGGGCAACGCCATCGGCTCGCACTTAAACGACATTTGGGCTGATTTTCAAGGACAAGTCAAGGTAATCTACGAAGATTATCAGGCTGCTCCTACCGACTCGGCAAAGACCGAAATGTTTATACGCTACGAAGCGCTGCTCAACAAGACACGCCTCGAGAACGCTGACAATGCGGTGGGCTTCTTGCTCTTCGTGCAAAATGCCTACGAATTGACAGCCGATGAAATCAATGCTTACATCGCCGAGCATCCTGCCTTTGCATCTTCGCAACGTCTCGCCAAGGTTCTCAATTCAATCAGAGCGAAAGAGAGCACAAGCGAGGGTTGCCAATATATCGACTTTGAAGTGGAAGGCAAGCGTCTCAGCGACTATGTGGGCAAGGGTAAATATGTCTTGGTGGACTTTTTTGCCTCGTGGTGCGGTCCTTGCATGCGCCAAGTGCGTGTCCTCAAGGAGGTTTACAATGAGTACAAGGATAGCGACAAGCTCACCATACTCGGCGTAGCCGTGTGGGATGAGCCTGCCGACACCGAGCGAGCCATCGCCAAGGAGGAAATTCCCTGGGAGTGCATCATCAACGCACAGTCACTGCCCACCGACCTCTACGGTATCGTAGGCATTCCGTGCATCATCCTCATCAGCCCCGACGGCACAATCCTCAGCCGCGACAAGCAGAGCGAGGAATTAGTCGCTGACATCCACGAATATGTAAAATAGACTTAGCGTCGACGCAGACAAGCATTGACGGCTCCCGGAGCCAACAATGCGCCACCGAGAGCGCCGGTCCAATCGGCAAGTAGGTCAAACCAATCGCTCGGTCGCCCGATGGGCAACAAGCCCTGGACCACCTCGTCGAATATGCCGAACAACATTACCCCAACAGTCACGACCGCCACTATGCGACCTTTCAACTCGCGGTGGCGGTCGGCTCGTTTATAATCAAAGAGGATAGACCCCACCAAGCCGCCCATCATCACCATGTGTATCAACTTGTCGATACCCGGGATTAACGGCAATGTATCCTCCTCCAAGGGCTTAGGCACCCATGTGGCATAAATCACCACACCCACGACAATCATCGTGGGAAACCAGTTAAGAAGAAATCTCAGTAATTTT
>CALZTY010000022.1 GCA_945829225.1 uncultured Bacteroidales bacterium | reverse complement strand
TTTTTTAATAATCGATATTATTTTAGGTATAAAGAATGAATTTTGCAATTGTCGGGGCCGGCGGGGCTGTCGGCCGTGAAATTTTAAAAGTCCTCGAGGGGGGTGCCCTCCCCGTCGGCAATTTGCGCTTATTCGGCTCGGCGCGTAGCGCGGGTCGCACATTAACTTTTCAAGGTAAAGAAATTGAAATAGAAGAACTCACGCACGAGAGCGATTTCAGCGGAGTTGACTTTGCGCTGGTCTCAGCGGGTGCGATTGTTTCGCGAGAGTTTGCCTCGGTTATTACGGCACACGGCACGGTGATGGTGGATAACTCGAGCGCCTTCCGCATGGACGAGGATGTACCCCTGGTGGTGCCCGAGGTCAACGGCTCCGATGCCCTCAACGCGCCCCGTAACATCATCGCCAATCCTAATTGCACCACTATACAGATGGTGGTGGCTCTCAACCCCTTGCATCAAATCACGCCCTTGCGTCGCGTGCATGTGGCTACATATCAGGCAGCCAGCGGCGCCGGAGCGGCTGCGATGGCTGAGTTGGAGCAGCAGCATACCGACATTGTTGCCGGTCGCGCTCCCGTGGTCAATCGTTTCTCGGCTCAGTTGGCTTACAATGTAATTCCTCAAATAGACGTTTTCACCGACAACGACTACACTCGCGAGGAGATGAAGATGTATCACGAGACCAAGAAAATTATGCACGATGACAATATCGCGGTATCTGCCACTTGTGTGCGTGTGCCGGTGATGCGTGCCCATTCCGAGGCTATATGGGTCGAGGGCGAGGAGGCAATCACCGTCGAGCAGGCTCGCGCTGCCTTTGCATCCGCTCCCGGTGTGGTGCTTGCCGACGATGTCGCCGCGCAGGTGTATCCCATGCCCTTGGATGTCGCCGGCACCGACCCCGTATTTGTGGGACGTGTACGTGCCGATATCAGCGGCAAGGGTTTGTCATTCTGGGCAGTGGCTGACCAATTGCGCAAAGGCGCCGCCCTCAATGCCGTGCAAATCGTGCAATATATTATCGCACACCGTTAAGGCGGGCGATATATCTCATATTATTTCATAGCCATGTTAGCAACAGCCATAGTCACCGACCCCATCACGATATTTTTCATCGTGCTGTCAATCATCTTGTTGGCGCCGCTGTTGCTCAACCGCCTTAAGGTGCCCCACATCATTGGCATGATTGCCGCCGGTGTGGCGATTGGTCCTTATGGCTGCAATGTGCTGAGTGCCGACTCCAGTTTTGCCGTCTTCGGGCAGGTGGGCTTGCTCTACTTAATGTTCCTCGCCGGCTTGGAGATAGATATGTTTCACTTGCGGCTCAATCTTCGTCGCGGGTTGTGGTTTGGCATCCTCACATTGATGATTCCCCTGATAATGGGCGTGGTGTCGAGCGTGTGGCTGTTGAATATCGACCTCAACGCGTCGTTGCTGCTCGGTGCGATGTATGCAGCCCACACTTTGATTGCCTATCCGGTGGTGGCTCGCTATGGCATCACCAAGTCGCCGGCTGTGATTATCGCCGTGGTAGGTACCATCATCGCCGTGGTAGGCTCGCTGTTTGTCATCGCGGCGGCAGTGACTATACACCACAATGGCGGCTTCTATCCCGGCGATATCGCCAAGTTGCTGCTGACGATGCTGGCGTGGCTCGCGGCTATTCTTTATGTCTATCCACGTCTCACACGCTGGTTTTTCAAGCACTACAACGACCGCGTCACACAGTATGTTTTTGTGATGGCGTTGGTGTGCCTGGCGGCGTGGAGTGCCGAGATGATTGGTCTGGAGGGTATCCTTGGAGCCTTCCTTGCCGGCTTGGTGCTCAACCGCTTTGTCCCGCCGGCATCTCCGCTGATGTCGTCGATTGAGTTTGTGGGCAATGCCCTCTTCATTCCATACTTCCTCATCAGTGTGGGTATGATGATTAATCTCGGAGTGGTAGCCAATTGGGACACACTGGGCATCGCCGGTGTGATGCTCGTGGTGGCTATGCTCTCCAAGTGGATACCGGCGTATATCGTGCAGCGAGCCAACGGCTACGACAAGCCCTCGCGCAAGGTGCTCTTCGGGCTCACTGCCGCGCACACGGCGGTGGCGCTTGCCGTGGTGACCCTCGGCAATCAAATGGGTATCCTCAGCGACGTGGTCCTCAATGCCACCATCTTGGTGATACTCATCACCTGTGGCACCGCTCCGGTTATTACAGCCACGGCAGCCCCCAAGGTTAAGATTAGTATGCAGAGCGACTCGGACGTTATACGTCACACCCGCACCAACAACACCCTTATCGCTGTGTCCAACCCCTTGACGGCTCCCTCGCTCGCCGAGTTGAGCGTGCTGATGCGCAACGACCGCGGCACTCATCGCTTCTATGCCCTGCATGTGCGCAACGACGACTCGCCCACTGCCAAGGAGATATCGCATCGCTCGCTGTCGCTGGCATCTAATGCCGCGGCGCTCGCCAATGTCGATGTTACCGAGATTGACCGCTACGACCTCAATACCGTCACCGGTATACTCAATGCCCTGCCCGAGCGCGACATCACCGAGGTGGTCATCGGCATGCACCGCCGCTCAACGGTCATCGACTCGTTCTATGGCGTCAAGATCGAGCAACTGCTGCGCGCCACCAATCGCATGGTGATCATTTCGCGCATATTCATTTCCATCAATACTGTCGCCCGCATCGTGGTCACCGTGCCGCACTCGGCACAGTACGAGACAGGCTTCTCGCGTTGGGTGAGAGCAATCGCTCGCCTCACTCGCCAATTGGGATGCCGGGTCATCTTCTGCTGCCACAGCGATATTCAGCCGCTCATTCGCGGTCTTATTTATCACGAAAACTTCGGCATCCGTTGTGAATTTCGCACCATCGACTCGCACGACAGCATGATTTTGCTCAGTGGCAGAGTGCGCGAGGACGACCTGTTGGTGGTCATCAGTGCGCGTCCCAATTCGGTCTCTCACTCCGACGAGGTCACCGAGATGCCGGCTCTGTTGCAACGCAATTTCTCGCATAACAACTTGATTGTCATCTTCCCCGAGCAGTTTGGCGAGGAGCCGGTATTGCCCACATCGTTCACCGACCCCTTGGCTGCCGACTTCACCACTCAGCCCTCGCCGCTTATGGAGGCTATACGCGAGACTAAGCGACACGTCCGCGAGTTCTTAGGCAAATTCCTCAACTGATTTAGAAGTTGTATCTGATACCGGTCGAGATTACGCCCTTGCCTTCTTGAGCCTGTGCAGCAATCCCGAGATGGTGGAGGTGTGGTCGATGTAGAGACCGGAGATGGTGTAGCCGCGACCGTCGAAGGTGCCCTGAAATTTGCCGTCCTTGAAGGTGCCTTCGCTACCGATGGGCATCCACGGACGAGCACCTGTGGGGTTTGCCATCACGTTGTCATATTTCCTTTTGGTTAAGATTACTCGAAATGCTTCCAAATCCAAAAATCTTTAAATATTTAAGGAATGTAATCCAAAAATCTTCAAATAAATTTGGATTTGCACCGAATTATGCCTAAAAAAGACTACCTTTGTAAAAATATAATAGTGTTAAACTTATGAGGCGGTTGATTGTCTTATAATAATAAATGTGTAATGTTATGGAGAAGAACAAGCAAGTGATTGCTGCGGCATTGATAGCCGTGGGTATTGTGATTTTAGGTCTGTGTATCCGCAGTGCATTCGGTAGTTTATCCGATAGCCAGCGCGTAGTGACCGTCAAGGGCTTGGCAGAGCGCGAAGTCAAGGCTGACAAGGTGATTTGGCCCATCGTATTCAAGGAGTTGGGCGACAACTTGCCGGCTCTCTATGCCACTGTTGCCGAGAAAAACAAGATCGTGGAGAAGATGCTCACCGAGAGCGGTATCACCGCCGATGAGATTACTACCAGTGTGCAAGTCAATGATATACAAGCCGATGCATACAATGCCGAGCGCAGTGTCTATCGCTATCGCATGCTGTCGATAGTCACGGTCAACACCACCAAGGTAGAGACTGTACTCCAATTGCTCAAGCGTCAAAGCGAACTTATCGAGCAAGGTGTGGCTGTCACTGTAGGTGATTACAGCACACCGTCGATACAGTTTGATTTCACCGGGCTCAACGATATCAAGCCTGATATGATTAAGGAAGCCACCCAGAATGCTCGTGCCGCTGCCGAGCAATTTGCCGCTGACTCGGAGAGCAACCTCGGCAAAATCAAAACGGCTTATCAAGGTCAATTCACTATAGACGACCGCGACCAGACGACTCCTTATATCAAGAATGTGCGTGTGGTGACCACAATCCAATATATGCTCGAGGATTGATATGAGCACCTTGGAGATATGCCTGCTGGTGGCTGTCGTGGCATTGGCAGTCACACTAATCGTGGTGTGGGTGAACGTGCGCAATGAGCGTGCCCGCAAGGACACGGCTCGCGCCGACATCGAGGCTGTATTGGCGCCCGTGAAGACCTCGATTGATATCTTCACGCGCGATTTCAAGGCTTGCTACGACAGCGAACATGCCGACCGCGCAGTCCTTAAGCAAGGCATTGATTCTCTTGCTCAACTCAATCGCCTCGTCGGCGAGGAGACTCGCCGGCTCACTCATGCTCTCAAGGGCGACAAGGGCTTCCAAGGGCAATGGGGCGAGATGATACTCGCCAATGTGCTCGAGCACTCGGGCTTGGAGCGCGGGCGTTGGTTGGTGTATCAGTATAGCCATACCGACGACGAAGGACGCCGATTGCGTCCCGATGCTGTCATCACTTGCCCGCACGGACGCAAGATTATCATCGACTCGAAGTGCTCGCTCACGGCTTATATGCGCTGGGCGACAGCCGATACCGATGCCGAGCGTGCCGTAGCCGCCAAGGCGCATGTGGCTGCTATCGATACGCATATCAAGACCTTGGCATCTAAGGCTTATCAAGATAGCATCGACGGCGACAACCTCGGTTTTGTCATTATGTTTATGCCTAACGAGGGCGCATTCATCACTGCGATGCATACTGATGAAAATCTGTGGCAACGAGCCTATGATGCGCGAGTCATTATCGCCTCGCCGGTCCACTTAGTGGCTGTTATTAAGATTATCGAGCAAATGTGGGTGACCGACGACCGCAATACCAACGCACAACGCATTGCCGAGGAGGCGGTGAATATGCTCGACAAACTCACTGCCGCCTTTGAGGACCTGGAGGCTGTGGGCAAACAATTGGATAAGGCTCGCGATGCCTACGATGCGGCTATCAACAAGTTGCGCACCGGCAAGGGGAATGTGGCGCGGCGCATATCCAATATGGCGGCTTTGGGCGCCAAGCCTTCGCGCCCGGTGCCGGCTAAATTTCGCGATGTAGATGATTAACAGGGCGTTGCGGTGATGAGCAGTCGCCCTTCGTTGCTCCCAATGGCAAAGAGACGCTTCTCGCCGTCGCGCACGCGCAATTTGGCACGCAATGCCTCGGCGCTCATGTCAAAATTGCGCACCGTGACGCTCACGCGTGGGTGGCTGGCTGTATAGCGCTTGATATTCTTCGATGCAAATTCCTGAATATCAGTGATTAAGAATGATTTACCGGGGAAGCCCTCGGGAATGGCTTCGCTGTGCCACAGGTGGGTGTTGGCGCTGATTGACTGCAAGCCATAACGCTCTGATAACAAGCGGAATGCTCCGGCTTTCATGACCGCCGGATAGGGCTCGAGAATGAAATCGCCTACCTTCGGGAGTCCGTAGCGAGGAGTCGTGGCGGCTTCCTCACTGCGTGTGAAGTCGAAGCGGCTGATGCCCTCGGCTGTGAGGGTAACTGCACTGATGACCGGCTCGGCAACTTCCACGCCGAAGTCTATTACCACGTCCAATTCCTTACATTCGCCGGGCGTGCCGAGAATTATTACCCCGGTGACATTGTCTAATTCGTTGATTGTATGCGATATATCCAGCATAGGCGACGCCTTGACAATCACTCGGCGAGTAATCTTCCTCATCAATGGGAGCATGTCTACGATGTTGGGCGTGCAATCTGCCAGGGCATATGTGCGCCCGCCGCAATTGTCACGACGTGCCGGGTCGATAAATATTGTATCAAACATGCAGCCCTCGGAGGCAAGCATCTCGGCATACTCGCGGCAGTCGGCGCATATTACATCTAAGTTGGTGAGATTGTGGGAGTTGCGCTTGAGGGCTTGGGCTACCTCCGGGTTAATCTCCAGGGCTGTGACCTGCGAGGCATGTCGAGCCATTGCCATTGCATCGATGCCGAGCCCGGCTGTGAAGTCGGCGACGCGACTCCCCGGTGCAATGAGCGAGGAGTGAAATGAGGCTAAAACATCCGAGGTGGATTGCTCGCCGGCAAGGGTGTTGGGGAACAAGAACTGTGGGTCGTCGGCAAGAGTGCGACTCAACTTGGCGCCGAAACGGCGGCGGCACTCCACCTGGGTGATTGCCGAGGCGTGTGTCTTGCCGTACTTGAGCCACAGACTGCCCGGGTCATCGCCCATATGGGCATCTATCCATTCAAAAAAGTCCTTGTTCATTAGTGTTTAAAAAATCCGGCGCCGGAACGCATAACGTCCGAGCGCCGGATACATACTATTATGAGAACTTAAAACTTATTCGCCTTTGATAGCTGCAATGCCGGGGAGCACCTTGCCCTCGATAGCCTCGAGGAGTGCACCGCCACCGGTGGATACATAAGAAACCTTGTCGGCGAGACCAAACTTGTTGATGCAAGCCACTGAGTCGCCACCGCCTACGAGCGAGAAGGCGCCGGCTGCAGTTGCCTCAACGATAGCGTCGGCGATAGCGCGTGAGCCACCGGTGAAGTTGTCAAACTCAAAGACACCGGCAGGACCGTTCCACAGGATGGTCTTGGAGGGCTTGATGGCTTCGGCAAATTTCACGCGGGTCTCGGGACCGGCATCAAGGCCTTCCCAACCCTCGGGAATATTGTTGGCTTGGCACACCTGGGTGTTGCAGTCGTTGGAGAAAGCGTCACCGGCGACGCAGTCGGTGCCGAGTACCAGGTTGACACCTTTCTCTTGGGCTTTCTTGATGATCTCAAGAGCGAGGTCGAGTTTGTCGTTCTCGCAGAGCGAGTTGCCGATTTTGCCACCTTGAGCCTTGGCGAAGGTATAGGTCATACCACCGCAGAGGATGAGGTTGTCTACCTTGTCCATGAGGTTCTCGATGATACCAATCTTTGTAGACACCTTTGAACCACCCATGATGGCGGTGAAGGGGCGCTTGATGTTGTTGAGGATGTTGTCAACGGCGGTTACTTCCTTCTCCATGAGGTAGCCGAGCATCTTGTGGTCGGCATCAAAGAAGTCGGCAACCACAGCGGTCGAAGCGTGACGACGGTGAGCGGTGCCGAATGCGTCGTTTACATATACGTCGGCATACGAAGCAAGAGTCTTGGCGAAGTCTTTTTGGCGAGCCTTCATCTCCTTCTTGGCGGCATCGTATGCGGGGTCTTCCTTCTCGATACCCACGGGCTTGCCTTCTTCTTCGGGATAGAAGCGGAGGTTCTCGAGCAGGAGGGCTTCGCCGGGCTTGAGAGCGGCAGCGGCATCAGCAGCAGCGGCGCAGTCGGGAGCAAAAGTTACGTCAACGCCGAGAGCCTTGGCTACGGCATCCTTAATCTGGCTCAGTGAATATTTGGGGTTAACCTTGCCTTTGGGCTTGCCCATGTGCGACATGATGATGAGCGAGCCGCCATCGCTCAAGATTTTCTTGAGGGTGGGGAGGGCGCCGCGGATGCGGGTGTCATCAGTGATGTTGCCATTCTCGTCTAAGGGCACATTGAAGTCAACGCGAACGATGGCTTTCTTGCCTGCAAAATTGAACTTGTCGATTGTCATTTCTCTATATTTTTGTTGGTTATATTTCTCTGTTGGGGCATCGGCTTGAGTCGAAGCCTTTGCGACTGCAAAATTAATGAAAATTTTCGACAATCACCTCACTGTTACATTTTTTTAATCGGAAAAAATTAGTCTGCTAATTCCCGTCGACAATGCAAATCAACGCAGGTGAATTGTGAAGTGTCAAATGTCATTAGGCGCCATCGGCTGGGGCTGGGATTCGCACGATTCACAATACGTTACGAAAAACTCGGTAAATCTATTGTATTTATATGTCGGAGGGGATTGAGGGGAGGTCGATGAGGGTAGTGTCGGGGAAGTGGGTGGCGAGGTAGCGGGTGATGAATCCATGGGTGTCGGCGGCGATGACTTCGTCGGTGTCGAAGTGGTGGTTGTATATCACATAGGGCAATTGTAGCCCGCGAGCGGCGATTGCCTCCAGTGACAGGATTGTGTGATTGATTGAGCCGAGCACGCCGTTGGTTGTGAGAATTACGGGTAATCGTCGGGTGGCAATATAGTCGATGGTGAAGAAAGTGTCGGTGATGGGTACCATCAATCCCCCGGCGCCCTCGATGATGACGATGTCGTTGGTGGTGAGCAGCCGCTCGGTGGCGGCATCAACGATGCTTAAGTCGATATCGCGCCCATCGAGGCGAGCCGCCAATTGTGCCGAAGCCGGATAGGTGAATATGATGGGTGCGGTGGTGTGGTCGAGGTCCTCGGGTTGCATGGGCATACCCAATAGGGCGCGATGCTTGACGATGTCCTCGCTGGAGTCGGTGCATCCGGTTTGGATAAATTTCTGAGTAATAACCTTGTAGCCTTGGTCCATGAACTTGCGAGCCATGAATGCGGTGGCGTAGGTCTTGCCGGCATCGGTGTCGATGCCTGTGAGGAAGTAGGTGCGTGTCATTTTTTGCTAAGTATAAGAATCATAGGGCGATAAGTGAGATGGAAGCGACCGTCGAGCATCATGGGGTAGTGCTTGGCAATGGTGAGGGCACGGGCGGTCTCCTGTCCGTCGCCCAGGGAGTTGACACCGGTGAGGCGCAGGTGTCGCAGCACGTCGAGCGGGCTGTCGAAGTCGAGGTCGCGCTCATAAACCGATGAGGCGACAATGTCGAAGTGTTCGCCAGCCATGCGTAGCAGTTCGTCGGGACGCAACAGGGGCAATGAACTGCCGGTCAAATTCTTGATTTGATGCAAGTTACCCTCGACAAATGTTGAGAGGACGGCGCAGCCGCCGGGCTTGAGTGCGGCGGAGCAGCCCTCGAGGAAATGCCGTGGCGAGTTGAACCACTGCATGGTCGAAGCGGAGAAAATGCAGTCGAAGGACTCAGGCTCGATGCGATGAATCTGCATCTCAGCGTCGCATTTGAGCATGCGCGTCGTTTCGGGTAGACCCTCGGGCTTGTCGGCAGCCATATCCCATAGCGTGAGTAGCGCCTTGGGGGCGAAGTCGACGATGCGGCGAGTGAGCAATCCCGAGCCGCTGCCTATTTCCAGCACCTCGCTCACGCGATTTTGCATTCCCTTGAGGATGTTGGAGTTGCGCAGCATGACCATCATGCGGTCGATAACCTCGCTCTGCACGGTAGCGTTGGCGCTATAAGTAGCCATACCGCGCCCAAAGCGCTGCTCCATGGCAACTTTGTCGATAAAATGTTCGGCGATGATGCGCTCGAAGTCGGGATAGTGTCCGCAGTTGAGGATGCGCACCTCGACGCCGGCTTCCAGCCATGCACGACGCTGATTGATGGGCGGGAAGATGCGGTCGTCGCGTCCTACAAAAGCCATGTCCCACTCGGTGACACCGGGGACGCAGAGGATGAGGCTGTCGGCGACGGCTTGTAGTTCGTTAATCAATTCGTCGACAGGGCGTTGGGGCAAATGAGCGCAGAAGCGGGCATAGTCCTCGCGGTCGACGCACATACGGCGCTGAAATTTGCGCAAAGAGGCTTCATTCAAGCCGGCGAGGGTGCCGTAGAATGTGTCGACAGGAATACCCAAGCGGTCGTCGATGGGGTGGGTGGTGCCGTTAACTGCAATGCGGCGTGTAATCTTGTAGTTGATGGCGTGGGTGGTCTTTGTGGCGGCATAAACGCCTAAAGACCATGCCAATAGGCACACCTCGTCGTATTGTGCGATGCAATTCCAATCGATATGTAGCGAGGTGTAGTCCCACACCACCATGATGTCGTAGCCGCTGCGCGACAGCCCGGCAAACACGCCGGCATCCATGCCCCATCCGGCAAAGATGAGCAACAGGCGGGTAGAGTGGTTGTTACATATCAATTGATGTTTCATCTATCAAATTTTAAGTTTATTTAACGTGTTGGTAAGGCGATTAATGGCCTCAGGTTGAATAGCAGCCGAGAGGCTGAAGCGCAGTCGCTCGGTGCCCGGGGGCACGGTGGGTGTGCGTATTGGCAGCACCTTGAAGCCTTCGGCGGCGAGGGTGTGCGACAGCGCTACGGCACGGGAGGCATCGCCGACGATGAGCGGGCGGATATGCGACGGCTCGCCACCGGGAATGGCAGCCGCCAATTGCTCGGCAAGCCTGTGCAGACTCTCGCGGCGGCTATCGCCCTCGAGCGAGGCTTGCCAGGTGAGGATGCTCCACTGCGCTACAGCCGGTGGCAGGGCTGTGGAGAAGATGAGGCTGCGAGCACGATTGACCATAAACTCGCGCATCGCGCGGTTGACGATGGCATAGGCGCCTGACGAGGCAAGCGCCTTGCCCATAGTGCCCACGAGGATGTCTACATCGCCTACGATGCCCTCGGCGGCAGCGCACCCCAAGCCGGCGGGTCCGCAGACACCGACGCCATGAGCCTCATCGACATATAATAATATGTTGTTGTAGCGACGTTTCAACTCAGCCAAGGGTCGCAGGGGTGCGCGGTCGCCATCCATGCTGTATATGCTCTCGACAATGAGCAGGATGGTGGAAAAACGCGAAGCCTGCTTGGCGAGGATACGCTCCAGGTGAGCATAGTCGTTGTGGCGGAATCGCTCAAAGGGCGCACCCGACAACTTAATGCCGTCAATGATGCTGGCATGGACCAATTTGTCAGCCACAATGAGTGTCGAAGGCATTGAGCCGATGGCGGACACCAAGCCGGTGTTGGCGTGATAGCCACTGTTGAATAGCAGAGCGGCATCAGCGCCATATGAAGATGACAACAGTCGCTCGAGGTCGGTGTAGGCGCGTTGGCGAGCAGCCAGCAGGCGCGATGCCGACGACGTCATCAGCAGAGTCGAGGCATCGGTCTGTGCAAGGAATTGCTCGCGCAGAGCAATGTCTTCAGCCAAGCCGAGGTAGTCGTTTGATGAGAGATCGACCATATCGCCGGCGGCATCGGTGGTGGGAATACTGCGCAGATTGCCGGTGGCGCTCAGTTGCTCGAGATATGTTGTAGGCTCAATCATCGAGGCAATTCTTTCACTAATTCGACAGTAGCGGCAGTGAGCACGTCAAGTTGCTCATCATTAATGATATATGGCGGCATGAGATATACGTTGCGACCGAAGGGACGTATCCACACACCGGCATCGACGCAACGACGCTGGAACTCGCCCACATCGACCTGGCGGTCGACCTCGACAACGCCAATAGAGCCGATGACGCGCACATCGGTGACATTGTCCAAGGCGGCAGCGGGTGCCAGCCCATGGCGCAGTCGGCTCTCGATATGCTGCAAGCGCGAAGCCATATCTTGCTCGGCGAGCATATCAAAAGACTCGCAAGCGATGGCGCATGCCAGCGGATTAGCCATGAAGGTGGGTCCGTGCATCAGGACTCCGGCTTCGCCGCGCGAGATATCGTCGGCGACTGCGCGAGTTGTGAGCACCGCGCTCATAGTGAGGTATCCGGCGGTGAGACCCTTGCCGATACACATGATATCGGGCTCTACGCCGGCATGTTCCCAGGCAAACATCTTGCCCGTGCGCCAAAATCCGGTGGCTATCTCATCGAAAACCAGCAATATGCCATATTCGTCGCACAGGCGACGTAGTTGCCGCAAATACTCGGGATGGTAGAACCACATGCCGCCGGCTCCCTGCACGATAGGCTCGAGAATGAAGGCGGCAATATCATCGGCATGTTCCTTAAACAGTTGCTCAACGGGGGCGATATCTTCAGCGTTCCACTCGCCATCGAAACGCGAGCGTGGTTGTGGCACGAAATATCGCACGGGTAGGGCGGAGCCAAATGCTCCGTGCATACCGGTGACCGGGTCGCAGACACTCATGGCATTCCACGTGTCGCCGTGGTAGCCCGAGCGAATGGTGGCGAAGTTGCTCTTGCCGTGGTTGCCGCTCACCGAGATAGCGGCTTGGATAGCCATCTTCATGGCAACCTCGACAGCCACCGAGCCCGAGTCGGCATAAAAAATGTTGTACATCGATGGCGGCGCCACGCTCAGCAGGCGCTTGCCCAACTCAATTGCCGGCTCATGAGTGAAGCCACCGAACATTACATGGCTCATTCGGTCGATTTGAGCCTTGGCGGCAGCGTTGAGTCGAGGATTATTGTATCCGTGGATTACACACCACCACGACGACATACCGTCGATGAGTTTGCGCCCATCGACGAGGCTAATCTCCACTCCGTGAGCGTCTTGCACGCAATAGGTGGGGAGCGGATTTATGGTTGACGTATAGGGATGCCACAGGTGTTGGCGGTCCCATAAATCATGGACTTGCGATTTCATAGTGCAAAGTTACTTTTTTTTTAGTAATTTTGCAGTGGAAAATCGTTCCGGATTATGAATATATGAATAATCTCACTCAAACAATAGCCATCAGCAAGGAAACGGTAGCGTCGATGCCGACGGTGACTTATCGTGGCGGTATCACTGTGGTTGATACTCCTACTAAGGCACGAGTTGCCCTGCGAGAGTTGACGCGCGCCCGCGTAATCGGCTTTGACACGGAGACACGCCCATCGTTTCAGCGCGGACGCTTGCACAATGTGGCGTTGATGCAACTCTCTACCGACGACCATTGCTTCCTATTCCGCCTCAACATCCTCGGCATCTCCGAGGGCTTGCGTGCTTTCCTCGAGAATCCCGAAATTATCAAGATAGGCTTGTCGGTGCACGACGACTTCTCGGTGATGCGCCGTCTGTCGCCCGATCTGTCGCCACAGGGCTTTATCGACTTACAAGACTATGTTAAATATTTTAACATTAGCGATATATCCTTGCAAAAGATTTATGCGATAATCTTCAATGAGCGCATCTCCAAGACGCAGCGCCTCACCAATTGGGAGGCGGAGCACCTCACCGAGGCTCAGCAGATATATGCAGCAATCGATGCTTGGGCATGTCTCCGCCTATATCGCTATCTGCGCTCGGGCGAATACGACCCCGATGCATCGCCATATATTGTCGACCGCGCCATCCTCAACAACAACGGTCAAATCCCCTCAACTCACAACTGATGAAGCACTTGCCGCGTCACATAGTAATTCCCGCCGCTTTGCTGGTCCACTTGGTCATCATGGCGATATATGCCTACGACTCGTGGGCTGAGGGACAGATGTCGTCGCTACAGTATTTTGGCACCATCGGTGTGACCTTGGCGGTAATCATTGTGCTCTCGTGGAGCCTGCGCCGGCGCGACCGCCTGCGCCGCAAGCGTCAGCAAGATTTAGAGAATAATCAATAACACATAATATATTATGAGCAAAAAATCACTCCTTATCATTCTTGACGGATGGGGCATCGGTGCCAAGGATCACAGCGATGCTATCTCGTCTACACCCACTCCCTATTGGGACTCACTGTTGAACACATATCCCAACTCGCAGTTGCAAGCATCGGGCGAAAATGTCGGTTTGCCCGACGGTCAGATGGGCAACTCGGAGGTCGGTCACCTCAACATCGGTGCCGGCCGCATTTTGTACCAAGATTTGGTCAAGATTAACAAGGCTATTGCCTCGGGTTCTATTCTTGAAAATCCTTGCATCAAGAAGGCATTTACCTACGCTAAGGAGACAGGCAAGGGTCTGCACATGATGGGCTTGACAAGTAACGGTGGTGTACACTCATCGCTCGACCACGTGTTTGCCTTGTGCGATATCGCCAAGCAATATGGTCTCGACAAGGTATACTTGCACTGCTTCATGGACGGTCGCGACACCGACCCTCGCAGCGGCAAGGGCTTCATCGAGGCATTGCAAAACCACTGCAAGGCATCAGCCGGCGAGATAGCCTCGATCATCGGTCGCTACTATGCTATGGACCGCGACAAGCGCTGGGAGCGCGTCAAGGTGGCATATGACCTGCTCATCAATGGCGAGGGCAAGCAGGCTACCGATATGGTGGCTGCCATGCAGGAGAGTTACGACGAAGGTGTCACCGATGAATTTGTAAAGCCCATCAACAATGCCGGCGTCGACGGCACCATCAAGGAGGGCGACGTGGTGATCTTCTTCAACTACCGCAACGACCGCGCCAAGGAACTCACCGTGGTACTCACCCAGAAGGATATGCCCGAGGAAGGTATGCACACCATCCCCGGCTTGCAGTATTTCTGCATGACCCCCTACGACTCGTCATTCACCGGCGTAAATATCCTCTTCGACAAGGAAGATGTATCCAACACCCTCGCCGAGTATCTCTCAAATCTGGGCAAGAAGCAATTGCATATTGCCGAGACCGAGAAATATGCCCACGTGACCTTCTTCTTCAACGGCGGTCGCGAGCAACCCTTTGAGGGCGAAGATCGCATCTTGGTGCCCTCGCCTAAGGTGGCTACCTATGACCTCAAGCCCGAGATGAGCGCTTTTGAGGTTAAAGATAAACTCGTGGAGGCTATCCGTGCCGACAAGTACGACTTTATCGTTGTAAACTTTGCCAACGGCGATATGGTAGGTCACACAGGTATCTATCCTGCTATTGAGAAGGCTGTCACCACCATTGACGCTTGCCTGCACGATGTCGTTGAGGCTGCCCGTGCCACCGGCTACGAGGCTATCATCATCGCCGACCACGGCAATGCCGACTATGCTGTCAATCCCGACGGTAGTGCCAATACCGCTCACTCGCTCAACCCTGTGCCCTTTGTATACATCACCGAGAACCACCACGCTACCACTGCCAATGGCGTGCTCGCCGACGTAGCTCCCTCGTTGCTTCACATTATGGGCATCCCGCAGCCTGCCGAGATGACCGGTCACGACCTTATCACAGACTAAGTGAAGAAATCGGTTTATATATCGGCGTGGTCGATAGTGTTGTCGGCAGTCGGTGCTACCATCTTGGTGATGTGCATGATTACCTGCTTCAATGCCGGGCAGACCGTCCTCGCTATGATTGTGGCGCTGATGCTGTTGCCGCGGCTACAACGACATCGTCACAGCCCTCAAGGCTAGATTATAAACCACTTATAGACATATCGATAGCGCCACTGATGCCCGCGGGCTTCAGTGGCGCTATCGTTAACCGGCATGGCGGTATATGCGGGTGATCACTTGGCGTCGGGGCGGAGTTGACGGACGGTCTCGGCGGTGCGCCACAGTTCGCTCTCGCGCATTTGGCGTAGTTCGTTGTTGAGGCGGTCGCGATAGTCGGGTGCCGAGTTGGCATCGATGGCAATTTGTGCCTCGTGCCCGCTCTTGACGCTGTCGTAGAGGCGTTCCATGACGGGCTTGATGGCGTCGTGGAATGGTGTCATCCAGTCGAGGGCGCCGCGCTGTGCGGTGGTGGAGCAGTTGGCATACATCCAGTCCATACCCTTGGCGGCGATGAGCGGCATCAGCGATTGCGTGAGTTCCTCAACGGTTTCGTTGAAAGCCTCCGAGGGGGTGTGTCCATGCTCGCGCAGGGTCTCGTATTGAGCGAGGAAAAGGCCTTGAATGGCACCCATGAGTGCGCCGCGCTCGCCGGTGAGGTCGCTGACCGCTTCGCGAGTGAATGTGGTTTCAAAGAGGTATCCCGAGCCGATGCCGATGCCCAGGGCGAGGGTGCGGTCGAGGGCACGGCCGGTGGCGTCTTGCTGCACGGCAAATGAGGCGTTGATGCCGCGCCCCTCGAGGAAGTGAGAGCGCACGGTGGCACCGGAGCCCTTGGGGGCTACCATGATGACGTCGACGTCGGCAGGGGGCACAACGCCGGTGCGGTCGGACCATGTGATGGCAAAGCCGTGTGAGAAATACAGAGCCTTGCCGGCGCTGAGGTGTGACTTGATGACTTGCCACTGCGAGATGACGGCGGCATCAGAGAGCAAGCACATGATGATGGTGGCTCGGCTACAAGCCTCGTCGATTGAGAAGAGGGTCTCGCCGGGCACCCAGCCATCGGCGACAGCCTTGTCGTAGGTCTTGCCTTGGCGCTGACCCACAATGACTTTCATGCCATTGTCGCGCAGGTTAAGGCTTTGTCCGGGACCTTGTACGCCGTAGCCTATTACGGCGATAGTCTCGTCTTTGAGCACCTCGCGGGCGTGCTCTATGGTGAATTCTTCGCGTGTGACGACGGTCTCTTCAACGCCGCCAAAATTTAATTTTGCCATAATTGTATGTTAAAGTTTGTTATTTTTCCAAGGGCTTAAGAACGAGTTCGACGGCAGCGGCTCGGCGTCCGCCGGTCGAGATGACGGTGACCTCGGCTTCGGGGTTGCGAGCAGCGGGTCCGGTGGTCAATTCGGCGGTATCGCCGAAGAGGCACTCGCGCTCGAACGAAGCCTCGATGCGCGAGGGACGCCAATTGTCGTAGAAGTCGACATCGTGGCGGTTGAGTGCTATCTCGAGGTATCGGAGGGTGTTAACGTGGCGGTTGAAGTCGATTTCGCTGTATTTGAAAGTGTGATATGCGGTTTTCACCTCAGCGTCGGGAGCGATCATCGGCGGGCGGCACTTGGCAACGGAGCACTTGCGCTCGCCCAGAGGGAAGTTCTCACCGGGGAGAGCGGTGAGGTCAGCCATCTTGCGTTGGTCGATGTCGATAGCCACCCACACCGAGCGGATAGCGGCGAATACTTGCCCGTCGGCGTCGGTGAGTTCGTAGCAGCGGTCGCTGTAGTGTCGGTTGTAGCCCTCGATCCATGTAGTGATGGTATATGTCTCATTGATAGTCGGGTAGCGATATACCTCGATGGCAATTCGTGCGAGCACCCAGCCCAGATTGATGCTGTTGAGGTTGGCATAGCCTATGCCGAGGGCATTGGCATGGAGAGTTGCAATCTCAATGGCTCGGCGGGCGATGAGGGTGACGGGCATCAAGCCCTGAGCATCGGTCTCGCCGGCGATGAGTTGGTGTGTGAGGCTGAATGAGTTAGGTAGTGTGTTCATTGTTCTGATTGTTTTTGTCGTTGTCGTTGTTTCTCGAGAAAAAGGTCGATGTGCTCTACCGGTGAATTGGTGACGCATACGCGCCCGGAGCGCACAAATTGTCGTATGTCGTAGCGCTTGAGGCAATCGAAGAGAGCCTCGATTTCCCAGCGATGTCCGGTTTTTTCGATAATGGTATATTCGGGGGTCATCTCCAAGATGCGAGCGCCGTGGCTGCGGATGATGGTCTCTAATTCGTGGCTCTGGAGCAACTCCATTGTCGGCACCTTGTACAGGGCGATTTCTTGGTATATGATATCATCGTCGGTATACAATCCCACCTTGATAACCTCGACAATCTTCTCCAACTGCCCCACCACTTTCTCCATTGTGGGGCGATCGCTCTCGGTGGTGATGGTGAGTTTGTGCACACCGGGAGCCGAGGATAGCGAGGCGGTGACATCCTCGATGTTGAGGCATCGGCGGGTGAAGATGTTGGATACTTGGTTGAGCAAGCCCACCGAGTTCTCCGAGTAAATGATGACGGTGAATAATTTATATGGTGATTCAGTCATGGCTGTAAGTGGTGTCGGGAGTGAGCATTATGAAGTCGACGTCGCGCCCTGCCGGGGTCATTGGGAACACCATGTCGGTGGGGTCGATTGCGATATCAAGCAGGTATGGACCGTCGTGGTCGAGCATACGCTCGATAGCGGCTTGCAAGTCGGCTCGGTCGGCGACGCGCTCGGCTGCAATGTTGTATGCCGCGGCGATGGCTACAAAGTCGGGATTGAGCAAGGGCGTCTGCGAGAAGCGTCCGTTGAAGAACAGTTGCTGCCACTGGCGCACATTTCCGAGGAAACTGTTGTTGAAGACAATCATTTTCACCGGAATATTGTACTGCATTATGGTGCCGAGTTCCTGGATGGTCATTTGGAAGCCACCGTCGCCGCCGAAGTAGCACACGGTGCGGTCGGGAGCACCAACGGCAGCGCCCATGGCAGCCGGGAGTCCGAAGCCCATAGTGCCCAAGCCGCCCGAGGTGATGAGGCTGCGGGGTGCGCTGCAACGGAAGTAGCGAGCGGTCATCATCTGGTTTTGTCCCACGTCGGTGACGGCGATGGTGCCCATGGGAGCCGTTGCCGATATCTTATCGGCAACCTCGCCCATAGTCATAGGTTCGGAGCCGCTACGGCGCAATTCGCGCGAGTACACCTCGGCATCCTCGGCTTGGTGACACTCGGCAAAGAGTCTGAGCCAATCGCTGTGGCTTGCGGGCTTCACTTGGGGCAATAAAGCCTCGAGGACCTTGGCGGCATCGCCGTGGATGGCTACGTCGACTGCTACGGTCTTGTTGAACTCCGAGCGGTCGATATCAATATGGATAATCTTGGCTTGAGGGGCGTATGTGGCGGTGTTGCCGGTGACGCGGTCGTCAAAGCGCATACCTATGGCGATGATGACGTCGGCTCGGTTGGTGGCGACATTGACACCCACGGCGCCGTGCATTCCTGCCATACCCATAAACAGAGGATGGTCGGCAGGCATGGCAGACATACCCATCAGTGTGGCAGCCACGGGTATTTCGGCTTTTTCTGCCAAGGACTGCAACAAAGCATCGGCTCCGGCGCCCGTGACACCGCCACCGGCGATAATCATGGGCTTGGAGGCTGAGTTGATGAGTTGTGCCGCCTCGGCAATGGCTGCCGGGGAGGTCTCGGGTTCGGGATTGTAACTGCGTATGAA
Organism: uncultured Bacteroidales bacterium; assembly: GCA_945829225.1. GTDB lineage: Bacteria > Bacteroidota > Bacteroidia > Bacteroidales > Muribaculaceae > CAG-873. The sequence goes on along the minus strand of CALZTY010000022.1, from coordinate 18,427 downwards.
GTTGACGTGACGATGGCAGTAATTCTCCACCATTCCCACTTGAGCGTCCTTGGCAATATCCAAGACCACGGGACCGGGACGTCCGGTCGAGGCAATGTAATACGCCTTGGCGACAGCCTCGGGGAGGTCGGCGGCGCGGCGCACTTGATATGCCCACTTGGTTATGGGCTGGGTGACTGCCACCACATCGGTCTCTTGGAAGGCATCGCTACCCAGGTAGCGGGCGCCTACTTGCCCGGTGATGAGCACGATGGGTGTGGAGTCCATCATCGCGTCGCTCAATCCGGTGACGCAGTTGGCGGCGCCGGGTCCCGAGGTGACGATCACTGTGCCAACACGTCCGGTGGCGCGAGCATAGCCTTGGGCGGCATGCATAGCGCCTTGTTCGTGGCGCACCAATATGTGGCGCAGGTCCTTGAAGTCGTATAAGGCATTGTACACCGGCAGTATGGCACCGCCCGGGTAGCCGAATACAGTGTCGACACCCTCGGCAACCAAGGAGCGCAGCAGCGCCTCGGCTCCGGTGATACTTGTCGTCTTGTCTATGGTTGTTTGTTTTATTGCATGTTCTTGTGACATATAATATATATGTGTGTTAGATGATACGCGCGGCACCGCGGTCGGCTGATGCGGCGTGTGCGGCGTATGCGCGTAGGGCGGCGCTCACATAGCGCTCGCGCCCGATGGGGGTGAATGCGTCGGCACCGCGAGCCTCCTCGGCGGCGCGGCGTTCCTGCAGGGTGGCATCGTCAACGCGCAAGTTGATAGCGCGTGTAGCGATGTCAATATCGATAATGTCGCCGTCGCGCACCAGGGCAATGGTGCCACCGGCAGCGGCTTCGGGCGACACGTGTCCTATAGATAAGCCTGAGGTGCCGCCCGAGAAGCGTCCGTCGGTTATCAAGGCGCATGCGGCGCCCAAGTGGCGCGACTTGAGATACGATGTGGGGTAAAGCATCTCCTGCATGCCCGGTCCACCCTTGGGACCTTCGTAGGTGATGACCACCACATCGCCGGCTTTCACGTCGCCATGGAGGATGCCGTCGACTGCGGCTTCCTGTGAGTTGTATACGCGGGCGGGTCCGCTGAATGTCAGTATCGAGGCATCGACACCGGCGGTCTTGACCACGCATCCATCGGGGGCGAGGTTGCCGCGGAGCACAGCCAGACCACCATCGGTGCTGTAGGCATGAGCCACATCGCGTATGCATCCGCCGGCGCGGTCGTCGTCGGTGGCAGCGTAGTATGTTTTTTGCGAGCCTAATACAGTGGTGCGCACACCGCCCGGGGCTGCCAGGTGGCGGCGTTGAGCCTGCTCGGTGTAGCCCGAGCGTCCGGCAACATTGGCATCTATAGCCTCGGCAAGGGTGAGCGTGTCGGCGCGACGCACTGTGGTGTCAAGCAGTCCGGCATCGGCAAGTTGAGCCATAATGGTGAGGATGCCTCCGGCTCGGTTGACGTCCTCGATATGGTATCGCGAATTGGGAGCCACCTTGCATAGCACGGGGGTGCGGCGCGACAGCGAGTCTATATCTTTCAGTGTGAAGTCGATACCACCCTCATGCGCCACGGCGAGCAGGTGTAGCACAGTGTTGCTCGAGCCACCCATGGCGATATCCAGAGTCATGGCGTTGAGCATTGCCTCGCGACAGGCGATGTTGCGTGGCAATACGCTCTCGTCGTCGTGGAAATAGTATGCCTCGGCATTTCGCACTATCTGTCGGGCGGCTTGCTTGAAGAGGTCGATGCGCTTGACATGTGTCGCCGGCACGGTACCATTGCCTGGCAGTGACAGACCCAATGCCTCGGTGAGCGAGTTCATAGAGTTGGCGGTGAACATACCGGCGCAGCATCCACAGGTGGGACAGCCGCGGCGTTCCAACTTGTCAATGCTGCTATCCGGAACGCTCGTGTCGGCGCTTTGCACCATAATATCAACTAAATCAACGGCTTCGCCGTCGACTCGCCCGGCTTCCATGGGACCGCCGGATACAAATATTGTGGGTATATTGAGGCGCATAGCGGCAATAAGCATGCCGGGTGTCACCTTGTCGCAATTGGAGATGCACACCAAGGCATCGGCACAGTGTGCCCTTACCATATATTCGACCGAGTCGGCAATGACTTCGCGCGAGGGTAGGGAGTAGAGCATACCTTCGTGCCCCATAGCGATACCATCATCAATGGCTATGGTGTCAAATTCGGCGGCGAAGCAGCCCAATTTGCGTATCTCGTCGGCAACCACTTGCCCGATGTCGTGCAGGTGTACGTGCCCGGGAACAAATTGTGTGAACGAATTGGCAATGGCTATCACGGGACGACCCATCTGCTCGTCGGTCATCCCATTGGCGCGCCACAGGGCTCTCGCACCTGCCATACGCCTACCTTTCAATGATTTATCACTTCTGAGTGGAGTAGACATATTTTTTTACCTATTGGTTAGTGTCGCAAAAGTACAAAGGTTTTTCTCTACCACCAAACTTCTGCACAAAAAAATGCAATCTGTGAAACACGCGACGATAAATTGGATAAACACTTCTTAACAAAATGGTTGGAAAAGTGTCAAAAAGTGCCTGAAAAGTGGTTGAAAAATAGTCAAAATCGGGAAAATATCGCTTGAAGTGTTAAAATTGTGTTAAATATACTACCTTGTTATACATAGTACTGTAACTTTTCATAACTTTGCATCGTCATTAAATCAAACGACTTAAAAACGTAAGAATGAATATAGAAAATTTAAAATCTCAGATGCGAAAAGGAATGTTGGAGTTCTGCGTGCTCCTCATTCTGCGCGAACGCCCGGCTTACGCTTCCGACCTCATCGCGGGGCTCAAGCAGGCAAGGCTCATCGTCGTCGAGGGCACGCTCTACCCGTTGCTCACTCGCCTCAAGAACGATGGTATGCTCGCCTACCGATGGGTAGAGTCTACATCGGGTCCCCCACGCAAGTATTACGAACTCACCGACCTCGGTACTTCTGTCCTCAACCAACTCTCTGCAGCATGGGACGACCTGTCGCTTACAGTCGACCATCTGCGCAATAATCAACAAAAGTAAAAAAAAACAATCAATCATTATAAGTTATGAAAAAGACTTTCCCGGTTAACATCAATGGCGCAGTTTACTACATCGATGAAGACGCCTACAATCTCCTCAACAACTACATCGACCAACTTCGCAAGGCTTTTCCCGGCAAGGAGGGCGCCGAGACTATCAACGACATCGAGAGCCGCATCTCCGAGATTTTTGCCGAGAAACTCTCCAAGGGCAAGAATATCATAGTCATCGATGACGTTAACGAAATCATCAAGCAAATGGGTAGCCCCAAGGACCTCGCCGGCGATGATGCCAACGATGCCGATACTACTGCCGACAATGGACAGACAACTCCTCCCCCGTTGAACGCTCAGCCCCAAACTGTTAAGCGTCTCTATCGCGACGAGAGCAACAAAGTCTTCGGCGGTGTATTTGCCGGCTTGCAGCACTACCTGGGTTGGAGTGCCAATATCATGCGCTTCTTCTATGTAGTCCTCGCTCTATTCACTTATTTCTGGCCCTTGTTAATCATTTACTTTGTTGCTTGGATGATTATTCCGGCTGCTCGCTCTCCGCGTCAGATCCTTGAGATGACCGGGACGCCCATCACGGTGAGTAATGTAGGGCAGACAATCCTGGGCACTCCCGACCCGACTAACACTCCTGCCACGGCGTCAAATGTATTCACGGATGTCTTCTCCGTGCTCGGCAAGGTGTTTCTCGCCATCTTCGGTGCAGTCGGTGCCGCTATAGGCATTGGAGCCATTATCGGTTTTGTTGTGATGCTCTGCTCCGTTATTATGATGTGGGGCTGGCATGATTTGTTCATCCAGCAGAATATCTTCGGCATTGCCAATAGTTTCTACAATCCCTGGATAGGCACCATCGGTGGCATCTGCCTCTCGGTAGCCATATTCCTACCGGCAGCCGCAGCCGTGTGGGCTGGTTGCAACGCTCTGTTCAACGTCAAGGCTCCCTCCAAAGGTGCTATTATCACCTTGGTAATCATTGAGATAATCATGATAGTTGCCTCAGTTGTCCTCCTTCAACTGGCATCTACCGATCACCTCTTTGCCTTCGCTTCTACAGCAGCCACTACATCTATGACTTGCATTTCTTGATTTTTCTTCACCATTAATTTGCAGTTTGCCCTTTTTGTCGTAATTTTGTGCGTCAAACGCACATAAACATCGCACAAATGAAAATTCTATATAAATTACGAAGCGGGCACAATGTCAAGTTATTCTACTTTATGAAAAACTACGCCGAGATGCTCATCCCGGCGTGTTTTTTTCGTGCTCTGCGCCACCGGGTGCTCACTCATTACAAGTATGCCGAAGACCCCGAGGTTGTCGACCGCATCAATTACTATTGCAAACTCGCCGAGCCATTTAACCTCTCGAGCGGGGATAACAATACCGGACCCATAGGTCACCTCAGCCGCGGAGGCAAGGCTTCGGTCTACTTCTTTGACACGCGGCGTTGGTTGCGATGGTTCCCCTCGAGGGCGCTTGTCGCATGTCATTGGGGCGACGTCACATACGTCCCCGAGAAGCCGGCATTCGTCAAGAGTCGTCCCATCGCCGGGGAGAATGCTCGCTCGGTGCTCCTCAACCTCGATCGAGTGCGTCATTTCACCTTCGTGCATGATACTGTTGCTTGGGAGGAGAAGTCGGATATGGCAGTCTTCCGCGGCAAAATCCACAACAAGGCGAAGCGCTCGCGCTTCTTCGAGATGTACTTCGGCAATCCCATTTGCGACCTCGGCGATACCAGCCGTCATGCACCCAAGTGGCGCACCGACAAGATGACCATCCGCGAGCAACTCGGCTTCAAGTTTATCCTCGCCCTCGAGGGAAATGACGTCGCCAGCAACCTCAAGTGGGTGATGTCGTCCAACTCGGTGGCGGTGATGCCCGAGCCCGAGTTTGAGACTTGGTTTATGGAGGGGCAACTTATCCCCAACTATCACTACGTAGCCATCAAGCGAGACTTCAGCGACTTCGAGGAGCGTATCCGCTACTACATCGACCATCCTGATGAGGCAAAGGAAATCGTGCGCCATGCCAACGAGTATGTTGCCCGCTTTTTCAATAAATCTCGCGAGCGCTACATCTCGCTGCGCGTTGTCGAGAAATATCTTCAACTCTCCTCCCAACTTTAAATTTTTCTCTATTCCATTCGCTATTTACGCTTTTTTGCTTAAATTTGCGAGTGATATGGATGCCAATTCTCGTACAAGCCTCAGTATAAGGAATGTCGTGGTAGCGCTGTTTTACTTTGTCGCTGCCATGGCATTGCAGTTTGTGTCGCGGAGGGTATTCATTGACAATATGGGTGCCGAGGTGCTTGGCTTGAACACTACGGCGACCAATCTCCTGCAATTTCTCAACCTTGCCGAATTGGGAGTCGGCGCAGCCATAGGCTACGCTCTATATAAGCCCATCGAGGCTGGCGACCGCTCCACTATCAGCGAAATCATAGCCCTGCAGGGCTTTATCTATCGTCGTGTGGGTTGGGCGGTCATTGCCGGCGCTGTGGTGTTGTGCTGCTTCTTTCCGCTGATTTTTGCTCGCATGGACCTCCCGCTGTGGTATGCCTACGGCACCTTTGGCGCTCTACTCCTATCCTCTTTGCTCTCGTATTTTTTCAACTACCGCCAGGTGATAATGGTCGCCGAGCAGCGTGAGTATCGCTTCAAGCATGCCTATTACTCGGTGTTGCTCGTGAAGACCTCGGCGCAGATTGTGGCTGTTGCCACAGCCGATAACCCTTATGTGTGGTGGCTTGTCATACAGTGTGCCGGGGTAATTGTCGGCTCGATAGTCCTCCGACTCGCCACCAGGCATTTCTATCCTTATCTTTTCGGTGTTAAGTACGACCACCAAGCCCTCAGGACCAAGTATCCCGACGTTGCTGCCAATACTCGTCGGCTCTTTGTCCATCGCATCTCCGAGTATGTCCTCACCCAGACATCGCCGCTCATCATTTATGCCTTTGCAACCCTCACCGTGGTCACCTATTACGACAACTATATGATTGTCGTCGGTGGGGTGCTGATACTGTTGCAGACTACTCTCAATAATCTCAATCCCGGAGTCGGCAATTTGGTCGCCACGGACAATTCAGATAATATACGGCGCGTGTTCAACGAGTTGTTCTCGTTGTGCTTCTTCATCGCTGCGTTTTTCAGCATCTTGCTGTGGTTTCTGCTCCAGCCGTTGGTGGCTATATGGCTTGGCTCGCAATATGTGATGCCCCGAGTCGTCTTGGCTCTTATCTTGGCTATCTTCTTCATTAACGGCTTCCGCCGGAGCATCGAGACTTTCAAGGATGCCTATGGGCTCTTCTACGATGTGTGGGCTGCCGGCACCGAGGCGGTGCTCAACTTCGGGCTCAGCATCGCCGGCGGTGTCATTTGGGGCTTGCCCGGCATTCTTGCCGGTGTGCTTATTTCGCAGATACTCATTGTGTTGGGCTGGAAATCTTACTTTGTATGTCGTCGCGGACTGCGCACCTCGCCGTGGCTCTTCTGGGGCGCGTTTTTCCGACATATCCCGGCTGCGATTGTCGCCTTTGTTGCCCTGTGGCTTGTTTTGCCGGCTATTGGCATAAACCCGACGGCATCGACGGGCGCTTTCATCGCCTATGCCGCAGTGGCAGCCCTCGTCGTGGCTGCTGTCTTGGTTGTTGTGATGCTGATGCTCACCCCGGGTATGCGCCTGTTGTGTAATCGTTTAAAAGACTTGTTACCATGAAAGCATACGTCATTAATCTCGCCCACGCCGTCGAGCGCCGCCGGCATATGGAGGCGGTGATGAACGACTCGCCCTTCGCTACCGATTGGGAGTTCTTGGTCGGTGTCAATGGCAGGCGCATGACTGCCGAGGAATTGCACCAAGCCTTTGATTACGAGGCTTTTGGTATTCGTCGTATGTGTATCCCCACGCAGGGCGAGGTGGGTTGTACCCTCTCGCATTATGCTTTTTGGCAGCGAGTGGCTGACGCCGATGCTCCGGCTGTGGTCTTCGAGGACGACCTCCACTTCGAGGGACCTTGGGACGATGTCTTGGCGTTCGCCGAGCCATGGCTCGACTCACCCGAGCCGCGAGCCTTGCTGTTGCCGCGCCATTTCTTCTATCACCGCGCCCACAGGGTAGCCGGCGGAGTAGTGGCTAGCCCGCGTATCGCCTATGGCACAGAGTGTTACTTCATCAATCCGGCAGGTGCACGGCTGATGCTCAGCCTGGGCAAACCGGCTTATGTTGCCGACGAGTGGGACTATTACCACAGCCGCGGACTGCAACTCAAGGCTTTCATTCCGCATCCCATAGTCCTCGAGCCCGAGACCCAGTCGCACATCGTCGGGCGCGCCTCCGACCGCTATCAGTGGCGAGCCGCCGCCATGGCGGTCACCGCCCCGGTATTCACCTTCGGCTACGAGCCAATCCTCCTCACCACCATCCTACATCACCTCCGCTACCTCCACAAATACCTCAGCCCCACCGAGCAACAATAAATATCGTTGTAGTGTTAAATAATTTGGGTGGCCTTTACCGGGTTTTGGACTATCGTTACGGCGGGTTAACCGTTCGTCCTGTGGCAGAATAGCCTGACAAATCCACACAAGCCATTGTAAATCAACGCAATATTACCATGCTGGTAGGGACGCTATATTTAGCGTCCGGGGCAGCCGTGCTCTAAGCAACCCGCGCTGCGGGTTGTGCTTTTTTTGGGCGGGGCGGCGATCCCCACGTAGGTGCTCGCTACGCGGCTGATGCTCAGCCGCTTCACTGCGATCCAACGTGGGGTTACGCATGAGCAACCTGCTCTGCAGGTTCTCGCAAGGTCAGGATGCTTGCGCGGACGCGATGTATCGCGTCCCTACAAGTTGTTGAATATCAATACGTTGCCTACAAATCAATGGTGATATGATACAACACGTCAGGGGATGCTGTGCCGTAAGACCCCGGCGGGGTCTCAATATGTGTAACACGGGGATGGAGCGCAGATGTCCTCGGGCATCGAGCACCTTCCCCGTGTGCGAGTCATCAAGTAAAGCAATCCTGGAAGTGGTTGCCAGTCACATCGCCTGCCAATTCGCTATCTCCAATTCCCAATTCCCAACCTCCAACCTCCAATTCCTAATCATCAGACCTTCCACCATCAGTTTTACAGCTATTATCAATGTTTAAAGAAGTATTATAAATAGTTAAAAATATATTACGTGCCACGTAATTGTTGTTTATTTAAATGATTAATATACAGTTGTATATGTTGTGATGTGTTTGGAGGTTATTGGGTGGATGGTGTGATGTGGGTGATTTAAAATGTGTTAATTGTCGCTTTGATTGATGAATGGTCTTTTGATTGGCAAAATAAGTATGGGTTTATTCTGCCGTAAGTGGGTAAAACCGGAGACTTGTCGCAGGATATAACAGTTGTTAACATTTATGGCGAGGTATTATTGTGTACTGATTGAGTCGGGAGGATAAATTTTTTTGTTGAAATATTTGCATAAATACAATTTAGGTTGTAACTTTGCAGCGCAGAATGACGCAAAGGGGCAAAAGAAAAGCCCCGAATGAAAAATCGAGGCTTTGTAGCGGGATCGAGAATTGAACTCGAGACCTCCGGGTTATGAATCCGACGCTCTAACCTGCTGAGCTATCCCGCCGTTTGCGGATGCAAAGTTAGATTTTTTATTCGGTTTTACCAAATTTTTTGCACCTTATTTATTAACTAATTTACAAACCTTTAATTATCAAATGATTATGAAAGACACATTTAAGACAAAAAGAGACATCAAGGAGATTATCGTTCATTGTACGGCTACTGCGGCAGACAAGGATATCGGCGTTGCCGACATCGACCGCTATCATCGCAGCCTCGGCTGGCGAGGCTGTGGCTATCATTGGGTGGTGCGACTCGACGGCACCGTCGAGGCAGGGCGTCCCGAGGGTGATGACGGGGCGCACTGCACCGGGCATAATCACATATCCATCGGCGTGGCTTATTGTGGTGGTATCGACGGCAGAGGGGCGCCGGCAGATACGCGCACCGCGGAGCAACGCACGGCTCTGCGAAGGCTCTTGGGCGATATTATCGCTCGCTATCCCGGGGCTAAAATCTGCGGACACAGGGACTTTGCCGCCAAGGCGTGTCCATGTTTCGATGCAACAACCGAATATGCCGACCTATGCGAGCGATAGTAATAGCAATGACTGCAATCGCGATGAGCGGCTGCAGCAGTTCGCGCCACAGTGTGGCGACGAGCACCGACGAAGCGGTAAATCACAATGTGACACGATACGACACCCTCGCACTACACTATCGCGTCGAGGTTGACTCGCCCGTGGTGACTGTCGAATATATCGACACGCCACGGCGGCGAGTGACTTACAGCGCCGGGCGAGTGTCTGTGAGAAGCGATGCGACTCAAGTGGCGTCGACGGCAGTCGAGACGACTATGGAGGCGCACGCCAAGAGCGAGGAGAGCCGACAGCCCTCCACGGGTATTAGCAAATGGATGATGATATTGGCGGCACTGGGCGCCGCAGCGACCGGGCTATGGATAGGACGTCACACCTCGTAGTCTACACAGGCGCGAGCCTCCTTGTAAGGAGCAATGATAGCCACGGCAGCCACGTGGGCGGGGTGTGCCGAGTAAGCGGCGACATCGGCGGCGGTGTCGGCGGTAGCGGTAAGCACCACATCCCAGGTCTCGGCAGGGTTGATATTCACCGCAGCCTCCATCGTGCGGAGTTCGGGAATGATGCCCGGCAGGGCGTTGAGGGCTTCCACAAAGCGCGTAGCGACGGCGTGGCGCTCGGCATCGCTGCCACGAAGTTTGAAGGTAACGACGTGTTTGATCATAGGTCAAAGAGGTTATGGTTGAGGCTGTTGAGCGCGCGCTCCTTGTCGACGGCGCGGATAGCGACGCTGATATTATAGTTACTGCCGCCGTAGGAAATCATGCGCACGGGGATATCTTCGAGGGCATTGACCACGTGAGCACCGTAGGTGCTGCCTTGCTCGCCCGAGAAGTCGCCTACGACGCACACGATGACCAAGTCGGAGTCGACGGTGACGGTGCCGAAGCCCTTGAGTTCGTCAACGATGGCGGCGAGATGGTCGGTATCATCGATAGTGAGCGACACGCCCACCTCGCTGGTAGCCATCATGTCGATGGCGGTGTGGTGCTTGTCAAAGATCTCAAACACCTTGTGCAGGAAGCCGTAAGCGAGGAGCATACGTCCCGATTTGATCTTGATGGCGGTGATATTGTCCTTGGCAGCGACAGCCTTGATGGTGCCGTCGGGCGGAAAATTGGCGATGATGGTGCCGCGCGCCTCGGGCTGCATGGTGTTGAGCAGTCGCACCGGTATATTGCTGAGTTTGGCAGGCAACACGCAGGTGGGATGCAGGATTTTGGCTCCGAAGTAAGCCAATTCGGCTGCTTCCTCAAAGTGGAGATGTTCCACCGGGCGAGTGTTGCTCACGATGCGTGGGTCGCCGTTGTGCATGCCGTCGATGTCGGTCCAAATCTGTATTTCCTCGACGCCGAGGGCGGCGCCGATGATAGAGGCTGAGTAGTCGCTGCCACCGCGGCGCAAGTTGTCGACTTCGCCATAAGCATTTCGGCAGATATAGCCCTGAGTAAGCCACAATTGGGCATCCGGCTCCAGATCGATGAGTCGACGCAGGCGCGAGGATATGTATTTCATATCCGGCTCGCCGCCTTGGGCGGTGCGCATATACTCGAGTGCCGGGAGCAATGCTACCTTTACACCAATCTGCTCGAGGTAGATATGCATCAGCGCCGTCGACAGCAACTCGCCACACGACAGCACTTCCTTCTCCTCGGCAACAGTGAACTCGCCCTCCATGAAGTGGGCGATGAGGCTGAAAGTACGGTCGGTGACCGCCGTGGCTCGCTCGCGCGAGGCGTCGTTGTCGTACAACTCGGCTATCACGCCGGCATACTTCTGTCGCAAGGCGTTCAGGGTCTCCTGGGCGCCCGGCACATTCCCCTTATAGAGATAAGCGGAAATTTCGACAAGTGTATTGGTGGTGCCTGCCATGGCAGAGAGCACCACAACATTGCGTCCCGAAGCGACGGCGAGGCGGGCGACATGCTGTATGCGCTGTGCCGTGCCCACTGAGGTGCCGCCAAATTTCAGTACCTTCATCTATCTGTTGGTTAGTCGGTTATAAGTTTTTTGGCTTCTATATGCATGGTACGTCCGGCATACGCCTCCAGCAACTGCATATTGTGCGTTGCCATAATGACGGCGGTGCCGGCAGCGGCGATGTCGTGGAGATGCTCCACGATGCGTGCCCCGGTCTCGGGGTCGAGGTTGCCGGTGGGCTCGTCGGCAAGGATGAGGTCGGGGTTGTTGAGCAAGGCGCGGGCTATTACCACTCGCTGCTGCTCGCCTCCCGACAGTTCGTGGGGCATCTTGTATGACTTATTGGTCATGCCCACTCGCTTCATCACCTCCTCGATGCGCTCGTTTCGCGCCGCGGCATCGGTCCACCCGGTGGCTTTCAGCACAAACTCGAGATTGGCAAATACCGAGCGGTCGGTGAGCAACTGGAAGTCCTGGAACACGATGCCGATGCGACGACGCAGGTAGGGAATGTCGCGACGGCGGATTGTGGGCAGGTCGTAGTCGAAGACACGCGCCTCGCCCTCGGTGATGGGCACCTCGGCATAGATGGATTTCATCAGCGAACTCTTGCCCGAGCCGACTTTGCCGGTGAGGTAGACAAACTCGCCCTCGGCGAGGCTGAATGTCACGTCCTTAAGCACCACGTGCTCCTTGCGCAGGATTTGTACGTTGTTATACTCGATTATTGCCATTGATTGTCAGGGAATTGCTGTTATTATGGTCGCCGTGCCCGATATGACCACAGCGGTATCGGCGGGGACAATCATTGAGTGACCACATTGCAGCGTGAGGCTGCACGAGCCGTCGGCGGTAGCCACTGTCGCCTCGCCGGCGATGCACATCAGCGCGGTGAAGCACTCGCGATGCAAGTCATATGGCTTGTCGGATGCGACATCTATGCGTTGCACGGTGAAGTGCTCCGACCTCAGCAGGGTGTCGCCATCGGCACTTACGCGATATGTGTTGGCGATGGAGAAGTCAATGGCGTCGCGCGCGTGGTCGATATGCAACGGGCGCAGGTTGCCGGCATCGTCGCGGCGGTTGTAGTCGTAGATGCGATAGGTGATGTCACTGGGCTGTTGCACCTCGAGGAGCATATTCCCGGCGCCGATAGCGTGGACGCGACCTGCCGGCAGATAGAAGATGTCGCCGGGGCTGGTCTCGTACCACTCGATGGCGTCGCCGAAGGTGCCGTCGCTCACGCGGCGCTCAAAGTCCTCGGGGGTCAACGGCTCGCGAAGTCCGGCGCCGAGGCGCGTGCCGGGGTGGGAGTGCAGGATGTACCACATCTCGCATTTGCCCGCGCAGCCATGGCGACGTCGCGCCAACTCATCGCCCGGGTGCACCTGCACCGACAGGTCGTCGGCGGCATCGATAAACTTCACCAATAGCGGAAATTCGCCCCCGGTGCTCTCATATACCGCCTTGCCCATCAACTCTTTGCCATGCAATCGGCACAGTTCCAGGAGCGTCATACCCTCGTGGGGTCCCGATGCTACCACCGACTCGCAGCCGGGCATTGCCGACACCTCCCAGCTCTCGCCGATATGGTCGAGATGGGCGGGAAGCCCCTTGAACGGCGCCAATGCGCTGCCGCCCCAGAGCACTTTCTTCAGATATGGTGTGAGCAAAAATGGTAACATCGGGGCAAAGGTACGATTTTTTTATCGTATCTGCAACATTTGTTAACGGCTACAGGCGTATTTCCGCGTCACTCGGCTATGTCGACGGCATAGTGGGCACGCTTGCCCGAGGGATAGATACCGCTGATGAAGAGCACCTGCTCGTCGGCGGCTCCGCTGCTGCGCACCGCCTTGTATATCTTCTCGATGTCTTCAGGAGCCGACACGCGCACATTGTTGATGGCTGTGATGACAAAGCCGTCGCGCACCCCGGCATCGCTGAAGCGCCCGTTGCCGGTGATGCTCACCTGCACACCGCGCGAGAGTTCCAGTTGGTTGAGCAACTCCTCGCCGGCGGCTGTAAAGTCGGCGCCCATGAGTTCGTTGAATGTAGAGGCGTTTGCTGCGGTGAGGTTGGTGTTGCCATCGCGATTGCGCAGGGTCACCGAGCACTCGTTGCGTTTGCCGTCGCGCACATACACCATGGTCACGGTGTTGCCGGGGCTCAGGCGAGCCATGATTTCCTGGATGCTCGCCGTGCCGGTCACCTCTACGCCATCAATAGCAATGATGACGTCGCCGTGGCGTATGCCTGCCTCGCGAGCGGCGCTGCGGTCCTGCACTTCCTCTACATAGATACCTCGATTTACACCCCTAATATTTTGCTCCTCAATCAATTCGGGAGTGAGTTCGCGGAAGGTGATATTGAGGAAGGCGCGCTGCACGGCGCCGTATTGGCGCAGGTCGTCGGTGACTTTGCGCACTATGGCTGTAGGGATGGCAAAGGAGCACCCGGCATAAGTGCCTGTATTTGAGTAGATAGCGGCATTGATGCCCACCAACTCGCCGCGCAGGTTCACCAGCGCGCCGCCCGAGTTGCCGGCATTGACGGCGGCGTCGGTCTGTATGTACGACTCGATGCCTCCATGTGCCGATACCCCGGTGAGTGCCGAGATGTTGCGTGCCTTGGCGCTCACGATGCCGGCGGTCACCGACGAGGTGAAGCCGAAGGGATTGCCCACGGCGAGCACCCACTCGCCCACCTTGAGGCTATCGCTGTCGCCCATGGGGATGGCGTGGAGGTCGTTGACGCCGTCCACCTTGATGAGCGCCAGGTCGGTGGTCTCGTCGGTGCCCACTATGGTGGCGGCATAGTTGCGATTGTCATTGAGCACCACCTCGAGGCGGTCGGCGCCCTCGACCACGTGGTTGTTGGTGACGATATAGCCGTCGGAGGAGATGATGACGCCCGAGCCCAAGCCTATCTGGCGCTGTTGTTGTTGGGGCTCATCGCCATCCATGCGCTGGCGTGGCTGGGGCTGCTGGGGCTGTGGGTTGCCAAAGAAGTATTGAAACAACGGGTCGTCGTAGAACGGGTTGTACTGCCGGCGATTAGGCTGTCGGATTGCCGCATAACTCTTGACCGACACCACGCCGTTGACCGTCGATGCCGATACGTTAATGAAATCCTCCTGTGAGATGGGCGCTGATGCTTCGCCCTGTGGTGCGGCGCAGCACATGGCGGCTACCGCTACGATTAATGTCTTGGTGTTCATAGTTTTTATTGACATTGTGATTTTGGACGCAAAGTTAACATCTCCTGAGCATAATTGTACTCCCTATGAGGTTAATTAGCCCAAATTTTAACGCAATTTTTTTAACGTTTACCCGATTTAATAGTCTGACTCCTCGCCGGGGACACAAAACAAACAAGCCACCCCCGTGACGGGAGCGGCTTGCCGTGTTGTTATGGTCGTGTAGACCGGCTTATGCCTCGCCTACAGGTTTTACGTTGATAAACTTGCGACCATTGCGACCCTCGGTGAACACTACGATGCCGTCGATGAGGGCATAGATGGTGTGATCCTTGCCGAGACCCACATTGAGGCCCGGGTGATGGGCGGTGCCACGCTGACGCTTGATGATGTTGCCTGCCTTGGCAAACTGACCACCAAAAATCTTGACACCTAAACGTTTGCTTTCTGATTCACGGCCGTTCTTCGAACTACCGACACCTTTTTTATGTGCCATTTCTTTCTGATTTTTAAGGGGTTAAGCGACTACGTCTTTAATAACAACTTTGGTGAAATACTGGCGATGACCGTTCTTGCGACGATAGCCTTTGCGGCGTTTCTTCTTGAACACAATCACCTTGTCACCTTTTACGAGGGATTTCTCTACCTCGCATACTACTTTTGCGCCCTCAACGAGGGGTGCGCCGACCTTTACGGCACCATCGGCGTCAACGAGCAGCACACGGTCAAATTCTACCGTCTGTCCGTCCTTGACTTCGTCGCCGAGGTAGTGTACATACAGGAAGCGGTCCTTTTCTGCCTTGAACTGCTGACCCTGAATTTCTACGATAACGTACATTATAATTTGTTGATTATAAATTGTTAACCCGCCGGGCGGCTGCCACTGCCGAGGCAATGTACACGCGCTTGTCCATGCCCGTGACGGAAAATGCGTGGCAAAGGTACGAATTTTTCTTCACCCACACGCCGTTCTCCTGTGTCGAGTCTAAAACTTTAACTAACTTTAACATCCACCCCAGTGTGTGCCGGTGTAGAGCGTCGTCGCCGGTCCGGTCATCAGCAGGTGCCCGTCCGCGCAGTCAATATGCAGGTTGCCACCCACCAGGCGCACTGTCATGGGCCATGTGGCGCGCCCGGTGAGCACTGCGGCGGTCGCTGCCGCGCAGGCGCCGGTGCCGCATGCCATGGTCTCGCCGGCGCCACGCTCCCAGGTGCGCACCGACAGGGCATCGGGCGCATCCACGCGCACAAACTCGATGTTGGCACGCTCGGGCCATATGGCGTGGCGCTCTAATTGCGGTCCCATGCCGCTGACCATCTCGTCGCTGAAATTGTCGACAAAGACCACCCCATGGGGGTTGCCCACCGATACGGCGGTGAGGCGCACTCGCCTGCCGGCAACATCCACCTCGCTGTCTATCAGCGCCTCGCCCGCGCAGCACACCGGCACCGCCTCGGCTGCCGTCTGCGGCACGCCCATATCCACGGTGACGGTATCCACCAGCCCGTCGATGCCACAGTGCACCTCCACGTGCTTGATGCCGCTGAGGGTCTCGATGCTCATGCCCTGCTTGCCCACTAATTTGCTGTCATACACATATTTAGCCACGCAGCGTATGCCGTTGCCACACATCTGCGCTTCCGAGCCGTCGGCATTGAAGATGCGCATGCGGCAGTCGGCGACTTCCGACGGCAGCACGATGATGATGCCATCGGTATCCATGCCGGTGTGGCGGCGGCTCATCTCCACGGCGAGGGTGGATAGCCCCTCCAGGTGGCGCTCCATGCAGTCCACTACCACGAAGTTGTTGCCCAAGCCTTGCATCTTGACAAAGGGGATGCCGGCGATTGCCGCTGCCTCGTCTGCCGGCTGGTGCATCGCCTCGATGCCCCGGCGCAGGCGCTCGAGAGCCTCGCGCAGTATGGTGCGCGGCACTCCGATATTCATGCGCATAAATCCCTCGCCTTCAGCGCCAAACGACACCCCGTCGCTGAGCGCCAGGTGGCAGCGATTGACCAGCATCTCCACCAGTCGCTCCTGCGACATGCCCAGGCTGCGGAAGTCGAGCCACACGGCAAAGGAGGCATCGGGCACCGTCATCGACAGCCCCGGCAGTTGCTCGCCGAGGTATTTCTCCACCATCTCCACATTGCCCTGCAAGTATGCCAGCGCTTGGTCGAGCCACGCCTCTCCCCGGCTGTAGGCGGCTTGCGTGGCTACCATCGCCGCTATCGGCGGCGTGTTGAATTCGCTCGCCGACAGCCAGTTGTAGAACGGCTCGCGCAGGCTCGCCGACTTCACCACTGCCCAGGCGCTCACTATACCTGGGATGTTGAAGGTCTTCGACGGCGCACCCAGGGTCACCACCGTGGCGGCAGCACGTTCCGACACCGATGCGGTGGGTATATGGCGCTTGCCCGCCAGCATCATATCGCCGTATATCTCGTCGGAGATGAACGTCACGCCCCTGTCGGCACATATGTCGACAAGGCGCCGCAACGTCTCGGCGCTCCATTGTATTCCTATGGGATTGTGGGGGTTACACACTATCATCATCGACGGCTGATGGCGCTCGATCACCGCCTCCAAGCCCTCCAAGTCCATGCTATACCTGCCTCGGGCATCGGCGACGAGCGGATTGGTGACCACCCTGCGCCCGTTGCCCTCAATGACGCTGCGGAAGGAGTGATACACCGGCGGCTGTATCACCACATTGTCGCCGGGTCGGCTGAAGTAGTTGATACACAGGCTCAGAGCCTTCTTCAATCCTGGCATGAACGTCACCTCCTCGCTGTCCACAGCCCAGCCGTGGCGCCGCTGAAGCCATCCGGTGATGCTCTGCCAAAACTCCTCAGGCACCGTCGTGTAGCCCAGCACCGCATGGTCGAGGCGCCGCCGCAGGGCATCAATGATGCATGGACAAGCCTCGAAGTCCATATCCGCTATCCACAGCGGCAGCAAGTCGTGCCGCCCGAAGCGGTTATCCATTTCCTCGATTTTGGTCGCGCAAGTGTCGTGGCGGTCCACCACTATGTCAAAATTATAAATCTCCGTACTCATGAGTGTGCTATATATATTAATGTGTATGACTCATATACCTGAATGGAGCCACAAAGTAACAAATAAATAATCACATAAGCAAGCACATAATGTTTATGGTTTCCCTATAAGCCGATTTGCAACCACCTCCGGGGTTGATCGCCCTTATCATCTCGGGGACCCCAGGGAGTTCGCGATGCCTTTCGGCATGCGCGCCCACCCAGGGGTTACACACATTGAGACCCCGCCGGGGTCTACGTAGCGAGAAGACCCTGGAGGGCTCATCATCACTAACCCCAGGGTGGGTAAGAAGACCCTGGAGGGGTCTCATCATCACTAACCCCAGGGTGGGCGAAGCCCTCCCTGGGGTACATGCCCCAAGCCACGTACAACCCTGGAAGGGTTGCAAACGCCCATTCCTATCTAAGCCGCCACTCCTAATTGATATTAACAAACTTTAACGCCCTTTCGGCACATCGTATCGCAAAAATGCTTACCTTTGCGCCGTTTTCCATAGAGAATTTTTACATAGAGATTATTCATATTTTTTAAACCTTAAAATTTTTAATAACATGAAGAAAATATTACTTTTTCTTTTGGCATTCCTCGCTTGCGCCTATTCGGCTCAGGCTCAGGATTACATCTACATTGTTGGCTCCGGCTCAGAATTAGGTGATTGGACAGAACCAAATTCAGACAATGCCTCATACTATCAAAAGTACAAATTGAATAAAGTTAGCGAAAATGTCTTTGAAGGTACATTTAAACTCAATGGAAATGTATATTTTCGCTTTTATAAGGAGTTGACTGGATGGAATGCTGGCGCTTCTTTAGGCGCTCCTGATGGAAATGGTGATTGGAATCTCACTTCACAAGTTGGAACCACAGATTTAGAGATTGTTCAAAAAAATCAACGGAATTGGTATCTTAGTGCCGATGGTAGTGAGTATTTATTTACAGTTAATCTCAAAGATAAAACGCTGAGAGTTTCCAGAGTTCTCTACCTTCGTGGTGCCTGGA
>CALZTY010000021.1 GCA_945829225.1 uncultured Bacteroidales bacterium | reverse complement strand
AAGGACGTTACTACTGCTGTCTATACCATTGATGAAGATTGTATGTTTGGAGTCAACCTCAACTTCCCGTTCTTTGTATATGGTAGCCTGCAGGATATGATGCAAAAGTCGTTCGGTGATCCCACAGTTAAAGCTATTAAAAGCACTAAACAGACGGTTGTTTTAGCAAGCGAGGAAGCACAGCCTAACGACACTGAAGGCACAGGTAACGTATCGGGTGTTGAGAGCGTAGTTGTTGATAGCGAGGGAGTTGTCGAGTACTACAATCTACAGGGTATACGCGTAGAAGGCGCACTGACCCCCGGCATCTATATCCGTCGCACAGCTACCGGCACCAGCAAGGTGGCAATCCGTTGATGAATTGGACTAATTAGACTAATTGGTCTAATAGGACTAATTATAAGAAATAATTGTTGCTTTGTCACCGTGGTAATAATTACCGCGGTGACAAAGTTGTTTTTAATTAATGATTATTTTTAGTAACTTTGTGGGCGCATTGGACTAATTGGACTAATTAGTCTAATTGGGCTAATTCAGTAGCAACGAATAATAATTATTAACTAAATATTTACTCTATGTCTGATCGTTTCTTGCCTCCTAAGGGTAATTATCGCAAATTGATTGCGTTTCAGAAGGCTGAATGTATCTATGACATAACATATTACTTTGCGCATACACATCTCGCCAAGAGCGATCGCACTATTGACCAGATGATTCAAGCCGCGCGCAGCGGAAAGCAGAATATTGCCGAAGGCTCAGCGGCGGCGGCAACGTCGTCAGAGACTGAAATTAAGCTCATTAACGTTGCTCGCGCAAGTCTTCAAGAGCTTCTCATTGATTATGAGGATTTTCTGAGGGTTCGCAACTTGACTAAATGGGAGATTAACTCAGAAGAGTCTATACGGACTCGACAATTATGTGCGCACCACAACGATTCCAAGTTTTATCTTGACGCCATTCAACAGCGTTCAGCGGGGACTATCGCTAATATTGCCATTACGCTAATTCATCAGACTGATGTGTTTTTGCGCAAGCTATTGGAACGACTACAACAAGATTTTATCCGGGAAGGTGGCATTAAAGAGCAAATGTACCGCACACGAGATAATTATCGCAAGCAGCATGATGCTTGATGATAAAAAAAGAGATGGCTCGGGGTGAGTCATCTCTTTTTTTGCGGGCTTTTCTCAAAGCCAATGCATTACCTAACATAAAACACAATCTGTTTCTTCTTTGTAAATTGACCATTGTGTGGCCATTGGATACTAACAATCTATACTAACCCTAAAACTGAAAATCATTATGTATCTGAATCTGATGCAAAGTTAGCGAGAAATAGGGCGTTGGTCAACGGTGTATAAATGCCATATAAGCAAATATAAATGACCGGTTAGTGTAAGTATTTGATTATTAGCAATTAAGCCGCAATGTGCGACATTGAATATATAACATATTATATAGTCGCAGTGGGAGAGATTAGTTCTCTGATTCGATGTGCATTACGTCGTCCTCGAATGTTTCGCGATTGATGGCACGCGCCTTGGTGCGGTTGCGGTAGGCATAGATTGTGTTGAGCGAGTAGTTGAGGACTTGGGCGATGCGGGGGCTTTCCTCGATGCCTAAGCGCATGAAAGCGAGGATGCGGAGGTCTGTGTTGAGAAGTTCGCCTTCTTTGAGTACAATCTGCTGGTCGGGGAGTAGCAGAGCGTTGACTTGCTCGACGAAGTGGGGGTAGAGGTGTAGGAAGGCGTTGTCGAAGACCTCGTAGAATTCGCGGCTCTGCTCCTCGACGAATTTGCCCGACTTGGTGAGGCGGTAAAGGTCGTCGACTTTGCCGGCAGTAATCTTGCGGTTGGCGATTTTGCAGAACTGGTTGAGCTTGTCCATGTAAATGGAGCAGAGGTTGAGGAATTGGCTGATATACACGTCCTTAACCTTGTTGGCTTGACGTAGGTTTGCTTGTAGCTGGCGCAGGCGGTGCATCTTGCGGTTGAGGGTAATCATGGTGATGACGAGCACGATGACTACGAGGACGAGTATGCCGAGGATGAGGTATATAGTACGTCGTTTTGAGGACAATTGCTCGTTGTAGGCGCGCTCGATGATGGGGAGGCTGCGCGAGGACTCGATCATGCGGAGAGGGGCGCCGCACTCCACAGCATTGGAGAGCGCCTCGGTGAGGTAGAAGTATGAGCGCTCGAGGTCGCCACGGGTGTAGAGGACGTTGCCCAATTCCTGGAGAGAGGCGACCTCGCGGGTGGCGGCGCTGAGGTCGGCGAGGGCAGACTGCGCGAGATAAAATATGTAGGCATTGTCATCGCCGCGAGAGTGAGCCATCTGAGACAGGTGGTGGGTGGCGCGTGCTCTCAAGGGGCTTGTCGAGGGGGTGTTCTCGATGACATACTCGAGGAGAGCGCGAGACTTACCCGGCTGATTTGTACTGAAATAGAATTCGCCGAGGTTGAATTTGTACTCCAACGATTCGGGATCAAGGACCTTGAGGAGTTGCTGCTGGAGGGCGAGGGCGAGATTGTTGTATTGGTTGCGGAAGTTGACATCGCCGGCAGAGAAAGCAGCCATATAGCTGTACATTTGTCGTCCGGCGTCGTAGTAAGCCGCCTTGTCGTGAGTGGAGAGATTCAGGGTGTCGATGCCCTCGTAAATTTCGATAGCCGGAGAGAAGAAGCCGCTGAGCGGGAGCAGGGTAGCGGTGCCCAGGGCGAAGGGCAATTTGTTGGAGACCTCGGGCATATTCATGCCCATGCTATAATAGTGGAGGGCTGAGTCGTTGTTGAAGCCGGCATACTTCTCGGCGATATTGAGTATCAATTGCTCGGAGGCGCCATTGTGTCGCAGGGAGTCGACCGAGCGGTTGATAGCCAATTGGCGGCGGTCGATAAAGCCTTGGCGCTTGGCGAGGGAGTCGTCGAGGGCATAGAGGATATCCTCGGTCATGCGGCTTGTAATCTCCAATGTGGCATGAGCCGACAGAGAGGCTAAGGCTGTAATTGCCAGTATTATAGCTTTGCGGGAGGTCATAATTAAGAGAAGAGTTTAGAGATATAGTCGTTGGCGACGGTGACAAATATGGGGCGGCCGTCGGGGGTGTATTTTCCCTCGGGCGATGCGAGGATTTCGGCGATGAGTGCGTCGGTGTCGTCATCGCTGAGGTCTTGTCCGGGGAGGATTGCGGCAGAGCGAGAGAGGGCGAGGGCGGCGGGCTTGAAGAGGTCGGTGGTGTTTAATTCGCCTGATTCACTGAGGTTTTCGACCATCTTGGTGAGCATAGAGATGGCGTCGCCGGTGAGTGCCGGCACGGCATTGACCGCCCATGTGGAGCCGCCGAGGAACGAGATATCAAAGCCCAATTGCGCGGGAATGTCACCCATGGCAGAGAGGATGGTGCTCTGAGCCGGCGAGAGGGTGATACTCTCGGGGAATATGAGCTTCTGCGAGGCTACAGGCTTGGATGTCAACGAGTTGATAAATCGGTCGTAGAGCACGCGGATGTGGGCGCGGTGCCGGTCGATGAGGAGAATGCCCTGTGACGAAGGTATGGCGATGTATCGGCGGTTGACGGTGAAGAAGTGGGTGTGGCTCTCGGCGGTCTGTAACAGAGCCGGCTGAGCCGGAGTATCAGTGGATGTGGGGATGCCCTCGAGGTCGGGAGTTGCGGGAGCCATAGTCGGGGCATCGCGACGCGTGGCGAAGGACTCATAGAGCTTGTCCCAGTCCTGCGGCACGGGGTTGGTGAAGTGCTGAGGGGTGTAGCTGCTCCTTGATGGCGACGGGGAAGCAGCGCCGCCCGAGAAGTCCTTGAAGGGGTCGTAGGAGTCGTCGGTGGAGATAGAAGGCATCTCGACGTTGACGTCCGGGGCGAAGGTGGGGATGTCGGTAATGGCTTCCGGGTCGAAGTCGATAGCGCCGGCTGCATTCACGCGCCCGAGGGCTTGACGCACGGCGGCGTTAATCATCTGCCAGATGGCTTGCTCTTGGGCGAACTTAATTTCGTGTTTCTGGGGATGCACGTTGACATCTATGGCGGCAGGGTCTACCGAGATGTTAATGAAGAAGTTAGGCTGGTTTTCGCTGCGAATGATTTCCTCGTAGCAGGATGTGACCGCCTTGGCGAAATAAGGGTGACGCATATTGCGGCCGTTGACAAAGAAGAATTGGTGAGGCTTGGTCTTGATGGCGCTCTCGGGAGTGCCGACAAAGCCGTCGATACGCGCCAATTCGGTCTCGGTGGCGATGGGTAAGAGGTTGGAGCCCACCGACTTGCCTATGAGGTCGATGATGCGTTGCTTGAGCGAGCCGTGGACGAGTTGCTTCTCGGTCTTGCCATCGTAGACGAAGGTGAAGTCAATGTTGGTGTTGACCAGAGCGAGGCGAGTAAATTCCTGGATGATAGCGCCTTTCTCCACCTTGTCGCTCTTGAGAAACTTGCGGCGAGCCGGGAGGTTGAAGAAGAGATTTTTGACCATTATATTAGTGCCGGGGCGGCAAGCACAAGGCTCCTGCGATACAAATTTGGACTCGGAGAGTTGAAGCCGTGTACCGCCGGCTTGGTCGGGCTGCATGGTGCGGAGGTCAATCTGCGACACGGCGGCAATCGAGGGTAGTGCCTCGCCGCGGAAGCCCATGGTGTGGAGCGAGTAGAGGTCTTGAGCCGAGGTAATCTTGCTGGTGGCGTGGCGCTCAAATGCCATGCGGGCATCGGTGGGCGACATACCCTTGCCGTTGTCAACCACCTGGATGAGGGTGCGTCCACCGTCCTTGATGATGATTTCGATGGCGGTAGCGCCGGCATCTACAGCGTTCTCCACCAGCTCCTTAACGACAGATGCAGGGCGCTGGATTACCTCGCCGGCGGCTATCTGATTAGCCACCGAGTCGGGGAGTAACTTGATGATATCGCAGTTCATCGAGGCTTACTTCTTGTCGTTTGATGCGGGCTCGGCAACTTGGTAGCCCAATTGCTTGAGAGCCTCGGCGAGGAGGTCGGGCGAAATTTTTGCCGGGTCGTAGACGATGACGATGTCGTTGGAGCCAACCTCGGCGGTCACCTCGGAGACGCCGCGCTCAAATCGGATGGCGGTGCGCAACTCGTTGGCGGCATCTTGAGATGCGATTGCCGGAGTAACGTTGAGAGTAATTGTGGCAGGCTCTGCCTTGGCAAAGCAAGCAACGGCGATAGCCAAGGCGGCAAATATTGTTATAAAAAGACGTTTCATTGTGTTCAATAGATTAATAATGCAAAAGTAAGAAAAAAGCGTCAATTTTGAGCAAAAAAGGGCGAGTTAAATCTTAAATTATTGTAAAAAGGCTGGCAAATATAAGGATTTTGAGCGAAAATTGGTAACTTTGTCACAAATAGAAAAAGCAACCCGAGAGTTGCAATCACGTAAATGAAGAAATTTCTCAGCATATTATTCACGATATTCATGGTGACGGGGGTGGCAGCACAGCCACGCACGAGCTTGTCACGACCAGATTTAGAGGAGATTCGCGTGGCATCGCTCGACGAAGAGTCGCCCTACTATTATCCACGTTTGCTCACAGAGTTCATGAAGAACGACACGACGATGAACGATGTTGATTTTCAGTACTTCTACTACGGCACCTTCTTTCAAGAAGATTATGATCCATATCGCCAGGTAGGCAATCCCGACCAGCTGGCAGTGTTGGCACCATTGTTCAATAAGACCACCTGGACCCGCAGCGAGCGCAAGCAGATATTGGATTTTGCCATGGCTGTGTTGGCAGACAACCCGGTGAACCTGCGCCAGCTGACCAACAGGATATTTGTGTACCAGCAGAACGGTAAGAACGACCTTGCCAAGATATGGCAATATAAGCTCAATCACTTGTTGAAGGTGATAGCATCGTCGGGCAACGGACTTACGCCCGAGACGGCGTGGGTGGTGGTGTATCCCCACGACGAGTATGACTTCTTGAACATCTCGGGTATCACCGCGCGCGAGCAAGAATTTGTAGCACCATATTACGACCACATATTAATCAACCGCAAAGATGAGAAGCAGCCCGAGGGCTACTACTTTGACATCGAAGAGATATTGAAACAATACTTCATAAAGCACCCATCAGAGATATGAAACGCCTTATAATGGCTGTAGTTGCGTGCATCATAGCGTGCAGCGCTATGGCGGCGACATATACAGTCGAGCAAATTCCCAATGTACACCAAGCCGACCGCGAGGCATTTGTAGCCAATCCCGATAATATACTCAATGAGCAGACCGTAGCCACGCTCAATGCGCAGCTGAAAAATTTGCGCACCACGACGACCGTGGAGGCGATGGTGGTGGCTGTGGAGGATATCGAGCCGGCTGATATCGATGACTTCTGCTTCCGCCTCACCGAGAAGTGGAAGATAGGCAAGGCAGATAAGGATAATGGCTTGCTGGTGCTGCTGGTGACCGGGCAACATGCGGTGAAAATTTACACCGGCTATGGCTTGGAGGGCGTATTGCCCGATATCAGCTGTGGACGCATCAATACCGAATTGATGATACCGCACTTCAAAGAAGGCGATTACAATGCCGGCATACTCGCCGGTGTGGGCTTTATGTGCAAGGTCCTCAGCGACCCGGCAAATGTTGACGAGTACATGTCGACCCTCGAGGATGTGGACAATAAAGGTACGAGCGACGATGACGGCGAGATCTTTGAAGCCTTCCTGGGCTTGGCGTTCTGCTTGAGCATATTGATGCTGATAGGATTGTTGATAGCCCTGGTATCGGTGCGCGGCAAGGACGACTATAGCAAATATTGCAAGCTGGAGGGTTGGCGCCCGGTGTATCTCGCCATGACATTCTTCGGACTGGGTATGCCGGCGATAGCGTCCATCCCCCTGGTGTTGTTGCTCAATCACTGGCGCAATCACCGTCGAGACTGTCCCAACTGCGGCACTCGCATGGAGAAAGTCGACGAGGTGCATGACAACGACTACCTGACGCCGGCACAGGACAAAGAAGAGCAAATGGGCTCGGTGGACTACGATGTGTGGCTGTGCCCCCACTGTGGCGAGACCGACATCTTGGCGTATGTAAAGTCGACGCTGAATATAAAAGAATGTGAGAATTGCCATGCACGCACCGCCAAGTTGCGAGTCGACCGCGTGGTGAAGCGCCCGACGTCAAAGAAAGCCGGGCAGGGCGTTAAGGAATATGTGTGCGAGAATTGCGGACACAAGATGGAGCAATTCTACGAGATACCGGCACAACCCGACGCCGCCACCGCCCTTGCCGTGGGCGCGGCGGCAGCTGCGATGAGCGGACGACGCGGTGGCGGCTTTGGCGGTGGCGGCAGTATCGGTGGCGGCTTCGGCGGCGGTAGCTTCGGTGGAGGCGGCGCTACCGGGCGCTGGTAATTGCCTTCAAATTATCTGATTAACATAGCATCACCGTAGCAGCCAAAGTGGTAACCCTCTTTGACAGCTTGGTGATATGCTTCCATGACGAGGTCGTAGCCACCGAAGGCGGCGACCATCATGAGCATTGTGGAGTAGGGAAGGTGGAAGTCGGTGAGCAGCGAAGTAGCCACGGTGAACTCGTAGGGAGGGAAGATGAACTTGTTTGTCCAGCCATCGTATACCTTCATGTGACCGCCCATGGAGACGGCAGAAGCCATGCCACGGAGGACAGAAGTGCCGACGGCGCATACTTGCTTGCCGGCGTCTTTGCCTTTGTTGACAGTCTCAACGAGCTTGGGCGATGCCTCCATCTGCTCGGAGTCCATGCGGTGCTTGGTGAGGTCCTCGACATCAATTTCGCGGAAAGTACCCAATCCGCTGTGGAGGGTGATGAAAGCCTGCTCGACACCGAGGATTTCGAGGCGCTTGAGCAATTCGCGCGAGAAGTGCAAGCCCACGCCGGGAGCGACAACGGCGCCTTCGCGGCGAGCGTAGAGAGTTTGATAAGCCTCGGCATCCTCCTCGCGAGGTTCGCGAGTGATGTAACCGGGCAGCGGGGTATGACCCAGGGCAAAGAGTTCGCGCTTGAATTCATCGTGGGGACCATCATATAGGAAGCGGAGAGTGCGGCCGCGGGATGTGGTGTTGTCGATGACCTCGGCAACCATTGCGCCGTCGTCACCGAAGTAGAGTTTGTTGCCGATGCGGATTTTGCGAGCCGGCTCGACGAGGACGTCCCACAGCTTGTTGTCGGCGTTGAGTTCGCGCAGGAGGAACACCTCGATGCGAGCGCCGGTTTTCTCCTTGTTGCCGTAGAGCAGAGCCGGGAAGACCTGAGTGTCGTTGAACACCATGACGTCGCCCTCGCCGTAGTAGCCGAGGATATCCTTAAATTCCTTGTGTTCGATGGTACCTGCCTTGCGGTCGAGGACCATCATGCGGCACACGTCGCGTTCCAATGGAGGGTCTTGCGCGATAAGATTTTCGGGAAGTTGAAATTTGAACTGTGATAATTTCATATGATGTTTTTTTCGATATTCATCAATTTTAAGTATTCCTCGGGGTATTCGACCTCGGCGGTTGCGATGAAGTCGGCGGCTTGAGCGACGCTCATGCAGCGGTCGATGGATATGTCGCCGACGCGAGTGCGGCGCAAGTCGGTGAGGTGGGCGCCGGAGCCGAGAGCCTCGCCGATGTCGCGGGCGAGGGCGCGGATGTAAGTGCCCTTGCTGCATACCACGCGCACACGGATGCTCGAGGGTGAGTAGTTGAGGAGCTCGATGTCGTCGATGACGAGGATTTTGGGCTTGAGGTCGACGTCCTTGCCGGCACGAGCGAGCGAGTAGGCGCGCTTGCCATCGACTTTGCATGCCGAGAATTTAGGCGGAATTTGCTCGATGCGCCCGATGAAGCGCTTGAGGACGTCTTCGACCATTTGACGAGTGATGTGGTCGACGGGGTATGTGGCATCGATGGCGGTCTCAAGGTCAAACGATGGGGTGGTGGCTCCGAGGGCTATGTCGGCGATATATTCCTTGACGCCGGCTTGGAGTGAGTCGATGAGTTTAGTGGCCTTGCCGGTGCAGACGATCATCACGCCGGTGGCGAGAGGGTCGAGCGTGCCGGCATGTCCCACCTTGAGCTTCTTGATTTTCATGCGCCGCAACAGAGCACCTCGCACGCGCTTTACAGCGTCAAACGAGGTCCAACCCTTGGGCTTATCGATGTATAATATTTCGCCTTGTAGGTAATTCATTGACTATTAAAATACTACACAAAGGATGCCGACGATGAGACAGTAAACGGCAAACCAGATTAGCTTGCCCTTCTTGACGATGTTGAGCATCCACTTGCAAGCCAGACAGCCCACGATGAACGAGGCGAGGAAGCCAACCAACATGGGTAGCCAGCCGATGGCGGCAGCGGCGGTAGTAGCCGGCTCTGAGATATAGTCCTTGAGATCAAGGAGTGCCTCGCCGAGGATGGGGATAATGACCATCAGGAAGGAGAACTGCGCCACCTGTTCGCGCTTGTTGCCGATGATGAGACCGGTAGCGATGGTAGTGCCCGAGCGCGAGAGACCGGGAAGGACGGCGATAGATTGGGCGATGCCGATGACGAAGGCATCAAGGAAGTTGATGTCGCGAGCTTTGTAGCCCTTGCCGGCTTTGAGTGAGTTGTCCTGGGGATGAGTGCGGAAGAAGTAGGAGAAAGAGAGGAGCAATGCAGTGACTAACAGACAAATACCTACGGTAAAAAGGTCGTTGCCGAAGAAAGACTCCACTTGTTCCTTGAAGAGGACACCGACGATGCCCACGGGGATGCACGACACGAGAATCTTGAGGACCGTGTTGGTGTTTTCATCGCGTTGGAGTGTGAAGAACGAGCGGCACATAGGGAAGAACTCGCGCCAGAGGATTACGATGGTGCTGAGAACAGTAGCGACGTGGAGCAGGACCTCAAATTGGAGGCTTTCGGCGCCCGAGAGGTCCAAGCCAAGAATTTCGCGACAGATCTCGAGGTGCCCGGAGGAGCTGATGGGGAGGTACTCGGCTAAGCCTTGTACGATACCCATTATCAATGCGTTAAGTGTATCCATAGGAGGTTATTTTTTGCTAGGTTTGAGCCAAACGGCAACAGCCATACCGACGAAGCCGAGGAAAGTGATGGCGGGACCGATGACGATGCGACGGGTGCTGAAAATGTCGGGGTTGAAGCCCTCGGCGGTCGATGAGCCGCCCAGCATCAGCAAGAAGCCAATAACAATCATAGCTCCGGCGACAATCATCAATTTGAAATTGTTGCCGGCGAGAGGCAGTTGGTCGAAGCTCTCGCGAGAAATTTTCTTTTCTAAATCTTTATCTTTCATTTAATCGAAATTATTTCATAAACATATCGTCGTAACTGCGACGCAGGTATCGGTTGGTGGCTAAAGCGGTGGCGCACAGACAGATGAGGATGCCAATGACAATTACGGCGGCGAAAATCCACCACATAGAAGCCCAAGGGACGAGGGTGTCGAGGATGGCATCGAAACGAGCGCCATAAGCGCGGAGCCCGGCGAGCAAGGCGCAAGCGAGGATGCCCGAAACGGCTCCGGTGCCCAAGCCGGCGATGAGGAATGGCTTGCGGATGAACGAGCCGGTGGCTCCGACCAATTTCATGGTGTGGATAATGAAGCGACGCGAGTACACAGCCAGCGACACGGTGTTGTTGATGAGGACAAAGGATATGATGCCCAGGGCAATGGCGATGGCGAGCAGCACAATGGTGGTGCGCTTCAGTGCCACATTAATGCTATCGACGACGGCGGTCTGCGACACCACCTCGTCGATAACCGGCACCATCTCCATGCGTGCGGTGATGGCGGCGATGCTGTCGCCGTTGGCATATAGTGGTTTCACTTTTACGTCAAATTCGGCGCCGAAGGGGTTCTCACCGGTAAGTTCGAGGATGTCCTGCCCCATAAGTTCGGACTCCTGCTTGAGGATAGTCGCGGCATCGGTGAATGTGACCGACTCGGCAAATTGAGCAGCCGACATCTCGCGCCCGATGCGCGAGATGTCGGTGTCGGAGAGCGAGCGGTCGAGCTTGACGATGAAGCCGATATTGCGGCGGATATTGTCGGTCACTGACGATGAAGCCTGCAGAGCGACAGCCAGGATGCCGAGGATGAGCAATACTAAGGTGACGCTCACCACAGAAGTCAGTTGCGAGCCGAATGTCGAGATGCGAGCCTTGGGTTTCTTTGTCATATACTACTACACAAAACTTAGCGGACGTTGCTACCACGGGGATGAGCGGCAACACCACAATTGGAGCACAAAATTACAACATTTTAACCCCGTTGTCAAGTGTTTTATTAATTTTTAATAAAGGTCAATAGTGGCAAATGTGAAAAAAAGCGTCGCTCGGGGATGTGGGGCGACGCTTTTTTATGTTGTAACTTTAAGCGGATTTAGGCTTGGTGGGCGGGGCGGAGGAGGTCGTTGACGGTCTTGACGGGGTTGAATGTGGAGGAGGGTACCTCGACGAAGATGGTTGACCAGTCGCTCATGGCGCCGTTCCACAGTCCGGGAAGCTCGAGGGCGCGGAGCTCGCGACCGCTGAAGGATTTGGAGGAGATGAAGCCGGTGTTGTGGTCGACGTAGGCGGGGAGGTCGTATTTGTTGCCGTCAACATCCTTGATGTAGCATACGAGGTCGACGGGGTTGAAGTGGGTGGCGTGGTTCATCATGTCGACATACTCGGGGCAATTCATGTCGATCTGTGTAGACTCGAGGATTTGGGGAGATACGGAGCCGTCGGCGTTGGAGGCAAGGAATGGACCGCCGCCGGGTTCGCC
This sequence comes from uncultured Bacteroidales bacterium, assembly GCA_945829225.1. Taxonomy (GTDB): domain Bacteria; phylum Bacteroidota; class Bacteroidia; order Bacteroidales; family Muribaculaceae; genus CAG-873. The sequence continues at coordinate 25,872 of CALZTY010000021.1, read as the reverse complement.
GTCGTTGCGCACCATGCCGCAGACGCGGATGGGGCGGTTGAGCTTGGCGGCGATGAATTGAGCCAATTGATCATCCGGTAGGTCAAATTGCGGTGCGGTGATGCAGAGTGTTGAGCGCATGAAGTCGACCATTTGGTCGAGGTCGGCGCGGGTGTACTTGCCGCTGCGGAGGGTTTGGGTAAATTGGGCGACCTTGTCGTGAGCGAGGATGAGGACGCCGGCGAGGACTTGCTTGTAGGTGATGGTGGATTGGCGCAAGCCTTCGGGAACGACGTTGTCGATATTTTTGATGAATACTACGTCGGAGTCGAGGTCGCCGAGGTTGGCGATGAGGGCGCCGTGACCGCCGGGGCGGAATACCAATTTGCCGTTGTCGTCGCGGAATGGTTGATTGTCGAGGGTGGCGGCGATGGTGTCGGTCGAGGGTTTTTGCTCTGAGATGGAGATGTCATACTTGACACCATACTTTGCTTCCATAGCCGGGACAGCTGTGTGCAACTTGTTGAGGAACAGGTCGTAGTGGTCGTGAGAGACGGTGAAGTGGAGCTTGACGATGCCGTGCGAAGCGGCGGTCTGAGCGCCCTCGGCGAGGTGCTCCTCCAGCGGGGTGCGAGTGGAGGCGTCGGCATAGCGGTGGAAGGTGAGCAGAGCCTTGGGGAGAGCGCCGTAGTTCATGCCCTCGGGGAGGATGATTGCGGCGATGATATCTTTGTGACGCCCGGCGGCGAGGAGGGCAGGGGCATCGGCACCGTAGAGTTTGAGAGTGGTAGCGTTGAGTTCGGCGAGGAAAGGCAGTTTGTCCAGGTTGGCGAGTAATTTGCCGACGGGTGAGTCTGCCGGTGCGGTTTCTTCGTTGCCGTTAACAAAGGCGAACAGCGCCTTGAACATACGCGAGGCAGCACCCGAGGCGGGAACGAATTTTGCTACATTTCCTCCCTGAGCCAGGTAGGCTTGCCAGCGTTCGACGGCAGCTTGCTCGTCAGCGGGGGAGAGGGCTTGGATGCCATGTCCCGGGGTAGCCGATGCGGCGAGTTTCAGGAATGGAAAACCGGTCTCAAATTTTTTCATTTGAGATTGAACCTGCTCCGGGGTGATGCCGTGAGCTTGGAGTTGCTCTAAGTCTTGTTGCGTAAACATGGTTTTATTGGTTTTAGGAATTGTAATATTTGGTTATTTGGTGATGCGTTTGATGAGGTTGTAAGCCGGGATGATGCCCAATTGCCCGGCACGGGAGAGGTCGGCGATGCCGAGGCGCTCGTTGCCGAGGTGGAGGTATATGAATCCGCGATTGTACCACGCTTCGCCCATTTCGGGCTTGAGCTCGATGGCTTTGTTGAGTGCAGCGAGTGCCGAGGTATAGTCCTCGACGGCAATGTGCACGACAGCCTTGTTGTACCAAGCCTCAGCCATGCGTGGTGATAGTTCGATTAGATGGGCGAGGTCGGCGAGGATGTCGTCGATAGCCTTGCGCGACAGCGAGTTGCGTGTGGCTGCATCCATTTCGACTCCATTGTCGGCGGGGGCGGTCTGCGAGGCTTGCCAGGCATGGTATCCGGCTTGTGCGCGGAGGTAGTAAGCCAGGGCGAAGTCGGGAGTTAGCGCCAGGGCGCGGTCGATGTCGCGGATGGCAGAGGCGTAGTCGCGCAAGGTCATGAAGTCCATGGCGCGCCCGATGTAGTCGATGGCACGTGGAGCATGCCCGGCAATGTAAGAGTTGTAATAGTCGATGGAGCGGAAGTGCGCCGCCGAGGTCTCCTCGTCGATGGACGGCACGCCGGAGGTGACGCGTAGGGTGTTGCGCAGGGAGCGGGTAGCGTTGACGTCATCGACTTCCTTGATATAATAAGTGGAGTTTTGCAATTCGGAGGGCGTGTAGTAGTATGCGACTTCGAGCCATGGCTCGGGCTCGACGCGGAGGTTGCGGTCTTGGACGCGTCCGCGGATGGCGGTGTTGTTGTATTCCTCTTGAATCTCGGCGTTGTCGTCGACAGTGACCAGTGCTGCAAATCGTCGCGAGGTCTCCACCTCGGGTGTATTGTCCTCGGTGAGCAAATCGGGGTGCTCGGGCGAGTCGCTCACCACACGAGCCAGGCGGCGAGCCTTCTCGAAGTCGGCGTGGGCTTGAGCCGGCTTGCCGAGGTGGGTGTAGACCTCCGAGCGCATGTAGTAAGGCTCGGGGAGGTCGGGGTCGTCGCGCATGACTTGCTCGATATCGCCGAGGGCATCGTTCCACAAGCCCTTAGCCATATTGACGACGGCACGGTTGTAGTGAGCCGGTATGAATGAAGGATTGTGGCTGATGACTTGGTTGAAGTCCTCGAGAGCGCGGTCGTATGAGCGAGCCTCCATGTGCAATATGCCGCGGTTGAAGAGAGCCCGGAAGTTATATGGGTCAAGCTCGATGGCATAGTCGAAGTCAGCCATAGCGCCGAAGTAGTCTTGGAGGTTGTAGCGGAGGTATGCGCGGTTGATATACAATCCGGGCATGCGAGGCTGGAGTTTCACCGCCTTGTCCATATCGGCAAGAGCGCTCTCGAAGTCGTCATCTCGATGGATGGCGATGTCGGCGCGCATGATGTAGGCATTGACCGCCTGGGGGTTGATCTCGATTGCTCGGTCGATGTCGGCTACAGCGGCAGCGGTATCCTCGCGAGCCAAGTTGAGCTGGGCGCGCCCGAGGTATCCGTTGTCGTATCCGGGGTAGTAAGAGAGTAGGGCGGTGAATGTGGAGTCGGCACCGACAAAGTCCTCGATGTCAAACTGGGCGAGCGCCTTGTTGAAGAGCAACTGGCGGTTGCGGGGAATGAGCTCGAGGGCATGAGTGTAATCCTCGATAGCCTCCTTGTTGTGCCCGAGGTTTTGGCGAGCCACGCCGCGGACCTCCCAAGCGTCGGTGAGGAATGGATTGAGGTCGATAGCAGTGGAGGCATCTGCCTCGGCGCCGACATAGTCCTCGAGGTTGAGCTTGGCAATAGCGCGGAAGAAGTAAGGCTGAGCCAGGTAGGGCTTTGCCATAATGACGCGGTTGAAGTATTGGATGGAGAGCATATAGTCCTCAAAATAGAGGGCATTCTGCCCCACACGCATCACTTGGTCGGTATTTATTTGGGCAAATGATGATGTCGTGGCGGTTAATAGTGCCACGATGGCTATTAGCTGACGGAGATATTTTGTTAGAGTCTTCACAAGCGCAAAGGTAGCGTTTTATTTACGCTTTTTGAAGTAATCGTTGTAAATTTTTATGCCAAAAATCGTGACCGAGCACGACATGGTGATGATATTTGTGACAGCCAGAGGCCAGTTGTCGAGCATAATGCCTTGGATGATAAAGAAGAAGCCACCCAAGCCCATCATGACAAAGGTCGCCATAGCAATATCATCGGTTTGGCGGGTTTTAATAGTTACATATGCTTGGGGGAGGTATCCCAAGACCATGCAGATGCTGGCGAGCCAGCCGACTATCTCAACGGTTTCCATTTTGTTACAGGGTTAATTTGATAGTACAGATACACACTCGGTTCCACGACTCCTCGGTGAAGATGTGCCCCTCGCCGCATCCTTGAGCATTGATGCGCGAGGCATCGATGCCATATCGCGACATCAGCAACAAGCGCACAGCCAGGGCGCGGTCGAGCGATAGTTTGAGATTGCTATCGTGAGCGCCGTCTTTGCTGGCATATCCCATGATGAGGACTGTTGCCTTGAGGTTTTGCTTGAGTTGCATGGCAATGCGCTCGACATTAGTCATTTGGTCGGCTTCGACGACTGCCGAGCCGGCGCGGAAGAAGATATCGTAGACGGTGTTGTTATGGTTGTTGATAGTTACTTCTTGGATTACATCGCCCGAGGGTCGAACTGTGGAGATTACTTGTTGCAATGAGTCGCAGCGCTGGCGCAGAGAGTTGACCTCGCTATTGAGCCCCGGGAGGTCGGTGTCGGCGCTGGACTTGCGACAATAAACAAATCCGTCGCCGAAGCGATATTTGAGCCCGGCTTGAAACACAAAAGCGCAGCGCGAGGCGTTGTAGGATACCGAGGATTGAGCGGCGCCTCCATCGCTCATATTCCATAGGAATGAGGGACGCAGTGAGAACGTAAACTCGGGAGTGAAATTGTAGTCAAAAAATAGCCCTGCTCGAGTGGCAAAGTAATTGTGGTCATAGCCCTCGAGATGACTGAAAGAGTGTCCCCATCCACAGCCGGCGGTGATGCCGAAATTGATAGGCGAATTGTTGCGATTTCCCATGAAGTCGCAGAAGGCATATGGACCTACATAAGCATTATCGATGGCAGTAGACGAGTGCATAGCGCTGTAGAGCCGCGATGTATTGAATGCCCACAGGCTCTCGATACCTATGCCAAAGGCGTGATTGAGCCGATGCGAGAAGTCAATGGCAAGAGCCGGTCGCAGGTTGTTGATGAAATTACCCTTGATGGGCGACATGGCAGCAAACCCGGCGGTGACAGCGTCCTGATGAGCCACAGTGTGAGTGTCGGCACCTCTGATAGAGCCGAAGCCGATGGCGAGCATAATTGCTGCGATGAATACTCTTGTACCTTTCATTGTTCCTTGCGATTAATCGAGCACTATGGTTTACACAGCGACAAAGTTACATAATTAAGAGGTGAATTACAAATTTATCTGTAAAATTTTGTTAAAATTAGACTTAATTGGGGAGATTTTAAAAAAAAATAAAGGTTGACCTTTTTGTTGTCAAAAAAATTCTTTAATTTCGTGGTGTCTAACTAACGCTTGAAATAAGCAAACACTAAATCCTATCCAAAACTCTTCACAAATGAGTTATTTAAAATTTGATAAGAACCTGCTGATCAATCTTGACCAGTCGCTACAGAAAGAAATGTTGCGCACGAATCAGGCAGGCGCCTATCACTGCACCTCCTTGGTGGGGTGTAATACCCGCAAGCAACACGGCTTGCTGGTAATACCAATCAAGGAGATGGGGAATAGGCCCCACGTGATGTTGTCCACGCTCGATGAGACAGTGATACAACATGGCGCACCATTCAATCTGGGCATTCACCGTTACCAGGGCGGAGTGTACAGTCCGAACGGTCACAAGTATGCACGTGAGTTTGATTGCGAGAGTGTGCCACGTATGACCTATCGAGTGGGCGGCGTAATCCTCACCAAAGAGAAAATCTTCATTTCGCGCGAGAACCGCATTCTCATCCGCTACACGCTTGTGGAGGCTCACTCGCCCACAACGCTTCGTTTCAAACCTTTCTTAGCCTTCCGCGAGAGCAATTCGCTTTGTATCGCCAATGATGCCATCAATCGCAACATCGAGCCATGCAACAATGGTGTAGCCTCGAAGTTGTATGACGGCTTTCCCACCTTGTATATGCAATTCAGCCACAAGCCCACGTGGGTCAACGACCCCAATTGGTACAATGGCATCGAGTATGTCAAGGACCTGGAGCGCGGTGTGCCATATTGCGAGGACCTGTGGGTGCCCGGATACTTTGAGGTGCCTATTCACAAGGGCGAGTCGATAATCTTCTCGGCGGGTATCAGCGAGATTAACCCTCGCAACCTCAAGAAGATGTACACTGCCGAGATTGACTCTCGTACCCCGCGCACTTCGTTCTTCAACTGCTTGAAAAACTCTGCCAAGCAGTTCTACATCAAGGATGGCGACGATATGTATGTCATCTCGGGCTTCCCCTGGGGCACCATTTTGGCGCGTAACACATTTATGGCTTTGCCGGGTTTGACCCTTGCGATTGACCATCGTGACGACTATGAGTCGATAATGCGCACCGCCTCGCGAGACTTGCTCAACTACTTGCACACCGGCTCGACCGAGACGCGTATCAATGGCATCGACTTGCCCGATATCCCTCTGTGGGCTATGTGGGCGGTGCAACAATATGCCAAGAATATAGGCATGGAGCGCGCCCGCGAGTTGTACACCGACTTTGTCGCCGAGACTATCAATTGTATCATCAACGGCGCACATCCCAACCTCAAGGTGATGCCGGATACAGGCTTGGTGACTACCAATGGTGTCGAGACCCCGGTGTCGTGGATGAACTCCAATCACAACGGGCGCCCGATAATCCCGCGTTCTGGCTACTTAGTAGAGTTTAACGCTCTGTGGTACAACGCATTGATGTTTGCTGTAGCCCTCACCGAGGGTAACGAGGCAATGACACTGCAACGCCAAGCATGGCTCGACCTCGCCGAGAAGATGAAGCCCTGCTTTGTGGATATGTTCCTCAACGACAGCGGTTATCTATTCGATTACGTCGACGGCAACTATGCATCGCCCGAGGTTCGCCCCAACATGGCTGTGGCTATCGGGCTTGACTACTCGCCGCTTGACCGTCGCCAGCGCAAGAAGGTGCTCGACGTGGTCACTCGCGAGTTGCTCACTCCCAAGGGCTTGCGCACATTGTCGCCCAAGAGTTATGGCTATCGCCCCTTCTATCTGGGCTCGCCCGAGGAGCGCGAGCAGGCTCTACACCAGGGTCCGGCTCGTCCGTGGCTTATGGGCTTCTATGCCGAGGCTTACCTCAAGATTTTCGGGCTTAGCGGTGTGTCATATATCGACCGCATGCTCATCGGCTTTGAGGACGAAATGAGCGAGGGCTGCATTGCCTCGCTGTCGCAACTATACGATGGCAATCCACCCTTCCGCGGTCGTGGTGCCGTTTCTCATGCCACCAATGTCGCCGAGGTATTGCGCACTGTGCGCCTGATTAAACGATTTAATAACTGATTTTCCACCCATACCTAAAACGAAATAAAATGAAAGCTCTAATGTTCGGGTGGGAATTTCCACCTCACATCCTCGGAGGTCTCGGCACTGCCTCATACGGCTTGACACAGGGCATGTGGCAGTGCGGCGATATGGATATAACCTTCGTTATCCCCAAGCCCTGGGGCGACGAAGACCGTAGTTTTGCTCACATCATCGGTGCATCGCAGGTGCCCGTGGCGTGGCGCGATGTCAACTGCGACTATGTCGAGCAGCGCATCGGCAAGTTGATGGATCCCGACTTGTATTTCAAGTTGCGCGACCACATCTATGCCGACTTTAACTATATGCGCACCAACGACCTCGGTTGCATTGAGTTCTCGGGGCGTTATCCCGATAACCTCCTCGAGGAAATCAATAACTACTCGATAATGGCGGGTGTGATTGCCCGCACTGTCGACTTCGACATCATCCACTCGCACGACTGGCTCACATATCCAGCCGGCATCCATGCCAAGCAGGTGACCGGTAAGCCGTTGGTAATTCACGTGCATGCCACCGACTACGACCGCTCGCGTGGCAATGTCAACCCCACAGTGTTCAATATCGAGCGCGACGGTATGTTGCACGCCGACCACATCATCACCGTCTCCAATCTTACTCGCAACACGGTGATTGAAAAGTATGGCATCGACCCCGCAAAGGTTACCACCGTGCACAATGCGGTAATTCCGCTGAGCCGGGATATCCTCGATGTGCAAGTGAAGAAGCCCAAGGAGAAAATCGTTACTTTCTTGGGACGTATCACTATGCAGAAAGGTCCCGAATACTTTGTCGAAGCAGCCGCCAAGGTGCTCAAGAACAATCGCAACAATGTGCGCTTTGTAATGGCTGGCTCGGGTGATATGATGGATAAGATGATTGAGTTGGCTGCCGCTCGCGGCATCGCCGACCGCTTCCACTTCCCGGGCTTCCAGAAGGGCATACAGGTGTACGAGATGCTCAAGGCTTCAGATGTTTACATTATGCCCTCGGTTTCGGAACCCTTCGGCATCTCGCCTCTCGAGGCTATGCAGATGGGCGTGCCGTCAATCATCTCCAAGCAGAGCGGCTGTGCCGAAATCCTTGACCATGTCATCAAGACCGACTATTGGGATATCGATGCCATGGCTGATGCTATCAATGGCATTATCTCTTACCCCGCATTGTACAATCAACTCCGCGAGGCAGGTCTCGCCGAAGTTGCCCAAATCACCTGGGACAAGGCTGGCAAGAAGGTAATAGACATTTATAATAAGGTGCTACAAAATTACTAACAATCACAATTCGCAATTTTCGCAAAAATGAAAGCAATAAACTTTAATTTCGAGATACATCAGCCGTTCCGCCTCAAGAGATATCGCTTCTTCGATATAGGTAACGACCACTATTACTACGATGACTTCCTCAACGACGACATCGTGACTCGCCTCGCCGAGCAGAGCTATCTGCCCGCTGCGCGCACCCTCTTGCGCATGATTGAGGAGACCAAGGGCGCATTCCGCTGCTCTATCTCCATCTCCGGCGCTGCAATCGAGCAATTCGAGCGCTATGTGCCCGAGTTCATCGACTTGCTCAAGAAACTTGCCGCTACCGGCTCGGTGGAGTTCACTGCCACAACCTATTCCCACTCGCTGGCTTCGCTCTGCGACCCCATAGAGTTTGAATTGCAAGTCAAGGAGCAATGTGCTCGTCTGGAGTCGCTCTTCGGTGTCAAGCCCAAGACCATTCGCAATACCGAACTTATTTATTGCGACGACCTCGCTCCACAGATGCTTGCAATGGGCTTCAAGGGCTGTATCACCGAGGGTGCCAAGCACATCCTCGGCTGGAAGTCGCCCAACTACCTCTATGCCGCTGCTTCGGCTCCCAAGTTCAAGATGCTGATGAACAACTCTAAGCTCGCCGAGGACATCGCTTCGCGTTTCTCCGATACCTCGTGGGAGGCTTATCCTCTCACCGCCGACAAGTATATCGATTGGATTGCTTCGACGCCTGCCGAGGAGCAGATTATCACCATTTGTCTCAACCTCGAGACTTTCGGTGCAATGCAACCCGCCTCGAGTGGCATCTTCCAGTTCCTCGAGGCTCTGCCTCGTTTTGCAGCCGAGCGTGGTGTCGAATTCTGGACCCCGACCATGGCAATGACCAAGCTCAAACCCATCGGTCAACACGCTATACCCACACCCATCTCGGGTGCCGACGAGGCTCGCGACACCTCGGCATGGCTCGGAAATGCCCTCCAGCGTGAGGCTATCAACAAACTCTACGCTGCCGGCGAGCGCGTGCGCCTCTCCGAGGACCGTCCCCTCAAGCAAGATTGGCTATACCTCCAGGCTTCCGACCACTTCTACTATATGTCCACCAAGCACTTCGGCGACGGACACTCCAATTTCAGCCCCTACGAGACCCCGTATCAGGCATTTACAAACTACATGAATGTGCTGAGCGACTTCTTGGTACGCGTTGACGAGCAATTCCCCATGAGTGTCGACAACGAGGAGCTCAATGCCCTGCTCACCACTATCCGCAATCAAGAGAGCGAAATCGTTGCTCTCACGCGCGAGAAGGAACTTTTGAGCAAAAACATCGAGCAATATAACATTGAGCACAAAAACCGCGAACCCGAAGAAAAAAAGTCGTGCAAGAAAGCACCTACCAAAAAGACAAAGAAAACAGCTGAATAAGTAAACCAACGAGGTGCTGCCACAATCACGCGACAGCACCTCGTCTTTTTATACCCTCTATGATGAAAAAATCGCAGTGTTGCCTGCTTGTCGCTATATTATGCACTTGTCTCAGCGTTGCAGCCGCCGAGGTATCCGAGCAAGAGTTAACAGTTGTTAATCCGAGCGACCACGCAGTGCTTGCCGGCACACTTGCCATACCACAAGGAGAGGCGCCTCGTGCCGCTATCGTCATGGCTACCGGCTCCGGCGCTCAAAATCGCGACGAGGAACTGCTCGGGCACCGACCATTCAAACTCATCAGCGACCGACTTGCCGCCCAAGGATTTGCTGTGTTGCGCATGGACGACCGCGGAGTAGGGGGTAGCTCCAATCCCACCCCGGATGCCACCACGCTCACCTTTGCCGGTGACATCGCTTGCGCTGTCGAGCAACTCGACTCTCTCTTCCCGGAAGTACCCATCGGCATAATCGGGCACTCGGAGGGCGGAGTCATCGCCATGATTAATGCCGCCGACAATCCTCGTTGCGACTTCATTATCACCCTCGCCGGACCTGCGTGGACCGGCGACTCAATAATCATGAGCCAAACACGAGCTATAGCTCAAGCCGCCATGGGCAGGTGGAACCCCGATCAGGAAGCCATGCAGCGACGCTTGCTCGATATCGCCCGCAGCAATATGCCCTCTTCGGTAGCCCGAATACAGATGTCAACTGTGCTATTTGAGGCATACGGCGCTGCCGCCTCCACCCCACAAATGCAGGCATCAATTGACGCCATGACGAGCAATTGGTACCGCACATTCCTCCGCCTTGACCCAGCCGAATACATCCGCCGCATACACATCCCATGGCTCGCACTCAACGGCTCAAAAGACCTCCAAGTCCTCCCCGCAAACTTGGAAACCATCAAACAACTATGCCCAACTGCCGACACTCAACTCATCGACGGACACAATCACCTGTTCCAGCCCGCCATCACCGGCATGGTAAACGAATACCAGCGACCCGAGCAAGCCCCCTCCGACACCACAATTGATATAATTCTCAATTGGCTCAACGCCCTCGTACATTAATAATCGCTAAAAACCACCCCCGAAGTCAAAAAAATATTTGCAAAACGAAAAATAATCACTAACTTTGCACACGCAAAACCCACCGGTCCTATAGCTCAGTTGGTCAGAGCACCTGACTCATAATCAGGGAGTCCTTGGTTCAAGCCCAAGTGGGACCACAAAAGACAAAGACACTGATAATGAGAGGTTTAACCTCGAAAAATCAGTGTCTTTTTCGATTGTTTTAAGCCTTGTCTCGCTTAAAAAAAAGTCTATCTATGCACAAAAAGGCTTATTTTTGCACAAAAAAGATGCCTTTGACTTGCAAGTGGACTTGCAAGTAAGATATGGCAAACACCCGATTCTTTCTCGACACGAGAAATGCCAAGCCCGGCGCACCCTGCGTTTTGAAGATTGCAATAGCGCAGAAGAAGAAAACGGCTTATATCTCACTGGACGCAAAACTCGTTCCTAATGACCAGTGGGATTGTTCCAAAGAGAAAATCATTAACCACCCGGACAAGCAGGTTCTCAACACCTACATCAACCGCGTAAAGAGTCAAGTTGACAGCCTCATTATTCGATGGACTAATGAAGGTGTCATAAACACGCTGTCTGCATCGGAAATCAAGGACAGATGTATGGAGGAACTTGACCCAGACCGCAAGAAAGCGAAGGAGGATAAGACCACGTTCTTCTATCGCTTCAACAAGTATGCAGAGCGCATGAAGCCGGGAAGCCGTCGTACATTCGACCACACCCTTAACCGCCTTACGGCATTCATTGGCGAGACTGCTCTGAAAAAGCTGAAATTCGAGGACATGACAGTTGACTGGCTGACGAGCTTCGACATTTTTATGGCAAAAACTGCACCCTCCAAAAACAGCCGCAATATTCACTTCCGTAATATCCGCACCGTTTTTAACGATGCTATCGAAGATAACGTCACCTCATTCTACCCTTTCCGTCGGTTCAAGATTAAGGGAGAAGTCACCGCCAAGCGAGACCTCTCCGTGGAGGAACTGCGCCGCCTCGTTTATTTTGACTGCGAGGATTGCGCCGTAAAGTACCGCGACTACTTTATGCTGATGTTCTACCTCATGGGGATAAACAATATCGACCTTTGCCATCTCAAAGAGATAACAAAAGGTCGCTTGGAGTTCCACCGTACAAAAACGCATCACTTCTTTTCAATGAAGATAGAGCCGGAGGCTATGGCTCTGATTGAAAAATACAAGGGCGAGAATTGGCTACTTGACATTCTCGACCACTGGAGCAGTGACGAGTTCTTCCGAAAGAAAATGAACAAGCACTTGCAGAAAATCGGCCCGGTGACACGCAGCGGTCTTGGCGGCAAGAAAACCTACGCTCCGTTGTTCCCGAAACTTACAACATATTACGCCCGTCACTCCTGGGCGTCGATAGCGTCAAGTCTCGACATACCTATCGAAACAATATCTGCCGGACTCGGTCACGAATATGGCAACCGCATCACGGCAATCTACATCAACTATGACAACCGTAAAGTTGACATTGCCAACCGTAAAGTCATCGACTGGGTGCTTTACGGCAAGATTGACGGGAAAGTAGTAATCAACCCCGGCACTCCTGAGTTCTTCGGACTCAAAGAGAAAGAAGCTGTTGAACTCGGACTCGTCAAGCCGAAAGAGAAAAAGCGCGGCAGACCGAAGAAGGTCTCCACGCCTAAGAAAACGACCTAGGCCGCCTAACCCACAATCGGGTAAAATACTCCCTTGATGAGCTGCGACATTCCGTTCTCCGTGAATGTCGCAGTCATTTTTTCACAAAGGTACTTCTTGCCTTTGATGAAAAACACTGCACGAGGGTTCGGGATATTGTCGGAGAGGAATTTGAAGGTGGTCTTTTGCCTGGTGTTGATTGAGTAGACCGTGCGTCGGCGGTTGAGCGTGGTGTGGTTGATGCGCAGGGAGAAATGAATGTTCATAAAATTGCTCCAGTCCTCCGCAATCTCGATGTCCTCGACATAGGGGTGCGGGAGCTTGCCGTTCGGCATCTGCGCACCGTCCCACCAGCCCACATAAATACGGTCGTAGTATTCAGCTTTCTTGTTGCGCTCACCTCCGGCGAGTGATTGAAAGGCAAAAGGCTGATAGAGGGTGTTGTCGATTTCCTCCTTGCGTTGGTACGGGTCGCGGCTCCACGACGTGCCCGTGCTGTCGTTCTCGTCGTAGCCGGAGAATGACAGGAACAGACAACGCCCGTACTTGTCCTCGGTCTCGTCAACCCACGCAGGTACAAATTCAATCTCCACCTCGTCGGCGTCCTCGCTATCGTCCACGATACGGCCGCCAAAGAGGTTGACCGGGCGCAGCTCCATCTTGTACTGATAGCGGTTAGGCATCCAGCCATCGCGCTTCTCCACAAGCGTCTTCGAGAGCGAGCGCACAATGAAGTAAGCGTCCACGTCCTCGGCATAGAGCAGCTTGTCACGGTTTGACCCTCGCGAGGTCGATCCGTTCCAAGTTGCGAGCCATCGGTTGGCAGAGAGAAGTTCGCGCATGGTCGCGTAGCGGACTGCGCCTTTCTGCCACGCCTTGATGAACCAGTCGCACGAGTAGAACTTCCACATTTCGTGGTCGCATTCCTTGTAGACGAGGTTTTGGGCCTCCTGATACTCGCACTTGTCATCATCGACCGTGACCTCGACCGTGTGCTCGTCAACCACCTTGTCGAGCTGCACGGGCTGCGTGGCAAGCAGCGTGGCATCGGTAAAGGCAAATTCCACCGACTTGCCCCGGTGGTCGATGGTGAACTCGCCGCCCAAAAACAGCTCCAGCTTCTCGAAGAACTCCGCGACCGTCCAATGCGGCAGCGCACGGGCGAAGCCCGCAGTGTCCCAGGCATAAGGGAGCGTGTTGCAGACAAGGAGATACTTGTATTCCTCCTTTTCTTCCCACTTCGAGAAGTCAGCCGAGTAGCCTACAGCCTCGCAAATCTTCTTCGTGATGTAAAGAAGATAGGGTTGCCACGAGCGGCCCCGGCAGTCGGCGTTCCACGAATAGTAAGAGTGCGACTTCAACGTGCCGTCGGGATTGCGTTCTTCCGGGTGGAAGTCTGCGAGGTTCTGTATGTTACCCGAATAGTCGTTGACCCAGGGCAGGGCCACGCACTTCATATTGTTTATGAAGGGGTCCCACGCCTTATCGGGCGTGGAGTCAGTGGTCTCTGTCGGGCCGCCAAGGTCAAGTTCGTTGATGAACACATCATCGAAAGTCACGTCGAAGTTCTGCTCCGAGCGGCCTTCGAGAAACTGCGTCTTGACCTCGGCATCGTTGATCTCGGTAATGGTGATGGAGCCGAACTTGTAGAAGTTGCGGTCGCGGATTTCGCAGTCGAAAATCACCTTACCGGCTATGACATCGGCACGGTTGATGTGACCGAAAATGTCGAGATTGTTCCGACAATGCCGGAGTGGAAAGGTTATCGAGAGCGTATATCCATCGGAGCCGGAGAACAATCTGTTTTCGGCTACGAACTCAAAGGAAGTGCCCTTTTTGAGCATGGCAATTTTGCCGTTGATGCGTATTTCCATAATTACTTGCGTGATTTGGGAGACTTGTTTCTCATAAGGCGGTCGTATTCGTCCTGTGCTTGTTGTATGCCGTGGTCGCCGGATACGGTGTTCACGGTCACGAAAGGTTCGTTAAGGCGAGAGTCGAGCCTATCCAATACAGCTACGATTTTATCGTTGCTCCTCTCTCCCTCTGACGTATAGATGTTGGTAACAGCCGGAGCCGGGCTTGATTGAGGCTGCGCCGCAATAAGCATGGGGGCTGTTATAGACCGGGAGACATCAGCGGCGGTGAGCGAACCTATCGTATTTGTGCGCTGGGCGTAATCGAGGGCTTCCAACAAGGGGCGGGTCTGCGGATTGTTGACGAGCTTCTGCGAGGCGACCCATTCGCCCGCATGGACCACGCCAACGGCTTCATCCTTGCGACCGGGAGGGGTAAAACCGCCCTCGGAGTAGCCCTGCGCCTCGGAAGCCTGTTGCTGCTTCTTGATAGTGGCGATTTGCAGTGCACCTGCCGCCACGGCCATAGCCGCCGCGATGGGCGCCAGGATATAGCCGACAACGGGAATGGCCGCAGCCGAGCCGTAGGCGTTAAGGGCGTTGGTCGCAGTCTGCGCCACGGCCTGAATAACCTGCATGACGAACATCTTGCGGGCGGCGTCTGACTTGATTTTGGCAATCTCACGCTCCTTCTGCTTCTCTGCTTTCTTGACCTTGTACGAGTTGCCTTCGGCAAGCTCGATTTCGCGGTCATACTTCTTCTCAGTCTTGGCAATCTCAATATCGGCACAGGCTTGCATATATGCCGACGCCTGCTGCATACCGGCACTCATCACGGCAAAGACCGAAGAAGCGAGAGCGGCAAGGCGAGTCGCCCAGTTGCCGCCATCTTCCTCCGTGGCGTCGAAGAAGTTCTGCCACGCTTCGTAAATGTCGAGAAGCTGATTGGTTTCGGTAGAACCGAACTGACGGATGCCGTCGAGCGACTTCTTGCGATAGTTGCGCTCGATACGAGCCTTGGCTTCCTCGTACTGCTTCTTGTCGATGATGCCCTGGTAATAGAGCGACTTGATAACATCCATGTCGCGCTTCATCGCGATAGCCTGTTGGTCTGCCGATCCGGACTGCGGTTTGGCAGACT
This sequence comes from uncultured Bacteroidales bacterium, assembly GCA_945829225.1. Classification (GTDB taxonomy): domain Bacteria; phylum Bacteroidota; class Bacteroidia; order Bacteroidales; family Muribaculaceae; genus CAG-873. The sequence continues at coordinate 10,672 of CALZTY010000021.1, read as the reverse complement.
CAAGCATATATTCAGTAGCATACTTCTTTTGGAGGTCAGCCTTTGCCCGCTGATATTCTTCCTCGGAGACAAGTTTCTTCTGCCGGGCTTCCTCCAAAAGGTCGAGTTCGAGTTTGAGCCTCTGCGAAGCCTCCTGATACTCGTATTGCTTCTTCCACTCGGCAATGCGCTGAGCCAAAAGTTTCTGTCGGCGAAGCTGCTCCGCGCTCTCGGCTTGCTCAATCTGCACCTTGTAGTTGTGCCATTCCTCGGAAGCCTGATGATATGCGGCTTGCATCTTTTTGAGATACTTGACCTTTATCTCGAAAAGTTTCTGCTGCAAGGCTTCCTCCTTGCCATAGAGCGCGTTGCCGGGCGTATGGAAATCCATCTGTGCCTGTGTTTCCTCGGCAGACTGCATACGCTTGGCTTCCTCGACTTTGAGGGCGGCGTTCTTCTTGAGCCATTCTGCTTCATACTCGGCTTTCTTCTTCAAAAGCTCCTGATAATCCTCGTCCTCGGTGAGATTGAACTTCTTATACACGTCCTCGCGGTCGGTATAATATTTCAGTTCAAGCTCATGCTTGCGAAGAAGGAAGTCAGACCAGGACTTCAAGCCGTTGGAATAGTCAGTGACATTCTGTGTGGAGTCAGCCTCCCACGTTGCCTTGGTATCGTTGAGAGCTTCCTTGAAGTCCTTGCGAGCCTTAATCTGCGCACGTTTCTCGGCGGCTTCACGCGCCTTGCGGTCTTTCTCACTCTCGTAGGGAGTGTAGTCATCAAGCGTGAAGTCAGGATTACCTGCGACCGGGTCAACATTCGGGGTTTCAAGCACCGAAAGCCGGGCGCGTGCCTCGTCGAGAAATTCCTTTACCTCGTTGGCGTTCATCGTGCGTGTTGTCGGATTGGGTTTATCCAGTCCGAGCACGATTGTACCGCCCTGATTGGCGTTAGCCTTTTCTTCGAGGTAAGGAATAATGCGCTTCAACTCTGTTGTCGAGTACGTTGCGAGAGGATTTTGCTCGCGCTCGATTTGGTCGATCGCGGCCATAGTCTCGCCATATTCGGTTTGCTGATCCACCATTTGCTGAACGAGGTTCACCGGGTGGTCAGTCATACCGTTGGCGTCCCACTGATTGCCTTTGATGGCTTGCAGTTCATTGACAAGCTCGGAAGAAAGTGTGCCGGTGGTTTCCAACTGGTACACAACGGAATTTGTGATGCGGACGGCATCTTTGAGCGATTTGCCCTCGTCGAGAAGCGACTGTTGCAGTTTTTTGGCGAGGTCTTTGAAAGACTCGCGGTGCGTTTCGTCGGCAGTTTCGCGAGCGGTCTGAATTGACCGTTCCTTGGCAGCAATACGCGCAGCGGCGGCAAGGCGGTTGTAAGCGGCGGCGAGGTTTGTAATCTCTCCGCGCTCGTTGATAAGCCCTTTGAGATACTTGCCGTACTGCTTGATGATTTCGTCCTTGACGTTCTTGTATTCCTTTGTGCCTTTCTTGGCGGCTTCGAGTTTACCCATAAGCGTGTCGATGGTGCGCATCTCCTTGTGAAGTTCCTCCGAGAAGTTTGCTGCTGTATTGCGAGCATCACGCATCTTCTTGGTGTATTCCGAAGTCCTGTCGATTAGCGACTTTATGGCGATAACGACAGCGGCAATTACCGAGAGGATAAGCCCGAATGGATTAGCCTTGACAACGGTGTTGAGAAGGCGCATGGCGTGAGTGGCCGCACCTACGCCCTGCGTAAATGCGAGCACAGCAATGCGCCCCAGGATTATCGCGGTGCGGTATGCCGTCATAACGGCCTTGCCGATACCGATAACGGTATTCCACGCGATTGTTGCGGTCTTGACGAGAAGCAGCCACGAATAATATGCTCCGATAACCACGATAATATTGCCGATAGCCTTTCGATGTTCGATAAGGAAATCGACAATCACGTTGAGCACGCGCATGAAAGCTGACGACGAGGTGTAGATGTGCCGCATAAGCGGGTACAGCTTCTCGCCGAGTTCGATTGCAAGCTCGCCCACGCGCTTGCGGGCCTTGTCAATCTCGGCTTGCACCGTATTGTTGAAGATGGCATACTCGTTAGAGGCCGAAGTTCCCTCGCGGAACGCCTCGGAAGCCTCGCCCAACTGCCATTTGAGGAAGTCCAGATGGCTTGACAGGTTCGACAATACGCTTGACACGCGGGCACCGTCGAGACCCAGGTCTTGAAACAGCGGCGACAGTACGGCGAGAGCCTTGTCCTCGCCCAGTTTGCCGAGGGCTTCGAGAAACATCATCACGCCCTGCGTGGTGCTCTTGTTGAGAGTTTCGATGAAGGTATTTGTTTCAAGACCTACCTTTTTTGCCATCTCCGCAGGTTTCTTGAACAATTCCATAATGGTACGCTGTAAAGCCGTGGCCGACATCTCCACCTTTTGGCCGTGAGCGTCAAGAGTGGCGGCAAAGGCCATAATCTCAGGGATAGTCATTTTGGCTGTGGAGCCGATACCGGCCATTCGCTGTGCGAACTCCACGATAAAAGGCTTGGCAGCGGTACAGTTCTGCGAAAGGTGATTGACCGTGGAGCCGATTTTGAGCATGGCGTCTTTAACACCATACATCTGCTCCATGCCGAAGATATTACTCAACTTGGCGATGGTCTGCGTTGCACCTTCTCCGAGGTCGACCAGAGCCACGTTGATGATCGAAGCGGCCTCGACATACTCCTTGACGGAAGCCACGGTGTTGTAACCGAGGCGCCCGCCCTCCTGGGCGAGAAGATTAAGCTGCTCGCGGGCGAGACGGGTATCCATACCCTTGAAGATCTCGTTGAGTTCTTCAACCTCTGCGGCGGTCATACGGGTATACTTGATGGTGTTTGCCATCTGTTCTTCCATATCTGCGTATGACTGGACTGCTTTACGTCCGGCCATCACCAGACCGGTAACAGCGGCGGCAAAAGCCATGATGGCAGTCTGGGCGTTGTTGAGCCACGTGTTCATTCTCGACCACAGAGACTTCTGTGTGGCGAGCGTGGCGTTGACCTTTTGGAGTTCAGCCTTGACAGCCTTAATCTTGGCGATTTGGGCATCCCACGTAGCGGTGCCGCGCTGAATGCCGTTGAGTTGCTGCTGAAGCAGCTTCAACGCCTTGTTAAGCTCTTTGGGAGTAGCTTTATCAAGACGGCGCAGAGTGGCATCGACAGAAGCCGACGAGCCTTTAAGCTGCTCCATCATCCGCTGTGTGGATTTAAGCTCACGTTGGAGTTTCTTCATCGTGGCCTTATCCCCGGCAGTAGCGGCTTTCGCTATCTGCTTTTCCAGACGGCGAGCATCTTTTTCAAGCTGCGTAAGCATCTTTTGAGCCTGTTTGCCGTTCACGGAGAGAACAACATTGGCGGTAGATGTATAATTAGCCATAATTCCTTGGTGTTGAATACGATATTTGTAGGTGTTCCCTGCAAATATCGGCACGGCTTTTCGGTCGGGAAAAGACGTTAAGTGTTGGTGTCGGCAAGGAATAGTGCGGACAAAGGGTGTAGTGTCGTAGGAGGAACTGCCTCGACGGGAGGGTGCCGGGAAGGAAAGAACCGGCCTTGATTTTTATGGGCGGCGAGATGCCGATGGGTCCAATAAAAATCGAGGGTTAAAAATTTGACTGTCAGGCAAATTTGGAGCTTCGGCAAGGACCCCGGCTACAAAATTTTCCAGTTTGTAGTGGGTTGCCGAAGCAAAACGGCTGTGCAGCAGACGTTTGGGGGTTACGGGGGCTTGCCCCCGTAGGGGCTTTGCACACCCCCCACCGCGCTGACGCTCGTTTTTCGTCTCGCCCCCTTTTCCCCTTGCGGAATATGCAGAGCCGCCACCTCATTGCTCGGTCAAATCGCTGCCGTGCAGGTCAAATTTCCATTCGTGGAAAGTTGACGTGCGCGACAGCCACCGCTCTCCCTTGACGCAGATACAATCAAGTCGAGGGGCTTGACGTGGCGATGTGCGGTGATGACGATGCGGCGCTTAGCGGAGGTGAACAAGGGCGAAGGAGTGAAGCGAACTTGGAGCAAACAGCACAGAGGGGTGTCGCATAGTTTACGGGGCGACAGGCTATCTCTAAAATCCGCTTGCGGTTTGAGAGTTAGCCGACCCCTCCGTGCCGTGTGCCGCAGGCTGCTCGGAGTGAGAGAAGCGGTCGCCATCGTTGCCGGAGCGTAGTAAGTGCATAGGCGCACCGTGCATCGGGGCCTGGGGCGGGCGTAGCGTCGCAGACGGAGAATGAGAGTAGCCGTGCCGGGAGCTTGTGATGTTGGCGGCATAGCCTCTGTGGGTGGGAGAACGTGGCCGTCAGTGTGGTTCATGGGTGAAAGGAGAAGGGAGCGCGGCGCACTGCCGTTGACGAGCCGGAAATACAAGCGGAGGTTGCGGGTTGACAGCGGAGTGAGAGCGCCCGACACCGGAACTTGTGGAGGTGTCGGGATAAAGCGGAAACGTAGCCGTCAAAGAGAGTCTGTAAACGCAGCGCACAGTCCCTCGCCCCGCAGACCGCAGCGGTCGTTAGTCGCAGGGAGGCACTACCCGCGACCAACGATGTTCGGGCTTGGCGATGGTGAGGGTGCAAGCGACTGACGGATTGAGCGGTCAAAAGCCATAGCATAGGCCACGTTCCGGGTGGGTGCCGATAATGATGCCGCCGACATCACTGTTCACGGCGAATATTGAAGCGAGTGCCGTATGCTAATCACCGTGCGTTCATCAGTCCTCTGTGGGAGGGAGGAACGAGGAAAGCGGCGGCTTGCGCCGACCATAGGAACGAGAGCAGCGCAGCGGCCACGACGAGCCGGAAATTGCAAGCGGAGGTTTCGGGCGGTTTACCGAGATAGTTTGTAACCTTAGGCGCAGACCGAAGCGCCCGACACCGTGACGAAGGAGCGGTGTCGGGGTAAAGCGGAGGGCAAGCCGGAGGGCGCAATCTATCGGCCCGAAAACCGCAGCGGTTTTTAGCCGAAGTGAAGCGCAGCGTAACCTCGGCCAAAAATGCTTCGGGCTTGGCGGGGACTGAGGAGCAAACGACTGACGCAGGGAGTGTTCGTAAAGATGACGCTTGCCTCGTTCGGGTGGGGATAGTAAAGATGAACGCGATAGACAAAACGAGCTACCCTCGCGGGCAACTCGCTCTGCAAACCAATTTATGAAAAAAGCTACTCTCTGATGCTGTTGTATCTCAGCGTTTGCGATAGAAAACGAAGAACAGAATACCGGCGATGACAAGCGCGATTACCAGAACAGCCGTGCCGTCAGGCGGATTATAGAGGCGCGTTGTGGCGGAGTGCTCTGTCGAAGACTCGGCGGCGGATTGATGATAGGCAACCGTATCACGCCGATTGAAGGCTTCGACGCTGTCTCTGTGAGCACGGCGCCGGTCGATGACGCGTCCCCTGGTTGCCGTAAGGCGAATAATCTCCGGGGCCTCGGCGTACTCAACGGGACGCTCGATATTGATTTTCAGGGTGTCGAAGCTAAAATCAATATTCCTTACAACGGAGTCAATCACCGCGATTGAGCGGTGATGTTCGGAATGAGCGAGCGAATCGGTATTTACCGATTGGCTCGCCACAACCTTTTTTTGCGACTTGCACCCCACCAGGGCGCAGGTCAGGAAAAGAATAATCAGCGTCCGCATAGTTCAGGTTCGTTTTGAACGTTGAACGAAGGACAAGCCTTAGCTGCGAACTCGTTGTGTCCGTGGACTGTCGCACCGGGGAACTGTGAGCGAAGCTCGCGAACCAGTCTGACAAGCGCGGCTCTCTGCGCTTGTGTGCGAGTGTCCTTTGGGGTTTTGCCGTCGGCGGCGCAGCCACCGATGTAGCAAATGCCTATCGAGTGAGCGTTTTGGCCGGAAGTGTGCGCCCCGGACTGCTCTATGGGTCGGCCGACGTGAACAGAGCCATCGCGGTAAATTACGAAGTGATAGCCGATGCAACGGAAGCCACGCTTGCGATGCCAACTGTCAATCTGTTGCACGGTGAAATCCTTGCCTTCGGGCGTAGCCGCGCAATGGATAATGATTTTACTGATTTTTCTCATGGTCTTTGTATTTATAGTGGTAGTCGATGCCGAAAAGCGCCCCCGCGAAAGTCAGAATCTCGCCGAAGGCGACGAGCACGGAGTTATGAATTTCGCCGGGCGGAGGCATGATGAAGCCGGAGACCAACAGGCCGCAGCCAACGACGATCAGCAGAATTGCGAAAAGGAGTTGGATAGTCGGCTTATGTTTGTTGATATTCATAATTTTGTGGGTTAAAGTGTTGTATATGTGAGGAATTATGATTAACTTTGTGGTGCATACGTTAAACCATGCTCTAAGACCCGGACACCTCTACATGTAAGTGAAGCCAAGCTGAAAGACCCGTATACCTCTGTGCTGTATGCCCCATGATAGCTCTCCCTGCTCTCGGGTCGATGTATGAGCGATGGTTTTCCCTGCAATCGCATAGTATTTTACATGATAGCTTTCACCCTCGGCTTCCGCCGGGGGCTATCTTTTTTATAGGCTATCGTGAAAAATGCCAGGTTTTCTTGGGCGCGTTGTAGACCACCGAGAACTCGACGAGTTCGGTTGCCATAAGGTCTGGGGTAACGCGCACCCTGCCGGGGCCGTAGGGCTGACCGAAGGCGATTGCGAAGCGGAGCCTTATCATACGGGGCTTGTTGACGTCTTTCGGGTCGTGGAGCAAGATTGTGGAGCGACCCCAGCCGATGCTGTTCAGACCGGCTTTGTTTTTATGGACGTGAACAAGCGCAGTTGGCGTTCTCGCGAAGCCGAGGGCTTCCTTAATCAGTTCTGATTTGTTGTTCAGCGAGAACTCCACGATGCCGTCAACCACTCTGACTGCGTGGCGAGAACCCCACAGGTTCCAGCCCTTGCGCTTGGAGCAATACTTCTTTGTGCGGTCGGCTTCGGTGCGCTGCTTTTCGTGATACTGGTTGCGCTTGCGCGTATTACGGAATATATAAGGCACACAACCTGCCGCAATGAGGTCGGCGACACCACGGACGCGCACAAGTCCGTCCTCGACGATGACCGAGAAGTTTGCCTTACTTGTCGGTACTTCGGAAGTCGAGCCTGTGATTTCTTCCTGAAGTTTTGTTACGAGGGCGTCGATATTGCGGACTTGCTTCTGCAAGTCGGTGACGCCTTTCTTGGCGTCGTTAAGGTCGACGACCTGCTGCGCCCGCATTGCACCGGCCCTCTCGGTCGTGGCCTGTTGAATGAAGATGCCGGAGGACGAGTTGACCGCGCCGGTGGCGAGGTTGACCGTCGATTTGTTCGCGTAGATATGATTGCGGTCGGCCTGACCCTGCGAAAGTGCGGTGATTGCCTGACCTGCGGCCTTGAAGCCGTCAAGTAAAGATGTAATCTTGCTTATGGTCTCGGACGTACCGGCTGTTGCGAGCAAGTCAACGATGCGCTGCAAGATGTAGCCGAGGCTGTCGGGCGAAATTGCGTCTTTGGACTGCAATGCCCGGAACTCGGTGATAACTTCGGTAAGTGATTTTGTATCAATAGCCATAACTGTTGCTGTTTGGTTGCAGCAAAGTTATGGCTACACACAGGCGCGCGAAAAGACACTCAGAGAGTGACTGCGCGGCGCATTATGTCGGGATTGAGGGCGTTGGATATGGCACGGCAGAACTCCTGGCCGAGGGAGTCTGCATAGAACTCCTGAATGTTCATCACGGAAGCAAAATACTTGCGGGAGAACCAGCGCTTGCGCTTTCGGGCATTGTCCCGGCCAATATCCCCGGAGTTACCTCGCGGAGTATTGCGCCCAGTGCCATAATCGACGAACAGACCGTAGGTGTTAAATGCCTGTTCGAGAGTAATGTCGATGAACTTACCGTCGGCAGTCATTGATATGCTGACCGTTGAGTGGTAAAGCGCTCCTGTGTCTATGACACCAAGAAGGGCGATTTGCTCGCGCCATATCTTAACCATAGTGGCGTTGAACGCCGTAACATACTTTCGGCGGGCTTCGAGTTGCTGATTATCCGTTCCATTCATCGGGGTTGTATCTTAAATCAGTGAACACATCGACGGCTATCTGGAAATATGCTCCGGCGGCTCCGCTGAAAAAATATCGGTCAATCTCGTTGAATGTTATTCGGGGGTCAAGGTAGATGCAGTTCTGCTCCAACCTGACCTTTTCAGGGAGAAGCCGCGACATGAACTGACGGAACAGTTCGCGCATCGTTTCCATGCACTCGGCACGAGCCGCCATATCCTCGGCGGCATGGCGCATAGCGAAAAACACTGTTTTGACACGTCGGGTGCGCGGCGTGTTGTTCAATTCGGTATAGCCGTCGGCTATATCGCTGACGCAGACGAAAGCAGATTGAGTCTGCGCCTCGTTGACCGCTTCCTCGAAGCCGTCAAGCCCCGACACGCGGCAGAAGGTGAAGCCTTCGGCCTTAGCGAGGCGGTTGGTTGCGGTCAGTTCCTCGAAGAAGCTGGCCGCGTCCCATCGACCATTGAGCTGCGCTGTCATTTGGATTGCATTTTGGTATTCAACTCCTTGTACTCACGCGCCTGTGCGTTAAGTTCGGTGAGCGCTCTCCAAGTGTCGAGGGCAAGCACCTCGGCTTCTTTGGTAACGTCTCCCTTTGTGAGCGCACGGATTTGGGCGTTCATCGCGTCTTCGACAGAGGGCGCGGCAGAGCCGAGCAGGTTGCCGCCGGTGGCGGCGCTGATTGGCTGAAAGAAATCCGAGAACTTGCGCGAGAAGGTATTTTTGAGTGCGGCGAACCAGTAGAAGATGCTGATGCGCTCGTATGGCTTGAAAGCCATAGACTTTCCGTAGAGTGTCGCGCCGAGTTGGTCGAGCAGGTCTTCGTTCTGCGTCTGAAGATAGCCTTGATAAAGGTTGTCGCAGATAATGAAAGTCTCAAACGGCACTTCGGAGAAGTCTGCCGGGAGCGCGTGTTGGCGGTTGATTTTGGAGAGCCTGACCGGGACGGGCGGCATTGATGCGAGCCAGTCGAGGTGCGGCAGCAGCTCGGCGAGCGTGAGAGGTGTAACCGCGAACAGCAGCTTGCCTCGTTTCAGGAGGTAAGCGCCGGTGTCCTGACGGCCAATAACCTTAGTGCCGCTCCACCGGAGCAAACATAAAGTCTTGATTTCGTCCGTCGAATGTTCGGCGGCGATGAGCTGATAAACGTAGCGAAGCTGTTTATCTGAGAGTTCGTGCCAGCCTTGCGGCACGAGGAAGTTAATGGAGATTGTCTGCATAGAAAAAGTGCTTGAACGTACTGTGCAAAAGTACGGTAAAGCACTCTATGGGGAAAAGACATAGAATTTATTTCCTGCGAAGTTTAATACCCAATAGGATGACAATAATAATAAGAATTGTAGAAGCAACAGACAAAGTGCCACACCATCCTTTCAGATTGGAAATTTCATCATTCTTAGCAGAAATTTCGGAATTTAATCCCGTTGATTTTTCGGTTAAAGATTCGACTTCCCCTTGAAGTTCATCAATCTGTTCAGAAAGGAGTTGCATTTGATATTGAGGAGATTGACGGTACGATTGGATTTGTTGACAATATGCTAAATATTGGTCAACGGTGCCATTCGGATTAGATTGGAGCCAAGCTTGAAAAGATTGACTTTGTATTAAATCAATTACTTTCTCCATTTCATTCACATTAACATTACCAACCCCGCCATGAGCTTGTTCCCATTGCTTATATTGTGGAGAGGACGATGCATTTATAAAACCTGATACATCCATAAGATTGATTATTTAGATATTACAAAATTACGAATAAATTATGACATAGGAAAGCCCCGGATTTCTCCGAGGCTTCCTGTTGGCTGAGGGGTCGTTCAATATTCCTGTTCGTGGATATTGATGCTGCTGACGTATTCGAGGCAGTCGCTGAATTTTTCCATTACGAGCATCGTAGCGAATGTTCTGCTGAACGTGAAGATGTTCGACCAGAGGCAGGTCGAGTCGTCGGTGAAATGAATGTAGACGAAGAACTTTCTTGCACCGTCAGGGCATTCGAGAGAGTAGTCGGTGAGGTTGGCGAAGTTGCTCTGTTGGGGTCGTTTGTCGGGAAGTATCATATTGAATTGATTTAAGAGTTATGTGCCGAAGCACTTTAGATTTTACGAACAATCAACAGACACGGCATAGAGAGCGGCCTTGTCAAGGATTGACTGCGCTTCGGAAGTATGAGAATGGCAGCCAACCTGCCTGTCCTTGACATAGCGAGCGCCGGGTCTAACTTTGTGAAGGAAAATCAGTGCATCGTGCCATAAATCCAATGCGATATGACCGACAAATGACCCTTGCGACGTAGCTTCACCGACTGCCGATTGCCCCGACACCTCTAAAAGAAGTAACCCGAAGCCTTCTTTTCATTCCGAAAGACCGGCGGTGCAAACAGCTTCGCGGTTTCCGACTTATGCCATTCGCTGAAAGATTCGGCATTCAGCCGGATATAGTTAACAATATCCGCGAGCCTCCGCGAATTGAACGACCCCGACCGCAGGTAGCCCACGACCTGCGCTTTTACCTGCCGGACAATCTCGCTCCGCTTTTCAGTCAGATCTCCGCGCAGGTTCTCCGATCGGAGCGCTGACATAAGTCCCGGCGAGAGCCATTCTTCGGCCAACGACGCTTCAAGGTCTATGACCTGCGGGCG
>CALZTY010000020.1 GCA_945829225.1 uncultured Bacteroidales bacterium | reverse complement strand
GCTCCTGCCCGAAAGCGAGTGCAAAGGTACAACCTTTTTTCTTACCGTGCAAATATTTTTACGAAAAAATATGCTTTACAACATATTTTTTTCTTAAAAAATCTATAGCGCCGTAGTTGCTACATGTTAATATATCTGAATTTCAGAGTCTTAGATTGAAATGGGTATTTTGTTGTGTGGATAGTATTTTTTGCGTAATTTTGTGATGTTAATTAAATCGTCATGAAGAAACTGTTAATATTATTAATGTCGACTCTACTGGGGAGCGCGGCTGCGAATGCCCAATCATCGACTGTGTGGCATAATGAGGCGGAGGACACGACTCGCATTGCTAATATTCTGACCGAGACCTATGCTATGCGCTACCCGTCGGTGAGCGCGCGCACTATTGCCATCGCCAAGCAATTTATCGGCACGCCATATGTGGCTCACACCTTGGAGGTGGAGCCGGAGGCATTGGTTGTCAATCTTGATGAATTGGATTGCACGACCTTTGTCGATGTGGTGCTGGCATTGTCATATACTGTGGGCGAGCGGCGCATGGGCTGGCAGGACTTTGAGTACAACCTGAGGAGGATGCGCTACCGCTCGGGCGAAATCAACGGCTATGCCTCGCGCTTGCATTACAATTGCGATTGGGCGATGGACAATATCCACCGTGGTAATATTATAGATGTGACGACACTGACGAGCAAGTGCTTCTACCAGGTGCGCACAATAGATTATATGTCGGCTCACCGCGAGGACTACCCTGCCCTCGCCGACTCGTTGACGTTTGAGCGTGTTCTGAGCATCGAAAACGGCTATCGCAATCACCGCTTCCCATATATAAAGGTGAATGATTTGGGCTCGAAGGAGGTGCTATCGGTGCTGCGCGAGGGCGATGTGGTAGCATTTGTGAGTGCGCGTAAGGACCTCGATGTTACCCACCTAGGCTTCTTGGTCAAGGAGAACGGGAAGTTGCATGTGCTCCATGCCTCAAGCACCGACGGCAAGGTGGAGGTGAGCAATGTGCCTCTGCAAGAGTTTGTGAAGCGCAACCGTCACTGGATAGGCGTCAGGGTGTATCGGTTGAAACAATAACACATATACATATAATAATAACGCCGACCGCAATGTGCGGTCGGCGTTATTATTATTGATGGGAAATCAAATTAGTTGCGCTTGGTCTTCTTGCCATAGCCGTATTCAGCGGCAGCACCGAGCTCTTCCTCAATGCGGAGGAGTTGGTTGTACTTAGCCATACGGTCGGAACGAGAAGCGGAACCGGTCTTGATTTGACCTGCGTTGGTAGCAACGGCGATGTCGGCGATGGTAGCGTCCTCGGTTTCACCGGAGCGGTGCGAGATAACGGCGGTGTAGCCGTTGCGCTGAGCGAGCTCAACAGCGCGGAGGGTCTCGGTGAGGGAGCCGATTTGGTTAACCTTCACGAGGATAGAGTTGGCGCAGCCTTCTTCGATACCACGCTTGAGGTACTTAACGTTGGTAACAAAGAGGTCGTCACCTACGAGCTGGCAACGGTTGCCGATGAGGTCGGTGAGAATCTTCCAGCCTTCCCAGTCGTTTTCAGCCATACCGTCTTCGATAGAGTCGATGGGGTATTTCTCAACGAGGTCCTTGAGGAACTCGGCTTGCTGAGCGGAGGTATACTTGGGAGCGTCAGCGCCCTGTTTCCAAGTGTAGTCGTAAACGCCGTCGTGGAAGAACTCGGAGGAAGCGCAGTCGAGGCCGATGGTAACGTCCTTACCGGGAACGTAGCCGGCGAGCTCAATAGCCTTGATGATAACGTTGAGAGCGTCCTCGGTGCCGTCGAGAGTGGGAGCGAAGCCGCCTTCGTCACCAACAGCGGTAGAGAGGTTGCGTTCCTTGAGGACCTTCTTGAGGTTGTGGAACACCTCGGTACCCATGCGGATGCCTTCCTTGAAAGAGGGAGCGCCGATAGGACGAATCATGAATTCCTGGAAGCAGATGGGAGCGTCGGAGTGAGCACCGCCGTTGATGATGTTCATCATGGGCACGGGGAGAGCGTAGGTGTTGCAGCCGCCGATGTACTTGTAGAGGGGGAGGTCGAGGTAGTCGGCAGCAGCCTTAGCAACGGCGAGCGAAACGCCGAGGATGGCGTTAGCGCCGAGGTTGCTCTTGGTGTCGGTGCCGTCGAGAGCGAGCATCTTCTCGTCGATAGCGATTTGGTCGAGAGCGCTCATACCAACGAGGGCTTTGGCGATAACGTTGTTGACGTTGTCAACAGCCTTCTGCACGCCCTTGCCCATATAACGAGCCTTATCACCGTCACGAAGTTCGAGAGCTTCGTTGACGCCTGTAGAAGCGCCGGAGGGAACAGAAGCGCGACCCTTAGCGCCGGATTCGAGGATTACGTCTACTTCAACAGTGGGATTGCCACGCGAGTCGAGGACTTCGCGACCGATGATTTTTTCAATTTTCATAGTAGTTACTTGTTGTAATTAAGTATGTTAGTGTAGAAATTTCGGATTATGAGCCTTGTTGGCTTTAGCGGTGCAAAGTTACGAAATTTCGGTTGAATAACAAAGCTGAAAGTAATAAAAAATAACAAAACAAAGCCACCCGGAGGGGGTGGCTTTGTTGATATCGCTGTAGATATAGATTATTCGGCAGCGGGAGCCTCGGTAGCGGTAGCTTCGGCAGCAGCGGGAGCGGCAGCTTTGCGGCGGCTACGACGAGTGGTCTTGGTCTTGGCGTCCTTCTTGTCTTTCAACATAGCTTCGTTGTAGTCAACGAGCTCGATGAAGCAAGTCTGGGCGTTATCACCGAGACGGTTGCCGGTTTTGAGGATGCGGGTGTAACCACCGGGACGGTCAGCGATTTTCTCGGCGATGCTTTGGAAGAGTTCCTTGACAGCTTCCTTGCTCTGGAGATATTTGAAGACGAGTCGGCGGTTGCTCATGTTGTCGACCTTAGCGCGGTTGATGATTGGCTCGGCATAAACGCGGAGAGCTTTAGCCTTAGCGAGAGTTGTGAAGATGCGCTTGTGGAGGATGAGCGAGATAGTCATGTTAGCGAGCAAGGCGTCGCGGTGAGCCTTGGTGCGGCTAAGGTGATTGAATTTTTTATTATGTCTCATCGTGGTTTACTCTTTATCTAATTTGTATCGTGAAATATCCATTCCGAACGAGAGGTTGAGGCTTGTAAGGAGCTCTTCGAGCTCGGTGAGTGACTTCTTACCAAAGTTGCGGAATTTGAGCAGGTCGGTTTTGTTGAAGACGACGAGCTCGGCGAGGGTCTCTACTTCGGCGCTCTTGAGGCAGTTGAGTGCGCGCACGCTGAGGTCCATGTCAACGAGCTTTGACTTGAGGAGTTGGCGCATGTGGAGCACTTCTTCATCGAATACTTCGCCGCTCTCGGACTCTTGAGTTTCGAGAGTAATCTTCTCGTCGGAGAATAGCATGAAGTGGTAGATGAGGATTTTGGCAGCCTCTTTGAGGGCGTCTTTAGGGTGGATTGAGCCGTTGGTTTTGATTTCAATAATCAGCTTGTCGTAGTCGGTTTTTTGGTCTACACGGAAGTTTTCAACGGTGTACTTAACATTCTTGATAGGGGTGTAGGTGGAGTCGATAGCGATGGTGTCGATATCATCGTTGGGGGTGATATTCTCCTCGGCGGGAATCCAGCTACGGCCCTTATTGATTGTAAGAGTGATGTTGAAGCTTGCCTTGGGATCCAAATGACAGATGACGAGGTCGGGGTTCATAACTTCGAAACCCGAGAGGACCTTGCCGATGTCACCGGCTTTGAACACATCAGTGCCCGAGACATTGATAGTAACCTTCTCGTCGTCGTGATCTTCGACAGTTTGTTTGAGGTCGACCTGCTTGAGGTTGAGGATGATGTTAGTGACATCTTCCTTGACGCCGGGAATGGTATCGAATTCGTGCTTTACGCCGTCGATTTTGATAGAAGAAATCGCGAAGCCTTCCAGTGAAGAGAGGAGGACACGACGCAAAGCGTTACCGACAGTGATACCATAGCCGGGTTCCAGGGGTTTGAACTCGAACTTGCCGTAGAAGTTATCAGCTTCGAGCATGATTACTTTCTCGGGTTTCTGGAATGCTAAGATAGCCATGGATCTGATGTATTAAGATGATTATTACTTCGAATACAACTCGACGATGAGCTGTTCCTTGATATTCTCGGGGATATCCGAGCGCTCGGGGAGATGGAGGAACTTGCCAGCCTTGGTGGGTTCATCCCATTCGAGCCAGGGGTACTTGCTGTGGTTGAAGCCGGCGAGTGCGTCGCCAATGACTTCGAGGGACTTGCTCTTCTCGCGAACACCTACAACTTCGCCGGGTGTAACCTGGTAGGAGGGGATGTTAACGACAGCGCCGTTAACGACGATGTGGCGGTGAAGAACGAGCTGACGTGCAGCGGCGCGAGTGGGAGCGATACCGAGGCGGTAAACAACGTTGTCAAGGCGTGACTCGAGGAGTTGGAGAAGGATTTCACCGGTGATACCTTTGAGACGAGAAGCCTTGGCGAAGAGGTTGCGGAATTGTTTTTCCAATACGCCGTAGGTGTATTTAGCTTTTTGCTTTTCGCGGAGCTGTACGCCGTATTCAGAAGTTTTGCGGCGCTTGTTCTGACCATGCTGGCCGGGGGGGAAGTTACGACGTTGAAGAACCTTGTCTTCGCCAAAGATGGGCTCGCCGAACTTGCGGGCTATTTTGGTCTTGGGACCTGTATATCTTGCCATATTATTTAAAAATCAGTTTAAAAAAGTCCGAATTGCAGGGAACCATTCCGAGCACCGTATCGGTGTCAAGGTGTTGATATGGTGAGATGGCGCTGCGTGACGGGGATTAAAGAATCTGTTTTGTTTAATAAAAACTAAAAGTGAAAGTAGAGGTAAGTCACGAGAGTCAGCGGCAGTAGTCGCATGAAATAGTGACGAGGAACTGATTATTAAACTCTTCTACGCTTGGGAGGGCGGCAGCCATTGTGAGGCAGAGGAGTAACGTCGATGATTTCGACTACTTCGATGCCGGCACCATGGACGGTGCGGATGGCGCTTTCGCGGCCATTACCGGGACCCTTAACGTAGGCTTTAACTTTGCGGAGACCGAGGTCGTATGCAATCTTGGCGCAGTCCTGGGCAGCCATTTGAGCGGCGTAGGGAGTGTTCTTCTTAGAACCGCGGAAGCCCATTTTGCCGGCAGATGACCAGGAGATAACCTGACCCTCGCTGTTGGCGAGGCACACGATGATATTGTTGAAAGACGAATGAACGTGGAGTTGACCTTCAGCGCCAACCTTGACGTTTCTCTTCTTTGCTGCAACTGTCTTTTTTGCCATAGTAGATTATTATTTAGTAGCTTTCTTCTTGTTAGCAACGGTTTTCTTGCGGCCCTTGCGGGTACGAGCATTATTCTTGGTAGACTGACCGCGGACGGGGAGACCGTTGCGGTGACGGATGCCGCGATAGCAGCCGATATCCATCAGACGCTTGATGTTAAGCTGGATTTCTGAGCGGAGGTCGCCTTCGACTTTGTAGTCGGCGGCAATTACTTCGCGGACTTTGGCGGCTTGGGTATCGGTCCAGTCTTGAACCTTGATATTTACGTCCACGCCGGCTTTTTCAAGGATTGTCTTCGCCGAGCTACGGCCGATGCCGAAGATGTAGGTCAGGGCGATTTCACCTCTTTTATTCTGGGGGAGGTCAACTCCCACTATACGTATTGCCATAAATTAGTTGTCTTTTTTCTGCAAAAATAACAAAAATTATCCTTGACGTTGTTTGTACTTGGGGTTTTTCTTGTTGATCACATAAAGGCGACCCTTGCGGCGAACGATCTTGCTGTCCGGGGTGCGCTTTTTGATAGAAGCTCTTACTTTCATTTTATTCTTTTAGTTATATAGTTTGAGAAATTACTTATAACGAAGAGCGATGCGGCCTTTGGAGAGGTCATAGGGGGACATTTCGACACGCACTTTGTCACCGGGGAGGATTTTGATGTAGTGCATACGCATCTTGCCGGAGATGTGTGCGGTGATTTCGTGTCCGTTCTCGAGGACCACGCGGAACATAGCGTTGGAGAGTGCTTCAACGATAGTGCCGTCTTGCTCAATTGCTGTCTGTTTTGCCATATAATTAAATGTATCGGTCGGGTACTGCTTGATGGATGTAGTCGAAGGTGGTGAGGACCTCGGTGACACCGTCGATGATAGCGATGGTGTGCTCGAAGTGAGCCGAGGGCTTGCGGTCGCGAGTGCGACAGGTCCAGCCATCGTTCTCGATGACGATGTTGCGGGAGCCGAGGTTGATCATAGGCTCGATGCAGATGCACATACCGTTGCGTATAACGGCGCCGGTGCCGGGGCGACCATAGTTGGGGACCTCGGGGCTTTCGTGCATGCTACGACCGATGCCGTGACCACACATTTCGCGGACGACGGAGTAACCGCGACGCTCGCAGTAGGTCTGAACTGCGTGGGCTATATCTCCGATGCGACGACCGGGGACACAGGCTTCGATGCCTACGTAGAGGCTCTCGCGTGTGGTGCGGCACAGAGCCAACACCTCGGGAGCTACGTCGCCGACGGCGTATGTGTAGCACATGTCGCCGTTGTATCCATCCTTCTCGACGACTGTGTCGATGCCGATGATGTCGCCATCGCGCAGGGTGTAGTTGGATGGGAAGCCGTGGACGACTGTCTCATTTACTTCGATGCACAAGGTTCCGGGGAAGCCCTCGTATCCAAGACAGGCAGGCTTGCCACCATTGTCGTGAATGAATTCACGGGCAATGGTGTCGAGCTTGCGTGTAGTGACACCCGGGGCAATCCAACGCGCCACCTCGCCCATAGTGCGCGACACGAGGTCGGCGGCGATGCGCATGCGTTGCATTTCTTCCGGAGTTTTCAGATAAATCATCTTATTGTGCTTATCGTGCAGTTAACTGTTACTTAATCAATAGGCAGAGCCGGTGGTGCGACCCTTGATTTTGCCGTCCTTCATGAGGCCGTCGTAGTGGTGCATCTTGAGGTGAGCTTCGACTTGCTGGAGGGTATCGAGGACAACGCCGACCATGATGAGCAACGAAGTGCCACCGAAGAATTGGGCGAAGTTCTGTGAGATACCGAAGAAGCGAGCGAAAGCGGGCAAGATAGCCACGATGCCGAGGAAGATAGAGCCGGGGAGAGTGATGCGGGACATGATGGTGTCGAGATACTCAGCGGTCTTCTTGCCGGGCTTAACGCCGGGGATGAAGCCATTGTTGCGCTTCATATCTTCAGCCATCTGAGTGGGGCGCACTGTGATGGCTGTGTAGAAGTATGTGAATGCAACGATGAGGATGAAGAACAGGGCGTTGTACCAGAAGCTGTTGATGTCGGTGAAAGCCTGAACAAAGCTTGACTCGCCACGGAAACCGGCAAGAGTCATGGGGATGAACATGATAGCCTGGGCGAAGATGATAGGCATCACACCTGCGGCATTGACTTTCAGAGGGATGTACTGACGTTGACCTCCGTACTGACGGTTGCCGACGATGCGCTTGGCATATTGTACGGGCACCTTGCGGGTACCTTGCACGAGCATTACGGCGCAAACGGTAACAGCGAAGAGGAGAACGATCTCAACAATGAACATCACGAGACCGCCTTGGCTACCGGTTGTACCGGGGAGGCGTGAGGTGAATTCAAAGAAGAGAGCTCCCGGGAGGCGAGCGATAATACCTACCAAGATGATGAAAGAGATACCATTGCCGATACCGCGGTCGGTGATGCGTTCACCGAGCCAGAGGATGAACATAGCACCTGCAGCCATGATGATGGTGAGGTATAGGATAGTCCAGAAACCGAGGGCGAGGTGACCGCCAGCGCCGGCTACTTGAACCTCGAGGTTGATGAGGTAAGCAGGGGCTTGGAGGCAGAGGATCAGCACAGTGAGGTAACGAGTGTACTGATTGAGTTTCTGGCGACCGCTTTCACCCTCGCGCTGCATCTTCTGGAATGACGGCAGGATCATACCGCAGAGTTGGATAACGATCGAAGCCGTGATGTAGGGCATGATACCCAGGGCGAAGATAGAAGCTTGGGAGAAAGCGCCACCCGA
The DNA here is from genome assembly GCA_945829225.1 of uncultured Bacteroidales bacterium. Classification (GTDB taxonomy): domain Bacteria; phylum Bacteroidota; class Bacteroidia; order Bacteroidales; family Muribaculaceae; genus CAG-873. The sequence continues at coordinate 31,415 of CALZTY010000020.1, read as the reverse complement.
GAACATATCGAGGAGCTGCATCAGACCGCTCTTGTTGGTGAAAGAAGCCAAGGCGTCGATATCGGAGGGGGAGATGCCGGGGAGGACAACGTAGCAACCGAGACGATAAACCAAGACTAAGAGCAGAGTGACGAGGATGCGCTTGCGCAGCTCTTCAATAGTCCAAATATTCTTGAGGGTGTCGACGAATCTCATTATTGTTCAATTTTTGATACCGAGCCACCAGCGGCTTCGATGGCAGCCTGGGCGGCAGCCGAGAAGGCGTGTGCCTCGATGGTTAATGCAGTGTTGAGGGCGCCGTTAGCAAGAATTTTAACGAGCTGGTTGCGACGGACGAAGCCGGCAGCGCGCAACTCTTCGAGACCGATGTTGGTGAGGTTCTTGGCTTGAGCCAACTCAGCGATAAGAGCGAGGTTGATAGCCTTGTACTCCTTGCGGTTGATGTTCTTGAAGCCCCACTTGGGAAGGCGACGTTGGAGAGGCATTTGACCGCCTTCGAAGCCGATCTTGCGAGAGTAGCCCGAGCGCGACTTGGCGCCTTTGTGACCACGAGTAGAAGTGCCGCCCTTGCCCGAACCGGGACCACGACCTATGCGAGTGTTGTGTTTAACAGAACCGACGGCGGGTTGAATATTGCTTAAATCCATAGTAGTGAACTGAATTATGCGTTGGTCACTTCGACGAGGTGACGAACTTTGTTAACCATACCCATCACATCGGGTGTGTCTTCCTTGACAACGGTGTGATGCATTTTCTTGATGCCAAGCGCGTCGAGAGTGCGTTTCTGCACAGCGGGGCACTTGATGCGGCTCTTTATCTGGGTGATTTTGATCTTTGCCATAATTTCGAGAATGATTAGCCTTTGAATACTTTTTCTACCGAGATACCACGATTGTGGGCAACCTGAGCGGGTGAGCGCATTTCGCCGAGAGCGGCGATGGTAGCCTTAACCAAGTTGTGGGGGTTGGAAGAGCCTTTGCTCTTGGCGAGGACGTCGGTGATGCCGACGCTCTCGAGGACGGCACGCATAGCGCCACCGGCTTTAACACCGGTACCGTGGGAGGCGGGTTTGAGGATTATGCGGGAGCCGCCGAACTTGGCAACTTGTTCGTGGGGGATAGTACCCTTGTGAACGGGGACTTTGATAAGGTTTTTCTTGGCTGATTCAACGCCCTTGGCGATAGCAGCCTGCACTTCGTTTGCCTTGCCCAAGCCCCATCCGATGATGCCGTTTTCATTGCCGACAACGACGATGGCAGCGAAGGTGAATGTGCGACCACCCTTGGTTACCTTGGTAACGCGGTTGATGGCGACCAAACGATCCTTGAGGTCGAGGTCGCTGGTTGTTTTAACTCTATTGTTCTTGATTGCCATAATCGTTTAGAATTTAAGTCCGCCTTTGCGGGCAGCATCGGCAAGAGATTTAACACGACCGTGGAACAGATAACCGTTGCGGTCAAAAACTACTTCGTTGATGCCGGCTTCGAGGGCTTTCTTAGCGATAGCCTCGCCCACCTTAGCAGCGATCTCGATCTTGGTACCTTCTTCGATACCCTTAGAGGAAGTTGATACGATGGTTTTGCCTGCGAGGTCGTCGATGAGTTGCACGTAGATCTGCTTGTTGGAGCGGAATACTGTCATGCGGGGACGAGTAGCAGTGCCGGAGATGCGGCCGCGGATGCGAGCCTTGATTTTATTTCTTCTGTCAATCTTAGATATCATGATGGTGTCGTTTTAATTATTTGGCACCGGCAGTCTTGCCGGACTTACGACGAATAACTTCGCCAACAAACTTGATACCTTTGCCCTTGTAGGGTTCGGGCTTACGGAGCGAGCGGATCTTGGCACAAACCTGACCGAGGAGTTGCTTGTCGTTGGATGTGAGGATGATGAGCGGGTTTTTGTTACGCTCGTTCTTAGCCTCGACGGTAACCTCGGGGGGGAGCTTGATATATATTGCGTGAGAGAAACCGAGAGACAACTCCAGGATGTGGGGGTCGTTGGTAGTTGCGCGGTAACCTACGCCTACTAATTCCAGTTCTTTGCGATAACCTTCAGAAACGCCGACCACCATATTGTGGATGAGAGCGCGATAGAGGCCGTGGAGGGCGCGGTGCTCGCGGTCGTCGGAGGGGCGTTTAACGATGATGTGACCATCCTCTACCTCGACGGTGATGTCGGGGTTGATGGCTTGCTGAAGGCTCGAGTTCTTGCCCTTTACGGTGACTACGTTGTCTTTAACCTCAACAGAGACACCGGCAGGGATTGCGATGGGAGCTTTACCTATACGTGACATGATAATTGGGGATTAAAGATTAATAAACATAGCAAAGGACTTCGCCGCCGACTTTTTCTTCGGCAGCGCGCTTGTTAGTCATAACGCCTCGAGATGTCGAGAGGATAGCGATACCGAGACCGTTGAGGACGCGGGGCATATCCTTGTAACCGGCATACTGGCGGAGACCCGGGCGAGAGACGCGACGGAGGCCCTTGATGGCGTTGACGCGGTCGACGGGGTCGTACTTGAGGGCTATCTTGATAGTGCCGGCGGGGTTTTCGCCGTCGACAAACTTGTAGTTGAGGATATAGCCCTGTTCAAAAAGAATCTTAGTGATTTCTTTTTTCAAGTTTGAGGCGGGAATCTCGACCACGCGGTGGTTGGCCTTGATAGCGTTCCTCAATCTTGTGAGATAATCTGCTATAGGATCTGTCATTGTTTTGATGTTTAAATTGATCGGGATTAGAGCATCCCAACAATATTTAATTCACTGTTAATTGTTAAAAAAGAGGTGGGAGCCGACCCGGAGCGGATGCTGAGAATCCGCAGAAGGGCGGGGAAGGAAGAGTCGTGGCTCAGAGCCGTCTCCCGAGGGAATAGAATGGCGTGTGCCGGAGGTATAACCTTAACGACTGGTTACCAGCTGGCTTTTTTCACGCCGGGGATGAGGCCTGCGGAAGCCATCTCGCGGAATTGGATACGGGAGAGTCCGAACTGGCGCATGTATCCTTTGGGGCGACCGGTGATAGAGCAGCGGTTGTGGAGGCGAACGCGAGAAGCGTTTTTGGGCAACTTCTGGAGTTCCTGATAAGCCTCGTAGTCGCCGACAGCCTTGAGGGCTGCTTTTTTCTCGGCGTACTTAGCGACCAGGCGAGCGCGCTTAACCTCGCGGGCTTTCATTGATTCTTTTGCCATAGCTTACTTCTTTTCGTTTTTGAAGGGAAGACCAAAAGCTTTGAGCAGAGCGTAACCTTCCTCGTCGGTGGGAGCGGAGGTAACGAAGGTGATGTTCATACCCATGAGCTTGTTAATATTGTCGATGTTAATCTCGGGGAAGATGATCTGCTCGGTGATGCCGAGGGTGTAGTTGCCACGGCCGTCGAGCTTACCTTCGATGCCCTTGAAGTCGCGGATACGGGGGAGAGCGATGCGGACGAGACGCTCGAGGAACTCGTACATGCGCTCGCGGCGGAGTGTCACACGTACGCCGATGGGCATTTTCTTACGAACCTTGAAGTTAGAGATATCTTTGCGCGAGAGTGTAGCGACAGCCTTTTGACCGGTGATAGCGGTGAGCTCATTGATAGCGATGTCGATGAGTTTCTTGTCTTGGGTAGCCTCGCCGATACCTTGGTTGATAACGATCTTCTCCAGGCGGGGGACACGCATCACGGTGGTGTAGCCGAACTCCTTGGTGAGGGCGGGCACGATGCGTTCTTTGTAATCTTTGCTAAGTGTAGTTTCCATTATTTGATCTCCTGTCCTGATTTTTTAGCGATACGAACACACTTGCCGTCCTCGCGCTTGAGAGCGATGCGAGTGGGCTTGTCGGTCTTGGGGTCGATGAGGCTGAGATTCGAGATGTGAATGGGAGCCTCCTTCTTGACTAAGCCACCTTGGGGGTGCTGAGCCGAGGGTTTAGTAGCCTTGGTGACCATGTTGACGCCTTCGACGATAGCGCGGTACTTGGAGGGTTGAACCTCAAGGACGCGGCCTTTGGCGCCTTTGTCGTCCCCGGCGAGGACGTAAACCATGTCACCTTTCTTGATATGCAATTTCATGATTGAATAATTTTGTCAGGTTATTGATTTAGAGTACCTCGGGTGCAAGGGAAACAATCTTCATGTTTGTGGCGCGGAGCTCACGGGCAACCGGGCCGAAGATACGAGTGCCACGCAACTCGCCGGCGTTGTTGAGGAGGACGCAGGCGTTGTCGTCGAAGCGGATGTAAGAGCCGTCGGGGCGACGGATTTCCTTCTTGGTGCGGACGACGATTGCCTTGGATACAGTACCCTTCTTGACGTCGGAGCTGGGGATGACGCTCTTGATCGAGACGACGATGATGTCGCCTACCGATGCGTAACGACGACCGGTGCCACCGAGCACGTGGATGCAGAGGGCTTCCTTTGCGCCGCTATTATCGGCTACGGTTAAACGAGATTCTGTCTGTATCATTGTTACTTAACTTTTTCAATTATTTCAACTAAGCGCCATCTCTTGGTCTTTGACAAGGGACGAGTCTCCATCAAACGAACGGTATCGCCTACACTGCACTCGTTATTTTCATCGTGGGCATGGTATTTTTTGCTTTTGTTGACAAATTTACCATAGATAGGATGTTTTTCCTTCCACTTAATGGTGACAGTGATAGTCTTGTCGCCCTTGTTGCTGGAAACAACCCCGATGCGCTCTTTTCTTAAATTACGTTTTTCCATATTCGTGCTGGGGATTATTTGTTGTTGAGTTCGCGGAGACGCAGCTCTGTTTTCACGCGAGCGATCATACGACGGTCGGCAGTAATCTTGGCGGGATTGTCCAGGGGAGAGACTGCGTGGTTGACTTTCAACTGCAGGTAATCCTTTTCCATTACTTCCAGGCGTTCCTGGAGGTCGGCCGTGCTGAGTTCTTTAATTTCTTCTTTCTTCATGACTGCTTACACATTTTGAGATGGGTCATAGTCGCGACGAACGACAAACTTGGTGACAACGGGGAGTTTCTGGGCGGCGAGACGGAGAGCCTCCTTGGCTACGTCGAAGGGCACGCCTTCTACTTCGATGATGATGCGACCGGGAGTGACGGGAGCCACGAAACCTTCGGGAGAACCTTTACCTTTACCCATGCGGACTTCGGCAGGCTTCTTGGTGATAGGCTTATCGGGGAAGATGCGGATCCAGATTTGACCCTGACGTTGCATATAACGAGTCACCGCGATACGAGCGGCTTCGATTTGGCGACCGGTGATCCACTTGGATTCCAAGGTCTTGATGCCAAAGGAGCCGAAAGCGAGCTGATTACCGCGCTGGGCTTCGCCCTTCATGCGGCCTTTCTGCTGGCGGCGGAATTTTGTTTTCTTAGGTGCTAACATAGTCCTTTAATCGGCTTTTTGGTTTAACGATTGTTTTTGGCACGACGGAAGCCACCGCGACGAGAGTTGCCGTTGGCAGCAGCGGGGCGGCCTTCTTTTTGTGCTGAAGTGAATTGGGGAGCGAGGTCGCGCTTGCCATACACTTCGCCGCGGCAGATCCAGACTTTCACGCCGATGACGCCCACCTTGGTGTGAGCTTCAACGAGGGAGTAGTCGATGTCGGCGCGGAGAGTGTGGAGGGGAGTACGACCTTCCTTGAACATCTCGCTGCGAGCCATTTCGGCGCCGTTGAGGCGGCCTGCGACTTGCACTTTGATGCCCTCGGCACCGGCGCGCATAGTCGAAGCGACAGCCATCTTGACAGCGCGACGATAAGCTACTTTGCCCTCGATCTGGCGAGCGATGGTAGCGGCAACGATTTCGGCGTCGAGCTCGGGGCGCTTGATTTCATATACATTAATTTGAACGTCCTTGTCGGTGATCTTGGCGAGCTCCTTCTTGAGGGCTTCGACGTCTTGACCGCCCTTGCCGATGATGAGACCGGGGCGCGAGGTGCAGACGGTGATAGTGATCAACTTGAGGGTACGCTCGATGACAACGCGCGAGACGCTACACTTGGCGAGGCGGACGTTGAGATATTCGCGGAGTTTGTAATCTTCGAGGATATTGGCGGGGTATTTGCCTTTTTCAGACCAGTTGGAGTCCCAGCCACGGATTACGCCTAAGCGATTGCTGATAGGATTGACTTTCTGACCCATGTTTTATGCCTCTTTAGCGTTATCAATTGTATCAAGAATAATGGTGACGTGGTTGCTGCGCTTGCGGATGCGGTAGCCACGGCCCTGGGGAGCGGGGCGGAGACGCTTGAGAGTGGTGGCACAACCTACATAGATAGTCTTGATGTAGAGAGTGTCGTTCTCTGCTTTGGTTTCGTTCTTAGCTTCCCAGTTGGCGACAGCGCTCAGCAGGAGCTTACGCACGCGAGCGGCTGCCTCTTTATTAGAGAATTTGAGGATGCCGAGGGCACGGAACACTTCCTTGCCACGCACCATATCGGCAACCAAGCGCATTTTGCGGGGCGAGGTGGGGACGTTGTTAAGCTTAGCGAAAGCAACGTTCTTGAGAGCCTCGTGGCGCTCTTCGGCTGATTTTCTTTTTCTTACACCCATTGTTTTTTCTTTTTAATCGAATTTGTAATAACGGGCCCTAATTATTTTTTCTTATTGCCGGCATGGCCACGGAAGGTGCGAGTGGGTGCGAATTCACCCAGCTTGTGTCCCACCATATTTTCGGTGACGTATACGGGAATAAACTTGTTACCGTTGTGAACTGCGAAAGTGTGGCCGACAAATTCGGGGGCGATCATAGAAGCGCGGCTCCAGGTTTTGATAACGCTGCTCTTGCCGGATTCATTCATCGCCTCGACCTTCTTCTCGAGTTTGACGCTGATAAAGGGTCCTTTTTTTAATGAACGACTCATAATTACTTAATTTATCAGATTACTTTTTACGTCTTTCGATGATATACTTCGACGAGAGCTTCTTGGGAGCGCGAGTCTTCAAGCCCTTAGCATAAAGGCCCTTGCGCGAGCGGGGATGACCACCTGAAGCGCGACCTTCGCCACCACCCATGGGGTGATCGACAGGGTTCATAACGACACCGCGGTTGCGGGGGCGACGGTTGAGCCAACGAGAGCGGCCAGCCTTGCCGGAGCTTTCCAAGGAGTGTTCGCTATTGCCGACAACGCCGACGGTTGCCTTGCAAGCGGCGAGCACTTTGCGAGTTTCGCCTGAAGGTAATTTGATAATCGCGTAATCGCCCTCACGGGAGATGAGTTGAGCGAAAGTACCGGCAGCGCGAGCCATGAAGGCGCCTTGACCGGGACGGAGCTCGATGTTGTGGATTACGGTACCGACGGGGATCTTGCTCAGGGGGAGAGCGTTGCCGACTTCGGGAGCGGCATCGGGTCCACTGAGGACAGTTTGACCTACTTCGAGACCGTTGGGTGCAATGATGTAAGCTTTCTCGCCGTCTACATAGTAGAGCAAGGCAATGCGAGCCGAGCGGTTGGGGTCGTACTCGATGGTCTTGACAGTGGCGGGAATGCCATCCTTGGTTCTCTTAAAGTCGATGAAGCGGAATTTGCGCTTGTGACCACCGCCAAGGTAGCGAGTGGTGAGGTGACCCTCGGCGTTGCGACCGCCGCTGGTGCGTTTTCCGCAGGTAAGAGTCTTTTCTGGTGCATTAGCAGTGGAGGTGCGCACTTGGGTCTTGCCGTCGACTTTCACGGCTTCGGTGCGCTTGAATACACCAATAATCTTGTGACGTTGCCCTGGGGTAGTGGGCTTAAATTTCTTTACTGCCATTGTTATTAAATGTTGCTATAAAAGTCGATAGTTTCACCTTCGCCGACAGTGACGTAAGCTTTCTTCCACTGGGCTGTTTTACCGCGGAGGAGTCCGCTCTTGGTCCAGCGTGACTTGTTCTTAGCGCGCATGACGGCGGTGTTCACCTTAAGCACCTTCACGCCGTAGAGCGCTTCAACCAGTGCCTTAATCTGACCTTTGTCGGCCTTGGGGGAAACGGCAAAGGTGTAGCGATTAAGCTTCTCGGTGAGCTTAGTCGCCTTCTCGGTGAGAATGGGTTTGATTGAAATTTCCATCTTCGCTGTGGTGATTAAAGTTTATTAATAAGTTCAACACTGCCCTCGGTGAGCACCAGAGCATTGTTGTTAAGAATTACATACGTATTGAGGTCGGACGCAGAGGCGAGCTTTGCGTTCGGCACATTACGGACTGACAAATATACGGAGTTTTCTTTAGATGACAAAACCAAGAGAACCTTTTTGCCGTCGATTTTAAGATCTTTAGCAAATTTTATATATTCTTTAGTCTTGTGTGTCTCAAAAGTAAAGTTCTCCACTACGATAATCTCGCCGGCAGCAGCCTTAGCAGAGAGAGCCGAGCGACGAGCCAGCTCCTTGAGCTTGCGGTTGAGCTTGAAGCGATAGTCGCGAGGACGGGGACCGAAGACGCGACCGCCACCGATGAGGACCGGTGAGTTGATGTCGCCGATACGGCTACCGCCGCCGCCTTTTTGCTTGTGGAGCTTGCGGGTAGAGCCGCTGACTTCGCTACGTTCTTTGCTCTTGTGGGTACCTTGACGGTGGTTGGCGAGATATTGCTTAACGTCGAGATAGATGGCGTGCTCGTTGGCTTCGATGCCGAACACCTCGTCGTTGAGGACAGCCTTGCGGCCGGTGTCCTTACCTTCTTTAGTTAAAATTGCGACTTCCATTTTACTTCTCAATTAAGACGATTGAACCTTTACTACCGGGGATAGAACCCTTGATCATTAACACATTGTGCTCGGCAATAACCTTCACTACCTGGAGGTTCTGCACGGTGACACGCTTGTTGCCGAGTTGACCGGCCATGCGCATGCCCTTGAACACCTTAGCGGGATAGGAGCAGGCACCGATCGAACCGGGAGCGCGGAGGCGGTTGTGCTGGCCGTGAGTAGTCTGACCTACACCGCCGAAGCCGTGGCGCTTAACGACGCCCTGGAAGCCTTTACCCTTAGAGGTGCCGACGATGTCGACGAAGTCGGCTTCAGAGAACAGGTCCACTGTGATAGTGTCGCCTAATTTGTAGCTGTCGCCAAACCCTTTGAACTCGGCCAAGTGGCGCTTGGGGGTAACACCTGCTTTGGCGAAGTGACCCTGGAGGGGCTTGGTGGTATGCTTTTCCTTAGCATCCTGGAAGCCCAGCTGGAGTGCTTCATAGCCGTCGGTAGCGACGGTTTTTACCTGTGTTACGACGCAAGGACCTACTTCGATAACAGTGCACGGCACGTTCTTGCCGTCGGCACTGAACACGGATGTCATTCCGATTTTCTTTCCAATTAATCCTGGCATTTCTTTATTATTTAATTTGGGTTGATGTTAACTGATGTGACGTGTTATTACACCTTGATTTCTACTTCCACGCCGCTGGGCAATTCGAGCTTCATGAGGGAGTCGATTGTCTTGGCAGTCGAGTTGTGGATCTCGATGAGGCGCTTGAACGACGAGAGTTGGAATTGCTCGCGAGCCTTCTTGTTAACGAAGGTCGAGCGGTTGACAGTGAAGATGCGCTTGTGAGTGGGCAGAGGAATGGGGCCCGAGATGATAGCGCCGGTAGCCTTCACGGTCTTTACGATCTTTTCAGCCGACTTGTCGACCAAGTTGTGATCGTAAGATTTCAGTTTGATGCGAATTTTTTGGCTCATATTGTGATTCTTTTTTTGTTTACTTAAGCAGGTCTACACGGCCCTGGCACTCGGTCAGGACGTTGCGAGCGATGGAAGTGGATACCTCGCTGTAGTGCGAGAACGACATTGTAGAGGTAGCGCGACCCGAGGTGATGGTACGCAAGGCGGTCACATAGCCGAACATCTCGGCGAGCGGAGCTTTAGCCTTAACGACACGGGCACCCGAGCGGCTGGTTTCCATACCTTCGACTTGACCACGACGCTTGTTGAGGTCGGAGATAACGTCGCCCATCGATTCCTCGGGGGTAACGACTTCGATCTTCATGATAGGCTCGAGGAGCACGGGGCCGGCTTGCTCGCAGGCTTTCTTGAATGCCTGGATGGCACAGAGCTCGAACGAGAGCTGGTCGGAGTCGACGGGGTGGAAAGAACCATCGATTACGGTAACCTTGAGTTGCTCAACGGGATAGCCGGCGAGCACGCCATTCTTCATAGCGGTCTGGAAGCCCTTCTGGATCGAGGGGATGAATTCCTTAGGAATGTTACCACCCTTAACCTCGTCAACGAATTGCAAGTTGCCTTCGAAGCCTTCGTCGATGGGTTCAACGCGCACGATGATATCGGCAAACTTACCGCGACCACCGGTCTGCTTCTTGAATACTTCGCGCAATTGAACGGGCTTGGTGATTGCTTCCTTGTAGGTAACTTGGGGACGACCTTGGTTACATTCAACCTTGAACTCGCGACGGAGACGGTCGATAATGATATCCAAGTGGAGCTCGCCCATACCGGAGATAACGGTTTGACCGGTCTCTTCGTTGGTAGCTACGCGGAATGTGGGGTCCTCTTCGGCGAGTTTCTGCAAGCCGACGCCGAGCTTATCGAGGTCCTTCTGGGTCTTGGGCTCTACAGCGATACCGATAACGGGATCGGGGAAGTCCATAGCTTCGAGGACGATAGGAGCATTTTCAGCGCAGAGGGTATCACCTGTGCGGATATCCTTGAAGCCTACGCCGGCGCCGATATCACCGCAGCCGATGACTTCCTTGGGGTTCTGCTTGTTGGAGTGCATTTGGAAGAGGCGCGAGATACGTTCCTTCTTGCCCGAGCGGGTGTTGAGGACGTAAGAGCCGGCTTCGATATCACCCGAGTAAACGCGGAAGAAGCACAGACGACCTACATAGGGGTCGGTAGCAATCTTGAATGCGAGGGCACACATAGGAGCGTCGCTTGAGGGCTCGCGGGTGAGTTCCTCGTCGGGGTCGCCTACAGCGTGACCGTGTACGGCACCTGCGTCGGTAGGAGAAGGCAGATAAGCGCAGACTGCGTCGAGCAAGCACTGTACGCCTTTGTTCTTGAACGAAGAGCCGAGAATCATGGGCACGATGTTCATCGACAAGGTAGCGGTGCGGACAGCGCGCTTGATCTCATCCTCGGTGATTGAGGAGGGATCGTCGAAGAATTTCTCCATGAGCTCGTCGTCGAATTCGGCGATTTTCTCGAGCATCTTTTCGCGCCATTCTTCGGCTTCGCCGAGGAGGTTTGCGGGGATATCCTCAACCTCATAGTCAGCACCCATAGTCTCATCGTGCCAGAAGATAGCCTTCATGCGGATGAGGTCAACGACGCCCTTGAAGGTTTCTTCAGCGCCGATAGGAATTTGAATGGGGCAAGGGTTAGCGCCGAGCACTTCCTTTACCTGGCGAACAACCTCGAAGAAGTTGGCACCCGAGCGGTCCATCTTGTTGACATAGCCGATACGGGGTACATTGTACTTGTCGGCTTGACGCCATACAGTCTCGGACTGAGGTTCAACGCCACCTACGGCACAGAAAGTAGCGACAGCGCCGTCGAGCACGCGCAAAGAGCGCTCTACCTCGACAGTGAAATCGACGTGTCCCGGAGTGTCAATGAGGTTGATTTTGTATTTCTCGTTGTTATATTTCCAGAATGCGGTAGTAGCAGCCGAGGTAATAGTGATACCACGTTCTTGCTCCTGCTCCATCCAGTCCATAGTGGCTGCACCGTCGTGTACCTCACCGATTTTGTGAGTCAAGCCGGTGTAGAAGAGGATACGCTCTGAAGTAGTCGTTTTGCCGGCATCGATGTGAGCCATGATGCCGATGTTACGAGTGTATTTAAGAAGTTCGTCTGATTTTGCCATTGTTGCTTATATCTTTGAAAAATTAGAAGCGGAAATGAGCGAAAGCGCGGTTAGCCTCTGCCATCTTGTGCATATCTTCTTTGCGCTTGAAGGCGCCGCCTTGGTTGTTGAATGCGTCAACGATCTCGGCTGCGAGCTTGTCTGCCATAGTCTTGCCGCCACGCTTGCGTGCGTAGATGATCAGATTTTTCATAGATATAGACTCTTTGCGGTCTGCGCGAATTTCGGTGGGGACTTGGAATGTAGCACCACCCACACGGCGCGACTTAACCTCTACTTGCGGGGTAACGTTTTCGAGGGCTTTCTTCCAGATTTCGAGGGCTGTTTGTTCCTCGTTGGGGAGCTTGGATTTCACAATTTCGAGTGCTCCATAGAAGATGGTGAATGCGGTGTTCTTCTTACCATCATACATGAGGTGGTTGACAAACTTGGTCACACGCACATCACCGAATACGGGATCGGGGAGGATCACACGTTTCTTAGGTTTTGCCTTTCTCATTGTTGGTTTTTACCTGTTTGTGTTTTTGATTGCTTGGTTGCTTGCGTCGTTCTTCGGCCCTGTGTCTTGGCGGCACTTCTTTGAGTTGTTACGGCGACCTCTGTCGTCGTGTGCCGGGGCTTACTCAACCGTGGTTGCAGCTTTTCAAGAATTCAAAAACGAGTTTAAAATAAATAATTAAATCTCGTGGTGCTTTCAGATTACTTCACCTATTATACAATAATAGATTACTTCTTGGCTGCACCGGCCTTGGGTCGCTTGGCACCGTATTTGCTACGACGTTGTGTGCGGTCCTTAACACCTGATGTATCGAGGGTACCACGAACGATGTGGTAACGAACACCGGGGAGGTCCTTTACACGGCCGCCGCGCACCAGCACGATGCTGTGCTCCTGCAGGTTGTGACCTTCACCGGGAATATAGGAGTTAACCTCCTTACCATTAGTGAGGCGCACACGGGCGACTTTACGCATAGCCGAATTAGGCTTCTTGGGGGTCGTGGTGTACACGCGAACACACACACCGCGACGCTGCGGGCATGAGTCAAGCGCGGGCGACTTCGATTTGTCTACCAATGCCACGCGACCTTTTCTTACTAATTGCTGAATTGTAGGCATCTTAGTTTTTTGTTTTGTACTTAATTTTTATATTTCTCTCTTAATCTTATTTACACTTCAATATCGAGCACCGCACACCACTCAAGTCGCTAACCCTCAACAGATTAACAACTCTACGGAGCGTAAGCGCCCTCTATTTCGGTGCAAAGTTAGCAATTATTTTGTTCACAACCAAACATTTGCACATCTTTTTTCACACATTTTTTATTTGTAACCCCCCCCACTCTTATTACCTCATTCTTCAACAGTATCCGATAACACACTTTCTATTTCCTGAACAGATGGAAGTTGGCTCTGCATATTATTAGGCATAAAATGTGCCAATTGATACTCAGAAATTCCGATAGGTTGATTTGTAGATTCAAGTGCATATTGCGCCATCACATTATCCTTGGTCTTACAAATAAGTAGCCCGACAGTAGGATTATCAGTCGGTTTTTTCTTCAAATGATTAACGGCGCTCACATAGACGCCCAATTGCCCCAAATGCTCTCCCTTAAACTTGGTCACTTTAAGCTCCACAACGACATAACAACGAAGCTCTATATGATAAAACAACAAATCAGGATATATCGTCTCTTCACCTACATTTAAGGGAACTTGACTTCCAACGAAGGCAAATCCGGTACCTAATTCCAATAGGAACTGAGTAATATTCTTGGTGAGGGCCTTCTCGAGCTCACACTCGCGATACTCGGAGTCAAGAGTCAAAAAATCAAAATTATATGGATCCTTCAATGTTTGTTGTGCCAAATCACTTTGTGGATCTGACAACAATCTATTGAAATTGTTTATAGATTTACCTTGACGTTCATAGAGATTGGTATCAAGATAGTTCAGCAAAACAGCTCTACTCCAACCATTCTCAACCGTCTTGTTAATATAAAAAACAGCCTTATCAACATCAGGACACTTAGACATTATGTATAGGTGGTGCCCCCAAGGGACAGAAAAGAAAACATCTTCGCTACATTGTGAGACTACCTGCGGCGAGGTATTATCCGATAATTTGGCAACAGGCTGTTGCCAAAATGAAAGCCTCTGATTATAAAACTCATACCCCTGCCTAATATATCGAAGATTTCTATATGAGAATCCTTTCATATCAGGAAATTCACGCATCAATTCCTTGCTTAATGCATTGAGCCAGCCATCGCCCCAATGAGACAACCTCTGCTTTGCACAAATCTCAGATCCCATTGTCCAATACAAGTGGAGCAATTCCGAATTCACTTTCTGGGCAGCTTTTAATTGGGCTGAACGAATATTTTGTTTCAGCCCTTTTACCCATCTTTTAAATTCTGAATTGTCTAATAGTGCCGAGTTTTCTACCATAATAATTGTCGTTTGTAATTATTGCAAAGTTACAACTAATTTGTCATGTATCAAATTTGCACATCTTTTTTCACACATTTTTTATTTGTAACTTTGTCGGCGAAATGGACAGCAACACAGTCATCGGACGATTTGCGCCATCCCCTACCGGGCGTATGCACGCCGGCAATGTCTTCACGGCATTGGCGTCGTGGCTATCGGTGCGGGCGCGCGGCGGGCGCTGGATACTTCGCATCGAGGACCTCGACCCGCAACGCTCGCGCCGTCAATGGGCTCAGCTTATCGAGGACGACCTGCAATGGCTCGGGCTTGACTTTGATGAAGGCGGGCTCGAAGACCGCGGCGACCACGGTCCTTACTCCCAAAGTCATCGCCACGACATATACCTCAGCGCCTTGGAGCGCCTGCACGATACCGGATTGGTGTATCCATGCCGATGCACTCGCGCCGATATCATGGCCACACAGGCGCCTCACCGCAGCGATGGGCGCGTGGTGTATGCCGGGACCTGCCGCCCGGCTCATCTACCTCAGCCATGGCACGCACAGACGAGCCCCGCCGCCGAGCGCATTTACGTCCCCGACAAAGATATACACTTCACAGATGGTCTTTATGGTCCGCAGCAAGTCAACCTCGCCCACGAGTGTGGCGATTTCATCCTGCGACGTGCCGACGGTGCTTGGGCTTACCAACTCGCCGTGGTAGTCGACGATGATGCCATGGGAGTCAACGAGGTGATGCGTGGCAACGACCTGTTGCTATCAGTGGGACAGCAGAATTATCTACGCGACTTATTAGGTATGAAGCCGGTAAATTACACCCACCTTCCCCTACTCTGCAACACAGCCGGGCAACGCCTCGCCAAGCGCGACAGCGCCATGTCGATGGAGACGCTGAGACAACGATTCACAGCCCGAGAACTTCTTGGGCATCTCAGTCGACTGATGGGCATCAACCCGGATGGCGCGCCCTGCAGCGCCCACGAGTTGATTGAATTATATGATCTAAAGCGAATACCCGCCATGGAGAAAATCACCGCGACGTTTGCAGAATAAACGGCAACGGCGAGCGCATTGCCACCGGAAATCCCGCAGGGATTGCTCGCAACGCACGCGCAGCCGCAGCCATATCGCCGTGTGTCGACAATATTATATAGTAGTAGGGCTCGGCTGTCTCAACCACAAAAGCGTCGGCATACCCGGCATCAACCAAGCGCGTGCGCAGCGACATAGCATTGAAGCGCTGCTTGAATTGACCCACCACCACATTATAGGCAAGGATATCCACCGGCGCGCCGCCACCATCGATCGGACGCACTCGCTCGTTCTTGACACACACCGAGTCGTTGCCAATGACCACCACGCGCATATCCATGCGATGAGCAGCTTCGCCATAAGTTTCCACAGAGTCGCGAGCCGCTATTGCACGCTCGTATGCTTGGCGATAATTTGCCTCAGTAGTTTTGCAACCACTTATAAACAAAGCGATTAGAGCTATAATGATTAATCCTGCTCGTTTCATTTTATCATTCGCATTTTGCCCAATTCTATGACTTCAAGGTCGACAATCTCATCTCCGTCTACAGTGAGGCGCAGCATTGTGCGTTGTTTCTGCCAACCTTGATAGCCGGCAGCCCCGGGGTTGACATGCAACAAGTTTAATTCCTTGTCATACATCACCTTAAGTATGTGGCTATGCCCAGCAATCATCAAGCGTGGCTTGGACTCTATAAGCATGCGGCGCACCCCGGGAGCATAATGCCCGGGATAGCCACCAATGTGGCTCATCCACACCTTCACTCCTTCGACCGAAGATTCCAGCACCTCGGGGCAGCGCATGATATAGGGCCCGTGGTCGATATTACCACGAACCGCACGCACCGGCGCTATTGTAGCCAAGCGGTCGAGCACATCGGCACACCCGATATCGCCCGCGTGCCATATCTCGTCGCAACCCCTGAAATGCGTCACAAAGCGGTCATCCCAGCACGAGTGCGTATCCGATAGGATACCTATTCGTTTCATTTTTTCTGCATTAAACCCATTTGGCGCGCTATATCTTGAGGCACGGCTTGCTTATTAACATATACATTGAGTGTCTTTGCCAGAAAATATGCACGCGAAGCATAGAAGTAACCACCATACTCATTATTGGTATCCCACGAATTTTTCACCTTATAATATTTATTACCAAGACGGTCGACAGCAATGCCGACTATCATCATTGCATGGTCATCGGTAGTCTCCTGCGAGTCAAACATCTGCTGGCGCAATTCTTGTGTAACATCAATCTCATCAACGGGACCATCAAAGTTGTAGCGTTCAGCATCGCGATCTTTGTCGCTAAGTTTCACCCAACGAGCCAACTCGGTGCCTTCGAGGCTCGATTGGTTCACCTCGGCAGGCATCAGCGCATAGCCTTGGGTCCACTTGAAGCCGGGTTCGCTCACATCTGCCGCCCACGCCACCGAGTAGCCGTTGGCGAGGGCATTGTCAACAATCGCCTCCATCTGCTCCATCGGCACATTTATGTATCGCTCCCACAGCCAGTTATCGGCTATTTCGAGCACAAATGGCTCATAGAACGGATGATGTGTATATGATGTCACCGCCACATAGTCATCTGCTTTGACACCCAACGTGGCTGCAAACGATTGTGGCGTGTAGGTCTTGCCTTTGTACACAAATTCGGTCGGCGGCACTCCGAGATATGCATCCAACACTCCGTCGAATGCCTTGCGCCACACCGGGAACACCTTCTTGGCTGGCTTGCTCACCACCACATCAACCAAGTGGCGCAATATGCCGTCCATCTCGCCATGTACATGCTTTGCCTCGCCATACTCGATGCCGGGATATGCCTCCTCGGGCACCAATCCATAGCGCGTCAGCACATATGTCACATCGAGAGCCGACCCGCCGGGGGCAAAGTTTGACTCTCCATACATGCGCACATAGCGATCGGCTTTATCTTGATAGCAGTGGCGCACCACAAACATCTCCGATAGGTCGAGCGTGTCGCCCGTCTGTCGCAGTATTTCATGCTCCAAGAACGAGATGCCCGTGAAGCACCAGCATGTACCCGACTTATTCTGATCCTTGACCGGAGTACACGGCACCACCACTTGATCGACAAAGCCGAAACCCTTAACTGAATCACACGCAACACTATCTGCAGGTGTCTGCGCCGATGCCGCCAATATACTCACGGCTACAGCGCCTATTGCCATTATGTTCCTCATAGAAGTCTTTTTTTATGATTTCCGTTGCAAATTTACGCAAAATTCTTGACTGTTCGTCATTAAAACCCCAAACTTCATCATTTATTTATCTGAAAAATTAGCATATCATTATATTTTTTGTAAATTTGCACTTAGAAAAAACAAATAAAAACCGACAATACTATGCGTTGTAAAAATTGCGGTTGGCCCAACAAACCCGGCGCCACCCACTGTAGCAAATGTAATTCGCCTCTGAGCGACGTGAATGTACCGGCTCCTCAAGCCGACGCCGAGAGCCACACCCGTCTATTGGACCCCTCTGAGAATCCGATGAGCCAGCAGGCGACTACCGTACCCCAACCTGCCGAGCCTCAAGCCCCTGCCGTCAACCTCAACGGCACTGTATACGAGGGCGATGTGTTCCCGGAGACTCCCGCTGCCAAGCCCCAACATAGCGCACCGGCTCCCGAGCCCGAGCCTGAGCCTGAGCAACATACCGACTTCGACGAGCCGCACCTCTGCCCCAAGTGTGGATATCCTCTGAGAGCCGACGCCGACAAGTGCCCCAACTGTCGTTCGATTATCGGTAAGCCCGCCCCCGAGCCCGCTCCCGCTCCTGCTCCTACTCCTGCTCCTGAGCCTACTCCCGCTTCTGCTCCTGCTCCCGAGCCTCAACCCGAACCTCAACCCGAACCCGAGCCTGTAGCCCCGGCAATCAAGCGCCAGCCCACCGTTAACTCCCCCGAGGAATTCTTCAAACCCGCCAACAACTTCGGTGGCACTATCAACCCCTTGGTGCAACGCATCATCCCCGAGTTCACCCTCACTTTGTGCCCCCGCGAAGGCGAACACCTCGCCAAAGCCAAGCTCCCCTTCGAGGGCGAATCGGTTTCACTCAACCGCAGCAACGTCGAACCCGGAAACAATTCAATCACTTCCAAAGAACAAGCCCGCATCACATTTGAGGACGGCAAGTGGTTTATCGAAGACAAATCCGCCTTCCACACCACATTCGTTCAAGCCGGTCGCAAATTCGAAATCAAAAACGGCGACATCATCCTCATGGGTACTCGTATGATTGAATTCAACTGCGACGAAGATTAACACCATATCATTATGGCTCAACCAATCCCTGTCATCGAAAAAGTCCGCATCAAAATCGGAGACGTCATCGCCGACCGATACACCGTCGAGCGCTCTCTGGGCGAAGGCTCCTTCGGTGTCGTGTACTTGGTGAAGACTCCCGAGGGCGAACAATACGCGCTTAAACTCCTCCGCCTCTGGGAAGTACACCCCGAGATCCGACACCAACTGAGCCAGCGCTTCGATATGGAATACGAGACCGGGCGTATTTCGTCGCCATATTTGGTGCACTCGGTCGACCATGGTTTCCTCTGTGGCAACCCTTACATCGTTATGGAATTCTGCCCCGGCGGAGACCTCATTCACTTGTCCTCCCGGGACAAACTTGACCTACCCAAGATTGCTCACGATGTCCTCAACGGTCTCATCGCTCTCCACGCCGCCGGCAAGGTCCATCGCGACCTCAAGCCCGAAAATGTACTCCGCAAGAGCGACGGCACCTTTGCCCTCACCGACTTCGGCATCGCCGGCGACCGCAACAAGCGCATGACCGAGCGCAACATCATGGGGCGTCCCAAGCAAATTTTCGGCACATACGCATACATGCCGCCCGAGCAAGTCAAGCCCGTGGGCGATGCCACTGTCCTACCCACCACCGACATCTTCTCCTTCGGTGTAATGATGTATCAACTCCTCAGCAATGGTCGCCTACCGTTCGGCAAACTCGATAGCGAGCGCGACCTCATGCCCTACATCGAGCGCGGACGCAATGGCGATTGGGACACATCTCCCCTCAAGAAAATTTCCAACGGTCGCGAGTGGGCTATCTTGCTTCAAGGTTGCCTCAACCCCAACTTTCACAAACGCATTCAGAGCGCCAAGGACGCCCTGACCTTTGTCCCCGGTATCATCCCTGTCGACAACAATATTGACAAAAGAGACTTCTCAACTAAGGTGGTCAACGGTCTGCTCCTCCGCGTCATGCAAGGCGAGGAATATGGTCGCGTTTACCGCCTCGACGACATGCTCAAGGGCGATTGCGCAATCCTCACCCTCGGCCGCCGCGATGTTTCTATTCACAACGATATCGACATCAAAGAAACCCAATCGGTGTATCTCTCGCGCCGTCACTGCACTTTTGAACTCGACTACGTCATCGGTGAGTGGGTCGTCCGCGACGGTCAGTGGATCAAATCCGATACGCTCAACCAGTGGAAGCGCTCAACCAATGGCACATATGTCAACTCATCCGAAGTATCCGTTAACGGCATGGCTATCAAGCCCGGAGATATCATCTCGGTAGGTGACGTCAAGTTGCGCGCCGAAGGCTATTAACCCACCTTATTCTTTTCACTATGGCTTCTAATGCAACCAAATCAATATCAGGAAGTTTCTCCAGTGCTATCGGCAATGGCATGAGCTCGCTCATCAACCCGTCCGACAAGACTTACTACATCCTCGAGCACTGCGTCACCTCCAAATTTCACCAAATGGGCGAGGCGCAACGCATCATCCTCGACAATATCGAGATCGGACGCGACCCTCGCTGCCAAGTGCGCTTCGACGAGGATTTCAAGACCGTCTCGCGCCGCCACGCCGCCATCGTCCGCGATGGCGACAATTGGAAGTTGGTCCAAATATCCAAGACCAACTCTACACTCCTCAATGGTCGACGCATCGACACAGAGTGGTACCTGCAGAACGGCGATGAAATCCAAATTTCGGTCAATGGTCCCAAACTTCGCTTCATCATCCCCGATGGCAACAATTCGCGCATGGGCACCATCAACTTCACCCAGCGCTTTAACCTCTTCGCGCAGCAAGCCCTCAAACCCTACAAGTACGGGCTTATCGCTGTCGGCGCTTGCCTCGTCCTTGCCATCGCTGCCATCGTTTACCTCACACTCTTTGTCAACAACGTTGCCAATGACGTCAAGGACCAGCAACAAATGCTCGCTGAGGCTATCGAAGACAACCAAAACAATGCCGAAGTGGTCGACTCCCTGGCTCGCCAACTCGCCACGATGAATGCCTCACTCGTCAACATCAACGATGTCGCCCAGCGTGCCCTCCGCACTGCCCACCGTGCCGCCGACAACGGAACGCCCGCTCCCTCCGCCTTTGCAGCTCTCTCAAAGGACGTTTATTACATCGTTGTTACCTTCTACTACCAAGGCACTAAGGTCCTCAGTTGCTCCGGCACCGGCTTCCTCCTCGACGATGGTCGCTTCGTCACCGCCAAGCACTGCATCGACTTCAGTTACATTCATGAGCAAGACCTCGATGACAACTTAGCCGTTCTCATCAATTCTGCTCACAACTACCAAAGCAATGATGTCGAGTACAAACTCCAAGGCATCTCGGGCAATGGCGACTACATCGAGTACTCTTACACTCCCCAACAATGGCCTTGGGTTACCGGAAACACCGAGTACACCGTCGGGACTGTTGATATCACCGACGAGTCGGGCGAAGTTATCTCCTTCCCCATCAAATACTCCGAGTCTACTGTCGGTGACGACGATTGGGCTTACATCATCCTCGGTCGCAGTGGTGGGCTCGCTTACGACGCCGAGTGGAGTTCCAATCTCAGCATCGGCACCGAGCTCCACATCCTCGGCTTCCCGCGCAACGTCGGCACCGAGGAACTCATGACCACAAACCGCGTATCACCCAACTATGTTAGCTCCAAAGTCAGCCAAAACGGGCTCTATAACGGCATCATCATGCTTGCCTCAGACCCCGTCGACCACGGCAACTCCGGCGGTCCCGTTTTCGCTCAACGCAACGGCAAACTTTATGTCGTCGGCATCATCTCCGGCAAGGAACGCCTCGGTTTCCGCAACGGCAATGCCAACTACGACGCTCAGTGGCGCTCGCGCGTCGTCCCAATATCCGCTCTTGCCGATTTCTGTGATTTATAACTTTACTCATTATTATATTTATGAACAAGTTCTTTCGTAACATAATTTTCGCCGCCCTCGCCGTCTCTCCGGTGGCTGCATTCGCCAACCCCCTCCTTGGTGACTCCAACTATGATTTCATTCGCATTGCAATCGCGCCCTCGCTCCGCATCGTACACTCTGCCTACGATGTCGCCACCGCCGACCTCTCCAATCGTTTTTGTGCCGAAGGCGACTCTGTATACGGACACTCTTTCTCCCTCGCCGTAATATCCGACCGCGGCATCCTACTCTCCCACACTGCCGGAAGACCTTGGGACTCCGACAAATACTTTGCCGACTTAAGCAACGACCCACAATACACCCCACTCATTCGTGGGTACTATTTCTCGCTCCTCTCAAATCCCGCACAATTCTCCAAGGCTCCCCTCGATGAATTCTCCGTCGTCCTTCCCGCATACAACAACGAAAATTCATTACTTTACACTGCCTCCACCGAGACCGATTTGAGCAACAAAGCCCTCCTCTGTGGCGATTTCCAAGGCAAAATCGACGGCTTCGCTGTATGGGTCGTAAACCACCCAGCCAACAATAATATAACGCAAAATGCCGACCTCCTCATCAAAGTGGCGCCTACACCCATCACTTTCTCCGACTCCGCTATTGATGCGACTATCAACCCTGTCAAGACTCAGGGTACAATCATTGGCGGTGTTTACCTCGTACCCGTCACACTCTCCCCGGGTGTCATTCAATTCCAAGTCGCCGGGCTCATCGTGCCTGCTTCGCGCCCCAGCCAATGGTGCGTCGTCAAGACCCCTCAACTATAATTCCGTCCCTCTATAATTTTTCATTCATATGTCCGAAATCAAGTTCCGCATCGCAGCCAAAACCGACCCCGGCTGTGTTCGCACTAATAACGAAGACAATTTCCAAGCCGCCGCCGACCTCTCTCAGGCGCAAATGTCTTGGGTTAACAACAAGGCTTACTCCCTCGGCGACAAGGGTGCTCTGCTCGTCGTCGCTGACGGCATGGGTGGAATGAATGCCGGCGAAGTCGCTTCTGAAATCGCTATCCAAACTGTCCGCGAGTTCTTCACTCCCGAGCGTATCACTCCCGAGGTGCTCAAAAATCGCTTCTCTATCGAGAAGTTCATGAAGGACGTTGTCGTCGAGGCTGACTCGCGCATCAAACGCACCTCGACCACCGAGACTCGTGGCATGGGCACCACCATTGTCATCGCTTGGCTCATTAACGGCGAATGTCACATCTGCTGGTGCGGCGACTCACGCGCTTATGTATATAATCCTCAGTGTGGGCTCGTCCGCCTCACCAAGGACCACTCTTATGTCCAAACCCTCGTCGACGCCGGCAAAATCACTGATGAAGAGGCTTTTGACTTCCCCAACAACAACGTCATCACTCGTTGCCTCTGCGATGCCACGACCAAGGCGGTTCCCGACTGCCTCGTTACTCCTCAACCGCTGTGCAACAACGACTTAATCATCCTCTGCTCCGATGGTCTCAACGGTATGATTCGTGACAACCAAATGGCTCAAATCATTCAAGAATCCAACGGCAACGTTGACACCCTCACCGACCAACTCATCGATGCCGCACTCAGTGCCGGTGGCAACGACAACGTCACTGTCGCTATCGCCGCTATAGATGAAGGGGGCGCCGAGTCTACAGCCGACCGCATCCCTGCCAAGGAAGTCGCCAAGCCGCATGTCGAATTCAATGCTCGCACCATCCCGCCTTCCAAGCCCGACGGCGCCGAAACTCAGAGCATCGCTCCCGAGGACAACAAAACCACTAAGTCCGGTGGCAAAAAATCCTCAAAACTTTGGCTCGTTATTCTCGTCATCATCGCTTTGGCTTGTGCTGCAGCCGCTTATGTATTCTTGGTGCAGAACCACAATCCTGCCGACAACAATGTCAATGAAGAAGAAATCATCATTGAAGACATAGACGATGATGATATCACCGAGACTCCCGAGGTATCTGCCGACGACATCTCAACCCCCGCGCCAGCTCCCCGTCGTCAACAACAAGCGCAGGCTACTCCCACCGGCAATTTCACCAATGGAGCGGTAAATGCTGCTACACCTCAGAATCCCGAAGAAGGCAAGGTTGAAACTCCCGAACAAGATACCGAGCCTGAGCCTACGCCTACTCCCGATGAAGAAGAACCCGAGCAGCCTACTCGTCGCACTTTAGTACCCGTAAAACCATAACCCCTTATGGCTAAAACTATTACAATCGGTCGCTCGCCCGACTCCTCTATCGTCGTAGACAAGTCCTTTGACACTGTCAGCGGCTCCCATGCCGAGTTGACTCTTCTTGACGATGGACGACTGCGATTCACCGATTTCTCGCGCAACGGCTCGATTATCAACGACACGCCGGTCCACAACAAGTATGTCTACGTCAGCACCGACGATGTCATCGTGCTCGCCTCATCATATACTCTTGACTGGAAGGCGGTCATCAATCTCATCCCCGAGCTCGCTCACGCCGACACCAAGCGCACTCAGCGCCGCGGCGACCAACCTATCCAGCCTTACATCCCCTCAGAGCACAACAACGATACTTCCAAAAAAATCGAGCGCCAAGTATCCTCTCCTTACATCTCTGTGGCTGAGCCAGTCCCCGACTCAAAGAACAACAAGCGCAAAAAATCCGGTGGCAAGTCCAACCTCCCTCTCATCCTCGCCATAGTCACCATTGCCACCGCACTTGTCGCTTTCCTCGCTCTTTATGTCTTCGACGACCTCATCCTCCAATACTGGCCTTTCTAATAACTTCTTTCCCACTCACTGATGTTTCTCGAAGAAAATACTTTATTCGACAACCGCTATAAACTACTAAGATTGCTCGGTCAGGGTGCCTCCGCTCAGGTATGGCTCGCTGCCGACACGCTTTCAGGTAACCTTCAGGTCGCCGTCAAGATCTTCGTATCCCAGGACGAACTCGACTCATACGGGCAACGCGACTTCCGCAACGAATTCGTTACCGTCTACAACATCAACCACCAGAACCTCCTCACGCCCACCAACTATTCGGTATGTGACGGCACACCATACCTCGTGCTCCCCTTCTGTGAGAACGGCTCTATCACCGCAATGACCGGGCGCTGCGAGGAAGAGGATGTTATCAAGATTCTTCACGATGTCGCCGCCGGTCTCGACTACCTACACCTCCACAACGTCATCCACCAAGATATCAAGCCCGACAACATCCTCATCGACGACGACCTCAACTTCCTGGTCACTGACTTCGGCATCGCCGGCTCTCGCGAAGTCGCCAACGAGGCTGTCGGTGGCACTCGTGCTTACATGGCGCCCGAGCGCTTCCGCGGCGTATCCAATGCTAAGGGCGACATCTGGGCGCTCGGCGCTTCTGCTTACGAGATGATCACCGGATACCCTCCCTACGGCGACCACGGCGGTTTGGTACAATCTCCCTCTGCACCCATTCCTCCCATCGAGGATAAAAAATGGTCTTCTTCGCTCCTCAAACTCATCTATGCGATGCTCGACCCTAACCCCGACAAGCGCCCCTCTGCCGACTTCATCCGTCGTGTCACCGAGCATCGCCTCGACTCCGGCTCTTGGCGCACATCTCCCAACGCCAAGAAAGTCGCTCACATCTCTCTATATGTGTGCATCGCCGCCGCTATCATCGCCGGTTTCATCTTATGGGGATACTCCCGCGAGAAAACTTACTACTACCGCGACTACTACGACACCATCGATGGTCCCAAAGGCATCGGTCGACTCTCTGCCAAGGAGCAACAACAACGCGACATATCCTACCGCATCACCTCGCGCGGCGGTCATGTCACTCGCCTATCGGTCGTCGACCGCAACGGCGATATCCGCGGTTACGGCGCATACGACATTATGGGCATCCGATTCCCCGACCAAGAATACAAGTACAATGACAAGGGCGAGCTCGACTACATGATCGCCCGTAATGCCGATGACGAAATATTATACACCTTCGACTACATCAACGACTCTATTGTCGAAATCAAATGGGCTGAAGGCAGTAAGAGCAAGTGCTTCACCGGTACTGACGACAACTTCATTTCACTCGATTATTATTCGGGCATAACGAGCATCGCCAGCATCACCAAGCTGAAACTCTCATTCGATGATGAAGAGCGACTCTCTCAGGTCGTTTATTACAACTCCGACTCCCAAATGACGCCCGATACCCACGGCACATGCGGCATTAGTTTCTCCTACAACAACGACAACCAAATCACCTGCATCGCCAACATCGACCGCAATGGTGATCCTGCCAATAATACCCTCGGTATGGCTTTCACTACCTGCGATTACGATGAAAACTACAACCGCACTTTCATCAAATTTGAAACCGCCGACCACAACCCCTCGTGGGGCAATGCAAATATCTATCATGCCGAATATGAATATGACGAAGTCGGAAACCTCATCGAGGAACGTTACTACGACGAAAACGACAATCCCATCAGCGGTCTCAAATCGGGCAACTACGGTTACCACTACACTTACCACAGCGATGGTGATATAACTACCGAACGCCTCGACTCCCTCTTCGACAAGCACGAATATGTTTACAAGGATACAAAGCCTCGTATTTCATATGACTGCGATAACCTGAATCGCCCCACTCACATCGAATTCGACACTCCTCGTCAAATTGACGGTTTGGGCACAGTATCCTCTATCGACATCACTTACAATAATATAGGGTCGGTTCTCACTTACCATGGCGATAATCTCGTCTTTGACGAAGAAACTCGCCAACGTTACCTCAACGTCAACAAATTTATCCGTAAAAAAGGCGACCGAGAATATCAAACAGTCACCATCGAGCACGATGACAATGGGCGCATTATGAAAAAAGAAATCTCTAAATCAGATATCACGATCTCCGAAGCCACTTACACATATGACGACAACTCTTGTCAACTCCGTACCGTCAAAGGCGACCCTGATTGGTACAATTTGCTGTCACCATACGGTAGCGCCTCCGAGACCATAACCATATCTTACAACCACCGCGGTCAACCAACCAAATTGGAAACTGCACGCGGTTACCTCGAACTAAGATATGCGCCCAATGGGTCACCCCTCAACGATGGCAGAGGCTTCTGGCATCCCAAGGCTGGCGCTCCGGCTTCGCCTATCGACTACTCCCCCGTATACCGACCCGCTCAGCGCTCAATCTCCCCGGCGGTGACTCCGACTCAATCTCCCCGACGACCCTCAACCCCCGCCTACAATCCATACGATGACCTCTAAATTCTTATCTCACAATGGAAAAGTACGTTAAAATATTTATTTCACTTCTACTCCTGCTCCTCCCTCTGCTCCTCAAGGCTCAAGACTGCAACGACGCATACCGTCGAGGCTTCACCCTGCGTCAAACCGCTACTATCGAGGCGCAGAACCAGGCTATTATCCACTTCGCCGAGGCTTTCCGATGCTTCTCCGACGAAGCCGACAAGGACCGCTGCCTCCGGCAAATCACAATCTGCCAAAACACCATCACTCGACTCGGTGGCACCTTTGACCCGGAACACATCGACCAACTCCTCTACGCCGCTCCCGAGGAAGAAAACGCTATCGATCCCGAATCGGTAGACGACACCACCACCGCCGACCAAGGGCCGCAACCCACAGAAGAGCCTACCGAAATCATTTCACAAAGCTTCACCATTGAATTTGAATACGACGATACCGGCACCACACTCGTCGACGGTCTCTGCGTCACTACCACCCTCGCTCAAGTCTCCGACAAACCCGAATGGATTGCCGACGTAATCTTCACTCGCGACGGCAAAGTCCTCATCCAAGTAGCCGAAAACACCGCTGACAACGAACGTAGCAGTAGCATCGTCATCGAAGAACCCGGTCACCAATACGTTATTAATGTCAAACAAAAAGCAAAAAAACGCTTCTTAGGCATTTTCTAACCTGTTTTTTGCAAAAAACTACGCAAAATATTTGCACAGTTCATTTTTTTGTCCTACCTTTGCATCGCAAAATCGCGATGGTGCCATAGCTCAGTTGGTAGAGCAAAGGACTGAAAATCCTTGTGTCCCCGGTTCGATTCCTGGTGGCACCACTGAAATGAATTTCCAACTTATTGAATATCAATAAGTTGGAAATTTTATTTTTATCCATACCCACAAATTTGGTCACGTTTTGGTCGCACTTTTAATTTAGATATGTTCGTTGAACGGTGGTCGGCGGGTAGTTTAATTTGGGGTTGATACAATATGTAAGTCTCCTATTATCAGAAAATAAGCAATACAATATATATTTTTTATTAGAACATACCACTTTCGCTTGATTTTACAACCATCTCCGCGAGTTCATCCTTGTCCAGCTTTACATATTGAAACATCGCTCATTTTAACCAACAAAACCATATTAAGATCACCCATACCAAGAATACCAACGCCCCTTTGGTAAGATAGACTGTATAGGGTTTCTTTATTTTGTTTTCGCAGTTTCGCATAGAACTATGGGAAATAACACTACTGTCTCATGTAGTTTCCCCCATAGCCCCCTTGTCGTAATTTCGTAAAAAGGAAATGACATGTGTCGGTATGACCCAAACACATGCCATTTTTGTACGTACAAATGTTGGATTTTACTTAACTACAAACTTTTGACCATCTATTATATAGAATCCTGCATCAGGTAACTCAAAGGTGGTCTTGCCGTTTACGACCGGATGGATGTTTTGGCGTCCATCAATTGTCGTAACTGTAATATTACGTTCGGTGTCACTGAAAACTATTACCGTCCTGCCCTTCAGTAATACCTTGCTGTTATATGTACGAATTTCTGAAACGGAAGACTGACCCTTCTTATTTACTCGGGTCGACTTTGAAGTCTCTATCTTCCCGTTTTCGTCAAGTACATTTGCAATGACAATGAGTTCTCCGTCCGGGAGGCTTGAAACGTCAATAGATACGTCGGCGGGATTATTTGACATTGCGGTGATTTCAGATTTATGTCCTGCGTAAGTTCCTGAAATTTCCTGACCTGATTCCTCATGAATGACACGGTAGTTGTATCCAAAATGGCTGCCGCTCTCTGAAGTGAGAGTAAGGTATAGCATATTTGAATCATTCATGTCTGCAAAGAGAATATATTTAGACATATCATCGTCGGGTTCGAATATCAGAGTCTCGACGAAATCATAAGTGTATGCGTTTGCAGCTTTGTCGTTAACTGTTAGCCGTGCCAATCCCCAGCGACCCGGAGCCGAACCTTGTGGGAGAATGTGTGTGATTGTATAATGTTCCCAGACCGTGGGATCTCCTTCAAAGAAAGTTGTATAGAAATTGCGGTGATAGAACCAGCCCCCCGGCATATCTCCCTGCGGGCTGATGAAGTGATATAGTACATCACCTAAGCCTGAAAAATTATCTCTCGCATAAAAGTTGACGGTGACTTTTGTCTCGCCGTCAGGAGCTTCGGGATGTGTAGGTTCTGCATATACCGAGATACGGTTGAGATCGACTTCAGGATGAGTGTAATCAGGGTTAGGTGTCTTTATGTAAATCTTTTTCACAGGCTCGTCGAGCGGCGAGTCCGAGAATGTGGTAGCCCCGTCAGTTCTCGCGAAGTCGGCGTATTCGACAAACGGCAGGTAATAAAATCCGGTCGGGGAATAGTCGTATATTGTGAAGTTGAGCTCGGCGGTTTGGGTATCCGGGTCATAAGTCCCGTACATTTCGGCGAGAGCGTTGGTCTTGCCGGGGTATCCGTCGGCCTCGGCATAGAGGCGTCCGTAGGAGTGTTCTATGCCCACATTGTCCGTTACCTTGAAGGTAACCTTGAGATTCTGGCAGTGGTGTCCTTCCATTTCCTTCTCTGAGAGCTCGTAATTCAGGCTTCCAGGAACATATTTGGGAGGAATGATGTCCTCAAGGGGATTGTTTAAGAACACGTCGACCACGCAGTCGTTGCGCCCTCCATATCTTTGATTGCCCTGTAAATCGGAAATTGTTATGTCGCCGACCGTCCAGTGCCCCATCTTACCATATTTCGGGATAATATTGCTTCCTCTGAGAATATAAGGATTGCCGTCAACCGGTTCGAAATGAATGTCCAGAATCTGGGAATGAGGATTGCCGCCGTCATCGAAGAAAACGGGAGAAGACAATCTTGTGATGGCATGTGAAGCTCCGTCTTCATAACCGTCAATGTGGTTAAGCTCTATTTCTATCGTTACGGTTTTGTCAGCTTCTGCCTCGCCGTCGACCGTTACGTTCACACGCTTGATTTTGCCGGGATAATCGTAGTCGGGCCACAGATTGAGCACCTCGAAGGAAAGATGGTCCGGCACGGTCGAGATATAACGGACGCCATGCATTATGCGGTCGCGGATGAATTCGTATTTCTCGAGACATCTCGACATGAGTTTCTCGGGATCCTTGAGATAAAAAGCTACGGATTCCGCCATGTCCTCGTTAGGATTATGTCCATGTGCATACTGGCTGACAAATTCCACGTCCTTGGTCGTTGCCCATCCGTCTTTCGCGTTGGGGTCCTCGTACCAGCCGCCGATCTTTATCCAGTCGTTCTTGATTTCTTCGGAGAATACGAAAGCCCAGAGGAAATGGGTCTTCTCGTGGAGGATAAGGCGAAGTGTGTCGAAGCTGAGGTTGTTGCCTCCGTCGAAGGCCTTCTCCATGAATTCTATATAGCCGTTCTCCACGGGCCAGGACACGGCGGCGGCGCCCGGGTAAAGAGGATGGTCATGTCCGTCAAGCCGGCGGATCAGGTAATTGAGGTGAGGGGTGACGTGAAAGCCTTCGGGAAGTTCCTCGAACATATTGATTATGCTCACGAGCTCCGATGGCTTGAACGGACGGAAACGGCTCGCATCTTCGTCGGTTATTCCGCGGGTGAGCGCTTCATAGTCGACGCCTGTGACACTACAGCCGAAACGGTTTCTGAGTATCTCATCCACTCGCATTTCGTCTTTGCCGAAGTCTGTCACGAAATTTGTGAGGGCATGATGGAGACGCTTGGAGTAGAAACGTCCCCTGACACCGTCAAGAGTCACCAAAAACGGATTGGCGTAATAGAAAACATCTTCGGAGATACGCACTTCATAACCTTCACCCATATCCGTTACGGTGATGTCGTCGGTCAGGTGCTCGTCTGTGAGAGTGAATTTTGTCTTTTTCAGACCATCGTAACCTATGGGTAGAGTTTTGAGGGTTTCGACCATACGGTAGGCATATTCCTGAGTCCAGATCTTCTCGTCATTGGCGAGGACGATGTGATAGTTGTTCTCAAGTATGCCGAATGAAGGCACATCGGCGGGAACAATCATCTTGCCAAGAAATTCAATCTCCGCCGGTTTGTTGACGTGCGCCGTTGTGGTGTAACCCGAAACGCTCCCATCCTCCTTCCATTCAAATACCCATTTGGAAGGGTCCTCAGACATTTTTGTGACGGGAACTTTCAGCGGCTCGGAAGGGGCGACACTTCCGTCCGGATTTACAATTACAGTCAAGGCTTCGATGACATTGTATCCGGTTGCCTCAGCCTTGACACTGTGTTTGCCCTGTGGAACATTTTCAAATACATAAGTTCCATCGGAAGTCACCGGGAGTGAGGCGAGATAAGTGTCCGATGCGATTGTTAAGGTCGCTTTGTCTCCGTCTTGCAACCCGGAGAACTTAACAGTAACGTCAGCCGCAAAGACCGACTGTATCATCACCGCTAACAAGAAAGTAAGAAATGATGTCCTTTTCATGGCGTTTGTGATTATGTTTGTTTGATATGTTGTTTCTTATTGTAATGGAAAAATTAGTTCTACTTGCAAAGATAGTAAGATATTTCGGCTCCCGCAACAATACTATCAAAAATTAGTCCAATATAATAGTCATATAGTAGAGTGCAGGTTCAACTGGCAAGTGCAAAATTAGCGATTTGTTTGAAGAACTCAGTCT
>CALZTY010000019.1 GCA_945829225.1 uncultured Bacteroidales bacterium | reverse complement strand
TAGGTAACCGCCCCCTATCAACCGACAGCCCGAGCATCCCCGATGCCCGGGCTGTCCTTTTTAAAAATTAAAGTAAATAAACGGCATCACATCGCTCGAGCGCAACTCTATCACACATTGCACTACTACGATGAAAATAATTAATTTTGCTACCCACGGCGCATAAATAAAGCGAGTGCCCAAGTGGCGCCAGGTGCGTGTGGGTAGGCAGTGTGCCGCGATGATGATGCCCATCAGCACCAGCCACAGGCTCCTCACCTG
Source organism: uncultured Bacteroidales bacterium (assembly GCA_945829225.1). Lineage (GTDB taxonomy): Bacteria > Bacteroidota > Bacteroidia > Bacteroidales > Muribaculaceae > CAG-873. The sequence continues at coordinate 39,463 of CALZTY010000019.1, read as the reverse complement.
TGCAAAGGGCACTACATAAGCCAAATCAAAATTCATAAACACAGCCCCGATGATGGTGCATGCTTCACCAAAGGTGTCGGCGCGGAAAAATACCCATAGCGCGGTCACTGTGGTCATGGTCACAAACCAGCTGATCGCCCGGATGCCACATGAGTCGCCTAAGCGCCCCAGCCAAGGCTTGCATGCCTTGTGGATGGCAAGCCCCAAACCGTGCATCGCTCCCCAAAACACGAAGCGCCACGCTGCGCCGTGCCACAAGCCGCCGATGAGCATGGTGATGAAGTTGTTGAGGTAGGTCCTCGCCACCCCATGGCGGTTGCCCCCGAGGGGTATATAGATGTAGTCGCGCAGCCATGTCGACAGCGAGATGTGCCACCGGTGCCAGAAGTCGCTCAAATTCTGCGACTTATACGGAAAATTGAAGTTCAAAGCCAGGCGGAAGCCCATAATCATGGCGATGCCGATAGCCATGTCGGAGTAGCCCGAGAAGTCGCAGTAAATCTGCATGGTGTAGCCGATAATGCCCATGAGGGTTTCAAAACCCGAATATCCGCCGGGGGTGGAGAAAATCAGGTCGTTGTATTGGGCAATGTAGTCGGCGATGATGGCTTTCTTGACCACGCCGAGGATGATGAGCCACAGCCCGAGCCACACCTCGCGACGTGTCGCCGCTCGGCGATTCTCTATCTGTGGCAGGAAATAATCGGCACGGACGATGGGTCCGGCAACCAATGCCGGGAAAAATGACAGGAAAAACAAGTACTCAAGCCATGTGCGGGTGGGCTGCACACGTCCTTTGTATACGTCTACTATGTAACTCACGCTCTGGAAGGTGTAGAAAGATATGCCCACCGGCAAGATGAGGTCGAGCGGCTGGAAATTGCCGCCTACCAGGGCGTTAATGTTCCATAGGAAGAAGTTGGCATACTTGAAGTAGCCGAGGATGCCCAGCGAGGTGAGCAGCGACGCGACGACGCACAGCCTGCGTGTCGCGCGACTCCGGCAGCGTGTCATTAGCCGCGACAGCGACCAGTCGATGGCTGAGGTCGCCAGCAGCAAGCCCACAAACCAGCCACTCGACTTGTAATAAAAGTATAGGCTGAAGAGGACCACGAAGGTGAGCATCTGCCACTTGTGGCTGCGCACCATTGAGTACAGGGGTATGAATATGAGGAAGAGCACCCAAAATGTGCCGCTGGAGAACAGCATCGGCTCCCCGGGATTGTATGTGAGCATCTCACCGATGTTGTGGAGGACGTCCGCGATTGCCATCAGTGATTATTGTTCGTTGGGTTGGTGGACAAAGATGCGAGCCGCCGACGCTGTTGTCATGGGCGGTACTTCCATGCGGAAGGGGTGGGGCGAGTTGACGTTCATCCATCTCACCACCGAGTCCATCCACTCCACTGCCGACGAGCGGGTAGGGTGTGCACCGTCCTTGGCGCGCTCGAAGTGCATGCCATCGCTCAGGAAGAACTCGCCGGCAGGCACGTTGTCGCTAATCATGCGATTGATGCCTGTGTCGGGCTTCCAGTTGGGCGGACCAATCCACAGATATGGGATGTCGCCTATCTCGGCGAGCAAGGTCTTGACATACTTGTCGCGCTTGGTGATGATGTCGCTGACAAAGAGCTCGTTGGCTCCCAGCGAGATGAATATGAAGTCGGGGTTGGTGCGCTTGATGTAGTCCTTGAGCTTGCCCGAGCGTCCCCACACCTCGGTGGTTGAGCTGTACCAGATGACCGAGTAGAGGGTGTGCCCGTTGTGCTTGGCATAGGCAGCCAAGCGCGGCGAGAGGCCCTCGAGCATCGAGTCGCCGATGAATAGCAGGGTCTTGGGCATGGTATCGGGCTCAACAGGCTCGGCAACCAAGGCTTGCTCGAAGAGCGAGTCGGCAGCCACCGGCTCCACAACAGCCTCGACGGCGCGATAGGATGTGTCGCTCAGAGCGCTCGCGATACCCGAGTCGCGCAACTCGTAGCCGAATATGCGCACAGGGCTGTAAAAAGACAGCGCGGCGACAACGCCGAGCGCCACAGCCAGCAGGCACCACAATCCGCGATAATTTCTCATTAGTTATATATAACCATATATTCGCCGTTGCGCCCGGGGTTCACGGTGTAGACTTGCAATCCGTAGCCTTTCTCGGCAGCCTCGCCCGAGATGCATCCGCCCAGGAGCGAGAACACATCGTAGCGGCTGTGGCAGCGGGGACACTCGGCTTCGTAGTTGTCATTAATAAAAACCACCACATCGGCGCGGCACTCCACCGGGCATGCGGCATCGTATGCTACCGGCTCACCGAGGAATGTTGAGCATAGTAGCACACCTCCAAATCCGGTGTATGACGATGCCAAATAGTTGAATCCCGCCGGGGTGCGCTTCTCCTTGTTGAAGATGCGATATTGCCCGGCGCCGGTGACACCATAGGTGTCCCAGTCGGCTTGAGTCCAAAACATAAGGTTGACGGGCACCACGGGCAGACGCTTGTTGTCGACATGGTCGCACGAGACACCTACCATGGCGGTTGCTGCCACGGCGAGAATGAGAAGAGCCTTGGAGAGCCGTAGGCGAGGCATATCAGATGAGTTTTTGCATCACTTCGCCGAATTGGTCGGCTGCTTTCTGCAGGGCACCGCCAACCATTGCGCGCATGAAGATGGGGATTTCCACGTCAATCGATGTGGTGAGTTGACACTCCTCGGCGGCGGTGGGCTTGATGTCCAGGACAAGACCCATAGGCACGGGAGCGCCCACAGCGTTGAAAGCCACGCGTTGCTCGGTGCGCTCGGTGATGGTGAAGGTGATTTTGCCCACCTGTTGGGTGTTGAGGCAGATGCTATCGTTGGTGAGGGAAATATCGCCCACTTTGGAGCGCTGTTCCTCGGGAAGGTTGTCGATTACGGGTTGCAGCTTGGAGAGGTCGCTGAATCTATCCACCACCGCTGAGGCAGGCTTGGCGATGGTGACGGTTTTTCCGGAGTATTTTGCCATAATTGCTTGGTAATGAATGAATTGTGGGGCGGATTAGCAATCTGACTTGCGAGGAGCGGGTGTCCAGTTGGCGGGGTCTTGTCGCCATTCCTTGAGGGTGTCGACATCGCTGGCGAGGATGTAGTCGCTCTCGAGAGCAGCCTCAATCATAGCGTTGTAGTTGCTGAGAGTCAGCAACTTAACGCCAGCTTTACGGAAGTTCTCCTCGGCGATGGGGAAGTTGTAAGTGAAGAGAGCGACCATGCCGATGACCTCGGCGCCGGTAGCGCGAATAGCCTCAACGGCTTTGAGCGACGAATGACCTGTGGAGATGAGGTCCTCAATGACAACGACCTTCTGACCGGGCTTGACGCTACCCTCAATGAGGTTTTCGAGTCCATGGTCCTTGGGAGTGGAGCGCACATAGATGTACGGGAGTCCCAGCGTATCGGCGACGAGAGCACCCTGAGCGATAGCACCGGTTGCGACGCCGGCGATGACCTCAACATCCTTGAAAGACTCCATAATCAAGCGGGTAAGTTCCACCTTGATAAAGGAGCGGATTTCGGGGTACGACAGGGTCTTGCGGTTGTCGGTGTAGATGGGGGAGTTCCAGCCCGAAGCCCAAGTGAACGGGTTGTCGATTTGAAGGATTATTGCACTGATTTTCAGTAGTTTCTCAGCAAGAAGACGCTCAACCTTTTTCATAAAATCTATAGATTATAAAATTAATTCACAAAATTAGTGAAAAATCTGCTGATGCTACCATAAGCCACTGCTAAAAAACGTGAAAAAGCGAAATGGAAGGCTCAAATCTTTTGCTGTGTAATGCTACGGAAAATCTTTTTAACTTTATTAGCGGAATTATGTAAAAGTTTTTATAATTTTGCATTATGAATAACGAGAAATTTGTTGACTCGGCTATCCTTTTTGTATTGCGAATGGATGTGGCGGAGAAATTGCATGTGCCGTTTCCGAAACATAAAATGGTGATGAAATCGGCAATTTGTGCAAATTTACCGATATTATAAATAATCCTTAAAGAATGGAGAATTTCGACACATATATAAATAATATAGGACCGGACTCTCGGCATCCGCTGTACCGGTGTGCTGAATGTGTTAAACGCTGCTTGCGTCACTTGCCGGGGCGGTTGCTCGCCATAGTTATAAGTGGCATGACTGCATTGGCGGCAAATGCCACGCAGGCGCACGACAATGACGTTGAGCGCTTAGTCGCGGAATTTGAACAGAATCCCGATAACAGGGATGTTGCCAACGCTTTCTTTGATGAGTTGCGAGCGAATGAGTTTCTTGACGATGAGGTGGTGCTCACGCCGTTGGTGCCGATGGACTCGGTGCGCCAGATGGTGTATTATTGGGCAGGCGAGTGGTTTGTGGCGGAACAGAACTATGCCCGCGGAAGAGACTACGGGCTGAAGGCATTGCCGCTGTATCATGGAGACAGTGAGGATAAAGCCTACTGTTTGAAACTACTCGGCGTGGCATTTGTGCGTCTTGGAGATTTTGCTTCAGGCATAAAATATACCAAGGAGTGTGTTGACTTGAACATGAGGAGTGGCGATGATGCCAGCATTGCTTCGAGTCTTAACACCCTTGCGGGAACGTATCTTGCGGCAAATGATGCCGATGCGGCTCTGGACTATGCACTGCAAGGATTGCAGTATGCAGAGAGGTGCCCCGATACGGTGCGCAAAGCCATCCTTATGGGTATGGCATCGGAGGCGTGCAGCAAGAAGGGTGATTACGAGCAAGCCGTTGCTTATGCCCGCGCTGCTTATGAGGTGGATTCCGTGGCAGGCCGTTTCAGCCGTGCTGCCATTCGTATCTCGCAGGAGGCTACAGCCCTTGTGGGTGCGGGAAAATACGAGGAGGCGAAAACGATTTTCCTCCGGGCAATCCCGATATTGGAGGAGTGCGGTAATAAACATTCGCTTGCCATAGACTATAACCAGATGGGTTTCCTGCTACTGAAGCAGGACCGCAGCGAGGAGGCTATACCATATTTCAGGCAAGCCAGTGAACTCTTCGGCGGCATGGGCGACCTGTATAATCAGGTACATTCCCAGCAAGGTCTTTACGAGAGTTACTGGACCATCAACCCCGACAGTGCCAGGATTGCCCTCGACAGGTTCAGCCAACTTAAAGATTCGCTTTATCAGCAGTCCTCGGCAGATGCTTTGGCGCGATACAAGGCGGAATTTGAGACCGACCGACTGAAAGAAGAGGTTCGCAATCATAGGCGTGATATCACTATAACGATTGTCGTATTGCTGGTGTATATCATAGGCGGATTCCTGTTTTACCGTTGGCGTATCAGACGATACAGGCGCGAAATGCGGGCATTGATTGCAAAAATCGAGGAAATCAGAACATCTGAACAGCCTGTCGCCAGTGCCCAAACAAACGAGCCGCCGGTTGAGGAGACTTCTACTGTCAAAAACACTGAGATTGAGAGAAAAGTCATTGAGGCAGTCAATGAAGGACTGCCCCGAGGGGAATACAGCGTCGCCCATATCGCATCGTGCCTGAAAATGAGCGAGCAGACGTTCCGCCGCCGTCTCGTGGAAGCCACCGGCAAACTGCCTAAGGACTTTATTTCGGCAGTGCAGATGGAGCGGGCTGTCGCCTTGTTGAAAGGGAACAATGATAAGACTATTACCGAGGTGGCTCGAGAATGTGGATTCGAGGAAGCAAGCGCATTCTCCCGTTCATTCAAGCGTTCTTTTGACTGTTCGCCCTCAGAGTTCCGTGCCGATGCGGGCAAGCCCGCACAGTAGGCTTGCCACATTGTTATACTATTTTTTGCAGTTCTAAAATCCCGGGATTTTGGAACTGCAACTTTTATTTGTCCGGGAAATCTACAATCCGAGCAACAGCCCTTTGTATAGCATCCTAAAGCAGAAAATGCAATAAAAGTACGCCTCGTGAGACATATTGTTAAGCGATTGAAAGTTTTTGTTAAGAGTCGGATAAAAAAATATGCCTAACTTGCTTCATCTTTATAGATGCCAAATATGATAAAACAATTAATTAAAAAACAATAACAATTGACAATGAAAAAAACTATCAAGCAACCAATCCAACAGCGCATCGGACTAATCCTGATGCTATTGGCGATGGTATTTCCATTCTCTACCCGTGCTATCGACTGGCCCGAAAGTAATAGCATTATCGGTGGCGTGTACTACGCAGTCACCAACGTTCCAGACCGCGACCCGAGCGAGGTAGGGGATCCGGAGGACCCCAGGTTGAGTATATCAAAACTTATAGTGGGACCGGATGTGACACGAATCGGAAGTTATACATTTGTCGGATCAGTGCTTACTCAAATTGACCTGTCGTACGCATCCAGCCTGGAAACAATAGGTGAAGGAGCATTCTCAGGCGCCTATCTTATGACAAAGGTTACTCTATGCGAAAATTCGCCCCTTACAACCATAGGGAATGCCGCGTTTAAAGGTTGTAAGAAACTGGCTAACTTTAACTATGAAAACGCCATAAACCTTGAAACCATTGGCAATGAGGCTTTTGCATCTTGTGCTTTTACGAAGTTGGATTTATCAAATTCCAAATTGGTGCGCATAGGTGATTCCGCCTTTTACAATAATACCGGTTTGCTAACAGTTGTGCTTCCTCCAACAGTGACAACCATGGGGAAGAGTGCTTTTGAAGCGTGCACAAGCCTCGCAAACATCAATCTTGGCGACCTCACCAATCTGGGGGCGATAGAAGAGTATACATTCTACAGTAACAATCTGGGAACCATTACCATCCCGGCATCGGTGACGACTATCGGACAATCTGCTTTTAGTACGAGTTGGATTAAACATCTGTATTTTGCCGAGAATTCGTCCCTTAAAACAATCGGACCGTATGCTTTTCGTAAAATTGGAACTACCTCGGTGGTACTTCCGGCATCAGTCGAAAGTATAGGATACAGAGCATTTGATGAAAGTGAGATAGCAAGTATCAAACTTGAAGAAGGTTCAAAACTGACGTCATTGGATAAAGGCGTATTTTATGCATGTAAGTACCTCAAAACAGCAGAGTTGGCGGCTGAAATCACTGAAATCCCTGACGAATTATTCATGAATTGCTGGGCATTAAGAACATTCGAGATACCATCAACGGTAACTTCAATTGGTAACCGGGCGTTCGACCATTGTACAGCCCTTGAATCAATAAATTTACCTACCGGTCTGAAAACAATAGGACTCGAAGCATTCAGGAATTGTAATAAATGTACTTCGGTAAATATCCCCTCGGGCGTAACAACCATCGGCAAACAGGCTTTCTACGAATGTAGAGGTCTTTTATCAGCCAAAGTACCTGAGAGTGTGACTGATATGGGCGAAGGCGTGTTCCGCTGTTGTATGAACTTGGCATCAGTGGAATGCGAAGTGTCTGATATCCCGGCACATACGTTCAACATGGTTGATACATGTGATTCTTACATGGGCTCCAAACTTAAGAGTGTGACCCTTAAAAATACGCAGACTATAGGAGAAGGTGCATTCTGTACTTGCAACGTGCTCCCCAAATTGGAACTGCCCTCTACGGTTAAAACAATTGGTGCAAAAGCATTCTATAAGTGTAGAAAATTGCCTTTCATAGAATTGCCTGCCTCAGTCACTTCTATCGGAGAAGAAGCGTTCTATGAATGTGATGTGCTCACAACTATCAATTGTAATGCAGTGGCTGTCCCAACTTTAGGCGCTCAGAACAATACTATTACGAAGACTATCTATGTCCCAGGAGCAAGCGTTGAAGCATACAAGGCAGACGCCAACTGGGCGGCTTTCGGTACCATAGTGGCTCAGCCGGTAGAATACGAAGGCATATTTTATCAACTCGATGCAGAGAACCATACAGCCGCCGTTACATACGACGTTGCGTCGTACTCTTATAATGAGAACAAATATCCTGTTGAGACATTGACAATTCCTTCTATAATTGTTATTGATGAAGTGGAATATACAGTCACATCTATCAAGTCTCAGACATTCTACGGATGTACAGGCCTTACAACCATCACGTTGCCCTCAACGCTGCAAACCATTGGCGATGAGGCATTCTACGACTGTTATATTACGCAAATCAATCTTGGCTCAGAAATAACATCAATCGGATGGGCTGCATTCCGTAATTGTTCATACCTTGGCAAGGTAATAATTGATGCTCTCACCCCTCCAGAAATTGTTCCTATAAGCGATTCGAGCAATTCCACATTCCCGACTACCACTTATTCTTATTCGGTTTGGGTTCCAAATGCCGCATACGATACATATAAGGCGAACGAAAACTGGTCTCAACTTCCATTGAAAACCCCTGCCTTGACGGTTGACGGTATTTGCTACTCACTGGATGAGGCAAATCATAAAGCAACTGTTATTGCCAATGAACGAGACGGTTACAAAGGTGATATTGTAATTCCGGAATTTATCGAAATTGAGAAGATACGCTATGACGTGATATCTATTGAGGCGGAAACATTCCTCGACTGTGAAGAGGTGACCTCAATCAGTTTCCCGTATGTCACATCAATCGGCAATCAAGCATTCAGAGGAACGGGCATAAAAGCAGTTGATTTCTCGGGCGTAACAGATTTTGGTACCGGAATCTGCTTAGGATGTAAAAACCTCACCAAGGTCACACTTCCGGAGACAACGATGCAACGTATTCCGGATGGAATGTTCGCTCAATGCGTCAGCCTACGAGATATTACAATTCCGGAATCTGTAGAAACTATCGGTGAAGCATCATTTAATGGCGCAGGACTTGAAGCCGTCCTTATACCGAAATATGTGCGCACACTTGAGGAAAGATGTTTCAACGGATGCGTGAGCCTTGCACTTGTTCATTTCCCGACAAGTTTAAGGACTATTGGTTCATATGCATTCTGTTATGACAAAAATCTTAAGACTATCTCATGGTATGATTCGGAAGATACGGAAGTTGCCCCTGCGACACCGGTTGGCAATGCCGTTATAACCAAGAGTGTAGCCTCTAATCCCGGTGACTTTACTTATCATATCACCACAATTGGTGAGTGTGCTTTCAGCGGTACCGCTATGACAGATTTCTATATTCCGCAGACAGTAGAAACAGACGGACTCACCATCGGTGATTATTGCTTCAGCGAGACAGCCATTGCCCGATTGGATGTAGCGGCTACCACTCTGCCTCAGTTATCAGAATATGGATTCGATTACGAAACTTACGAAACTGCTCTTGTCTTAGTACCCGAGGCGCAACTTGAGGCTTATAAGGCAGACGCCGCATGGGGTAAGTTCAAAGGCTATCCATTGTCAAATGAAAGTCAGATGTATATCTTTGCCAATGAGGAAGAAACCCAGGTATACTATGCCGGCGAGAAAAGCGGAGATGCAACGGGCTCGTATATCGTGCCAGATGAAGTGACCGACGGAGTCAATACCTATAAGGTTGTGGCAGTTTCGGCTTGTGCTTTCAAAGGGACAGACGTCAAGACCGTAAATCTACCTCCAACAGTAGTAAGTATCGGCAACAGTGCATTTGAAGGATGTACAGCCCTCGAAAGTGTCTCATACCGTACAGATGCGCAACCGACAGTGTATATAGTCGGGAAGTCACAGATTCGCAAATATATGGAAACAAGCATAGACGAGCCCATAGCGGTTGAAGCCGCTCTCGGAAAGAACGCTTTCGATGGGTGCACCGGACTTACATCGGTTGCACTCCCTGATGGAATAACTGAAATCCCACAAAACGCCTTCCGCAACTGCACATCGCTGACTGCGATAGAGATTCCATCTACTGTCGGAAACTTGGGAGAAGCAGCCTTTATGGGTAGCGGACTCACCAGTGTCACCGTGCCGGAGAATATATATTATCTCCCATCGCAAGTATTCAAGAACTGTGCGAGCCTGTCGGATATTACTCTTCCCGAATACCTCAATGAAATAGGTCAGCAAGCATGTATGGGTTGCACTTCGCTGAAGACAATCACTTTGCCTGCATATGTAAATGCGCTGAGAATGGAAGCATTTGCCGGAGTTGACTTTGTCACGGTTATTTCACTTAATACTTATTATCCTTGGATGTATGACTCCAATGCATTCTCCGAAGCGACTTATAACAATGCCACTCTAATCGTTCCGCAAGGTTCAGAAAGTTACTACCGGAGTGACCAAAACTGGAGCCTTTTCAAGAATATCCTCAGCACCTCAGGCATTGAAGATATAATTGCAGATGGCGATGCTGACAACGAGGCGGAGTACTACAATCTGCAAGGCATCCGCGTCACCAAGCCTTCAAGCGGCATCTTTATCCGCCGCCACGGCAACAAACTCGAAAAAGTCATAATACTGTAACCATTTTCATTACAAATCCTGCGTTGGTCATAGCCTACGCAGGATTTGTTTATTATAACTATATGTTAGGAGAGGTCGTCGTAGTGCTGGAAGAGGAAGTCGTTGTAGGGGAAGCGTGCTTGGTGGATTTCTTTGGCGCGCGCGTAAATGATGTCTTTGAGTTCGTTGATGTTGGTGCCTTGTCGAGCGGAGATGAATACACAGTCGTGGTCGCCGGAGCGAGCCATCCAAGTGGCGCGGAGGTCGTCGAGGGAGAGGTTCTCGCGGCGAATCTCGCTGAGGTCGTCTTCTTGCTTGGGAGTGAAACTGAAGGCATCAATCTTGTTGAATACCAAAATCATGGGTTTGTTGGCACCGTCGCAGACCTCGCGGAGGGTCTTGTCGACCACGGCGATTTGCTCCTCGAAGTTGGGGTGCGAGATGTCGACGATGTGTACGAGGAGGTCGGCTTCGCGCACCTCGTCGAGGGTTGATTTGAAGGACTCGATGAGGTGTGTGGGGAGTTTGCGAATGAAGCCGACGGTGTCGGTGAGGAGCATCGGGAGGTTGTCGATGGTGATTTTGCGCACCGTGGTGTCGAGTGTGGCGAAGAGTTTGTTTTCGGCGAAGACGTCGCTCTTGCTGAGGAGGTTCATGAGGGTAGATTTGCCGACATTGGTGTATCCGACGAGGGCGATGCGCGTGAGTTTGCCGCGGTTTTTGCGTTGGATAGCCTTTTGTCGGTCGATAGAGCGCAGTTCCTCCTTGAGGCGAGCGATTTTGTCGAGGATGATGCGACGGTCGGTCTCAATCTGCGTTTCGCCGGGGCCGCGCATACCGATGCCGCCACGCTGACGCTCGAGGTGGGTCCACATGCGCGTGAGTCGAGGGAGGAGGTATTGGTATTGAGCCAATTCGACTTGAGTCTTGGCATGGGCAGTTTGGGCACGACGGGCGAAGATATCAAGGATGAGGCTTGTGCGGTCGAGGACCTTGACTTTGAGTTCGCGCTCGAGGTTGGCGACTTGCTTGGAGGTGAGGTCGTCATCGAATATTACCATGGCGATGTCGTTAGCCTCGACGTAGGCGACGATTTCCTCCAACTTGCCTTTACCGACGAATGTGTGAGAGTTGGGGTAGTCGAGTTTTTGTGTGAAGACCTTGCGAGTCACGGCGCCGGCAGTGTCGGCGAGGAAGGCGAGCTCGTCGAGGTATTCCTTGACGTGTGCCTCATCTTGATTAGGGGTAATAAGACCGACGAGGACGGCAGTCTCGATGATATCGGGTGCGGGAGTTTTTTTCTCTATCATTAGCGGTTGAGGAGGAGGGTTGTGAAAATAAATTTTTGAAAACGGCGACCGACCCAAGAAGAGCCGGTCGCCGATAGGAGTGGGAAGCCTAATGCTTATTCAGCGCACTTGGCTTTGATAAATTCGCGGTTGAGGCGAGCGATATTGCTCAGAGGTATAGACTTGGGGCATTCGGCGGCGCAGGCACCGGTGTTGGTGCAGTTGCCGAAGCCGAGTTCGTCCATTTTCTTGACCATAGCGCGAGCGCGAGCCTTGCGTTCAACCTGACCTTGGGGCAGGAGAGCGAATTGGCTAACCTTGGCAGAAACGAAGAGCATAGCGGAGCCGTTCTTGCAGGCGGCGACGCAAGCGCCACAGCCGATGCAGGTAGCGGAGTCCATAGCTACGTCGGCGATTTCCTTGGGGATAGGAGTAGCGTTGGCATCGGGAGCGCCGCCGCAGTTGAACGAAACGTAGCCGCCGGCTTGCTGGATTTTGTCGAAAGCAGCGCGGTCGACCATAAGGTCGCGAATCACGGGGAAAGCAGCCGAGCGCCAGGGCTCGATGGTGATGGTGTCGCCATCGTTGAACTTGCGCATATGGAGTTGGCAGGTGGTGATACCCTGTACGGGACCGTGGGGATGACCGTTGATGTAGAGCGAGCACATACCGCAGATACCTTCGCGGCAGTCGCTGTCGAATACAACGGGCTCCTCGTTCTGTTCAACGAGACGTTGGTTGAGCATATCGAGCATTTCCAGGAAAGAGCTTCCGGTGGAAACGTTGTCGAGGTGGTACATGGCGAACTGGCCTTTTTCCTTAGGACCACGTTGACGCCAAATTTTAAGATTTACGCTGATAGTATGTTCCATAATTTCTTGATTATCGGCACCCCCGGGAGGGTGATACGTGGTTTAAGGATTATGACTTGTAGTTACGTGTTTGAACCTTGATAGCCTCGTAGTTGAGGGGTTCCTTGATGAGAGTAGGCTTGGCGTTGTCGCCGTTGTACTTCCAGCAAGCGACATACATGTAGAGGTCGTCGCGACGAGCGGCTTCGCCGTCGGGGGTTTGATACTCTTCGCGGAAGTGGGCGCCACAGGATTCGTTGCGGTTGAGGGCGTCGATAGCCATCATCTTGGCGATAACGAGGAAGTCCTCGAGACGGAGCGCCTTCTCGAGCTCGGTGTTGAGGTCGTCGGGACGACCGGTAACGCGGAGGTCGCTGTAGAATTCCTTGCGAACTTCTTCGATTTCGTCAACAGCCTTGACAAGGCTCTGGAGAGTACGACCCATACCTACGAGGTTCCACATGACATGACCGAGACGCTTGTGGATTTCGTCGGGCGACTTGGTGCCCTTGATATCCATGAGTCGTTGGATGCGAGCGCGGACGTCAGCCTCGGCTTTGTCAAACTCGGGAGCGTCAGTAGAGAAGTGAGGCACCTTGATTTGGTCGCTGAGGTAGTTCTGCATAGTGTATGGGAGGACGAAGTAGCCGTCGGCGAGGCCCTGCATGAGGGCGGAAGCGCCGAGACGGTTTGCGCCGTGGTCGGAGAAGTTACATTCGCCGATAGCGAAGAGGCCCTTGACGGAGGTTTGGAGCTCGTAGTCGACCCAGATGCCGCCCATGGTGTAGTGGCTGGCGGGGAAGATCATCATAGGAGTCTCGTAGGGGTTGTCATCAGAAATCATCTGATACATATCGAAGAGGTTGCCATAGCGGTCGGCAACAGCCTTGCGGCCGTCACGCTCGATGGCATACTTGAAGTCGAGGTAAACGGCATTGCCGGTACCTACGCCGAAACCTGCGTCGCAGCGTTCCTTAGCGGCACGCGAGGCGATATCGCGGGGGCAGAGGTTACCGAATGCGGGATAGCGACGCTCGAGATAGAAGTCGCGATCCTCGTCGGGGATGTCGGTCGGTTTGAGCTTGCCGGCACGGATAGCCTCGGCGTCTTCCTTCTTCTTGGGCACCCAGATACGGCCGTCATTGCGGAGCGACTCGCTCATGAGGGTGAGCTTGGACTGGTCTTCGCCGTGAACGGGGATACAAGTGGGGTGAATCTGAGTGAAGCAGAGGTTGGCGAGATAAGCGCCCTTCTTGAATGCTTGCACGGCAGCGGAGCCGTTGCAACCCATGGCGTTGGTCGAGAGGAAGAATGTGCGGCCATAACCGCCGGTGGCGAGGACTACAGCGTGAGCGGCGTAGCGCTCGATTTCGCCGGTGATGAGGTTGCGGACGATGATACCGCGAGCGCGACCGTCGATGATGACAACGTCGAGCATCTCACGGCGAACGAAGCTCTTCACCTTGCCCTTGTTGATCTGGCGGTTGAGCGAAGCGTAAGCGCCGAGGAGGAGTTGCTGACCGGTCTGCCCCTTAGCGTAGAAAGTACGGCTCACCTGAGCGCCGCCGAAGGAGCGGTTGGCGAGCAAGCCGCCGTATTCGCGAGCGAAGGGCACGCCTTGCTCAACGCATTGGTCGATAATGTTGTTTGACACCTCGGCGAGGCGGTACACGTTGGCTTCGCGAGAGCGGAAGTCACCACCCTTGACGGTGTCGTAGAAGAGGCGATATACCGAGTCGCCGTCGTTCTGATAGTTCTTGGCGGCATTGATACCACCCTGAGCGGCGATCGAGTGAGCGCGGCGGGGGCTATCTTGGATGCAGAAATTGAGGACGTTGAAGCCCATTTCGCCAAGAGTAGAAGCGGCGGAAGCGCCGGCGAGACCGGTGCCGACGACGATGATGTCGAGGTTGCGCTTGTTGGCGGGGTTAACCAATTTCTGGTGAGCCTTATAGTTGGTCCATTTCTCGGCGACGGGACCTTCGGGAATCTTAGAATCTACCTGGAATTCAGGGAGTTTGTATGATTCGATATCGGCATAGTCCTTCATGATAGGACTTGAATCGATCATGTCTTTAAGTTGTTTGGGGTCTGTCATCTTATTGAGAAATTATTGGTTATTTACATTATCTTGTACGAGTTCCTCTTCAGCCTCTATAGCCTCTTCAGTCTCTTGGGGGAGATTTTGCTGAGCCAACTGGAATGAAACATAAGCCTGAAGTTGGCTCATTTGCTGAACGAAGTTTTGGAGTGTAGCGATGCTCTCGGATTTGTCAATCACCTTGCCGCATTGAGCTTGCACATTGGTGATGATTTCTTGAGCAGCAGCGACGTATTTGGGAGCAAGTTGCTGTGCGATAGCGATAACCATAGCGTCTTGGTCGCCGGGATAAGCGGCAGCGAGTTGCTGTTGCTCAGCCTGGAAGTCGGCAATGAGTTGCTCGGCGGGAGCGTCCCAGAACTCGAGATATTGCTCTTGGAGAGCCTCGTTCTCGGTGAAGAAGTTTTGCTTAGCTTGATAAGTGAAGACAGCTACTTGGAGGATGAACAAGCCCACCACGATGGTAGTCCACCAGTTGCCGATGGTCTTGAGGCGGTTGATCCACACATTGTTGTCCCAGCCGATAGTGTGGAACATCGACCAGAAGCCGTGAGTGAGGTGGAACCAGAGAGCGACGAGAGCAACGACGTAAACGATGGGAGTCCACACTTCTTGGAAAGCCATTTGGAGGAAGAGTGTGCCCATAGCGGGGTCGCAAGCGACGCCGTTGAGTTGAGCGAGGTCTTCAACACCGGCGCCCATAGCCTCCTTGAGTTGCATCTTGGACCAGAACTGCACCATGTGCACGGCGAGGAAGGCGATAACCACGATGCCGAGGACGAGCATGTTCTTGGACGACCACTCAACCTGGGGCTGGCGTGCGGTGACGCAGTAGCGGTCGGCACCGCGAGCGGCGCGGTTTTGGAGAGTGAGCCACACGGCATAAACGATGTGGATGATGAAGAGCAGAGCGAGCCCGGCAGAGGCAATCAGAGCATACCAGTTAGCGCCGAGGAAGGCACAAATCTGATTGTACGCTGTGGGCCACAACAGAGCCACCGCATTCATCAACACGTGAAAAGTTACGAATAGGACGAGAGCGATGCCGGTGACCGACATTACCAACTTACGCCCTATAGATGAGCTTGTTAACCACATAGGATGATTGTTTTAGTTATTATTTGTTTGTTTTGGTATTTCGATTACGTCGTATTTAGTGCTTTGAATGTGCAAATTTAGCCAAAATAAGTCATCTAAGCAAAGATTAAAGAAAAAATTCTTTAAAAATTTATGGAAGAAATGCCGGGGTGAGAGCGCAGGTAATCGTTGAAGTCGCCCAGAGCCGGGGAGTTGAAGGTGTTGAAGTCGGCATTACCGCGGATACCGTCGATTGAGCCGATGTGGCTGTGTTGCCATAGGGTCCAGCGCTTGCGCTCGCGGATGGGCGGGTTGGTGAAGCTGCAAATCCACAGGGCTACGTCGTCGAAGTGCCCGCGGATGTAGCGGTAATATCCGTTTTTGTTGGTATAAATGATGACTTCGCGCCCGCCTTGACGCAGGAGTTCGACCATAGAGCGGAGGTTGGAGATGATATCTTCGGCGGCATATTCGCCGGGGTTGCCCCATTCCTCGACATCGATGGCTATCGGGAGGTCGATGCGTCGATTGCGAGTGGCGCGGAGGATGTTGACGCTCTGGCGCCAGCCCTCGACATTGAAGCGGAAGAAGTGGTACACACCCACTGTGAGTCCGGCATTGATGGCGGCGCGGTAGTTGTGCTCGTAGAGCGAGTCTCGCCAAGTGGCTCCCTCGGTGGCTTTGATATAAACGAAGTCGACTCCGGCGTCGCGCAGACGCTCGAAGTCGACATGACCGTTGTGGGCCGAAATGTCGACGCCGCGCACCGGGAAGGAGGCGGCATCGACATCGATATGCATGATGCCCGCGTTGCTGATGCGCACATACATGGTGGCGGCGATGGCAAGAGCCACGGTGCCGACAATCAGCCATGCTATGTTGCGGGCTTTCATTTGTGTAGTCTTTAGTTACTCAACGCGCAGGCGGTCGCCCTCAGAGTCGACAATCTGTCGGTAGTAGCGCTCATTGTAACCGCCATATTTGGGCTTGTAGGGGAAGCCCTCGGGGGTGCGCAGGAAGTTGCCTTCCTCGTCTTGAGTCTTGATGTTGCCGTCGAGGAACTTCACCAGTAGGGTGTCGCCGAGGGTGCGATATGAGGTAGTGACCTCGGTGAACATCTGCAGAGTGTAGGCATTGAGCACGGCGGCAGCCTCGGCATCGCTCATTGTGGCGACTTGCGCGGCGAGTTGAGCCACTTGCTCCTCCATGGTGCTCTCCAGGCGTGTCTGCACCTTGCGGATGTCGGGAATCATCTGCGAGTAGCGATTGTAGGCTTGATTGGCGACGTAGTTGGTGACCCAGAATAGCGAGGTCCACGACAGGGTGAGGATATCGCCATTGCCGTGTGCCACCTCGTGAGGCACTTGGTCGAGGGCGTTGAATACGGGGACATACACACAGGTGTTGGCATCGTCGCAGCCAAACCACAGGGTGCCGCGCATGCCGGCGGGCATCGCCGAGTTCATCACCGATACAAACGAGAAGCCGGTCTGCTGGGTGGCGATGGCGCGCTCGTGAGTGTAAGTCTTGCCGTCAACCTCATAGGTGAGGGGACGCCAGCGGTAGGGGACATCGAAAGGTCCGGCACCGGGGTCCTTGGTCATATCAAAGATGGTGCCCTCGAAGTGGTCGCGCATCATCCACTTGACGTCATTTGGGCTGACGAGGCGGTCGGGCTTGACCCACAGGGGCATTACCTCGCCGGCGCCTTCGAGAATCCAGGGGAGCCATTGCTCGGCAGCCTTGTTGTCGAGGAAATGATTGTAGAACGACCACACGCGAGCGTCGCAGCCGCGGAGGGCGAGAGCATCGGCGATGGTGTAGGCGGCAGAGAAGTCGAAGTCGCTATCCTTGCCCGAGAAGTAACCCTGAGCGCGAGCGAAGTCGATGACGTCGGGCGAGTAGAGGGTCTCGGGGTCGTTGAGGGGGAACTTGTGGATGCGCGAGTGGTTGGCATGACCGCTAATCATGCCGTCGGGCACGCGACGAGCCACCCACACGGCACCGGGGTCGTTGGCACCCTTGCCGATAAGTTCGAGAATCCACACCTCATCGGCATCGGCGATGGAGAAACTCTCGCCGGTAGATGCGTAGCCGTATTCGGCGACCAATGAGGTCATGGTGTTGAGCGCCTCGCGAGCGGTGCGTGAGCGCTCCAATGCGATATAGATGAGCGAGCCGTAGTCAATCAATCCCGAGCCGTGGAGCTCGTCGCGACCGCTGAATGTGGTCTCGGAGATGGTGACACCATGCTCGTTCATATTAGACATAGTGGTGTAAGTCACTGCTGCTTGGGGTATTTCGCCGAGCAATTTGCCCGAGTCCCACTCATAGATGGGACGCATCTCGCCGGGGGCGTGGGTGCCACCGGGGGTGAAATAAAGCTCGCCGTACAGAACGTGTGAGTCGGCGGCATAAGTAATAATGTTGGAGCCGTCGGTCGAGGCGCCTTTGGTGACGATGAGGCTGGTGCAAGCCTCGGCGGCGGTGTACGAGCCAGCCGCTAATGCCACAAGTAATAATGTCCTGATGTTCATATCTCCTAAATCTCTCTAATGTTGTAAAACAAAGAGCCGACGACAACGATGGTTGCCACCGGCTCTTGCGCTTCAAGATGGACTCGAACCAACGACCCTCTGATTAACAGTCAGATGCTCTAACCGACTGAGCTATTGAAGCAAAAGTAAAATTCAAAATTTCAGCGCTTCAAGATGGACTCGAACCAACGACCCTCTGATTAACAGTCAGATGCTCTAACCGACTGAGCTATTGAAGCGGATTTGCTCGCCCCCTCCGGGGTTTTGCGGTGCAAAATTAATACTAATAATTCACCTGTGCAAGAAAAAAAGTGATTTTTTTGTGCGAAAGGTGAAAAAATAGGCTTAAGAGAAGGTCTCGGCGAGGCGGTCGACGGCTCGCGAAGCCTTGACATTGCGGTAGAGAATATCGTATACGCAGTTGAGGATGGGCATGTCAATGCCGAAGCGCTGGTTGATATCGGTGATGCACTTGGCGGCGTAGTAACCCTCGGCGGTCTGTTCCATCTCCATGCGAGCGGCTGTCACCGAGTAGCCCTTGCCAATCATCGAGCCGAAATTGTGGTTGCGCGAGAAGCGCGAGTAGGAGGTGACCAGCAGGTCGCCCAAGTACACCGAGTCGCATATCTGGCGCTGACGCGGTGCAGCAGCGTTGACAAATCGCTCCATCTCGCGTATGGCGTTGGATACGAGCATCGCCAGGAAGTTGTCGCCACGCTTCATGCCGTGGATGATGCCGGCGGCGATGGCGTATATGTTCTTGAGCACGGCGGCATATTCGATGCCCTCAATGTCGGTGGAGGTGATGACGTGGCTACCCTTGGAGGCAAGGTACTTGCCAAACTCGGCGGCGCGGTCGATGTTGCGGCAGCCGATGGTGAGGTAGCTGGGACGGTCGAGTGCCACTTCCTCGGCATGGCAGGGACCCGAGATGACCAACTCTTTCTCGGGATCAATGCCAAAGTGGTCGGTCATATAGTCGGTGATGAGCTGATTCTCGTCGGGGACGATGCCCTTGACAGCCGAGACGATTATCTTGGACGACAGGTCGATGTTGATCTTGGCGGTGTGCCACTTGAAGTATGGCGATGGCATCGCCAGCAGCAGCACATCGGCGCTGTCGCATACTGCGTTGATGTCTGAGGAGAAGTTGATGCGTGTGGTGTCAAAGTTGACATCGGTGAGGTATACGGGGTTGTGACCGATGCGTAGAAATTCCTCTATGCGGTCGTCGCGACGCATATACCAGGTGATATTTTCGCAATTGGTGAGGAGTAGCTTGGAGAGCGCCGTCGCCCAACTGCCACCTCCGAGCACTGCGATTTTCCCGAGTGATGACATTTCTTGCTTATTTATTTTTGGTTATTAGTGCCTTTGATGGTATATATAATAATATATTATTGTGGGATGGCATCAATCCATGCCTGAATCTCGGCGGGAGTGACTTTTAAGCCCAACTTGTATTTCTTGTTGATGGCGAGGAGGTCTTGGAAGAGCTTTCCGGCAACGGCTCCGGCGAGGTCGGCAACGGTGAGTATGCCGGCTTTCTGCAAGGGAGCCACCCATTCCTCGGGCACGCCGACAGCGGTGAATGCCTCGGGCTTGTCGCGGCGAGCGACCTTCTCGGGACGCATCTGCGGGAACAGCAATACCTCTTGGATGGTGGTCTGTCCGGTCATCAGCATCACCAGGCGGTCCATGCCGATACCCATGCCCGATGTGGGCGGCATACCATACTCGAGGGCACGGATGAAGTCGCCATCGATAATCATGGCTTCGTCGTCGCCCTTCTCGGCGAGGCGCATTTGCTCGACAAAGCGCTCGTATTGGTCGATGGGGTCGTTGAGCTCCGAGTAGGCGTTGGCAAGTTCCTTGCCGTTGACCATCAGCTCGAAGCGCTCGGTGAGCTCGGGATTGTTGCGGTGACGCTTGGTGAGCGGCGACATCTCGATGGGGTAGTCGGTGATGAAGGTGGGCTGTATGTAGTTGCCCTCGCACTTCTCGCCGAAGATTTCATCGATGAGCTTGCCCTTGCCCATGGATGCGTCAACCTCGATGCCCAATTTGCCGCACAACTCGCGCAGTTGGTCCTCGTTCATGCCGGTAATATCGTATCCGGTGTGGTCCTTGATGGCTTGTGCCATGGTTACACGCGGGAAGGGTGCCTTGAACGAGATGACATTGTCGCCTACCTTGACCTCGGTGGTGCCGTTCACGTCGAGGCATATCTGCTGGAGCATGCGCTCGGTGAAGTCCATCATCCAGTTGTAGTCCTTGTAGGAGACGTATATTTCCATGCAGGTGAACTCGGGGTTGTGGGTGCGGTCCATGCCCTCGTTGCGGAAGTTCTTGGAGAACTCATATACGCCCTCAAATCCGCCTACAATCAGGCGCTTGAGATACAACTCGTCGGCAATGCGCAGATACAAGGGTATATCTAAGGCATTGTGGTGAGTGATAAACGGACGAGCGGCAGCACCGCCGGGAATTGACTGCAGGATGGGGGTCTCGACCTCGATGTATCCGGCTTCGTTGAAGTAACGGCGCATCGAGTTGTAGACCTTGGTGCGCTTGAGGAATATTTCCTTCACACCGTCGTTGACCACAAGGTCGACATAGCGGCGGCGGTAGCGCAACTCGGGGTCGTCAAAGGAGTCGTATGCCACGCCGTCTTTCATCTTCACCACGGGAAGAGGACGCAACGACTTGCTCAGCACCTTCAGTGTCGCGGCGTGTACGCTGATTTCGCCGGTCTGGGTGCGGAATACATAGCCCTCGACACCGATAAAGTCGCCGATGTCAAGGAGTTTCTTGAATACAGTGTTGTAGAGTTCCTTGTCGTCGCCCGGGCAAATTTCGTCGCGCGACACATACACTTGGATGCGTCCGTGCGAGTCTTGCAGCTCGACAAATGATGCCTTACCCATGATGCGACGGCTCATGATGCGTCCGGCAATCGACACATCGCGTTGCGGCGCTTCATCGCTGAAATTTTCCTTAATTTCGTCGCTGTAGCCGGTTACGGGGTATTCGGCTGCCGGATATGGGTCAATGCCCATGGCGCGTAACGCATCCAACGAGTTGCGACGGATAATCTCCTGTTCACTGAGTTCAAGAATGTTCATATCTTTAACGGATGAGTTGTCAAAACAAAAATACGTGCAAAGTTACTAATAAAAAATTGACCGTGCAAGAGCCCGCGTGGCTTGGACCTCTTTGGGCGGGGCTCAGAACAGTTTTTATGAATAAAAATAAAAATTTTTTCTAAAAATGTTGTGTAATTGAAATTATCGTTGTAATTTTGCGTCGGTGAATTACGCAAGATTTGTGTATGATTAGGTTTTTTGGATGTATATTGATAATGGCAACTGCGCTGATTGCAAGCGTTGGCTCTGTTGCCGAGGTGCCGGCTCCACTATTGCCTGAGCCCGAATTAGCATGGAAAAACGTGACTGTCAATGGGCGCAAGACAACCGTTTTTACACTGTTCATTGATAGCCATGGCATCGCCTGGGTAGGAACTAATGGAGGATTGTTCTTCTACGACGGCGTTGGCACGCATATCGTGGGCGATAGGGTGCTTGATGGTGCTCAGGTTTATGCGATCGTAGAGCGCGACGACCGCCTGTGGATTGGGACGAACAACGGTTTGCTCTACTACGACTATCGTACCGGTATCGTGGAGTCCTGTGCGGTGGCTACAAAAAAGGAGATACGTAGCCTCTTGATTGTGGACAACACTCTGTGGATAGGAGGATTGTATGGCATTCAGTGTCTCGACCTTGGCTCAGGTGCTCTTGCCGATTGCTCGGCTGGTTTGCCTCACCACTCGGTCTACTCGTTGTTGCGCGATAGCCGCGGCATTCTCTATGCCGGGACTTACGGCGGTCCGGCTCGCTATGACTCGGCGAGTGGTCGCTTCACACCTATGACTGTTCGTGTTGCCGGTGGCATCAACAATGAGATTTTTGCCAACTGTCTGCTTGAGAGCAATGACCATCGCAGTATATATATAGGTGCTGAGGGAGGACTTTATATGTATACTCCTGCCGATGATAATTGGACAACTGTCGAGGCTCTCACCGGCAACGTGGTCAAGTCGCTGGCTTATACAGCCAATGGTGTGCTGATTGCCGGCACCGACGATGGCTTGTTTGCTATCGAAGGTGATGCCGTGCGGCATTATCGCCACGACTCGCGACACACCGCCACGCTATCCGACAACGAGATTTGGTGCCTCCTTGCCGACCGTGGCGGTAATATATGGGCAGGGCATGCGCGTGGCTTCTCTATCGCCTCCAACTCCGCGGCGACTCGCACCATTCACCTCAATGCGCTCACTCACTCGGGCGAGGGCAATGAGATTTATGTGATTTTCCGCGATAGCTTCGGCGACTTGTGGATGGGTGGAACTAACGGTGTTATTCGCATCGCTGCTGATGGCTCGCACCACTGGTATAGGCATAGCGATGCTCCTATGTCCTTGTCGCACAACCGTGTACGCGCTATCACCGAGGATAGCGAGCATAATTTGTGGCTCGCTACCGATGCCGGTATCGACCGTTACAACCGTGCCACTGATGCCTTTGAGGTATTTCATATTACCGACAGCAAGGGCGAGCACAACTCCAACTGGGTGTATGCCATCACCGAGGATGACGATCACCTGTGGGTGGGCAGCTTCATCGGTGGCTTGCACTATGTCGACAAGGCGCGATTGACTCTCCCCGGCTCGACTGTCGTTGCCGATTTGTCAATCAATAGTGATACTCCTGTCGATGGCGACACATTGGCTGTCAACGACTTGGTGAATAAAGTGGTTAAGGATGCGCGTGGCGATTTGTGGGTGCTTTTCTTCCGCGATAGCGCTTTGTTGCGTTT
Organism: uncultured Bacteroidales bacterium; assembly: GCA_945829225.1. GTDB lineage: Bacteria > Bacteroidota > Bacteroidia > Bacteroidales > Muribaculaceae > CAG-873. The sequence continues at coordinate 16,400 of CALZTY010000019.1, read as the reverse complement.
CAACCCCGGCACTCGTCGTGGTGAGCGTTATGATATTAATGCTCTCACCGGTGGCTATCCGACGGATATGTGTGCCGATAGCCGCGGTCGCATTTGGTGCGCTTATCGTGGCGGCGTCGTGGTCTTTGATGCCGATGCCGAGCCTCGTATTGTCAATCTGCCGCACACCAATAGCGACGAGGGTGTGCTCACTATCGCGCCGGTGGGCGATGATGTGTGGCTCTCGACGCTCAGCAACGTGTGGCGTTTTGACGGCGCTTCGCTCGCTTATACGCTCTTGCCCATCCCGCAGAAGGCTTACAACGCTATCTACAAGGATGTGGCTTCAGATAAGGTCATCCTCGGTGGTACCGACTGCATCGTCGAGGTTGATTACAACGACATTGCTGCCACTGCCGACTTCAAGCAAATCAAGTTTGTCCTCAATGTAGGAGTCGGCAATTCCCCTGTGCCTGCTCTCATTGATGACTATACCGACGGACTTTCACTCCCTTATGGTGGCTCGGTGTCGTTGATTGTCAGCACCTTGGATTACTCGCCCGAGTCGGTGCAGCGTTATATGTACAAACTCGCGGCAAACCCCAACGACACCATCGATGGATGGATACTCTTGCCCGAGGGCGTTAATGCCATATCGCTCAGCGACCTCACCATGGGCGACTACAGTCTATTGGTGCGCTCTGTCGGCTCGCCAATCGCTCCCGTGGCTATACCACTGTGTGTCGCCGCTCCTGCCGCCCTCTCTTGGTGGGCTATTTCTATATATGTATTGTTGATTGTTGCCGGCATCGTCGTTGCTATTTGGTATACTCGTCGCCGTAATATCAACAAATTCCGCGAGCAAAAACGTATCGAAGCGCTCCAAAATGTTGAGAAAAAACTCTCCTTCCTCAGCGACATATCACACGACCTCAAGACCCCGCTGTCGATGATTATCGGTCCGGTGAGCGTCCTCAAGCAGCGCACCGACGACCCCGACACGCGTCACACCCTCGACACTGTCTATGAGAATGCTGTACGCCTGAACGATATGATTCACCGCACTGTTGAACTGCAACATCTCGACGAATCTGTCGATAATATGCTCATTCTCTCCACCTTCGACGTGGTGGACTTCTGTCGCGGGGTATTCGACGCCTTCCGCGAGAGCAATCGTGCCAAAAAATTTGTCTTCCACGCCAACTATCCCCATCTTTATATCGAGGCTGATGCTGTCAAGTTTGAGTCGGTGATCACCAACCTCCTCAGCAACGCCTGCAAGTACTCCGACGATGGCGCAACTATCTCTATCGGCATTGACCGCGTTGACGACCGTGTCGAGGTCGTCGTATCTGACGATGGTATCGGTATCCCCGAGGCTGACCAGCCCTTGGTGTTCCAGCGCATGTATCGCTCGCCGTCTACCGCTACAACTCACGAGGGTACAGGCATTGGTCTTTACCTCATCAAGAAGTATCTCGAACTGATGCACGGCAATATAGACCTTTTCAGCCGTCCCGGTCAGGGCACATCTTTCACGGTGTCTTTGCCTCTCACCGATAGCGTCGCCACTGCCGAGGGCGACAGCGCTCCGACTCCTGCAGGCAACAAGCCACTGGTGCTAATCGTTGAGGATAACAGCCAGATTGCTTCGTTCATTCGCTCGCTCCTCGCCGACAAATATGCTTGTGTCCATTCTGCCGACGGGCGTTCGGGCCTCTCGCTGGCTGCCTCATGCAATCCCGACCTTATCATAGTCGACGAAATGATGCCCATCATGGGTGGTCTCGACATGGTGTCGCGACTCAAGCAGAATCCTCGCTTGGCGGCTATCCCCATCATCATGCTCACGGCTCGCTCTGACAACGACACCGAGACTCGCAGTGTCCGTGCCGGCATCGATGTGTTCATGACCAAGCCCTTCGAGCCGGAAGTGCTCCTGGGACGCATCGACCTGCTCCTGCATGCTCGTGCTGATATGCGACGCTCGGTGCGCCTTGATTCTATCACCGAGGTCAAGCCCATCGAGGTGGAAAGCCAATCCGAGAAGCAACTCGCCACAATCGCGCGCATCATCGAGGATAATATTTCTGACCCCGACCTCAATGTGGCTTTCTTGTGCGAAAAATCCGGCATCGCCAACAAAAATCTCTATCGTTTGGTCAAGAAGTATATAGGCGTTTCGCCCATCGACTATATCCGCCGGGTGCGCCTACAGAAAGCGGCGATGCTCATCGCTCGACAGCGCTTCACCATCGCCGAAGTCGCCTATATGGTGGGCTTCAAGACCCCCTCGTACTTCGCCAAGTGCTTCCAAGAGTTCTACGGCGTCACTCCGAGTAATTACCACGGCGACGATAGCAATAATCCAGCATAAAACAAGCAGCCGACCCGCACATCGCGAGCCGGCTGCTCCTTTTGAGGTTCAAGTATTTCCCTTACATTTTGTTTATTCGACGATGAGTTTGAGTGTGGTAGCCAAGTTCTCGGTGGCTACTGTGGCGAGGTAAACACCTGCCGGAAGGGCGGTTACATCAATTTGCATTTGGTTGGACTCGTTGCCGTCCACTCGCATCATCATGGCGCCTGCCATGGTGTGCAAGGTCACGGCGAGGATTGCCTCGTCGGCTGCTATATTGACGATATCCTTGGCGGGGTTGGGATACATTGCCACACGGGCAGTAGTTTTATCCTTTGTGACTTCTTCGATGCCCGAGGGGTCGCTGGTGAAGCCGAAGGGCTGGGTGCATGTCTCGCCGAAGTCGTTGACCAACAGGGCGCGTACATATGTGCCGGTGAAGCCGGTGAAGTCAAATGTCGAGCCTATGCCTACAACGGTGCTGCGACGGGTTGATGCCGAGGCTCCGGCGGCGCGGTTGGTGCCGCTGATCCAGTAGATGGTGCCGGCATCGTCGCTGTCGATGGTGATGGTGTGAGCTTTCTCATCGACGGTTATTGCATTGATATGCGGTGCCTTAGCCTCGCCACTGCCTTCGGGCTCGTAGCAGAAGTATTGTGCTCCGGCTGCCATTGCCTCCTTGAGGTCGTCGACGCTCAGCGATGGCATCAGCATATACTCGTAGTTGCGGAAGTATTGCTCGCGGGTGTGAGTGTCGTCGTTGGAGTAGCCCCACACGGGTCGTGCAGGCATGGTGATGTCGAGGATTTGGTCCCACAGGATGCGGTCGTTGGGGCGACGATTGCCCTGGTTGTACACTTCCAAGCCGATGAGGCTGTTGTACATCATGAAGTTCTCGGCATGCCATTCGGGCGAGTTCTTCACGTCGGGAGTGTATTCGGTGTCGAGGCTCCAATATTGTCCGGGGTGGTTGATGAGTTGCATACCGCCCAAGGCTTGGGTGTAGGCATAGGACTCGCGCAGCGAGGCAAATTCCTGACCCTTACGCCCGGTGAAGAAGTCGTTGTGGTGGTTGAATGAGCCGCCGGTGGCTTCGTCCCAGGTGTTGCGGTTGTCCTTGCTCAATTCCACGCCGGGGATAGCGAGCATACCGAGGGCTTCGGCATTGCGGCTCTGGGCTGCCGGATTGAAGAGGTCAAAGTGGTCCCATGGATAGGGGTTGGCGTCGTGGTCGGTGAGTGCCAATACCTTGTAGCCGGCGCCATGATAGAGGTCAACAACCTCGTGGGTGGCAAACTGTGTATCAAACGACTGTGAGGTGTGGGTATGGAAGTTGGCTTTGTAGCGTCCGATGGTCTCCCAATTGATACCTTCGTAGGCGTTGACCACAATCTTGGCTTGTGCGGGGGTCTCCGAGGTGGCTGCGTCGGCACGGATGCTGATTGATGCTGCCCCTTCCTTGACGGTCTCGCCGCGATGCAAGTCTATATTGATTGTGTAGAGCCCGGCTTCTGCAAGGGCTATTTCGGTGGTGAATACGCCGACTTCGGCAGTCGGGGTGAGGGTCAGGGCGCTTTCCGAGCCGTAGTTATATACTAATGTGGCGGTGGCAGTGCACTCGCTCTCGGTGTCGAGGGCAAGGGTTACGATTGAATTGTTGCCGGCGGTGGTGATTGCCGGTACGGCGCTCAGGGTGGTTACTACATTGTCACCGATGGTGTCGCCCTGCTTGGTCTCGTTGACGCTAACGGCATTGGTGACAAAGTCGTAGGTGATAATAGCCTCGGTGCAGGTGGCTCCGACGCTGATTGTGCCGGTGATGGCACCCATATCCGAGCCGCTGTTCACGCTGCCGTAGTGGATGATGAATGTCTTGTCGGCATCGAGGAACGATGCAGTGGCTTGCACTTGGTGGTCGCCGCTCACTGCCATGGTGATGGTCTCGGCGGCGGTGATTAGTCGGAAGGCTGTCGAGGATACTGCCACATTCTCGACGCTCTCGTCCTCGCGTACCACCACGCGGTGCCACGACAAAGCGCTCTTCTTGCTGCTGAAGCCGACGTTCTTGACAGATGACAATAGCATATCGAAGTTGCCATCATCGTTGGCGCGACCCACATTCCAGTAATATTTGGTTTTTACTTCGACGGGGATGTCCTTCACTGCAATCTGTGCGGTGACTACCGAGCCGTTGGTGAGAACAAAGTCGTTGTGGAGGGTGAATGTAACGTCGTTGTCGATAGTAACTTCTTGTGAATCAATTGCATTGAATAGGGCGTAGTGTGAGGTGGTGATGTCTGCAACCTTCATGGGAGCCAATGCCGGGGCAGCCAATGTGATGGTCTCGGCAGGCACGTAGTCGGGGTTAACGGCAAAGGGGTATATTGCAGCAAATGCCTTGCCCCATGAGGTGTCATTGTGTACGCCGTTGACCATCTTGAGCACGGAGGCTTTGCCGGGTGCTACGTTGTTAATCGCTTGAATCAAAGCGTCTACATTATCGCTGATGACAGCGGGCTCGCCACTGCCATAGGTCAGCAGCACGCGAGGCATTTGGCTCGCTGTAGCGGCGAGGGATGTCATTTCGCTGCTGTTCAGCCACAATAACGGTGACATGGAGATGCAGTTGCCGAAGACGTCGGGGTGGGTCAGCGAGGCATACAAGCTGAGTAAGCCGCCGAGGTCAGCGCCCATGATTGTGGTGTTGGTAGCGCCGGTGAGCACGCGATAGTTGCTCTCTACATAGGGCATTACCACATTGATGAAGTCGCTGATAAAACTTGAAGCATCACCGCTACCGGCGAAATCTGCAACCGGGTAGGGGATATTTTCGGCTACAAAGCCGTAAACTTCCACGAGGATGCAGCCCTCGACGCCGGATTCTTGCATTGCAGTGGCTGTGGTAGATGCGTCCCATGAGTTGGCTCCGAAGAAGTCATCGCCGGCATCGTCCGAGCCGGCTGCTTCGTAGCGCTGTTGTACACCGGTATAATAGAGGACGGGATATGACTTTTCGGTATCGGCATCATAGCCGGCGGGGAGGCTCACACGCACTGTGCGAGGGTATCCGTTGATAGTGAGGGTGGTCTTGACGATATCGGGATTGTACAATTGTGCCCAACTAACCACTACATCGTTCTCTGTAGCGACCGTGCGATTGGAGATCTCGCCACCCGAGGCATCTTTCTCTACGTATGCCCATCCGGGACCGCTGAGATATTTGAAGCCATTGGCTACATCGGAGGTGCTTACATCGTCGAGGGTGAGCGTAAAGGTGTTTGTGCCAGATTTCTGCATCGGGATAGCATTATCTGCATCCCAGCCGTTGAACTGACCGGCAATGAAACATGCCTTGGTTCCTTGGGGCACCGTCACGTTGAAGGTGACCGCTTGCGCCGCTATCGACATCAATAGCAACGCCGTCATTGTGATTTTTCTTCTCATTAACTTATTGGTATTACGATTAAGGTCCTAAGTTGACCGTTACCGCAAAGTTAATATGCGCGCGATATCCTTGTCAATATCGGTGATAGGTCAAGAGTAGATACTACTTTTAAGCAAAATATTTATAATCAATGGTATAAACATAGTTAAATTTGCTTGTAAAGTAGGTTTTTTGAGTCTTCAGAGGAGCAGATTTTACTCTTTAAGCGCGAGCGATAATTGTAGACTGTCTGAGGTGTGTAGTTGAGAATACGGGCGATATCACCGCTGCCGGTGATGCCCAGGCGTATCAACGCGAGCACGCGCAATTCGGGTGTTAGTGTCATCGTTTCGCTGTCTACGCGAGCATCCTCGGCAGCCATCGAGTTGTATTCGTCGATGAATTGTGGATAGATACTCAGAATAACCGAGTCAAAGCGAGTGTAAAATTCTTTGGTCTCGTCACTTTCAAATTGAGTCGACTTAGCCATCGTGTGGGCGGCATCAAATTGTGAGGTCTTCAATAGTCGATACAATTGTTTGCGATAATCGACAAAGCGCTCAATGTAAGCACCTTCTGCGCTGATTAGTTCGGTGATGCATCGCTCTTTGATTTCATTTGCTTCGGCGAGTTGTACATTCTCATCGGCAAGACCTTTGTTGTGGCGTAATCGCCTGAGAATTAAGATTGTGAATATCAACAAAATGACGAATAATACAGCCACAATCGTGATAATGGACCACAATTTGTGCATTTCATCTTGCTTGGCTTGGTTGTATGCAGCATCGATAATGGGCACTGACTCTAAGATTTCGGCAGTGCGGCTGCGGGCATTACTCAGCGAGGCATCCTCGAGAGCACACCTTATATATAAGTATGCGTGCTCGTAGTCGTGTTCGTCATTGAGGATTTTGGCAAGTTCCATCAATGAGGCATAGTCTTTTTTGCCATTTTCCAGGTCCACGATAGCCGAGCGAGCGAGGAAACATTTCTGCATATATCGTTCGCCACCTTGTCCATAAATTTTTGCCATAAGACCCAGGGCGCGAGCGTTGTCATCAAGCCCGAATAACTCTTGGCAGCGGTTCATCTGCTTGAGAGCCTCTTCCCAATAGCCGTCATCGACCAATTGTAGGCTCTGGATGTTATAGTATTCGGGTGTGTTGTCGGGGAAAAATGTCAATAGCGAGTCGCGGTAGGCTCGCACCTTGTTGTTGTACAACAGTCGGCGCGAGTGGATGGCATCGGCGCGAGCCATGCGCATATATGTCGAACTGTAGATGTTGTACATATACTTGAGATGGTAGTCTTGCATCGCCGCACGGTCGAGGGTGTCGAGCGTTCCCAGGGTATTGTAGTAATCGGCTGAAGCAGAGTAACTTTCAGCCAAATTGAGTGACGCCGATATGATCTTGGATTGGTCGCCCATACGCGAGGCGCATTGCAAGCGGCGCTCGGCTACCCACATAGCCGAGTCCACTCGATAAGAGTGGTAGAACCCGTAAAGGTCGCGATAAATGCCATATAATTCAGCATCGCTGTCGGCGGCATCAACGCGCATCATCGTATTGTGAATACCCAGGCGGCGCTCGTTGCATAGGCTGTCGCGCACCTCGATAGTGTGGTCGAGCCGGTGCAGTAGCGAGTCCAATTCAGTGACAGCCGATGCACTCATCGCCATCACCACCGCCATTACCGCGCCAATTCCTCGTCTTATTCCATTCATCTTAGCAAATTTTGTCACTCCAAAATTACAACTTTTTCTCCACTCCACCAAAAATCAGCACACAAGAACGTTACATGTAGAGTCAGTTATAGTCAGGGGTCAAGAGTTGAGAGCCGAAAGTCAAGGGAAAACTCCTATCTCCTAAATCCTGATTGGGCAATAACGCGCTCCCAAACGCCGGGATGAATTCATTAGAACACTTTGATAGCAATAAATTGGGGGAAATGACGTTAATTGGTTAGTATGATATGTTTAAGGATGAAATATATAGGTGTATATGCTATAATGATGATGGCGATGTTGACGTCGTGTATAGAGGACGGCTTCAGCACGTCGCCGGACGACTGCCCGACCTTCTCGGTCGACACTCTTGATATGGGAGTTATATTCACCGAGCAGCCATCGACTACTCACCGCTTCACGGTGTACAACCGCGCATCAAAGGGTATAAATATCAGTAATATAAGCATTTCGGGTGCCAATGCCGACCTGTTCAGGCTGAATGTCGACGGCTTCAGCGGCAGGGAATTCAGCGATGTGGAGATACGCGCCAAGGACTCTATCTTTGTGCTGGTAGAGACGACATTGCCGGCAAATGGCGCTACGGTGCCGGTGGAGGTGACAGCCGCACTCGACTTCGTTACCAATGGCGTGAAGCAGACAGTGACCCTCGCCGCCCAAGGGCGCGATGTGACGCGTCTGTATGCGACAGTACTGGACACAGATACTCATTTACGGGCAGGAAAGCCATATCAAGTATTTGATTCATTGGTGGTTGCGCCTGGGGTGACACTTACGGTTGACCCCGATGCCGAGTTCTACTTCCACGATGGCGCGATGATGGTGGTGCGTGGCACTCTCAAGGCATTAGGTGCTCAAGACCATGAGATTACCTTTGCCGGTGACCGCACCGGCTACGTCGCCGCCGACATACCCTTCGACCTGATGTCGCGCCAATGGATAGGCATGTTCTTTACCTCGACATCACACGCTAACGAATTGAATTACTGCCATATATGCAACACCTGGCAAGGTGTCACCGTGTCGGGCTTGGACGCGCCCGATGATGCGTTGCCCGATGTGACGATGGTCAATTCGCGACTGCGCAACAGTGGCGGATTTGCCCTTGAGACCTACTATGCGCGCATAAATGCTTATGGCTGTGAGATAGCCGAGGCGGCATCCGGTGCGGTATTGCTGCACGGCGGCGAGCATGTGTTCAATCATTGCACCCTCGCCAACTACTACCTGTTCTCCATACTCGAGGGTCCGATACTGCAATTCGGGCAAATCAATCCGGTGACCGATGATGGCTCCGGGCGTCCGATGGTGCGAGCTGATATCAGCAACACGATAATCTACGGCAATGGCATGGACCTGTCGCACGGCGACCTCACCGATACAGCGGTCACTTTGCGCAATTGCTTGCTCAAGAGCGATGGGACCGATGACGACAATTTCATCAACTGTGTGTGGGGTGAAGACCCTCTCTATTACACTGTGCGTGAGGAGTATATCTTTGACTACCGCCTGCGCGAAGGCTCGCCTGCCATAGGCGCTGGCAATGGAGCGCTGACGGCTCCGGCGGCGGCAGTCGACCGCTACGGCTTACCACGCGGCGCGACGCCCGAAATCGGTGCCTACGTCTATACCGAAAATATAAACCAATAGTCCGATTTGTAAGGTAAATTATGTCGGGTGTGAACCCGAGACCCGCCGCAAATGTGAAATAATGGGGGCGGAGAGCTGTGAATTGCAAAAAAATGCTTAACTTTGTTGTCGATGATAACGACACCACTGACACGCGATTTGATCAAGAATACCGAGCATAGGTATTTGACACTGAGTTTCAGCAACTCGGTGCTTGAGGTGCTGATCACCGGCGACGACCCCGGCGAGGAGCCGTTGGTGGCTCGGATACCATTGACAGTGACCTCCACCGTGGCTGCGGCGCTCGAGGAGGCGGTGTATAGCAATCCGCTGCTGCTCAGTCAGTTCAAGCACACGACGGTGATTGCCGTGACATCGCGTTTTCATGTGCTACCGAGCGAGTCAAGCGGCGACCAAGACCTTGCTGATGCCTTGGCTGAGATGTTTGACCACGACAATCCGGCATATATTTTTGACGATATCGACCGCCGGCACTGTGTGGCTGCAGCCGTCGATCGCGAGGTGTTCCGTTTTGTGCAGCGCACCTTCGACCGCGCCACCCTGCGCAGCCATATCGCGGTGCTTGGCTCATTCTTTGCCACGCGCAGCCGCCTGGGCAATACGGCAAAGATGTTTGTCAACCTACGTCACGGCAGGGATATGGAGATAGTTGTGTACAACAACCATGGCTTGGATGCTGCCACATACATATCTTGTAGCGACCTCAACGACACCATTTATTATATATTGGCAGCCGCGACAGCCGCGCACATCGACCTCGGGGCAGGCGATGAGGTGTTTCTTGGCGGTGACAAAGACCGTCGCGCCGCCGTGTTGCCGGCATTGCAGAAATATGCTCCCAAGGTATTGCCGCTAATCATTCCGTCGACAGCGCCGCTGAGCGCTCGCGACCTCGAGTTGGAGATGATAGTTAATACGCCCAAATCCTGATACTTATGCGCATAATACGAGGAAAATACGGACGTCGTCGCTTCGACGTGCCCACCAATATTACCGCTCGCCCGACGACCGACTTCGCGCGCGAGAACATCTTCAATGTGCTGGAGAATATGGTGGATATTGAGGAGTGTCGCGTGCTCGACCTCTTTGCAGGCACCGGAGCCATATCGTTTGAGTTTCTCTCGCGCGAGTGCATTGAGGTGACCTCGGTGGAGAAGGCTGCCACACAATATGCCTTTATCAAGAAGGTCTCTGGCTTGTTAGGTGCTGAAAATCATCGAATTATCAAGGGAGATGTGTTTAAATTTCTGGAGACGTGTCACCAGCCCTATGACATAGTGTTTGCCGACCCGCCCTATACTATGGAGCATTTCGACGAGATACCGGTGCGGATATTGGGCAGTGGAGCGGTCAAGCCGGGCACCATGGTGATAGTGGAGCACTCGCGGGCATATGATTTCTCGGCATTGCCCGGATTTACCAACCATCGCGAGTATGGCTCGGTAAATTTCTCGATTTTTATAGTTCCGGAGCCTCAGCCTTGACCCTGAGATGCCGGACGCGAGCCCTTGACAGGTGCCGTTACCCGTATGCAACGTGCGTAGCAATCATTGCTGCGGTTGTAGCGAAGGACCGTACCATCGTCGCCATACACCACTCCGGGTTGCAGAAATACGCCTATCGTGACGGGAATGTCGCCGACAGCCATGAGCGAGTCGAGAACAGCCGGCGCGTTGCACAGAATGCCATCTGTCTCATAGCGTGTTAGAATGAGTCGCTGTAGTCGCCGTTGAAGTGGAATGTGTCGATGTGGCGTTTCTTCTTGGCATCGAGGATTTCGTCGACTGCGAAGAAAATGCCGCTCTCCTCGACGTTGCCAAATTCATAGTTGATGGCGGTGCCAAACATGCGCATCGTGGGCGAGAGGCTCATGTAGGCATTAACCAAGGGCGGAATATTGTCGCCATGTGCTCGCACACGGGCATTGAGGATGAGGTAATCCTCCTTGAAATCCTTGCCGGTGAAGATTTTTTCCAATTCCTCGGTGGGCATATTGGTCTTCAAGGGGATAATCGGGCGCACCAAGTTGTCGGGGTCGGGGAAGTGCTTTTGCAAGAAGAATAGAATCATATCGCGGCACTCGCCGGTGTAATTGGGATACATGGTGACTTTGCCAAAGAGGTACTTGATCTCGGGATGTACGACGGTCAAACCACCGAGCCCGTCCCAGAGGTTGTCGAGGGTATATAGAGCCTTGGCTCCGGCACGCGAGGATTGATACTCGGGGCGCACGAAAGAGCGCCCTAATTCGAGGGTGTAGGGGAGGAAGTCGGTGATAAATCGCTCGGAGAAGTTGAACATGTGGGCAGTGGCGATGCGCGGACGTCCGGGCATCTCAAAGCGTATGTCGTTGCCACATATGTATCTATAACCGCCGAGAATCAACTTACTCTCGGGGTCCCAGACGATGAGTTGGCGGCAAGGAGGGTCCATGGTGTCAAATTCGTCGATATCGCAGTCCTTGCCGGTGCCTCCGCCGGCGAGGCGGAAGGCAATTTCGCGCAGACGTCCCACCTCGCGCATCACGTTGGGGGAGTCGGCGGCGCTGACTACATATATTTGATTGCCCGCCTTGTTGGTATCGCGCAAGAAGCGCTCGGGCGTGAGTTCACTTTCAATAAGTTCGGGGTCTACAGGGTCTATTATTCTCTGATTCATTGCTTTATGATGTTGGTGTGTACCATGTCAATTACGGTTTGGCGGATAGAAGCCGCCACTTGATTGGGATCGCCGACGAGGGCATCGGGGGCGATTGGGTCGCCGCAGATGATGGAGAAATGCTTGCCGCGCGCCTTGAACACCTCGCTTGGGAGCAAAATCATTTCTATGTTGAAGTGTATGCCGAGGCGTTCGCGCTGTCGGGCGATGTTGTAGAATTTTGAGGAATTTCTACCGCAGAAGTGCAAGGGGACGACAGTGCGGCAATATTTGCGAGCCTTGACGACAAACATTTTGTGCCATTGCAAGTCAGCGATGACCCCGTGGCGACGTCGCGAGCATAGTCCGGCGGGGAAAATGACCACGGGGCGGTCGGACTCCATAACGCGGTCGATGGCTTCGGACGCTTCGCGCGACTGGGCACCGTGCTTATTGACGGGTAGGAAAACCTCGCTGAGGGGCTCGACAGCCATGAGGAAGTCGTTGACGATGAATGCCGGCTCGATGCCGTGTCGCGCGGTGATGCGGTCGATGAGCGCCAAGCCGTCAAGTCCCCCCAGGGGGTGGTTGCTCACGTAGATGACGCGGCGATCGGTCGCGGGCAAGTGTTCGGTGCCCTCCACGCTGACTGTGATGCCGAGGTGCTCGAGGACGGCACGGCAGAACTCGGCTCCACGGCGCGGAAATGCGTAGCGGAGCATGTCGTTGAGTTGCTGCTGGCATATCAAGCGCTCGAGGGCTCGCACAATCCATCGCGGAATGTGTGAAGTGCCTTTACGTGCCTTCAAGACCTTGGCAAGGTCTATCTCGATGGGCGCGTTGGCAGTCGTTTTTGTTTCTTTTTCCATTCGAAGTGCAAATTTATTAATAATTATCCACCAAATTGGTGCTTGTAAGCAAAATTTTAGTTATTTTTGCATCATGAAATCGGAGAATGTGTTTCTAAGCGTCTCATTCATGGTTTCTCTGTGCCTCGTGGCGGCATCGTTGATGGTGTGGCAGGGTGCAGGGGTTGCATATGTCGTAGGTGGCTTAGTCATTGATTATGTGGCTATTGCCTTGTTGCATCGCAAGATTGGAAGGCGTGTCGATACTTTGTTGTTGCTCACGGCGGCGACGGTGTCGATGTGCTTGGTGGTTTTGAACATCAATTATTTCACGATAGCGGCAGGTGGCACGGCATCGCATCCCGTGTTGTTGAATACTGATGCGGCTCGCGATTGGAGTTGGGCTTGCTATCATTTATATGGAGATGTTGAGCCGGTAGGTCAATGGTGCTTGCACGAATATCTGTATGTTGCATTGATGTGGCTCTTCGGTCGCGATATTACGGTGCTGATTGTATTTTGCAGCCTGTGTTATGTGGCTTCAATTGCTGTGATGGGAGCCATCGGGCGTCGCCTCACCGGCGATTGTCGCATAGGCACGGCTACGATGGCTATTGCTTTGTTGATGTTTTATTTGCTGGCACAGAGCGCTGTGCTCATCAAGGACTGCGCAGTGACTCTGACGATGGCAGTGGTGATGTTCATTACCATCAAGTGGAAGCAAAATGAAAGGGTTACGATAGTCTCGGCGCTTATTCTTGCTGCCTCCTTGACGTTCTTGGGCTTGATACGCACAAACTATTTGGCGTTTGTCATTGCGGGCTTCTTCATGATGTCTATGGGGGCAAAGCCGCAAGTCAGCAAGGCATTTTGGATTAGCATCGGTGTGTGCGTTGTGGCGTATTTCTTATTCCGTTTTGAGCAATATAATTGGAATGGAAGAATAGGATTGACTAATTATGTTAATGCCGATAATGGCACATATTTATTAATATCCAACGAGGCATCGGCGCCATTTGAAAACGTAATAGGCGATTATGGGCGCTTGCCGATTTATTTCAAGATACTTTTGTTGCCATTGACCGTGGGGTTGCAGTTCTTGCTGCCGCTGCCATGGGGAATGGAACGACATATAATATTCGGACCGAGCCAAGCCCTGGCGCATATAGGCTTTGCATGGTATATAGCCGGCGCGATGATCGTCTACTGGCTATTCAAGTGCTATAAACACAGCAATCGTGAGATGCAAGTGACCGTGCTCTTCGGCGTGCTGATGACCGTTATGACGGCGTACATGACCTCGGGGCGCATATCGCGTTACTGCTTGACATATCTGCCGATGCTGTTGCCGGCAGCGGCATGGGTGGCTGTGAAATGCTACCGCGAGCGCTCGTTGCGGCTGTGGCTCACTATTTTTATTGTATTATTAGCCCTCGCATTGGGCACTTGTTTTTATCTTCAATCAATTGTATGAAGATTTCTATTGTCACCGTCACGCTTAATGAAGCCGAAGCATTGCGACACTCGCTTGCATCGGTGGCTGCTCAGGGGTATCCCGACTTGGAACATATTGTGGTTGACGGTCATTCCACCGATAATACGGCATCGGTGGTGGCGGAATTTCCCGGTGTGAAATTTGCCCAATTAGAGCCAAATGGCACCTATGATGCTCTGAACTATGGTTTTATCCTGTGTAGCGGTGATATCTTAGGCTTTATCCATGGCAACGATGCCATGGCGCATGGCAAAGTGTTGAATACTATCGCCAAGGAGTTTGAGGCTGATCCCGATCTCGAGTTTATTTATGGCGATATGCGATATGTCAAGCCTGTGACTTACAAGCATGTACGCATATATTACGCGGGTAAATTCAAGCCGTCCAACCTATTGGGTGGCATCGCTCCGGCTCACCCTACACTGTATATCCGCAGGCGCGTGTGGGAGAAGATAGGCAAGTATCGCCTTGACTTCCCCAAGGCTGCCGACTTTGAGATGTGGATACGCCTGTTTAAGGATAAGAGCCTGAAGTATAAATATTTACCACTGGTTATTGCAGAGATGACCACCGGAGGCCGTTCTACGATGTGGAGCGCCAGGTTACTCACCAATAATGTCGAAAAGTGGAAGGCATTGAAACTCAATGGAATGCCAGCCAATCCGTTCAGACTACTCGCTAAATATATATATGTGTTGCGTAACCTCATAAGTGCACCTAATTATGAGCGATAAGCCATTGAAATTGAGAATAGTTACGCCCGACTCGGAGTTTGTGTTGCCATACATCGAGCGCGAGTTGCCCGATGTGGAATTGGTGGATACCGATGCCGATATCACTGTGTTTATTACTCAGGATATCAATCAATTGTCTCATCGCCCGGATGAGACTGCCGTGGCATTGCATTGCCCTAATATTGTGGGAACCGGCATGAGCGGCAAGCCGATGAAGATGGCACGCGCGATAGCATCGGGCAATTACTATCATATTCAAGGCAAGGAGGCTCGCTTGTCGACGGTACATGCCACCGATGTGGCTAAGGCGGTGGCTCTGGCTCTGCATAGCCCCGGGGTGTACACTGTGACTGACCTCTGCGACCCTACTTACGATAGTCTTGCCGATGCCTTGGCTCACCGCATCAAGGATCGCCGCATATATACGCTCAAAGGCTTGTGGGCTAAGTTGTTGATGTCGCCATCATTGCGGCGTATGGTGTCCACCGACGATACCCATGATGGAAGTGACTTTGCCTCGCGCTTTGATTTCAAACCGGTGTCGGTAGTTGAGTATTTGATGACTCACGTCTACGATGATGAAAGCCTCTGAGTTTGTCGAGAAATTGTGCCTCACAGTCAAGGCGCTTGTCAAGGTGATGGTGAGTTCGCGCCCTCAGCATCGCCCATTGCAGCGCGACGACTTGGACGAGTTGATAATTCTCGCCAACGGACCTTCGTTGCGCAGTGTGCTCGAGGAGCGAGGAGCGGAATTGGCACAGCGAGAGACAATGTGCGTGAATTTTATGGCTAATACGCCATCATTCAATGAGATACGCCCCCGCTACTATGTGCTTGCCGACCCACATTTCTTCAATGGTACGTCGCATGCCGATGTGGCATCCTTGTGGCGCAATATCGCTGCTGTATCATGGAAGATGACGCTCATGGTGCCTGCACGGTTTTATAGCAAAGTACAGACCCTTTTGGGTGACTCTATGGTGCTCTTGACAGCATTTAATGATGTGGGAGTTGAGTCATTCGCTTGTGTCGAGCGTTTTTTGTTTAACCACAGACTGGCGATGCCTCGTCCGCGCAATGTGCTAATACCGAGTCTGATGCTCGCTATATGGTCGGGCGCAAAGCGTATATATGTTGCCGGTGCCGATCACTCGTGGCTCGAGACCATCCATGTCGACGAGGAAAACCATGTGGTGTCGATACAGCCTCATTTCTATGCAGATAGCAAGGCTGAAAAGCAACGCACCACGTCGGAATACCAAGGATACCGCTTACACGATATTTTGTACAGTTTCTATGTGGCATTCCACAGTTATCACACTGTCGCTCGCTATGCCGGTAACTGTGGTGTGGAAATATTTAATAGCACGCCCGGAAGTTTCATAGACGCCTTCCCTCGCAAGCCGTTTTGATGGCTAAATAGGTATAACAAAAAAATCGAACCTCACGGCTCGACTTTTTTATTGTCTAATACTAAATACCTAAAACCATTTAAAAATCTTTGGATAGAAGGCTGCTCAGATCGGT
>CALZTY010000018.1 GCA_945829225.1 uncultured Bacteroidales bacterium | reverse complement strand
TAGATAAGCAGGCTCTCGGCGTCACTATTATGGTGTATGATGAGTCCAAGGCTCTAGTTGCCTCCGACGTTGCCATTTCATCGGAATTGAAAGCGCTGAGCGTTGATTTTCCCGATCTCAAGGGCGGTAACTACACAGTTGTTGCCGTGCAACAAGTGAGCGATGAGAATAAAATAGGATTGTGGAAATTCAAAGACCCGGAAAATCTCGCGACTTTCAGAGTGATGTCAGAGCGTTTCCCCTTGCCCGATTATTCCCTTCTTGCGATTGATACACAGAAAGTTACAATTGACGGTGACGCAACGCTCTCGGTCACTCCGCAATCGATGGGTAGCATTGTATTCTTCGGATATAACGGTTTGCCCGATGATATCGACTGCACCGAGGTATTTCTGTCAACGACCAATCGTGCTCGCGGACTGTGGATGGACCCCGACCGTAGCAGTGACGACAGACTGTGGCGCGACGAAGATGCTGCCACCGGTCTTCCCTATTACTTGGCGCAAGTTGAGGGCGAAGGCGGTCAACGTCCACCTACAATGGGTATTCAATCGGTATTTACCATTGATGAGGGTGTACAGAGCACTGCTATGGGCTTCTCCGATGACTATTATCTTGAGGAAACACGTGTTGATTTCACATTTGAGCACGGTACTCACTACTATTTCCTCTACGTTTTTGACCAACCCGAAGGGTCTCGCTGGTTCTACGGCGAAGGCAAAATCCTTTGATTAGAAATATATGATTAAGACGGCTATTCATATCGTGGCATTACTTGCCTTGTTGCTACCCTTTCAAGCATGTAGCGATGACCATCCTCAGCCTGATGACCGCTGGGTTGTGACTGCTGTGATGGGGGCTAATGGCTTGGGCGACCGTGGCTATAGCGACCTCATTTATTCGGGTTTGCGCCAGAGTGAAAATGCCCTCGACATCGACTTGCGTGTTATCGTGCCGAGGTCCTATGAAGAAGCCGAGAAATACTTCGATGAATGGCTCGATGATCGCAGTGTGGTCAACTCACACCGTCTATTTATCGCTGCGTCAGGCGAATACGAGGCTTATCTCGAGGAAAAGGTGAGCCGTATTCCCGACAGTGAGAATGCTCGTGTTCTGCTGGTCGAGAGCGAGACCGTTGATGCCCCGTATTACACCCTGCGCCTGCCATTTTATGGCGCCGGGTATACTGCCGGATACATCACACCGTTGCTGCCCGGTGGCGAAAATACTGCCGTTGTACTCGCCAATACCACCGAAGCCACTATCACCGACTGCTACGAGGCATTTCGCGATGGCTTTTTTGATGCCGGTGGTAAGCGCCTCGATGTATACGCCCTGGCTGATGACGAAACCGGCTACTCAATGGCAGACTCGCTTTATCACCTCTGTTTCTCGTTGAGCGGGCACTATGGTATGGTGTTCCCGATAGCCGGCGGCAGTTGTCAAGGCGTGCTGCGCTACACTCGCGAGTATCCCGATGACTTCTTCACTGCGGGTATGGATGTCGACCAGCAGGAAGCCTCGTCTGCCGTGGCTTACTCGATACAGAAGCATATTAATCGCGCTATAGTCGATTTCGTCACCACTTGGCGAGAGGGTAGAGTGCCCGATAGACACTCCTCCTACGGATTATCATCAGGCTATATGGAGGTCCTGGTGGCTGACGACAGCCGTTTTGACCTGTTGCGCCAAGCGGTTAATGATATTCGTCCCATAGCATTAGATAAGGAGGATGCCTATGAAAAGAATAAATAGCATATTTACGGCATGTCTGTTTGTGTTGAGCTCGTTTGTCATTTCCGCTTGTTCTGACAATAACGACTCTCCATCATCGACCACCAAATTCAACACCTACAAAGTGGCGATTGTGATGCCCCTCGATGATGCAAGCAAGCCGCGATATGAGCGCACGGCAAAGTGGGCGCTCGACAACATTGTGGCTGCCCAGCAAGGTATGCCCTCGGGGGTTAAGATTGACTTGGAGTGGTTCGACGAGAATGTTGAGGATATGGAACACCTTGGTCAACAACTCGTTAACGACGACAAAATTGTCGCCGTAATAGGACCCTATAGCTCGGTCCACACATACACTATGGCAAATCAACTGCTCCTCAAAGGGAAGCCGCTAATCACCCCGACAGCTTCTTCGGCTCAACTTATCCGTGGATTCTCTAATATGGGCTTCCTGTGGGCATTGGCTGAGACCGATATCTCGCAGTGCGAGGTATTGCTTGCCAAGGCATATAACACCGGCGCACGGAGCGTTCGGCTGGTTACTTCCGACGATATCTACGGCGAGACCTTCAAGGATTGGTTCGCTTTCCAAGCCAAGGAGATGGGGCTTAGTGTAGATGATGTAGTGACCTATGAACCCGGCGACTGTAGCGATGCACTTGGCACAGCGCTCATTGGCGGCTCGGATTGCGTAATTTTCGTGCCATCGGGTCAGAGTGATGTCCTGACTGCTGCACGACTGCGAGCCGTTACACCCGGTGCATCGCTGATGCTGATGAGCGATATGGCATACGACTTGGCGCTGCCTGCCCTGGGCGATATCGCCGAGGGTGCCGAGGGCGTGTGTATGTTTGCCAACCCCGAGTCGGGCTTTGAAGTGGCTTACAGAGCAAAATTTGACGATGCTATCCCCACCGTGGAGGAGTCAAATATGTATGACGCGCTGATGCTCCTCGCCTTCGCGCTACGCGAACAGGAGTTAACCGGCGGTTACGACCTCAACGAGCAACTTCGCACTATCGTAAGCACCGAAGGCGAGGAAGTGATTGCCTGGGATATCAACGGTATGCGGCGTGAGTTCTTGGCAATTAACGAGGGCTCTCATATCAATATATACGGCGCCGGAGGCCCCCTGGACTTCGACAAGGCGGTCTACACCAATGTTATTCACTCCACTTACATCGATTTCGTAGTCCACAGAGGGCACTTCGTCATCCAAGGCTTCGCCTCTACCGATGGCAGCAACCGCACCGATGCGGCGCTCGCCGGTTGGAACTGGAAGGTGAACAATGTCGACTCCGTGGATACTGCCGTGCACATCGATTACCCGGAATTGGATAGCCGCTGGGCTCTGCTGGTCGCTCCCTCGACCGGGTGGTCCAACTATCGCCATCAAGCCGACGTGCTCAATATGTACCAAATCCTCAAACATAGAGGCTATGACGATGAACATATTGTGCTCATCATGGAGGACGACATTGCCTACAACGCCGCCAATCCCATGCCCGGTGTAGTCAGTGTATCCCTCAGTGGCGAAAACCTCTACCACGATGTGTCCATCGATTATCACCCTTCGCGACTGCGAGCCTCCGATATAGGAAAAATACTCGCAGGAGAGCGCTCCGAGGCATTGCCACATGTCATTAATGCCTCGTCAAGCGACAATGTTTTCGTCTTCTGGAGCGGTCATGGCACCTATGGCGAGATGGTGTGGGTAGACCAACAAGACGGTATCTCGACTCAAGACATGAGCGAGATGATTGCCGACCTCCACGCCAAGGGTTGCTACCGCATGATGGGCTGGTTTGTTGAGACTTGCTTCTCTGCCAGCGTTTTAAAGGCAATTGACGGCATTACCGGTGTTATGGCTATTACTGCTGCCGACGAGCAGGAGACCTCCAAAGCCGATGTCTACAACCCCGAACTCAAGGTGTGGATGAGCAACCGATTCTCCTCGATCTTCACAGAGTCGCTCACCGCTCATCCCGACATCGCCATTAAAGACCTATATTATAGGCTATCTACCAACACTATAGGCTCGCACGTGCGCCTTTTCAACCAGGCGAATTTTGGTAACTTGAATACAACCACCATGAGTGAATGGTTATAAATATGAAATTAAGTAAATTTAACAAATTGTAAACTAAATACACCTCACCGATGAAAAATCTTTACTATCTACCTCTGCTCCTGCTCCTCGGAATTTTTTCTTTGGCAAGTTGCTCCGACAATGACGACCCCGTTCAGGAGCCGACAACAACCCTCTACAAGGCTGACCTCGTTCTATCGGGGTGGCTTGACCCCACTAAGGTCGCCACGGAGCTACCGCATATTGAGGAGACCTTCCTCAAGTACCTGGGCACCAATACCCTCAAGAGTTTCTCAATATCCGAGGGTAGCGAGGGCGTCAACGATGCCGCAGTGCTCCGACAATGCCAATTGGCAGCCGCTGTGCTCGAAAATGAAGAATTTGAGGGCGGTAAATATGTCTTCAGAGTTATTAAAAAAGAGTCTAATGACGCAATCTTCGTCTTTGAGTCTACTCCATCCAATGGGTTTTGGGAGCAAATTGTTTATGACGATGAGCAACCTCGCCTTCCGGCAAATCACTACATCAGTGATGTCGCTGTCTCGGTTTCAAGCTCAGCAAGTGCTGCCCAAGTCGAGCTCAGTAATCGAGGATATTTGGTGATTACTAGCGACCTCAATGATGGTGTGGGTGGTAACTATGTATTTTTAGGTGTCAAGGGCACAACAGAGGTGGATAATGCCATATCTTCATTCTATATCTTGGTTGGCACGTGCATTGTCGGCGATTTCACCAAGGATGGTGTCACTTACAGCATGGTGCCGTCATATGGCGACGACTATGGCTCACTAAATAGCGGCACCGGCGGAAAAGACATGTGGTTATATTTCACCAAAGAGGGCAAGGCTGTTGTCGAAAACATCAAAGTTGTCAACAGCTACAATCGTATGGAGGGCGACGACCTCATCAAAGGTCTTAAAAGCGATATGAGCAACTGGGACAACTACCGCGGCGTTGACATCAATACCGGTGCCGGTGGCGATTACCGCTATCTCAGAGTATGCTTGGCTGACAAGACCAAATAATTTTTACCGACTCAATATTTGTTATTAAATAATTATGAAATTTTTGCGTTATCTACCTCTGCTCCTGCTATTTGGAATAATCTCTTTGGCAAGTTGCTCCGACAGTGACGATCCCGTTCAGGAGCCGACAACAACCATATACAAGGCTAACCTATATCTCAAAAGTTGGCACGACTCCACCAAGGTAGCCACTGAGTTACCGCATATCGAGGATACTTTCCTCAAGTACTTGGGCGCCAATACTCTCAAGAGTTTCTCTATATCCGAGGGTAGCGAGGGTGTCAACGATGCCGCAGTGCTCCGCCAATGCCAATTGGCTGCCGCCGTGCTCGACAACGAGGAATACGATGGCGCTTATGTATTCTCTGTAGTTAAAGCCGAGACCAATGACACGCTATTCGTCTTTGAACCCACCCCATCCAATAATCTTAGTGACTCCCCATTGGATGGGATGGCGCATGATGTGTTGCCCGATGATGACAATCAAAGACCTGTTAACTACTATATCTGTGATGTCGCCGTATCGGCTGCCGGCTCGGCAAGTAATGCCCAGGTGGAACTCACAAATCGTGGCTACTCGGTCGTTACGTCTGACCTCAATGATGGCGTAGGTGGAGACTATGTCTATATCGGTATCAAGTACTCGACTAACATCTATGATGCCATCTCGGCATTCTACATCGTAGTGGATTCTCGTATTAACGGCAATTTCAGTAAGGATGGCGCTACATTCAGCCCCGTGTCTACATTTGGCAATAACTACGGGTCTCTCAACAGCGACACCGGTGGAACTGATATGTGGCTCTATGCAACCAAGGATGGCAAAAATGCTGCCACGAGTATCAGCATAGTTGAGGATAAAAACCGCTTGCAGGGCGAAGCCCTCATCAAGGGTCTCAATCGTAACCTGAGCAACTGGGACGGCTATGCCGGCGTTGACATCAATACCAATGCCGGTGGCAAGTACCGCTACCTACGTGTAGTATTCTCGGATGCTAAAAAAGCCCACTAACATCGGATGCTATTGGTCCTCTACTGCCGATGATTTATTTGTCGAAGATGGTGACGACAGCCTGTTTGAGGCTTATGTCCTCCTTATTGAGCACCAAATTTACTATTCTTCTATAGGAACTGCTCCTTTTTTTCAAGGTATGTCGATACGTCCTGTAAAAAATTATTAAATTTGCAGGAAATATCTCACCTATGATGAAAAAACTCTTTTGGATTGTTCCTCTACTCACCCTGGCGGCTTGTGGCGGAAATCAGCAAATCGACAAGGCAGGCGAGGAGCTCGACTCCAAGCAAGCCGTCAAGTGCGTCACCGAATTAGCAGTTGCCGAGCCGCAAAAGGCTATGGAACTGATTGATAGCCTTGAACTTAACGGTATCCTACCATCTTATGATGTCAATGCCCTGCGAGCGCTGGTTTATCACAACGGCTTGCACCGGCTTCGTCTTGCCTCTTACTATGGTTTGAAGGCTTATAATGACTCGATATTCTTGCTCAATGACCCCGCCGGATGGCTCGACAACCTCGAGGTTCCGGTAAGCCATTCTCAAGGTGAAAAACGATTTGCCGACTGCCTGCGCTATGCCTACCGTGGTGTCTCGGTCGCTCACGACCTCGGGCTCCCTCTCAAGGAAGCCAAGTTCCTGTTCTACATGGGTTTGTGCAACCTAAATATTGAAAATCCTGCCGAGGGATACAAGCAACTGCTCAAGAGCATTAGCCTCTATGAGCAAAATATTAGTGGCACCTCGGGATATGCCGATGTTGACGACCTGCTCTTCACCATTGGTGAATCTATGAATATGATGACCAAGCGCGGTGATACCGACCAAGCCATCGCTTTGGCACCCAAACTGCTGAAGGCTCTGGAGTTACTCGAGAATGACTCCGATGCCACCGACGATGTGGTGGATATGCGCCGGGCTATGACTTATGCCCAGCTGGCTAATACTTATGCCAAGGCGGGTAAACCCCACGATGCTCGACTCTATGAGTCGCGCTGTGGCGAAACTGCTTTCTCGCAGACTCCCTTCGGCACCTTATTGCTCTCCGACCAATTATTGGCTTCCGGACAACAACAACGCTTGATCGAGCAGATGCAAATCGCTCTACAGATATTTACCGACGACCACACCTACCGCGCTGATATGTTCTCATTGATGCAGCAAGCCTACGAGTCCTTAGGCAATCACCGCATGGCGCTATCCATGGCTGACAGCGTCATTGCCGAGAAGGATAGAGCATCGGCTCAAATCCTTCGCGACGATGCCGCCCAACTTGCGGTTATTTACCAAACTCAAGAAAAGGATGCCCTCCTCGCCGACCGCCAATCCTCGCTCACTATCCACCGCCTCATCATCGCCATCATCGCCACTGTCGCTCTCCTCTTGGCTTTTATCCTATGGCGTGGATGGTACCACCGCCGCATTATCCTTCGAAAAAACAAGGCTACCGCCGGTGTCGTCAACGAAATGTTGCACTATAAAGAGCAGGCTGAGGCTGTCGATCAACCCTTGCCCGACTGTCCCGACGAAGACTCTATTTCGATCGAAGAGCGTTCTTTCCGCCGCTTGGAACAGATCATCAAGAGCCAGCAACTATTCGCCGACCCAAAAGTCACCAAAGCAGATGTCGCTG
The DNA here is from genome assembly GCA_945829225.1 of uncultured Bacteroidales bacterium. Taxonomy (GTDB): domain Bacteria; phylum Bacteroidota; class Bacteroidia; order Bacteroidales; family Muribaculaceae; genus CAG-873. The sequence goes on along the minus strand of CALZTY010000018.1, from coordinate 33,191 downwards.
CTGCCGCCAAGATTCCTCAATACCTCTTTTCCGACCTATTCTTGAAGTATGCAGGTACTTCCTACAAGGACTATATGACCAATCTCCGCATGGAATACGCCGCACGATTATTGCGCGACAACGACCATCTCACCATCGAGAGCATCGCCAACATGTGTGGCTATTCCAGCCGCCAAGCTTTCTATACCCAGTTCTCCCGCAAATACGGCTTGACACCCATGGAATTCAAGCAATCCCTCTCTTGACCCCAGTCAACACCAATCCAATTTTTCCTTCCTTGACTTGTGCTATGTTGTACAACATACTCCACTCTGTATGTTGATAGGTCAAAATTCGACACAATTAAAGCAAGATACATCGCCACCATCCTCCCCCGATAATGTTGTGGCATGTGTGTTTTAGTAAGGATATAAATTAAGCGCTGAAAGTTGATGACTTTCAGCGCTTGCGCTTTGGATTGCCTCTTCGGCTTTGTCGGGGTGACTAGACTCGAACTAGCGACCTCACGCCCCCCAGACGCGTACTCTAACCAACTGAGCTACACCCCGCGTTTCCAAAAGCGTTGCAAAGTTACGTCTTTTATATGAACCGTGCAAATTTTTTCACAAAAAATTTCAAAAAAATTTATCCAAGTTTCTTAATCTTCAGTAAGTGAGAGGTATACAATGCGGGATTTTTTAGTCGATGGTGAGGAGGAAGGAGAAGTCGCCGCCCGGGGGCGTGAGTGGCAGAGTGCCGCCTCGGAGTTTGCCGCCATAGATGATTGCGCGGCTATTGGCTGCAATCTCGCCGCGTTGCACGGTGAATGTCGCCGGGTCATCGACGTAGCGCTTGAGCCCCAAGGCGACAAAGCCCATTGTGTATCTGAAGTTTATCTCCACCACAGGGTCGATGACTCCGTCAACGTCGGCGAGCATATCCACGCCTATGGGTCCGCAGTAGTCTTTGCCTATGACCGAGGCGAGTGCCGCGGGTAGGGCTCGGGCGATGGCATTGAGATGCTCGGCGGAGCAATGTCCCGCGATGGCATCGGCGATGGCATCTTGGCTGTCAACTACATTGCCGAGGTACTCGCCACTCGGGGCTGTCTTGAACAGCGATAGCCCGGCGGGAGTGCACGCTCCGCGGTCGTAGTTGAAGAGCATGGCAAAGTCGATGGCACGCTGAGCCATTGGCTCGACCATTACGGAGCCTTGCGAGCGGATTGTGCCGGCAAGGCGTGCCGTGGCTTGCTCGGCGGTAGACGGGGTGGAGAATGTGATGCCTCGTCCGCTTGACGACCATGGCGCCTTGACCACAAAGTCACCACCGGCGAGCATATCGCGTAGGTTCTCAACGTCGTCTACCTCGATGGCAGGGCTCCAGGTCCCAAAGTCTAACATTTTTTGCAACTCACGAGCCACGGCTGCACCGGTGCGCCGATGCGAGAGATTGCGCATGCGGTCAAGGGCGTCGTATGAGGGTAGGGCTGTGTCGGTGAAGCCGTTAAGTTCAAACGTGCGGCGAGTGGCTTGTGACCAGCCCCATGGGGCTGGGCTGTATCCGGCGGGGTCGTGGTTCCACGGCTCGCCGCATACGCCGAGGGCGGCTTGCATATTGGCGAGCCAGCGACTGTCGACGCCATCGCACATCACAGCATCGCCCGGGGCGCACATCCACAGGGGTAATAACTGCCCCGACCGCGCCAATTCTCGCGCCGCCGGGGGTGCAGTAAACGCCCTGACGTTGCGCGCCAGGGCGATATCATTTTCGGGATTAAAGAGTCTTAAACGTCTCAGAACTTGAAGCCCATTGAGAGTACTACATTGTTGTTGGTCTCGGTCAACTCGGCAGTGGGAGCGCGATATCCGTCGAAGTCGGAGAATGCGTGCCATGTCGATTTGTTCTTGCGGTATATGTAGGTAGCATCAAAGTAGAACGCTTGATAACGATAACCCAGACCGAACGAGTAGGCATTGCTCTCCTTGTTGAATGTGTAGGAGGGATCCATACCGGAGGTGTAGATATAGAGGTTGCCGTTGTCGGCTTCATCCTTGACGTTGGTCGTTGAGTGGTTGTAGCCGGCGCGTGCGCTCAGGTGTGACGAGAGGCGCACCTCGGCACCGAGGCGGATGATGTTGGCTGCCTTGAAGTAGTCCTTGATATCTTGCTTGACTAAGTCGTCGGTGACAAAGTCGCCCCAGCCGTCTTGATATTTGATAGACATGTCGTTGAAGGCTTGGTACTCGTAGTCAAAGGATACGATGGCAAACTTGCCCAGAACGGCAGCGGCACCTACCATAAATTTCCAAGGAGTGTAGAGGCGGAAGTCGTAGTAGGAGTCTTCGGTGTACTCATTGCCGCTTAAGGGGTTGTAGCGGTCCTCGGGGAGGTTGGGATCGAAATAACTGTAGTCCATCTCGGCATACGATGACTGCGACAACTTGTACCAAGTGGGAGTGTGTACTGCGAAGCCGAGGCGGAATTCCTGGATGGGCTTGAGGATAAGACCAGCCTTGAAGTTCCAGCCCGAGCCGGTGATTGCGCGGTAGTTGGTGAGGTCGATGCCGGCATCGCCCACCACCGGATTGCCGTTGGCGTTGCAAATGTTGGCGTCAGCCATGCTCTCGGAGTAGTAGACCGTGCTGTGGTAACTGAGGTCGGTGATACCGAAGCCTATGCCCCAATATACAACGTCGCTGATATTGCCGCCGAAGTCGATGGCATACTCGTCGATATAGCCACGTTCCTGTACGCGAGAGAAAGCATCGCCGTAGGTGCTGTTGCCGAATAAGCCTTGATACTTGTTGACGCCCGATGCCGGATTGATTGCGTAGGAGTTATAAGCCAAGATTGACAGCCAATCGGGGTTGTCATCGTAGTTGTAGTAGGGGTTGTATCCGGTATCGAAGCCGAGGATGTCGGCGCTGGTGCCGTTGGTGAACGAGGCGATGTAGTTGGAGATAGAGGTGCCGGTGGCTCCGTTGTAGGACTTGTAAGTGCGGTCAAACGAAGCGACGCGGTTGTAACTGGCACCCCACGAGAAGGTGCGCATAGCGCCATCGAGATGCACGGTGCCCACGTAGCCGAAGTTGTTGCAATAGGTCTTGGTCTTGTCCATGCTTTGGGTGTGGGTAGCGGTGCGAGTCTCAAACGAGCGCGGCGAGATGTCGAGTGTAGCGCCGATCTCGCTACGGCGATAGACGCCGATGCCGGCAGGATTCTGGTTGAGCGTTGAGAGGTCACCACCCAGTGCGGTGAATGCGCCACCCATAGCCATGAAGCGCGCAGTGCCGCGTTGGTCGGTCTGCGAGAGGTTGTATGCGTCGATGGCGCTTTGTGCAGCCACGCTCATGGGGAGCGCGGCAAGGGCAGCCATCAGGATTGCGGTTCTTTTCATAGGATGAAGTTATTAAGTGTGAGAGAAGAATGTGCTGAATGTTGATGAGGGAGATTAACGGCGTCCACGGTTTCCACCGCCACCACCGCCGCGGCTACCACCGCCGGTGTTGTGACCGCCACCACCGCGGCTACCACCGCCCGAGTGATAGCCACCGTTGTTATTGCGTGAAGGCGAGGGCGAGGGTGTATATCCGCTGCGGTTGCCGCCACCGTTGTTGCGACCGCGGTTGAGCCCGTTGCCGGGTGTCACGCCACTGCCGTTGTTGCGTCCCGGGGTTGTAGCGGGAGTGTAGTTGTTGGGTGTGCCGGGGCGATTGGCAGGCGAGGCTGCTGTGTTGCCTCTGCCGCGACCCATATTGCCGGGGCGAGATGTAATGCCTGCGCTGTAGGCTCCCGGGCGAGTGATGCGGTCCGAGCCCGATGAGGGAGCGTGGCGGCGTGCGCTGCCGGCGCTGTTGGCATATCCGCGATGCGAGGGATCGCCGGGATAATAGCCGCCACCGTGATGCCAGTCGTCATAGTGCCAACCGTGGTGGTGATGGTGGTGGTAGGGGTAGCAACCCCAGCCCCAGTTCCAGCTATACGACCAGTAGGGGTTCCAGACCCATGAATACCAGGGGTTGTAGTAGCCATAGTAGCCGTAGTAGGGGTAGAAGCCATAGTAGGGGTATCCCCAGAACCACGAGGAGGCATACCACGAGAGGCTGGGCCATGTATCAACTACGTATACGTTGATAGTGCTCGTCGAGGGCGTGTCGTAGTAGTAGTTAATGAGGTCGGCGTCGCCCGAGGCGGTGACGATATCACCGTTGTAGAAGCGCTCGATGCGGCGGGTGTAACCGAAGGTGTCGGGGTTGCCCGTAGCAGTGCTGTCTACAGCAGTGGTGTCGCTGACCAAGAATTGCCCGTTGCGGTTGTAAGCATCGATATCGATGTTGAGACCTCCTCCGGCGGGAGTGAAGGTGTCGGCAGCGGGGTAATTCACCACCGTGTTGGGTATATAGTTACTCTCAGGTCGCTGCTGCGGTGTCTGAGGCTGTACTGTTCGCTGAGACGGTGCCGTAGCAGGGTTGTAATAAATGTCGTCATCATCGTCCCAGCCCGATGTTGACGCAGTCGCAGTGGCGCTCACTGTGAGTGCCATTAGTGCGATGATTGAGAGCTTTAATGTCTTCATAATGCTGTCTTTTATGGGGTTGGTTCTTTATTTTATCATTAGACTTGGTATTCTCCACCAAGTTTAACGCAAAGATACTACTTTTTTGTTATAAATAGTGCTAAAAGAGGCAAAATTCAACCAAAAGGACAACAAATATGCACTTTTGCCCACAGTTAGAGGGCAAGAAGGGCTATGATAGCAGTGGTGAAGATAAATGTAAAGATGAAAAGGTCGTAAGTGGTGATGCCGTGGTAAATGGTGGCATTGTCGACGGTAGCGAGTTGTGGCTCGCCGGCAAACCATCTCATTCTGTGGATTTTATGCGCTATGGCGAATACCGATGTGCCTATGATGATGCCTATGAGGGCGCCGGCTACCAAGTCGCCTACAAAGTGTACGCCGAGGTATAGCCTGGAGTAGGCATTGATGATTGCCCATAGGACGATGGCGGTGATAAACAGGGCGCGTCGTCGCATCAGTGCCAGGAATGTCACCAAGGCAAAGGAGTTGGCGGCATGACACGATGGGAAGCCATACAAGCCTCCGCGATAGCCGTTAACGATGTGTATCATGCCGGCGACTTGCTCGCTGTCGTGGGTGGGACGCAGGCGCTCGACCATAGGGCGAAGAATTGTGGCGCACAATTGGTCGGTAATAGCGATGGTGAGGGCTATCGCTACGACAAACAATAGAGCGGCGCGGATATTGTAGCGCTTGTAAAGGATGATTAGTATGGTGGCATACATAGGTGCCCATACATATTTGTTGGTGAACAAATACATGAACTGGTCGAGGTATACGCTGTGAACCGAGTTGACCGCCACGGTGAGGTCGGCATCTATGTGGGCGAGAGTGTCAATCATAAGTCGCTGAGAGATTGGTAAATGGTTTGAAGATAGGCTTGGGCGCGCCGAATGAGGCTGTCGTCGTCGGTGCCTTGAGCCTTATCGGTCTCGAGGTCGTAGATGAGGGTGCCGGAGTCATCTGCCATGCCCATATAGCCTTGACCCGTGAAGTAGGCAAAGTGCTGAGCCTCGGGGTCGAAGAGGTTTTTGCTGAATGTAAATTGCTCGGCTGGCAAGCCCAGCATCGCCAGGACTGTGGCGGCGATGTCGACTTGCGAGCCTATGGTGTCGATGTGATGTGCGGGGCAAGCCAAGGCACCGCCTACGATTATCAGCGGCACATGGTGACGCTTGGCAAGGTCGTCGAGAGCCGGATAGACGCCGTAGTGGTCGGGAACTATGACCACCAAGGAGCGCTCCCAGCGCGGCGATGCCTTGAGGCGAGCGACGAAGTCGCCAATGCAACTGTCGGTGTAGGCAAAGGCATTGGCGCGGCTCCAATCCTTCTCGGTTACCCTGAGGCGCGAGTTGGAGTAGGGGACGTCGAAGGGCTCGTGTGAACTGGAGGTCTGTATGACGCGCAAGTGGGGTCGGCTATCATCCTCGGCGGCGATGTCGGTGAGGGCGCGTTGCATCAGCAGGTGGTCGTGTACGCCCCACTTGCTCAGTCGCAAACCGATGGGGAAGTCGGCATCGCACACTATGCTGCCGAAGCCGGCGCTCACCAAGTAAGCCGACATATTGGTGAAGTTGATGTCGCCGCCGTAATAGTAGGAGGCATCGTAGCCGCGGGTGCTCAATGCCGACGGGAGCGACGGCAGGTTCTCGGCTTTTTCAACATATTTCATCACGCTGGTGGTGGGCTGGGATGGGAAGCCGCTGAGGATTGCCGGAATGGCTCGGTCGGTGCGGAAGCCGTTGGCATAGAAGCGCGTGAAGAGCAAGCCCTCGGCGGCGAGGCTATCCATGCGCATGGCGATGGGCTCGCCGCCCAGCGTCGGCATCAAGTGTGCCGAGAAACTCTCGGCGATGATGATGTAGATGTCGGGGTTGTCGACATTGAGCAACGAGTCGACGGGTGAAAATTCCGCCGAGTGCATCTCTGCGAACAGTCGCTGAGCCTCGTCATCGTCCATGAAGTGAAATTGTGAGGCAAATTCGCCCTGGTGGGTCAGCGAGTATAGCAAGCTGAATTGCGGATTGACGGCGAGGTGGTTGAGCCCGCGGTCTTGCGAGAAATAAGCGCGGCTCAGGTTCATCGTGGATACGGTGACACCGCCACGGATGACGATGAATAGCGCTCCGATAGCAAGAATATGGGCTATGGTGGCTATGATGCGTTGCCGACGCGTTGTCGGCGCGGAATTCAACGACTTGAGCGCGGTGATGCGGCACAAACCATAGGCGATGCCGGCTGTGAGAGCGAGGATAACCAACGGACACACAATGAGTTGCGCGGTGGTGGCACTCGCCATTGCCGATGCCGGCGAGGTGGCAAAGTAAAATATCGGCGTGGCATCAAGGCGAAATCCCCAGTAGCCGTAGAGTACGGCATCGAGGATGGTGATGGCGCTGATGAGGAAGGCGCAAATGCTGAGCCAACTGCATTCAACGTAGCGAATGATACGGCTTTGGCACCACTGCGAGGCGATGCTCAGTAATAGTGGCACCGAGCACACATAGCCGGCAATCGAGGCGTCGAGCGACACCCCGGCAGTGAATGCTCGCATGTAATCGGCAAGTCCGTGGCTACCCAATGCTTCTGCATTAAGGCACAGAAACACAAGCCTTTGCAAGCCAAAAATTACAATGCAAAGCACGAATAGCACCGCTACTTTCAAGAGTCCTCTCATTCTACACACTCGGGTCGATTGGTTCTTAGTGCAAAGTTATAGACATTATTTTATTCTTCAAAATAATTAACACTAATTGTGTAGTTTATATGCAGTCTTTGCGGTAATTTTGTGGCGCTATTCGACTCAATGCGATGAACAACTTACTACATATCATTGTAATCATTTCTTACCTGTTCGCTCTGGTGAGCGCAGCGGCGCAGTCGCGTTGTGTCGTTGTTGCTGATTCCACTACTCATATCCCATTGCCCGGCGCTTCTATTTTTGACCGACAAGGTGCGATGGTGGGCATTTGCAATGCCGCCGGCAAGTCGCCGCTTATCGCTCAGGCATCCTATCCGCTTACTATCAGGTGTTTGGGATATAAGGAGATCGTGGCTGATGACATTGCTGTCGATACAATCTTCCTGCCCGAGGTGGCTACAGAATTGTTGGAAGTCGTCGTGGAGTCCAAGCAACACCGCGTGTTGCATATGCTGGCTTATGTGCGCGAGTATTCTTCGCTTTCTTCATTTACCGACACGGTGTTTATGTTCCGCGAGAAGATGGTCGATTACATGGTGCCGCAAGATGAGAAGTCCAAATTTGCCGGCTGGCGCAATCCTCGCGTGCTGAAAAGCAAATCTTACTACCGCTTCACCAATGCCAACGGTCTCGACAGCGTGAGCGACGAGTGCCTGCATCATTATTCGTGGTCTGACTGGATTGGCATCATCGACCCGCCGACGATTCCATCGCGATTGCGTGCTACCGACCTTGCTGCCGATACCCTTATGGGCAAGTACAGCCCGGTCGAGTTGTGGTTGCGCAATGACGACCGCATCATGGTAGATGTCAACGTTATAGCCGATACCGTCGGGCGACACTGGGTGCCCGACTTTGCCGAGTTTTTTCGCCGCGATGTCGATTTCGAAACCTTCAAATTGCGCTACAACTACGACAATGTGGTAGGTGATTCCATTATGCCTATTGACATTGCCGGGTATTCGCTGAATATTGAGTCTAATGGTCGTAGCCGCGAGATGTTTATGTTCAATAAGCCTACCGAGTCGTTCTTCGTGAGCACCTATGCCGAGGTGTATATCATTGACAAAGAATATATTACCGTCAAGGACGCTCGCAAGTGGCAGAAACGCAAATTCGACACCGAAGCCCTCGAAATCATTGAGCCGGCTGAGGCTCCCGTACTTAGCGAGCCGGTGTGCGAACTGATTGCGCGGGTCAACGAGGTCAATCACTTGGAGCAACGCCTCGCTATGGCACCCGATTTGCGTTATATTGCCAGGGGAGTCGTCAAGCAAAATATCGCCGAGAGGGCTTGGAACCTCTTCAAGCAGATGACGGGCATTTCTCACTACCGCATGAATCGCAACAACGAGCGCAATTGGCGCGAATTCCGCGACGAACAGCGCCGCATCGCCCACCCCGATACCGCCCAATAAACTTTTTGCTCGATAAGCGAGATTTTTTTGCATTATTCAAAATTACTGCTTAACTTTGTCGTCTAAGGGAAACACCCAATTGATTTAATTACTTACTTTAAAACAAAAAGACAATGAAAAAAACGTTTATTGGCGCATTGATGAGTGCACTGTTGGTGTTGTGCGCCGTTTCATTCACAGCTTGCAGTGACGATGCAGAAGAAATCAACTTTTACAGCATTACCATCACCAGCACTCAAATGTCGGGCAGTGGCGGTAGTGGAGATATATTGACAAACTACTATAACGACTTGGCTGCCATCGAAGCCGCTTTCAAGGCTGAATTCGGCGAATTAAGTTTTAACAAAAATGGCGATACCGCGGCAAATGATAAGGATGCAGTGGCTCGCTTCAACAAGGTAGCATCGAGCGTTCAACTCAATGGTGGCTGGAGCGGCTATGTTGTTTATGAGTTGGTACGCACCGCCTCGTCGGGTGGCACTGAAAGCCTCGCAAGCCACAGATTTGAGAGCCAGCAATAATAATCAGACGTGCTGTTCTCGATAATCACGATTACGTATAATGCCTCAGCCACGGTCGGTAGAACTCTACAGAGCGTGGCTGAGCAAACATGTGTTGACTATGAGCATCTCATAGTCGATGGAGCATCGCGAGACGGCACAGACGCAATAGTTGATGCCGCACCGGGCGCCGAGCGTCGTCGGATGCTCAGCGAGCCCGATGACGGTATCTATGATGCTATGAACAAAGGTATTTGCCTCAGCCGAGGTCAATACCTTATCTTTCTTAATGCCGGAGACAAGTTTCACTCGCCCGGCACTTTGCAGCAAATCGCCGACGCAATTGCCACCGGCGAGCAGCCCGATGTGATCTACGGGCAGACTATCCTGGTGGACAACGAGGGCAGATATGTGGCGCCGCGCCACCTCACTGCGCCGGCAGACTTGACCTACCGCGACTTTGCTCGCGGGATGTTGGTGTGCCATCAAGCCTTTGTCGCTCGCCGCGACAGAGTGCCTATGTATAACACAACATACAGATATTCAGCCGATTACGATTGGTGTATCCGCTGCTTGCAGCAGTCGCGGCTCAATCGTTTTATCGACGATGTACTCATCGACTACCTCGACGAGGGAGTCACCACCGCCAATCGCAAGGCATCGCTCCGCGAGCGCTTCAGCATCATGGCATATTACTATGGCATGCTACCCACGCTGTGGCGCCATATAGGCTTTATATTCAGATTTTTACATCACCGCCGCGAGGTGGGCAAATCAGTGAAACGCAATGCTACTCTATAACACCACATTTGCCATCGAGCCGAGCATCGAGCAGGAGTTCCTGCAATGGCTTCACAGTGAGTTCATTCCGTCGGCAACAGCCGACGGGCAATACTTCGACTCGCCCGAACTCTTCCGCATCGAGAGCCGTGCCGGCGATGATGCCATCAGTTTTGCCCTCCACTTGCGGGCACCCTCGCGCGACGAAATCGAGACTTGGTATGCCGACCATGGCAGCCGACTGCTCGCCTACTTGATGCAACACTGGAATGGTCGCGCATTGTGCTTCTCAACCACCCTCACAGCCCTACCATGCCCGATGTAAGAGACTTCAAGCGCGTAATCATAGGCATCGACCCCGGCACCAACGTCATGGGCTACGGCATCCTCGGCGTTAACAACAACAAGCCGGCGATGATAGCCATGGGCGTGGTGCGGTTGAGCAAATTTGAGTCGCACTACCTGCGTCTGCGACGCATCTACGACCGCACACTCGAACTGTGCAACCAATATATGCCCGACGAGATGGCTATCGAGGCACCGTTCTATAGCAAGAACGTGCAGTCGATGCTCAAGTTGGGGCGCGCCCAGGGTGTAGCGATGGCTGCCGCCCTGTGTCGCGATGTGCCCATCACCGAGTATGAGCCGCGCAAAATCAAGCAAGCCATCACCGGCAACGGCGCCGCCGCCAAGGAGCAGGTGCGCGAGATGTTGCGTCATATCCTCAATATTCCAGAGTCGTCGATGCTCCCCGAGCTCGATGCCACCGATGCCCTCGCCGCAGCCCTGTGCCACTTCTACGAGTCGGGCAAGCCCGCAGTCGCCAAAGCCACCTCGTGGAAGGATTTTATTGCTCGAAACCCCGATAAAGTTAAGATATGAAGAGATATTTGTTGACAATACTCGCGGCATACCTTGCCATAGGAGCCGTAGCGCAGAGCGACCGTGTGTGGCTGTCGTCGACGGTGCGCACCATCTATGAGACACCGGCTGCCAACACCGGGCTCAACAGCGTGATAGTGGCTGAAAACACAGCCGGACAGCAGATTTTTTATCGCGCCAACTCCTCCACGGTCACTTGGCAGCGCTATAGCGCCCTCGGTGGCGGATATGCCGAGGATGTGACCTACACAGCGGTAGGCGACGGCTCGCTGTCGATTAACGCCTCGACCGACGATATGGGCTATATTATCACCGACGGGGGCGTGCAGTACTGCTTTTGGGTGGTTAATTATGCCAATCACTACTACGATGTGCGCGCCATAGCCGTTGAGAGCTCCGACTGCGACCGCATATTTCTCCATGTCGACAATCCGGCAGGCGATATCGCCTATTACAGCATCACCGGGCGACGCATAGTCCTCGACCGCGGTATCGAATTAACCTACAACACCCTCGAATACAACGAGGAGACTGTGGCGTATGACCAAGTGCCTGTCACAGAGACCTTTGAGAGCCTCGGTGCCACTATCTCGGCACCGGTGCCCCTGTGCGACACACAGTTGACCCTCAGCCCCGACCGCTTTGCCGGCGCATGGGGCTTCGGCGAGGAAGTCGCTACCGATACATTCATCACACAAGCCGTGCAGGCTCGCACCAAGGCGGTGCAGACACCTCGCGAAGCCGACAACGAGCAGCCCTTGGAGGCTGAATTGGGCGGCTCGGCACCATGCGAAATCACCTTCACGGCGGCAGTCACCGATGCCGCTATCTACCATCGCTGGGAAATCTCTACCGATGCCGAGTTTGGTGAGTCGATATACACCGACGACCGCCTCGAGTTCACTTACACCTTCACCGAGGAGGGGACCGCCTATGTGCGCCTCACCGCCAACAATGCCGCCGCTACCTGCGAGTACATCGGCGACACCTATACCGTCACCATCGGCTCATCGAGCCTCGAGTGCCCCAATGCATTCTCGCCCGGCACCTCCGAGGGCGTCAACGACGAGTGGAAGGTCAGCTATCGCTCCATTATTTCCTTTGACTGTCACATCTTCAACCGCTGGGGGCACGAACTTGCCCGCCTCACCGACCCGTCGCAGGGCTGGGATGGGCGCAACGGCGGCAAGATAGTCGGTCCCGGGGTCTACTACTACGTCATCAAGGCTCGCGGCAGCGATGGCAAGGAATACAACCTCAGCGGCGACATCAACGTCATAGGTTCGCGCCGCGATAACACCACTCCCGCCACCACCGAATAAAAAAACGCGCGCCCGAATGACCGGGCGCGCCTTTTTTGTGGGTTGGTGAGATTTATTTCTTGAGCCACTTGTCAAACCAGCGGTAGAACAATCGTTGCCACAATACTGTGTTTTGGGGCTTGAGAATCCAGTGGTTTTCTTCGGGGAAAATCACCATCTCGGCGGGGATGCCACGCAGCTTGGCGGCGTTGAATGCTTGCATTCCTTGCGAGGCAAGGATGCGGAAGTCGTACTCACCGTGGCTAATCATGATGGGGGCGGTCCAGCGGTCGACATAGCGGTGGGGTGAGCACTCGAAGGTGCGACGGGCGGTAGCGTTGTCCTTATCCCAGAATGAGCCACCCATATCCCAGTTGGCAAACCACATTTCCTCGGTCTCGAGGTATTGGGCTTCCATGTTGAAGATACCGGCGTGGGCAAAGAGGGCGGCGAAGCGACCATCGTGGTTGCCGGCAAGCCAGTAGACCGAGAAGCCGCCGTAGCTGGCGCCTGTAGCACCGATGCGAGCGGGGTCGATATAGGCTTCACGCTTCATGTCGTCGACTGCCGACAGGTAGTCTTGCATATTCTGACCGGGGTAGTCGCCCGAAATCTGAGCATTCCACTCCGAGCCGAAGCCGGGGAGACCGCGGCGGTTGGGGGCAATGACGATGTAGCCGTTGGAAGCCATCAGCGCGAGGTTCCAGCGGTAGCTCCAGAATTGGCTCACTGCCTGCTGAGGACCACCTTGGCAGTAAAGAATCGACGGATACTGAGCCTCGGGGTTGAATTTGGGAGGATACACCACCCAAGTGGTCATCTCCTTGCCGTCGGTGGTGGGCACCATACGTTTCACCACGGTGGGCATCTCGAGTTGAGCGAAGATGGGACCGTTGACATCGGTGAGTTGCTTGGTCGACACTTCGTTTTTCTTGTTGATAGACACGAGGGCTACTTCGTTGGGACGGAGCATGCTGTGATTCATGGTCACCACGCGCTTGTTGTCAACGGGTGCCAGCGATGTGTAATCGGCAACCTCAGAGGTGAGCTGACGCACAGCGCAGGTGTTGACGTCGAGGCTGAATATGGGGGTTATGCCGTCCTTGGGAGCCACGAAGAAGATGGTCTTGCCATCGGGAGCCCATGCGAAGTCGTCGATGCTGTAATCCCAGTCGACGGTGAGTTCGTGGCGCTCGCCGGTAGCCATATCCATGACGAAGATGCGGTTGCGGTCGCTCTCGTATCCGTCGTGTTCCATCGACAGCCAAGCCAGGGTGTTGCCGTCGGGCGAGAACTTGGGAGCGGTGTCGTAGCCCAACATGCCCTCGGTGAGGTTGCGGGTGGTTCCGCTGGCGATTTCGTAGAGGTAGAGGTCGCTGTTGGTGGAGATGGCATAGTCGACGCCGGTCTTTTTGCGCGACACGTATACCAGAGCCTTGCCGTCCTTGGTCCAGGCGAAGGATTCCACGCCGCCGAAGGGCTTCATGGGAGCCTCGTAGGGCTCACCGTCCATGATGTCGGTGAGGGTGCCCACGGTGATGCCGTCGAAGGTACCCACAAAGGGGTGGGGTATCTCGGTGACCCACTCGTCCCAATGCTTGTACATCAGGTCGTCGATGACGCGAGCGTTAGCCTTGGTGAGGTCGGGATAGATGTCGGTGACGGTTTTGGCGGATTTAACATTTTTTATCACTACGATGGCGGTCTCGTCGGGCGAGAGCAGGAAGCCACCGATGCCCTCGGTGCAGAAAGATGCTTGCACGCGAGCCGAGCCGTCGGCGTTCATAGTCCACATCTGGGGCTTGCCATCGGCGTCGGGGTAAATGAAGGCGATGCGACGACCGCCGTCAATCCACACGGCACCGCCCTCGCTCTTGGGGGTGCGAGTGATGCGCACGGGGGCTGCATCGGGCTTGGTGAGGTCGAGGGTGTAGAGATCGTTGTTGGAGGCGTTTTGCTCGATGCTCTCGTAGGAGATGCCGAAGAGGACGGTCTTGCCATCGGGGCTCACGCAGGGGGCGCTCACACGACCCAGGGCTACGAGGGCATCGATGTCAAAGATGCCGGTGGCGCTGTGGTAGTCGACGCGGTCGATGAGCGGAGCATCCTCGGCGGCGAGTGTCGGTTGCGTAGTCGGCAGCAGTGCTATAGCACTCATTGTCAGTGTTTTGGTTAATTTATTCATATTGTAAATATTTGATAATTATTCATCATCATTGTCGGTGGGCTCGGAGGCTATGGTGACGCCGTCGATGTCGCCGAGGCGGCGAGTCACCTCAGCGACGGCATCGAGATTAACCTCGAGGGTCATGGTGCAGGCATTGTCCATCTCGTGGGCGAGCACCTTGACACCGTCGGCGCGCGAGAGTTTCATCACATCGTTAATCACCATATAGGGGTAGGTGAAAGTGATGCGCTCGGTGACGTGTCGCTCCTCGGGAGTGGCTTGCTCGAGCGCCAGGCGCGAAGCCTCGCGGTAGGCGGCAATCAATCCGGGTGTGCCCAATTTGATGCCGCCGAAGTAACGTACCACCACTACCAATACATCGGTGAAGCCGCGGGAGTTGATTTGCCCGAGGATGGGGCGCCCGGCGGTGCCCGATGGCTCGCCATTGTCGTTGGCTCGGAAATTCTCGCGCTTGTAGCCGAGCATATAAGCCCAGCACACGTGGCGAGCGTCGTAGTATTCGCGAGCCAGAGCATCGATGTGAGTGCGAGCCTCGGCAACGGTGGTCACCGGGAAGGCAAAGGCAAGGAATTTGCTGCGCTTCTCGGTGAACACCGCTTGTGCGGGACCGCTGATAGTGGTATACGTATCTGCCATATTAATATTGGTGAGCCTTGTCGCTGATGTCGTTGGTGGTGATGCCGCCGATGTTCATCTTGCGCCACACATATATAATATATGCGAGCACGAAGGGAACGCCGAGGCTCACCCATGCCATGGTGCGCAGGGTGTAGAGCGACGACGAACTGTTGGCGATGGTGAGCGAGCACTGCGGAGCCGAGTTGGAGGGCAGATAGCAAGTGCTGTTGTATCCGGCGATGGCAAAGAGGGCAACGACCACCAGTGCCACACCGAGACCGGTCGACCATATGCCGCAACGAGCCTTGGTGAAGGCGCCTACACCGATGCCGGCGAGTACCAATACCACGCCGAGTACGAAGGCGATGCCCCACCACCACATATCAACGAGGTTGTGGAAGTAGAGATTGTCAACACGATTGACCACGCCGTTGGCATCAGCCTGCAAGCCGCTGTGGAGCAAGAGGACGATTACAAATGCCACAAAGAGCACGGCAAAAATCAATCCGTTGATGAGGACCTTGCGGTTGAGTCGCGAGGCAAAATCATCGCCGGCGTTGATATTGTTCTTGAAATACAACGCAGCGTTGGTGCGAGCGAGGAAGAACACAGCCACACCGAGGAGCAGGCAGCGCCAGTCGGTCATCAACTCGATGCCACGCGAGGGAGCCCAGCGCGAAATCACCGGAGCGGTGCCATCGAGGATATTGCCGCGAACGACTTCAAAGTCGGCGCCGAAGAACAGAGTGGCGACAGCCACGCCGAGGAGCAAGCAACCGAAGAAGCCGTTAATCAGCAAGAAGGCATCGTAAGTGCGTGTTCCATAGATATTTCCGTGCTTGCGGCGATACTCGTAACTTACGGCTTGTAGCACAAAACTGATGAGAATCGACAGCCACAACCAATATGCGCCACCGAAACTTGTGCTATAGAAAAGAGGGAACGAGGCGAAAAACGCGCCACCGAAGACTACCAGAGTGGTGAAAGTGAGTTCCCATTTGCGTCCCAGCGAGTTGACCATCAATTGACGGTCCTCGACGCTGTTGCGGCAATATAACATTGTCTGCCCCCCTTGAACAAAGAGCATAAACACCAATGCTGCGCCCAAGACTGCGATGAGCAGCCACCAGTAGGCTTGCAAAAATTCTAATTCAGTCATTTTTTATACAGTTTTCAAGAGGTTTTTAACTATTGAGAATGTCACGACGCACACTGCTGCGGATGTAGTGTACCATAATGCTAACCTCGGCGATGAGCAGAGCGGTGAAGAGGAAAGCGAAGAGCCAGAAGGTGAATTGTACCGACGAAGCGGTGACATCGCTCACGGCGATGCCGGTGGGCATGAGGTCTTGGATAATCCAAGGCTGACGACCCACCTCGGCGAGTACCCAACCGGCCTCGGAACAAACATAGGTCAAGGGGATGGTGAGCACGCCGATGATGCACAGCCACTTCTTGTCGAGCCACTGCGGGCGGCGGTAGGCGATGAAAGCCATCACGAGCATGAAGGCGAGGATGTATGAGCCGAGCATCACCATCACGCGGAAGGAATAGAAGGTGAGGGCAACGGGCGGTACGGCATCTTCGGGCGAGTTGAAGTATCCGTAGCCGAAGTATTTGAAGTTCTCCTTTACTACCAGCGAGGCGGAGTCCATAGCGGCTTGGTCGCCGGCTTGAGCGGCGGCATTGTAGGCTCGCAGAGCGTCTTGGGCAACGCGACCGGCAGCGATGCGGTCGGCATAGGAGACAGTGTTGATGGTGTCGCCCTTGGGGGTGAGAGCGATGCCGTTGATGAGGTCATTGATGCCCGGCACAAAGGTGTTGGGGTCGTGGTTGGCGAGGACTGATAAGCCATAGGGGATAGAAATCTCGCAATTGATTGCCGGGAGTTCGTCGCCGGGCTTCTTGTCAGGATTGACAAAGCCGAATGCAACGAGGTCCTGACCCACCTTGCCGTCGTAGAGACCCTCCATGGCAGCGAGTTTCATGGGCTGTACCTTGGCGACTTGCACAGCCGAGCCATCGCCGGTGTACATGGTGAGGAGGATGCCGGCGACACCCACAGCGGTGCCCACCTTGAGAGACGAGCGCATCGCCTCGACATTGCTGCGGCGCATAATCATCCAGCAACTGATGCCGACGACAAAGACGCCGGCGAGGGTCCAGCCACTGGCAACGGCGTGGAAGAACTTGTTCATAGCCACAGCGTTGAAAGCCACGGCGCCGAAGTCGGTCATGGTGTTGCGCATCTGTACGGGGTCAAACTCGGTGCCCACGGGGTTTTGCATCCATGCGTTGGCAACCAAAATCCACAGAGCCGAGAGCGATACACCGATGGCGACCATCCATGTGGACACCAAGTGGAAGCGCTTGCTCACCCTGTTCCAGCCGAAGAACATTACGGCAACGAAAGTAGCCTCGATGAAGAAGGCGAAGATGCCCTCGATAGCCAGAGGAGCGCCGAAAATATCACCGACAAACCAACTGTAATTGCTCCAGTTGGTGCCGAACTCAAATTCAAGAATGATACCGGTGGCGACACCCAGGGCAAAATTGATGCCGAATAGGGTCATCCAAAATTTGGCAATCTTTTTCCATCGCTCGTCGCCGCGACGTACATAGATGCTTTCCATCACAGCGACAATCACAGCCAAGCCCAGAGTCAAGGGCACGAATAGCCAGTGATAGATAGCCGTCAGAGCGAACTGCGCTCGCGACCAATCAACTACGCTTAGTAAATCATTCATGGTTCATTAAATTTATTTTAGGTTATAAAGTATTTATTTGTCTAATGTGAGGGCATGTCGCACGGCATCGGCGCGTTGGGCATCGGTGTCATACTCGGTGGCGAGTTTGTCGGGGAAGAAGAAAAGTTTTAGTACCAAGAATATGATAGCCAATTTGATGAGAATAATAAGCCACAAAGTGCGCCCGATGGTCATTGATTTGAAACCATCGACATAGAAATTCACTATGGACTTGAGACGCGACATTATTTTTGAACATATTTTTGGTAGTACGCCAATATGAGGGTGGTGAGAGGCAGAGCGATAATCATGCCGATAAGTCCCAGGAGAGTGCCCCATACCGAGAGCGACAGGAGGATAATGGCTGGATTGAGCCCGAGCGCTTTGCCCATCACCTTGGGAGTGAGGACATAGTCGCAGATGCATTGCGAGACGAGGTAAACCACGCCACACTGGCACAGGAGCGACCAGAAGGAGGTGTCACCGCCTAAGGAACTGATATAGCAGACGATAGCCACGGGGATGAGGGTGACATATTGGAAGTAGGGTATGAGGAAGAGTATACCCACCACTACGCCGAGCACTATCGCCATGGGTATGCCCACGATAGAGAATCCGATGCAGTAGAGGACAGCGGCACAGAGTGCGATGAAGGCTTGCCCGCGGAAGTAGCGGTTCATGCTATCCTTGATGTCGTCGCACACGCGGAAGACACTCTTGCGATACTTGGGCGGTACCATCATGCGCAAACCACGCATGAGGCGGTCGTAGTCGAGCATGATGAAAATTACATACACGAAAGTGAGAAGCCACTCGAGAGTGTGAATCAAGAAGCCGAGGACATCGTAAATAATCGCGGTGCCGTGCTTGAAGAGGCTCTGTAGGTGACCCTTCTCAACCAATTGCTGGAAGGTCTCGTAATTGATGTTGCTGATGAAGAAGTCGTGGAACTGTTTGGATACCCACGGGGCTGTTTGTGAGGACGTTGCGCTTGCTTTAATCATTTCGCCCAACTGTTGTACCTCAGCGATAATGATAGGTACGCAGAAGTAGCAAATAGCGGCGATGACGAGAGTGACCTCGGTCAAGGTGACAAATACCGCGAGCACGCGTCCGTCGCGCTTGAAAAGTTTGCGGTTGAACTCCACGATAGGCTCGAGGATGTAGGCGATGAGGCACGCCAAGCAGAAAGGCAACAACACATTGGAGAGTGTGTCGATGAGCCAGATGGCACCAATCACCATGAGCACACCGATGATGATGCGCACTACGCGGTCGAAGGTATAGGGGCGACTTCTATCAATCATAATCAGAACTTATATTTTTGACTTAACTCGTTGAGGAGGCGTTGAGCCTTGGCATCAGTGGCAGCCTCGGTATCCTCCTCGAAAGAACTGCGAGAGGGTATGGAT
The DNA here is from genome assembly GCA_945829225.1 of uncultured Bacteroidales bacterium. Lineage (GTDB taxonomy): Bacteria > Bacteroidota > Bacteroidia > Bacteroidales > Muribaculaceae > CAG-873. Next base: position 14,083 of record CALZTY010000018.1, on the reverse strand, counting down.
AGGCGAGTGCCCGTGGCGATGTGGTTGGGGTCGCCGAGCGAGGGATTGGCTTGGTAGATGAATACCCAGTAATTCTTTTTGCCGTAGTGGTCGCGAGCCATAGTTGTGAGGAAACGGCGGTTGGAGACGGTGTCGAAAACCTCGGCAGAGGGAGCAGGAGTAGCGACCGGCTCGGGCTCGGCGACCGGCTCGGCGGGTGCTACAGGCAAGGTGTCGATAATTGGTGCGGCTACCGGCTCCTCGATAGCGGTTGTGGTGTCGGCAGGGATCAGAATTTCCTCTTGGTCGCTTGTCAATTGAGGCATATATTGTCCGGCGAAGAATCCGATGACCAATCCGGCAATCAAGCCTATGAGGATACCGACAGTGAGCCACAGACCGTGACGAGGCGAGGGTTGTGCGTCATCTTCCTCATCATAAACTTCATCAGCGGGCTCCTCGGCGACTTCTTCAACCGGTTCCTCCGGTTGGGGTTGGGGTTGGGGTTGAGGTTGAGGCTCGGGTTCGGGTTGAGGCTCGGGTTCGGGTTGAGGCTCGGGTTCGGGTTGAGGCTCAGGCTCGGGCTCAGGCTCAGGCTCAGGTTCGGGCTTAAGTTCAGGTATAGGCTCAGGTTCGGGTTCAGGTTGAGGGATTTCGTCGGCGTTGAGTTCTTCCTCGGTGACGTCGTCATTGAGTTCGACTGCCGAGAAAGCAGCAAATGGTTCGTTTGCTATGGCGGCGAGTTCCTCATCGGCGAGGTATTTGACGGGACGGGCGGCATCCTCGCTGAGGCAGAATGTACCGATCCCCTTGATGGTAATATTTTCGCCTTCGAGCAACGAGTCCTCGATTTCAGCGAAGAAACGGTGCAAGAAGCGACGCGCCTCAGCCGGGTCACAACCAGCCTCAGAGGCGAGGCGCATAATCAGTTTGGGAAGATTAAGGGTCTCACTCATGGCTGTTAATTTTTTTGCGCAACATGGCTGCGGGATGAAATTCGACTGTTATCTGAGGAGGCAAGAGGAGACGCTTGCCGGTAGTGCGGTCAATGACGATTTCTTCGTCGGTCTTGGTGGGTACGAAGTTGCCGAATGACGGAATGGCGATTGAGGAGAGCGACTTAGCCGAGTCGCAGAGTATGCGAGCGAGGGCATCGGTCAATTCGGCGACTTGCTTGGGAGAGCGGTCCAAGGAGCGAGCCAATCGAGTATTGAAGGTCTTGGAGTCCATTATATTCTGATTTTGGGAGTGTTAACGACGATAATATCCTTGAGTTGAGTGGAGTAGAGGCGTGAGCGATGCTCGGTTTTGACGATTTGGTCGACCGGGGTGTAAGTGGCGATGTGGACTCGGTCGTGAGCGGTGCTACCGGTGTTGATAGCATCGAGGGCTTGCATGAGTTTGAGCCGCTGTTGGCGGTGAGAGTCGCTGATGAACAGCGATTTTTGGGCGGCGCGGGCATCGACGATTTCGGAGATGTATATGCCGGCTTTTTTGTAGGCATATCCATTGCGATAAATAGCGCGGAGACAGTCAATGGCTGTCGAAGTGATAGCCAGAGTGTCGTTGGTCGCCTCGGGAAGTTGCCAGCAGGTGGAGTTGTAGTATTGGTCGAGGTCTTCGCGGAAGGCGTTGGTGTGAATGAACACCGATAGGGAAACGGCAGCGAGTTTGCGCTCGCGCAGTTTACGCGCTAAAATGTTGGCGAAGAGAGAGATAGCATTGCGCAATTCGTCGAAGGAGGAGAGCATCGAGCCGAAAGAACGCGAGCAGCACATTTGTTTTTGTTGAGGCTCGTCGGGCTCGAGGTCGCTACAAGGCGTGCCGTTGAGTTCGCGCCAAGTGCGTTGAACGTTGATATTGAAGTGGTTGCGAATCATATCACCGTCCATATCAGCCAGTTGTAGGGCGGTCTCGATGCCGATACGATTGAAGCGAGGAGCGAGACGTCGACCTATGCCCCACACGTCGCCTACAGCGGTGAGAGCCAGCGCTTTGCGGCGAGCGGTGTCGTCGCTGATGATGCAAGCCGAGCGGTATCCGGGATACTTCTTGGCGAAGCGAGCGGCGACTTTGGCGAGAGTCTTGGTGGGCGCGATGCCCAGAGATGTGGGTATACCGGTGTTGCGGCGCACGGTGCGCACGATGTTGCGACCGAGGTCAATCGCATCGTCGGCAGAGAGATTGTCGTCAAGATGCAAGAAAGCCTCGTCGATGGAGTAGACCTCGATGTCGGGTACAAAGGTGCTGACAGTAGCCATTACTCGCGAGGACATATCGCCATAGAGGCGGTGGTTGCCCGAGAGGGCGCTTACGTTGTGCTGAGCGCAGAGGGCGGAGGCTTTGAAATAGGGGTCGCCACGGTGCAGCCCGATGGCTTTAGCCTCGTTGGAGAGAGCGACGATGCATCCGTCGTTGTTGGAGAGTACCACAACAGGCTTGTTGCGGAGCGCGGGGTCGAAGACGCGCTCGCACGAAACGAAGAAGTTGTTGCAGTCAATCAGTCCAAACACGGCGGTAGAGGGTTGGAGCCGTCAACGAGCGGTGTGCCGTTTGCGGCTGTATTGTTTAATGGTATAAGTGACGACACCCCACACCTCAAAACGGCAGTCGGGGGTGACGAGAATCGGGTCGAAAGACTCGTTGGAGGGAATGAGCCACACCTGCCCGTCGCGCAGGGAAATACGCTTGAGGGTGAAGTCGCCATCGACACAGCACACGGCGAGGTCGCCATCGCCCGGTTCCAGGGAGCGGTCGATAACGAGGATATCGCCCTCTTCGATGCCTTCGCCAATCATTGAGTCGCCCGACACGCGACCATAGAATGTAGCCGCCGGGTGGTGAATGAGTTCGTGGTTGAGGTCGATACTCTCGGCGATATAGTCCTGAGCCGGCGAGGGGAAGCCCGCCTGGATGCCTTGGTCGGCATAGGGCAAGGGCAGATGACTCGACAGGTCGGGAATGAATATGTCTATGTTGACTTCTTGGCTCATAATGCGTTGTTAATCAAATAGTTCTTCGCGGATAGCATAGCGGGGTCGCTGCTTGGTCTCGATGTAAATCTTGCCGATATAGTCACCGATGATGCCTATAGAAATGAGCACGAGCGAGCCGAGGAACCACACCGATAGGATCAGTGAAGTCCAGCCCGAGACGGCATCGCCGGAGAGGAAAGATACGAGCGCCCAAATGGCGATGACTATGTCTATGAGCATCAAGAATATGCCTGTCTTGAAGATAAGAGTGATGGGCTTTGCCGAGAACGAGGTGATGCCATTCATCGCCAGGCGGAAGAGGGCACCCCAACTGTACTTGGTGTCGCCGGCGGCTCGAGCGGCACGGGGATAAGTCACCACGGCTTGCTTGAGCCCTAATTGCGCTATGATGCCACGGAGGTAGATTGAGCGCTCGCCATAAGCGGCGAGTAGGTGCAAGGCGCGGTTGGACATGAGTCGGAACTCGGCATGGTTGGGGACTGCTTCGACGCCGAAATTGCGCTGGAGGCGGTAGAAAGCCATCGCGGTGGTGCGTTTGAGCCAACTGTCGGTGTCGCGGGAGGAGCGGACACCGAACACGATGTCGGCTCCGTCGAGCCACTGAGCGATCATACCTTCGATAGCGTTGGGGTCGTCTTGGAGGTCGGCATCCATGGTGATACATACGTCGCAACGGACGCAGACGGCTTCCATGCCGGCGATAAGGGCGAATTGTTGTCCGCGGTTGTGAGCGAGCGCCAAGCCCTTGATGCGCTTGTCCTCTTGATGTGCCTTGACGATGAGTTGCCAGGTGTCATCGCGGCTACCATCGTCAACGCACAGCAAGTAGGAGTCTTCACTAATCACCTTGCGCGACACCAACGACTCCAAGCAGGCACAAATTACCTGCAATGACCGGGGAAGGGTTTCCTGCTCATTGTAGCAGGGAATAACGATAGCCAGTTTAGTCATATAATTGTCGCATAGGTGATTGATTAATAAGCGCGAGCGATGACCACGCGGCGCTTGGAGGGCTTGCCGGTGACCATGCAGAAGCCTTCTTCCTCCTCACCGTCGAGGGGGATGCAGCGGATAGTGGCTTTGGTTTCTTCCTTGATACGCTCCTCGGTCTCGGTGGTACCGTCCCAGTGGCAGAGGAAGAAGCCACCGTCCTCGATGCGCTCCTTGAATTCCTCGTATGAGTCGACCTTGTAGACGCGAGAGTCGCGCATCTTGAGGGCTTTGTTGTAGATGTTTGTCTGGATATCCTCGAGGAGGTCCTTGACAGCGTCGGCGATGCCGGCGAGAGGCATGACTGATTTCTCGAGAGTATCGCGGCGCATGACTTCGATGGTGCCGTTTTCGATGTCTCGGGCGCCGATAGCGAGGCGCACGGGGATGCCCTTGAGTTCGTAGTCGGCAAATTTGAAGCCGGGGCGGCGCTTGTCGTCATCGTCGTATTTGACGCTGATGCCCAGCGCCTCGAGTTGCTTGACGATGGGATTAACGACCTCGCTGATGGCGGCGAGTTGCTCGTTGTTCTTGAAGATAGGCACGATGACCACTTGGATAGGAGCGAGGTGGGGCGGGAGCACCAAGCCGTTGTCGTCGCTGTGCGCCATGATGAGGGCACCCATCAAGCGGGTTGAAACGCCCCACGAGTTAGCCCACACGTATTCGGGCTTGTTCTCCTTGTTCATGAAGGTCACGTCGAAAGCCTTGGCGAAGTTCTGTCCGAGGTTGTGTGAAGTACCTGATTGGAGAGCCTTGCCGTCCTGCATCATAGCCTCGATGGTGTATGTGTTGAGTGCGCCGGCAAATCGCTCGTTGGCGGTCTTGACGCCGATGATAACGGGCAAGCCCATGTATTGGCGAGCGAAGTTGGCATAGAGGTTAATCATCTGGACGGTACGCTGCTCTGATTCCTCGGCTGTAGCGTGAGCGCAGTGACCTTCTTGCCAGAGGAACTCGCTGGTGCGCAAGAACATACGTGTGCGCATCTCCCAACGCATAACGTTGCACCATTGGTTGCATACGACGGGGAGGTCGCGGTAGGAGTGAATCCAATTTTTATAAGTGCCCCAAATGATGGTCTCGGAGGTAGGGCGCACGATGAGTTCTTCCTCGAGTCGAGCTTCGGGGTCAACGATGACGCCGGTGCCGTTGGGGTCGTTCTTGAGACGATAGTGAGTGACGACGGCACATTCCTTGGCGAAGCCCTCGACGTGCTCGGCTTCGCGGCAGAGGAACGACTTGGGTATCAGCAAGGGGAAGTAGGCATTCTTTACGCCTGTTTCCTTGAACATTTTGTCGAGGATAGATTGCATTTTCTCCCAGATGGCGTAGCCATAGGGCTTGATAACCATACAGCCGCGGACAGCCGATTGCTCGGCGAGGTCGGCTTTTACCACAAGTTCATTGTACCATTGTGAATAGTTTTCCTGACGCTTGGTCAGGTGTTGCAGTTCGATTGCCATAATTTATTGTGATGTTTTGTTATTATATTCTTTAGTTTTTGACGCCTGCGAGGCGGAGCATACCCACCTCGGGGATTATGATGAACTCGACGCGGCGGTTGGCGGCGCGGTCGAGGATAGAAGTGTTGGGACGTAAAGGCTCATCGCGCCCGATGCCGTATGGGATGACGTTGGTCTCGCGTTCTGAGGCGAGTTGCCACAAGTAGTCGTCGATGGCATTGGCGCGCATGGCGGTGATGGAGTCGGCATACATGATGTCGCCGGTGTCGTCGGTATGGACGGTCACCAGGAGTTTGTATTTCTCGGGCTCGCGGACGACAGTGGCGAAGGGCTTGAGGACGGCGGCAGCCGAGGGTTTCAGATCGACAGCGCAGGCGCCGAAGAGGTCGGAACAGGGGATGGTGATTTGCAGCACCTCGCCGTCGCGGAGCGATTGCACGTTGTAGCCGTCCTTTACGAAGTAGCGGCGCAACTGGTCCATGGCACCCTTGACATATGACTTGGCTTTGGGCGGCACCACGGGAGTAGCCATATTCTCGGCAACGCTCAAGTCGAGGTTGTCGACCGGGGTGTCGTCGGCGCTGATTGTGGTGATAATCAGCGCTATGGCTAATATGCTGTATATGATTTTTTTCATAACATCAATGAATCCTCGTACTCAAGGTAAGCGGTGACGATAGGCTCGATGTGGTCGGTGCTGAGTTTGGAGCCTTTGTCTTTGCGCACCATGCGTTGTACATAGTCGATAATCTCGGCGATATCCACGTCGTCGTCATCGTCATCATCGTCGTCGAGGCTAATGTCGAGCAAGCCGTTGGACTCGTAGAAGTCAAAAATCATATCGATGACGTTGAGATACTCGTCGTCGTCATAGTTGGGCAAGCCCGGGCAGTGCTCGCGAATATATTTGATGGCTTGTTGTTCGTCAAAATCCATAATTACAACTATTAATTAAGGTTAATAATTCCGTTAGGAATATTCATTGTGATAGAGCGGTTGTCGATGTCGAGAGCGGTGATGAGGTCCTCGACGAATGGGACGTAGATGGTGTTGCCGGCGGCATCGGTGACGAGGAGCAGGATGTTGGCAGTAGAGTCGTCGATGTCATCGATGGTGCCCACTGTGGAGTCGTCGTCATTGAGGAGAGTGAAGCCCACGAGGTCGTAGAGGTTGACACCGTCGGGGTCTTCTTCGTAGCCGGGCAGTTCGTCGGAGAGGACATATACGGAGTGCCGACACAGGGACTCGGCATCGCTCTCGGAGTTGATACCGTCAAATTTCACCAGCCAAGAGTCTCCGCCGCGGGGGCGTGTGGTCTCGGCGAAGAAAGGCACGAATAATCCATCGATCTCGAAGATGAAGCAGCGCAAGTCGTCGGGAGCGAGGTCATCATCGAGTATCAATGATATTTCGCCCTTGACGCCGTGGGTTTTGAGAGTCGAACCCACCTCGGTGAGTTGCTCGCGCCGAATCATTTCTTGCGTTTCTTTTTGGAGGGAGCGGGAGCGAGTTTGAAGTCCTCGAGTTGCATATCCTCGGGATAAATTTCGATCTCGCCGGCGCTCATCTCGTATAAGTCTTTGAATACCTTGATGTCCTCAACGCCCTCGGGGTTGTCGACCAATTGGAGTTTCTTCATGTGGTTGGCGAGGAGGTATACGAATGCGTCGCGTTCCTCGCCGGGCTCCATGGCGCGAGCACGAGCAATCATAGCCTCGACGATGTGACCGTATTGGCGACGAGCGATGCGGTTTTCGCCGGAGGTGACGGGGGCGGGTTGCTCGTCGAAAGCATCGGGCTTGACCAACTCAAAAGGCAGGTCAACGTCGAGACGGAAGTCGCTGATGAGGGCGAGGTGGTCCCACAACTTGCGGCGGTAGGCTTGCTGGTCGCCTTGGACGGGGAAGAGGATAGACATGGTGTCAACGATGCTGCGAGCACAACGAGTGCGCTCGGCGCGGTCTTCGATAGTGATGCAGTGCTCCACCATGTCTTGTATACGTCTGCCATATTCGGGCAAGACGAGTGGTTTGAGATGGTTCTTATATGTAAGCATAATTAGTCAGTGCATAATTAAGTGCAAAGATACTAATAATCCGCGATACTTGAGCCACGGAGAGGGTAAAAAATATTTTAACAAAAAATAAGTGCAAAAAATGGCGCGGATAAGCGGATAAACTATTATATTTGCAGAGAATAATAACCCAATGACACTTTAAACGAATGGAAGACATAACTGATTATTTCATCTCATTGCTCCAAGAACACCGGAGTGTCGATATTGCAGAGGCTGAATTTAAGCGAGCAATCGCCGAGGATGACGAATTACGTGCCGAGTATCGCCAATGGTGTCATGAGGTAGGAAATAGCGAGAAATACGGATTTGTAGATTTCTGCAAGGAATACCTTGAGGATCAAGACCAAGTGTGGCAATCATTGAGCGAATATGACGATGAATGAGCGACGTCGTATGCCTGCCGAGTGGGAACCGGTGGGTGCGGTGATGGTGGCGATGCCCCATGCCGGTACCGATTGGGCATATATGCTCAAAGAGGTAGAGGCTTGCTACGACCACTTGGTGCGTGCCATTGCGCGTCATGCAGTGGCGATAGTGATAGCCCCCGAGGCGACATCGTTGCGCGAGCGCTTTGCCGACATACCAGCCGAGCGATTGTTGCTGTGCGATGTACCCACCAACGACACGTGGACTCGCGATTATGGGCCTATCACAGTGCGTGAGGGCGAACGTACAATATTATGCGACTTCGGTTTTAATGCCTGGGGCGGCAAGTTTGAATACCGCTTGGATAATGCCGTGACCGCCCATCTGCATAGTTGTGGATTGCTTCAAGGCACAATTGAGGACCGCAACGACTATATACTCGAGGGTGGCTCGATAGAGAGCGATGGCTGTGGCACCATACTCACTACTGACAGTTGTATGCTCACCGATACGCGCAATAGAGTGTACCGTGCCGGGTGTGAGGCATACCTTGCCGAGGCTTTGGGCGCCCACCATGTGTTGTGGCTCGATCATGGCGCCCTTGCCGGAGATGATACCGACGGTCATATTGACACTCTGGCGCGCCTGGCTCCCGGGGATACCATATTATATTGTGCCTCATCGGCTGATGAGCAAGCCGACGAGCAGACAGAAGAGTTGGAGGCGATGGCTCGCACATTGCGAGATTTCCGCACACCCGACGGGCGCCCGTACAACTTGGTGGAATTGCCCCTGCCGCATCCGATTTATGATGCCGAGGGACAGCGGCTCCCGGCTACATATGCCAATTTCTTGGTGGTCAATGATGTTATCTTGATGCCCACCTACGGACAGCCTCGCAAGGACAAATTGGCAGAGATGACATTGCGCGTGGCATTTCCCGACCACACTGTTGAGTGTGTCGATTGCCGCGCTCTTATTAAACAACATGGCTCATTGCATTGTGCCACAATGCAGTTGCCACAAGATGTACTCCCGATATGAAAGGAATAGTAAAAGTAGGAATTATCCAGCAACACAATAGCGCCGATATCGAAGATAATCGACGCAGAATTGCCGAGAAGGTGCGCCAATTGGCTACTGATGGAGCACAATTGGTGGTTAATCAAGAATTGCACGACTCGCTGTACTTCTGTCAGACCGAGGATGTGCGGGCATTTGACCTCGCAGTTGATATTGAAGGCGCGACCAAGGATTTTTACAGCGCGTTGGCGGCAGAGACCGGAGTGGTGCTGGTGACATCAATGTTTGAACGCCGTGCTGCGGGTTTGTACCACAACACGGCGATAGTGTATGACAGTGACGGCTCGGTAGCCGGTCGTTATCGCAAGATGCACATTCCCGACGACCCGGCATATTACGAGAAATTTTATTTCACGCCCGGCGACCTGGGCTTTGAGCCTATTGAGACTTCAATCGGGCGCCTCGGTGTGTTGGTGTGCTGGGATCAGTGGTATCCCGAGGCTGCGCGCTTGATGGCATTGGCAGGAGCCGAGATACTCATCTATCCCACAGCGATAGGCGTGGAGAGTAGCGATACGCCAGCCGAGCAGTTGCGCCAGCGCGAGGCGTGGGTGACCGTGCAACGCGGACATGCCGTAGCCAATGGCTTGCCTGTGGTAGCGGTCAATCGAGTAGGGTATGAGCCTGACCCATCGGGAGTTACCGGCGGTATTGCTTTCTGGGGCAATAGTTTTGTTGCCGGACCGCAGGGCGAACTGCTCTTCACGGCACCCACGGATGCCGAGGCTTGTGTCGTAGTGGATATTGATGCCGACCGATGCGAGCAGGTGCGCCGATGGTGGCCCTTCCTCCGCGACCGCCGCATAGACGCCTACGGCGATATTACACGCCGATTTCGCGATTAAAGAAGAGCGTGGTCGATGACCTCGGCGACCGACTTGACGTAGGTGAATGTCAATCCATCGCGGTAGTTAGACGGGATGTCGTTGATATCGCGCTCGTTGTCGGCGCTGAGGATTATTGTGTCGATACCGGCGCGTTTGGCGGCGAGGATTTTCTCCTTGATACCGCCCACGGGCAGTACGCGTCCGCGGAGGGTGATTTCGCCGGTCATGGCGATGCGCTCGGCGACCTTTCGTCCGGTGAATATTGACACAATGGCAGTGGCGATGGTGATGCCTGCCGATGGACCGTCCTTGGGTATAGCGCCTTCGGGGAAGTGGATGTGGAGGTTGTTCTGCTCAAACATGGCAGAGTCGATACCGAGGGCGAGGCAGTTAGCCTTGACCCATTGCAAGGCGATAGTTGCCGACTCCTTCATCACATCGCCGAGGTTGCCGGTGATGGTGAGGCGGTCGCCCTTGCCGGGCGACAGAGACGCCTCGGCGAGGAGTATTTCGCCACCCACTTGGGTCCATGCCAAGCCGGTAACTACGCCGGGGAAGTCGTTGCCCTCGTACTTATCCTTGTGGTAGACGGGGAGTCCGAGAAGCCCTTGGAGGTCATCGGGCTGTAAATCCTCGGGGAAATTGCCATTGCTCAGTCGCGCGAGGATATACTTGCGCACCAACGACGATAGTTGCTTCTCCAATTGGCGCACGCCGCTCTCGGCAGTGTATCGCTCGATAAGCGCGGTGAGGGTGGCATCGGAGAGCCCGAAGGGCAGATCTCCCTTCAAGCCGTTGGCTTCAAGCACCTTGGGGATAAGGTGACGGCGGGCAATTTCGATTTTTTCTTCGAGCAGATAGCCGCTGATGTCAATCACTTCCATGCGGTCGAGTAGGGGAGCGGCTACAGTCGAGAGGGTATTGGCAGTGGCGATAAACAGCACGCCCGAGAGGTTGTAATCCACATCGATATAGTTGTCGTGGAATGTCGCATTCTGCTCGGGATCAAGGACTTCAAGCAGAGCCGATGAGGGGTCGCCCTTGTAGTCCTGACCAATCTTGTCAATCTCGTCGAGAAGGAGAATGGGATTGGTTGTGCCGGCATTTTTCATCGCTTTGATGATACGACCCGGCATAGCGCCGATGTATGTGCGGCGGTGTCCGCGTATCTCGGCTTCGTCGTGCAAGCCGCCGAGCGACACGCGCTCATATTTGCGTCCCATAGCCTTGGCGATGGAGCGGCCGAGCGAGGTCTTGCCCACACCGGGAGGACCTACGAGGCAGAGAATCGGGGCTTTTGCCTTGTGGTTGTTGAGGATGACGGCGATTTGCTCGAGGATGCGTTGCTTCACCTTTTCGAGTCCATAGTGGTCATTTTCAAGCACTTCACGAGCCTGCTCGATGCTACGCTTGCCTTCTTTATGCGCAGTCCACGGCAACTCGACCAGAGTCTCCAAGTAGGCATACTGCACCGAATAGTCGGGAGTTGTGGGGTTGAGACGGCGCAGTTTGTTGAGTTCTTTGTCAAATGTGGCACGCACATCTGCGGGGAATTTGGCGGCATCAGCGCGTTTTTGCAACTGCTCGAAGTCGTCATTCTCATCAACACCGCCATAAAGTTCTTCCTTGATGGTGTCGAGTTGCATCTGCAAGTAAGTCGAGCGCTGGTTGTCCTTCATGCGGCGACCGGCTTTTTCGATAACATCTTGAGCCACATCCATGCGCTCGCGCTCGGTCATCAGCAGAGCAAGCAATTCGATGGCACGCTTGCCCAGGCTGCCCTGTGCTAATAATGCCACCTTCTTGTCAGGGTCAAGCGGGTAACTGGTAGCAATAAAGTTGAGTTTATCCACCAAGTCTTCCAGCGACTTGACAGCATTGGCAAAGGAGTGGTCGCCCTGTGTGGATTGTTGGAATATCTCCGAGGCGATATTGACGATGGTCTCCATCGCGGTCTCAAACTCCTTCTTATTAGTGGGGTTGGTGTCCTTTAGTTGCTTAATACGAGCGCACAAGGCTCCGGGGAGGGTATTGCCGGCACCCTTGCCCAGGATGCGGAACCTGTCGCGTCCGTGCACCAACGCAGTGTGAGTGCCGTCGGGCATATCTATGATTTGATACACATCGGCTACCACGCCATAACGGAACAACCCCTCGGAGACTGTCGGAGCCTCGACGTCGGGGTCAATTTGGCATACTATGCCGATGGGCACATGGTGCTCGGTGGCATAGCGAGCCACTGCGAGCGACGACTCGCGTCCGATGTTGATAGGAATAGTGACTCCCGGGAACAACACCAAGTTGCGTGTCGCCAGCAGCAGTAAATCACCGGGTTCTACGGGTTTATTGAACTCTTCGGGGTTTATTTCGATGCGACCCATCTGCACGACGGTCTCTTTCTCATTCATCTTTATTGCTTTTTATTTTTAACTATACTATTCTGATGATGAGTTAGAGCAAAAACCGTGCCAATATGACAATTATAGACGGTAGAATGTCGAAAAAGCGGCAATCATGTCATTATGGTCGCTGAGCGAGGCGGTTTCGCGAGCCGAGTGCATCGCCCAAATAGCAGCGCCGACATCAACACCTCGCAGGGGTATTTGTCCGGTGAGGATGTTGCCCAGGGTTGAGCCGCCTGCCACATCGCTGTGATTTACAAAGTATTGGCAGTTAACCCCGGCGCGTTCGCACAAAGATGCAAATACGGCAGCGGAGTCGGCATCTGACATATACTTGCAGTTGGCATTGATTTTTACCACGGGACCGCCGCCCACGGTGGGGTGGTTGGTCGGGTCTTGCTTCTCGGGGTAATTGGGATGTATGCCATGGGCATCATCAGCCGAAATCATAAACGAATTGTCCACAGCGCGCATGTAGTCAACATCATTGCCGCCCATGGCAATGTTGATGCGTCGCAAGATGTAGTCCAAGATGGGCGAGCCGGCGCCTTGCTTGGTGCCCGAGCCGGTCTCTTCGTTGTCAAAGATTGCCATCACGCGAGTCATATTGCAGATATTTGCCGATGTATCGAGCAAGGCGCACAGTGCGGCGTGTGCCATCGACAAGTCATCGATGCGCCCCGAGGTGATATACTCGCCGTTGAGACCTACGATGCTGGCACGTGTGGTGTCGAAGAGCGAGAGGTCATAGTCGATGATATCTTCGGCATTGATGCCTAATTTCTCTGCTACCAGGCGTTTCACCAAGCCCTTGGCTTGCGACGGCTCGGCGACGCGTCCGAGCACCGGCAGCATATCCTTTTGCTTGCTCAGGGGGTTGCCCTCGTTGACAGCGCGGTTGAAGTGGATGGCGAGATGTGGGATGGTGAGCAAGTGACGGTCAAATTTCACCAAGCGACGCTGCGGATGCAATGGGTCGTCGCTACGCAATATGACGCGCCCGGCGAGTGACAGAGGGCGGTCAAACCATGTATATAATATCGGTCCGCCATAGACCTCGGTGTTGAGTTTGACGATATTTCCGTCGCACAGCATCTCGCAGTTGGGCTTGATGCGGAAGCCGGGTGAGTCGCTGTGTGCCGAGATGATTTTGTATCCCGAGGTCACTGGTCCGTGTCCGGCAATGAAAGCAAAAATTGCCGAGTCGTTCTTGGTCACGAAGTAGCGGTCGCCGGGTTGGATGGTCCAGGGGTCGTTCATCTTCAGTTCCTTGAAGCCCATGGCTACGAGGTGCTCGGCTACTGTGTTTACTGCCCAAAAGTTGACGGGCGATGCATCGAGAAATGCCGCTAAGTCGCGGTAGTTGTTATACGAGGTCATTGTAATAAATATTGTTAAGCGGACGCAGGACATTGCACAGGGTCTTGCTCCAGGTGTATTCAAAGTCTTCTTTCACGGCAGCTACAGCGCTGAGTATCAACTCCTCGGGAGCATCGCGCACTGTCTCGACAAAGTTGTATAGCACTTGAAAGAGGTCGCAGAGCCCCTCGGCTACCGATGCTCCAATGGGGGTGTCGCTGTACTTCATATCGTCCTCAAAGGTCTCCAGATAGGTATCTTGGTCGCCCAGGAGGTTCTCGATGTTGCGACGGGCGCAGTCGTAGTCGTTTTCGTCGAGGATAGAGTCGATGTAGCCTTCCTCGGCGAGGTCTTCACTCTCAAGGTCGCGCGTACATATATATATACGAGGCAGCAGCGACAACATCTTGCCCACGAAGTCGCGGCGACTCTCGGCTTGCTCGCAATTCTCTATTGCCGAGCAATATTCGTTACTCAAGGCGATGAATGCCAATGTGTTATTTTTCATTGTTGATACAGTTGATGTTCCTTGATATAA
>CALZTY010000017.1 GCA_945829225.1 uncultured Bacteroidales bacterium | reverse complement strand
AAGAGCCGTGGAGGACGATGGGGAAGCCGGGGAGTTTCTCCATAACGGCGTCGAGGACGTCGAATGCCAGTGGCGGGGGCACGAGCTTGCCCTCGGCGTTGCGGGTGCACTGCTCGGGGGTGAACTTGTAAGCGCCGTGAGAGGTGCCGATGGAGATAGCGAGGGAGTCGCAACCGGTGCGGGTAGCGAAGTCGATAACTTCCTCGGGGTTGGTGTAGGTGTGGTGGTCGGAGGAAACTTCGTCCTCAACGCCGGCAAGAACGCCGAGCTCGCCTTCGACGGTTACGTCGTACTGGTGAGCGTAGTCAACGACTTGCTTGGTGAGGGCAACGTTCTCCTCGTAGGGGAGGTGTGAGCCGTCGATCATTACTGAGGAGAAGCCGCAGTCGATGCAGTTCTTGCAGAGCTCGAAGGAGTCGCCGTGGTCGAGGTGGAGGACAATCTGGGGCTTTTCCCAGCCGAGTTCCTTGGCATACTCGACAGCACCCTGAGCCATGTATCGCAAGAGGGTAGCGTTGGCATAGTTGCGAGCGCCCTTGGATACCTGGAGGATTACGGGAGACTTCTCGGCAGAAGCAGCCTTGATGATGGCTTGCAACTGCTCCATATTGTTGAAGTTGAAAGCGGGGATAGCGTATCCGCCCTTGATAGCTTTGGCAAACATTTCGCGAGTGTTAACCAAGCCTAAATCTTTGTAACTTACCATATTGGATATTTAAAAATTGATTATGTTTCGGTTTTGTTTTTCGTAGTGCAAAGGTACGAAAAAAATTTGGAAAAAGAATATAAACGGGAATAAATAGTGGACTAAAAAGACAAAGTCTTCGCCATTCGGAAGAAAAGCGAAGACTTTGTGTAGTCCATCAAACACTAATTATTGGGGAGGGAGGATAGCGTCGTTGGGGCAAACTGCGGCGCAAGAGCCACATTCGATGCAGGTGTCGGGGTCGATCTTGTAGATATCACCTTCGGAGATAGCCTCAACCGGACATTCGGAGATGCATGTGCCACAAGCAACGCAAGAGTCAGTAATTACGTAAGCCATTGTTCAATAAATTTAGGTAATTAATACGTATTAAATATTTGTCGATGCAAATTTAAAAAAAGATTTGCAATTGAGTGCAATAAATTAACAAAAAAAGTGCGTTAAGAGTTCTCAAGGAGGAAACGCTCGGCATCGAGGGCGGCACGACAGCCCGAGCCGGCAGCGACAACTGCCTGGCGATATGACGGGTCGGCGACATCGCCGGCAGCGAATACACCGGGCACATTGGTGGCTGTGGAGGGAGCCTTGACCTTGATGAAGCCGGCGCCGTCGAGCTCGACAGCATCGCCGAGGAAGTCGGTGTTGGGCTTGTGACCGATGGCGAGGAAGAAGCCGTCGATGGCTATGTCGTAGATGCGCTCGCGGTCGGTGCCCTTGAACTCAATGAGATGCGCGCCGGTGACATATTCGTCGCCAAGCAAGCCCAAGGTGTTGGTGTTGAAGAGAATTTCGATCTTGGGATGCTCAAAGACGCGCTGCTGCATAATCTTGGAGGCGCGCAGGACATCGCGACGGACGATGAGGTAGACCTTCGAGGCGAGCCCGGCGAGGTATAGAGCCTCCTCGCAGGCGGTGTCGCCACCACCGACCACGGCAACGACGCGCTTGCGATAGAAGAAGCCGTCGCAAGTGGCACATGCCGATACGCCCAAGCCGCGGAATTTCTCCTCATCGGGCAAGCCGAGATAGCGAGCCGAGGCACCGGTGGCAACGATGACGGTCGATGCCTTGATGGTGTCGCCGCTCTCGAGGGTGGCGGTATAGGGACGAGCCGAGAAGTCGATGTCAACGACAGAGCCCGAGATCATCTCGGTGTTGAAGCGCAGGGCTTGGTTGCGCAGGTCTTCCATCAATTGGGGACCCTGGACGCCCTCGGGATAGCCGGGGAAGTTCTCCACCTCGGTGGTGGTGATGAGCTGCCCGCCGATAGCGGGGCCCTCGATGAGGATGGGCGAGAGATTGGCTCGCGAGGCATAGATAGCGGCGGTGTAGCCGGCAGGGCCGGAGCCAATCACGAGGCATTTAGTAGTTTTTTCCATTGTATTTACTGAATGATTTATCTAAGGTCAATAACTTCGGATGCGGGATACTTTGTGCGGTCGTAGCGGAAGCGAGCGTCGGGCACGTTGGCGCCACGCTTGATAGACTTCACCACGGCGACCATGGTGTGTCCGCTGGACATCGTCAGCACAATCTTGGCGGGCATATTGGTGCTCTCGTCGATAGTGATGACAGCACGGCGCACATTTGCCGAGCGGCTCTTGGAGGCGAGCTCGACCACAGTGCCATCGCCGGCGAGGCGGCGCGCGGTGTAAGCCTTTGAGTAGTAATTGATGATGGCAAAGGGGTTGCACTCGAGGAGCTCGTCGGGGGTTGGCTCGGTGATATTCACCTCGCGGGAGTCTTTGTCGTAGGTCCACTGGGTGACGCCATCGTACCACAGAGCCATCTGAGGCGACTCGAGCATGAAGCGCTGCTGCGATATCAGCATGGTCATGTCGATGCTCTCGCCCGAGGCAGTGACCGACACAGTGGCAGAGAGCGACGGTGCCTGGCTGAACGCGGTGGCGCACTTGGAGAGCACTTGACTTGCCGTCTCGATAGCCCTCACCGGGGCTATGGCAGCGACAAGCAACATGAGACTCAAAAATATATGTTTTTTCATATTATTTCAAACACTCATATAATATAATAGTTCATCACAGCGAAGCGAGGATATTCTCGATGCCGATGGAATCGACAAGGACTTGACGGGGTTTCTGTCCATCGGCAGGACCGACGATGCCGGCAGCCTCGAGCTGCTCCATGATACGAGCCGCCTTGTTGTAGCCGATACCGAAGCGACGCTGGAGCATGGAGGTGGATGTGGTAGTGCTTGTGGCGACGAAGCGGGCGCAGTCGTCAAACTGCTCGTCGCGGCGCGAGAGATCAACCGCTCCGGGCATATCATTCTTGGCATTCTCGGGCTCGGGAAGGATATAAGCCTCGGGGTAAGAAGTCTGGCGGCTGATGAAATCGGCGAGCGCCTCGACCTCGGGGGTATCAATAAATGCACACTGCACGCGCTCCATCATCGAGTTGTGGCTGAAGAGCATATCGCCGCGCCCGATTAGGTGGTTGGCGCCGGTGGTGTCGAGGATGGTCTTGGAGTCGACGCTCGACGCCACGCGGAAGGCGATACGCGCAGGGAAGTTAGCCTTAATCATACCGGTGATGACATCGGTAGAGGGGCGCTGTGTGGCGATAATCATGTGCATACCCACGGCACGCGCCTTCTGGGCGATACGGGCGATGTGGGTGGAGATATCCTTGCCGGCGACCATGATGAGGTCGGCAAACTCGTCGACCACGATGACGATGTAGGGCATATACTTGTGACCCTTCTGCGGGTTGAGCACGCGACGCGAGAACTTGTCGTTGTACTCGCTGATGTTGCGCACTTGGGCAGCCTTGAGCAAGTCGTAGCGATTGTCCATCTCGACGCACAGGGCGCTGAGGGTAGCCAGAGCTTTGTTGGGATCGGTTACTACAGGCTCCTCCTCGTCGGGCAATTTTGCCAAGTAATGCTTCTCGATGCGAGCATAGAGGCTGAACTCGACCATCTTGGGGTCAATGAGCACAAACTTCAACTCGCCCGGGTGCTTCTTATATAATAGTGAGGTGATGATACAGTTCAAGCCTACCGATTTACCCTGTCCTGTGGCACCGGCGACGAGCAAGTGTGGCATCTTGGCGAGGTCGGCAATAAACACCTCGTTGCTGATTGTAGCACCGAGAGCCATGGGCAACTCAAACTTGCACTCACGGAACTTGCGCGAGTTGATGATTGAGTACATCGACACCGTCTGCGGATTGCGATTAGGCACCTCAATACCGACAGTGCCACGCCCACGGATAGGCGCGATAATGCGAATACCAAGAGCCTCCAGACTGCGGGCGATATCGTCTTCGAGGCGACGAATTTGGGCGATGCGCACGCCATCGGCGGGCACAATCTCATACAGGGTGACTGTAGGACCTACAGTGGCATCTATACGCGCTATAGCGATATTGTAATCAGCAAGAGTCTTGGTAATCAAGCGCTTGTTATCTTCCTGTTCTTGCTCGGTAGTCACGGAGGTGACGGGGCGATCAATGAGCAAGTCGAGCCCCGGGAAGCGGTAATGCGACAATTCATCGCGAACATTGTAAGGCTCGAGATTGATAGGCTTGCTCTCGTCGGGGTTATCCACGCCCTCGATTGCCGTGGTGTGAATGGTGAACTCCGGCTCACCGGGCTTGGCAGGCTCCTCTGCGGGTTGAGGTGTCTGAGGGCTGTCCATCTCATCGATGCTGAAGCCTATTTGTTGAGGCTCCTTCTGTGGCTCCTCGGCTTTCTCTGCCGGCACTTCTTCCGACTTTTCAAATGCTTCCGCCTGCTTCGGTTCTTCTTTCACATCATTCTGCTCAGGTACATCGGCAAGAGCGACTACCGGCTTGCGAGCCTCTGCTGCAGCGTCAGTCATTGCCTGACGACGGCGAGCCAGCTTGCCACTGACTATATTATAGAATGATATCAGCTGTGTAAGGTACATCACAGCGAGTAATCCGAGCAAAATCACGGAAACACAAATCGCGCCGAGTGTACCACTCACATTCATTAGCCATTGATTGATATAATGACCATGCTGACCGCCCCAACATGTGACAGTCTCGGCATTATACGTGAGCAAACCCAACACAATAGATATCGAGATAGCCGTGAAAAGGCATTTGAAGGTAAAAGCCCAGAAACGGCAGCGCATAAAGCCGAATAAAGACAAGCCTAAGACCGCCAAATAAAAGACTGAGACCAAAGCGCCAAGACCGATGCCATCGGCAAACAGCATATTGGTAACAAACGCTCCGGTCGGACCGCCGACATTTTCGATTTGTGCCGAAGCAGATGTAACCTCGGTGATTGTGCGCCCCTGCACCAAGCTCTGATCAACGGAGCCATTCTTCAAATAACTAATTGTGGAAATCAGCAATGCAATTGCCAACACGCACAGGATAACGCCCAACGCCAAGCGTGTGCGCTGGTTAGTAAAAAAGGAAATCACCGGGCTGACGTGTCTCTTGGGAGCCTTATCGGGCTTTTCCTTTCCCTTCTTCCCTTGAGTTTTATCTTCTTTGGACATATATAATTGTTGTTAAATACAAGCAAGTTTAGCTATAACATCTTTCGGATTTTCGGCGGCAAAAATAGCGCTGCCGGCAACAAGCACGTCGACTCCGGCGTGCGCCAAGGCGGGGGCATTATCAAGGTTGACACCACCGTCTACCTCAATTAGAGCCTTCGAGCCGCTATCAGATATTAGCTGTTTGAGTCGTGCGACCTTTTTGTAGGTATTCTCGATAAACTTTTGACCGCCAAAACCGGGATTAACGCTCATTAACAGCACCATATCAAGGTCGGCAATGACATCTTCGAGCATAGCCACCGGTGTTGACGGATTGAGAGTCACGGCGGCTTTCATGCCCGCAGCCTTTATAGCCTGGATGGTTCGGTCAAGATGAATACATGCCTCTTGGTGCACATTCATAATCGCTGCGCCACAGTCGCGCACTGCACCAATGTAATTTTGAGGATTTACAATCATCAAGTGGACATCGAGGGGCTTGGTAGTGATGCGCGAAATCGCCTTAATTACCGGGAAGCCAAAAGAAATGTTCGGCACAAAGACGCCATCCATCACATCGCAATGCAACATAGCCGCGTCAGATGCATTACACATCTCGATATCGCGAGCCAGATTGGCAAAATCAGCCGAAAGAAGTGAGGGAGATACTATCATTGCTCTTGCTTTTTATGTGAGAAGAATCGATAAGCGATGAAAGCAATGCACAGCAGTGCGATGCCTACACCTGCCCATGTGAGATAGCCGTTATAGCGTTCAACTGTCTCATATAATTGGTCCAATGGCACGGCAGAGCTTAACGACCAGCCTATTGCGGCAAGAATACAATTCCATACCAACGCGCCCAAGCCGGTGAAGCATATAAACACAAATATATTCATACGCGACAAGCCCGCCGGTATCGAAATCAACTGACGCACTGCCGGTATCAAGCGACCGATGAACGTGGATATAGCGCCGTGCTTGTCAAAGTATTGCTCGGCTTTCTCAACCTTGGCTTGGTCGATGAGGCAAGCGTGACCAAACCGCGAATTGGCAAATTTATATACCAACGGGCGCCCAATCCACAGCGAGAGTCCATAATTAATTAGTGCGCCCACGATAGCACCGGCTGTCGCTACCGCAACAATCCCCACTACCGAGATATCGCCTCGTGTGGCTGCAAAATATGCCGCCGGCGGCACTACGATTTCCGATGGAAAGGGTATAAATGAACTCTCAATCACCATGAATACAAACACAAACCAGTAGTTGGCATTCTCGGCGAACATTGAAAAAAGCGAACTTGCATCAAACAGTGCAAGCGGAATAAAGATATCTATCATTCTCGAAGTCCGTTGATTTATTTATTTTGTGCAAAATTACGAATAAAAATCGATTTTTTTGCATAACTTTGCGCACAGATTTATCAACAAAACAAAAAAGTAATTAATACCATCTAAATGCCTAACACAGGAATCGTCTTGTGGCGCAGTGCCAAGGACTACATTTTCATTACTTTAGGCGTATCTTTATACGCCTTCGGCTTCGCATCGTTTATCTTACCTCACAACGTCGTTATCGGTGGTGTTGCCGGTCTCAGTACCATCTTATACCTCACCCTGGGTATACCGGTGGCTGTCGCCAACTATGGTCTCAACCTTATCTTGTTGGCTTTCGCTTACAAAATCGTTGGCAAGCAGTTTGTCTTCGGCACTATCTTCGGCGCCACGATGATTTCGTTAATGATGGGTATCGCCATCCCACTATGTGGCGATATCTTCAAGCTCGATCCATTCCTCAGTTGCGTCATTGGTGGCATCTTGGCTGGCGCCGGCATCGGCATTGCATTTGTACACAACGGCTCGACCGGCGGCACGGATATCGTCGCCGCTATGGTCGCCAAGCACACCAATGTAACTATCGGTCGCACAATGATTTATGTCGATATGTGCATCATCTCATCATCGTTCTTCATCTTCCACACTATCGAGACGGTTATCTACGGTTTCATCGTGCTGTTTATGAGCTCGTATATGGCTGATATGATGGTCAACTCCAACCGCCAAGCCGTGCAATTCACCATCTTCTCGCGCCGTTGGAAAGAAATTGCCAATGCCGTCAACAATCAAGCCAAGCGTGGTTGCACCGTAATCAACGGCATGGGCTGGTACAGCAAGCAGGAAGTCAAAATCCTCATGGTGATGTGCCGCAAAATCGAGGCTGTAAATATTTTCCGCATCATCAAGTCTATCGACCGCGATGCCTTCATCACACAGGCTAATGTCAATGGCGTTTATGGTCAAGGCTTCGACCAAATGAAAGTCAAAATCAAAGACTTACCCGAATTGACGCCTGAAGAAATCAAAGAAGATCAAACTCAACAAATTAATCCGGAGCAATGAATAAACTACTCACTCGCTCGCTATCTGGCATAGTTTATGTGGCGCTAATCGTTGGTTGCGCACTTGGTGGATACCACACGTTCACCCTTTTGATGACACTGTTTATGGCTGTAGGCATGTTAGAACTCAACAAGATGCTCTCCAAAGGTGAACCCACCAATTTCTTGGCAATTGCCCTTGACATTGCCTTCGCTCTGTGGCTGCTCGCTATGCCTCAGTTGTACGGCATCGAATTGGCTATCTTGGCGTACCTTCCCTTGCGTATAATCATCGCCGTAGTGACCTCAAAAGGAAATCAGACCGAGGCTTTCGCCCGGTCGATATTCTCGATTTCGTATCTCGCACTGCCGCTGATGTGCTTGATATCTATCTACAACACAGATGCTTTCACTGCCCTCAGCCTCTTCATCCTCATTTGGATTAACGATACCGGTGCGTTCCTCAGCGGTTGCACCCTCGGTCGTCACAAATTGTGTGAGCGTCTCTCGCCCAAAAAGACTTGGGAGGGCTTCTGGGGTGGCTTCATCTTCACTGTTGCCGCAGCTGTTGGTCTTCACTTCCTGGGTTGGATTCATCTTTCAATTACTTACTCTGCCGTTTTAGGTGCAATTGTCAGCATAGTAGGCACTTTCGGCGACTTATTTGAATCAATGATCAAACGTAATGCCGGAGTCAAAGACTCAGGAAATCTCATCCCGGGTCATGGTGGTATTCTCGACCGCATCGACTCGTTGCTTGCCGTCTCTCCCATCGTTCTATTAATCATTTAAATTATCAAGTTATGAGAAAATTTGCCTGCTTAATTTCAACTATCGCTTGCACTTTATGCATCAATGCACAGAGTTTGAGAGTCAACAGCATCGGATACCTGTGTGACGATGTCAAGGTGGCTGTTTACGTTGGCAATACCGACCCTGCCGACTTATCATTCAACCTTGCCTCTGCCGAATATGGAGCATGCAACGTTGACAGCGTCGTAGCCACCGAGCCATGGGCTCCCGCCAAATTCTCGGCACGCATTTACTTCTCCTCCACAGTCAATCCCGGAAAGTATACACTCAACATTTTATATAACGGACAAGTCACTGAGGTCATATCACTTTACATCGGCGATGATGCTTACAGCCGATATGCCCTCAACGAGTTGCCCCTATTCTATCTGCGTCAACAGCGTTGCGGATACAATCCTATCCACAACGAGACATGTCATCAACACGACGGCATATTGGTCATGGCTGGCGATCGCACCGGCGAGCACGTTGATGTCACCGGCGGTTGGCACGATGCAAGCGATTACCTACAATACCTCACCACTTCTGCCAACACTGTCTACCAGATGCTATTTGCATATCGTGAGAACCCCGGCATTTGGGCTGACAACTACGATGCTACCGGTCGTCTCGGTGCCAACGACATCCCAGATATCCTCGATGAGGCGCGATGGGGACTTGAATGGATGGTTAAAATGAATCCATCTGACTCACTATTCCTCAATCAGATAGCTGATGACCGCGATCACAAATTTGTCGGGAAGCCTTCTGCCGACAATGTCGATTACGGTTGGGGCTCTGCCGGCGCTCGCCCGGTTTACCCTTGTATCGGTGAGCCTGCCGGTCTCTACCAATACAAAAACGAGAGTTGGGGACTTGCCTCCTCAGTTGGTAAATTTTCATCTTCATTCGCCCTCGGTGCACAACTATTTGCCGATATAGATCCTGCTTTTGCAGCTGATTTGGCTCAACGCTCCGCCAACGCCTACACCGTTGCTGTAGCAAACCCCGGCGCTTGCCAAACTTGCTCAAGCGTTTCACCTTATTACTACGAAGAAGATAACTGGGGCGATGACATGGAATTGGCTGCCGTCTCTCGCTTCAGCCTCACCGGCGACCGCACACTTATCAATGACGCTGTCAATTACGGACGTCTTGAGCCGGTCACCCCTTGGATGGGTGCCGACTCGGCTCATCACTACCAATGGTACCCCTTTGTCAACCTCGGGCACGCTCAATTGGCACAAATTGATGGTCGTATCGGCAAGGAATTCCGTAGAAATATGCGCAGCGGTTTACAGCGAGTCGCCGACCGTGCCGATGGCAATGCTTTCATGGTGGGCATCCCATTCATTTGGTGTTCCAACAACTTGGCTGTCGCACTTGTCACCCAAGCTATGCTCTACCGCGAAATCACAGGCGACAATCAGTTCCGCGAATTGGAAACTTCCGCTCGCGATTGGCTCTTCGGCGTCAATCCTTGGGGGCAGACCATGATTATCATGCCCGACAACACTGAGGTCTCTTCCCCTCAAGACCCACATTCGGCTCTCATAAATATGGCTATCAACGGTCGTCCAGGGCGAGACTTCCTCGTCGGTGGCTTGGTCGACGGTCCCGTTTATACCAATATCTACAACTCGTTGTGGGGAGTTAATCTTCGCCGTGAAGACCGCTTTGCTTCAATGCAAAACGACATTGTCGTTTATCACGACGATTACAGCGACTACTCCACTAACGAGCCGACTATGGATGGCACTGCCTCTCTCTCCTTCATGCTCGGACGCCTTTGCATGCCTGGTTTTAAATAATTTTTCTCATTTGCATAGTATTCAAGATTTTTTTCGTACATTTGCATATTATAATACTAAATAATCTTTAACTCAATATGGATACACAACAAGAACTCCTTTCTCAGGTAACAAAGAAAGCTCAGCAATGGCTTGGTAGCAGCTACGATGACGAAACTCGCGCTGCCGTCAAAGCTATGCTTGACAATGAAGACAAGACCGACCTCATCGAGTCATTTTACAAGGATTTGGAATTCGGCACCGGTGGCTTGCGTGGCATCATGGGCGCCGGCACCAACCGCATGAACAAATACACCGTGGGCGCCGCCACTCAAGGTCTCGCCAACTATCTCCACGAGGCTTTCCCAAACCTGCCCGAAATCCGCGTTGCTGTCGGTCACGACGTCCGCAATAATTCCCGCAAGTTTGCCGAAATCGTTGCAAGCGTGTTCTCTGCCAACGGCATCAAGGTATTCCTCTTTGACAACTTCCGCCCTACCCCCGAGTTGTCTTTCGCCATTCGTCACTTCGGCTGCCAGAGTGGTGTCAACATCACTGCTTCGCACAATCCCAAGGAATATAACGGCTATAAGGCTTATTGGGAAGACGGCGCTCAGATTATCGCTCCCCACGATGTCAATATCATTGACCATGTCGGTCGCGTAAAACCCGAGGACATCAAATTTGATGGCAACCCCGACCTCATTCAGATTGTCGGCAAGGACGTCGACGACGCTTTCCTCGCTGCCATCAAGGAGCTTTCTCTCGACCCTGAAGTCATCAAGCGTCAATCCGACCTCAAGATTGTATATACTCCCATCCATGGCACAGGTGTGGAATTGATTCCTCAATCTTTGCGCAACTACGGCTTCACAAACATCATCCACGTCCCCGAGCAGGATATCCCCTCCGGTGACTTCCCCACCGTAGAATCTCCCAACCCCGAGAACGCTTCCGCCATGGCTATGGCTATCGCCAAGGCTAAGGAAGTCGGCGCTGATATTGTCCTCGCTTCCGACCCCGACGCCGACCGCATCGGCTGTGTTATCCGCGATAACAATGGCGATTACCAGCTCATCAACGGCAACCAAATCGTCATGATTCTTCTCAACTACATCATGTTGCGCAACCGCGAGATGGGCAAGCTCACCGGCAACGAATATGTCGTTAAGACCATCGTCACCACCGAGACCATCAAAGCCATCGCTCACAACCAAGGCATCAAGATGTACGACTGCTACACCGGCTTCAAGTGGATCGCTTCCGTCATCCGCGACCTCGAAGGCAAGGCTCGATACATCGGTGGCGGTGAAGAAAGTTACGGCTTCCTCGCCGAGACTTTCGCTCGCGACAAGGACTCCGTTTCTGCTATTTCTCTGATGTGCGAGATTTGCGCTTGGGCTAAGGACCGCGGCCTCGACTTCAACCAGATGCTCCAGGAAATCTACCTCAACAACGGCTATAGCCACGAAGAAGGCATCTCGGTAGTTCGTCCCGGCAAGAGCGGTGCCGAAGAAATCCAGCAGATGATGACCAACTTCCGCCAAAACCCGCCCAAGGAAATCGGCGGCAGCCCCTTGGTTTGCATCAAGGATTACCAAACTCTCCTCGCTACAAATCCCGCTACCGGCGAGACCGAGACTCTCGACTTCCCCACCAAGAGCAACGTCCTCCAATTCTTCACCGTCGACGGCTCCAAGATTTCTATCCGTCCTTCCGGCACCGAGCCTAAGATTAAATTCTATGTCGAAGTGCATGACACCATGAAGGATAAGGCTGACTACGAGCGCTGCAACAAGGACGCCGCTGCCAAGATTGCTCGAATTAAACAAGACCTCGGAATTTGATTTTCTCAACCATCAATGATACAGTGCAACGCCTTGCAATACAGGCGCTGCACTGATATTTTTATAAAAATGGATATTCTCTACGAAGACAACCACATTATTATTGTTAATAAGCACCCCGGCGAAATCGTCCAAGGAGACCGCACAGACGACAAACCTCTTGTCGATTTACTCAAGGAGTTCATCAAGGAGCGCGATGCCAAGCCCGGCAACGTCTTCATGGGCGTCGTTCATCGACTCGACCGCCCCGTCGGTGGCGCTGTGATTTTTGCCAAAACATCCAAGGCGCTCTCCCGCCTCAATGACATGCTCCGCAAAGGCGAAATCCACAAAACATATTGGGCGCTGACTCGTGGTAATCCCCCACGCGACAACGACACATTAATTAATTATATAACCACCGTAGAGAGCAACAACAAATCCTATGTCTCCGACAAACCTTCGGCTCGCGCCAAGGAAGCTAAGCTCCGCTACAAAGTTATTGCTCGGGGTGATCACTACAATTTGCTCGAAATTGAGCTCCTCACCGGACGCAAACACCAAATTCGTGTGCAACTGAGCGCTATCGGCTGTCCCATCAAGGGCGACCTCAAGTATGGCGACCGCCGCAGCAATCCCGATGGCTGCATATCCCTACTCGCCCGACATATCCATTTCATTCACCCGGTTTCGGGCAAGCAAATCTCCATTACCGCGCCGGTCCCCGAGCAAGCTCCTTGGCAACAACTTGCCGAGCAGGTAATCAATTCTTCATCTACCGAAAATGAATAAACAAGACCTTAAAATAGTTTTCCTCGGCACTCCTGAGTTTGCCGTTGAAAGTCTCGACCGCATAGTCAAGGAAGGCTACAACGTAGTCGGTGTAGTCACTATGCCAGACAAACCCGCAGGTCGTGGGCACAAAATGTATCAATCCCCTGTCAAGGAATACGCCCTCGCCCACGACCTCCATCTCATGCAGCCGGTCAAGCTCAAAGACCCCGACTTCGTTCAAGAACTACGAGATCTTAATGCCGACCTTTTTGTCGTCATAGCCTTCCGCATGCTTCCCGAGGTCGTATGGTCTATGCCACCGATGGGTACCTTTAACCTCCACGCTTCTCTTCTCCCTAAGTATCGAGGTGCCGCGCCCATAAATCGCGCTGTCATGAATGGCGACTCCATCACAGGTGTCACCACTTTTTTGCTTAAGCATGAAATCGACACAGGCGACATCCTTCGTCAGCAGAGCATCGATATCGCTCCCGACGAAGATTGCGGCTCGGTTCATGACCGACTCATGATGCTCGGTGCCGACCTCACCATCGACACCATTAATCACCTTCTCATCGGAGACATTGAGCCTATCCCTCAAGAACGCCTCCTCGGTGGCTCCGAGCCAACTCCGGCTCCCAAAATTTTTGCCGAAGATATGCTCATCGATTGGTCTCGCCCCGCTTCCGAAGTCCACAATTTAGTGCGCGGATTGTCGCCATACCCTGCTGCCCGAGCCTCGCTATCGGTTAATGGTAAGGACGAAATAGTCAAAATTCTCAAAGTCAAGACTCTATGTAGTGCGTCCAAGAATACTCAACCCGGTTCAATTACCGTCAATGGTCTCTCTCTTACCGTCACTTGCGGTGACAACTCTGCTGTCGAAATCCTGCGCTTACATCCCGCCGGTAAACGCGCGATGGACACCGCCGATTACCTACGCGGTGCTCATCTCCATGGCGCTTTTTTCAAATAACCGTGTCTTTTCTCACTTTTTAATATTTTTTTTGACTCCAACAGCTACTTATTAACGCAAAAATTTATAACTTTACACGACAAAACACAAACTTAGAAAAAGACTATCTACAACACCTGCTATGGATGATTTAAAGCCTCAACGCAAGCCCAAGTCTTTGCCTCTGTCTACTATCTTAGGCATCACTTTTGGTGTCTTTATGGTCATTGTCTACGTGGGTATGGGATACCTCCTCATGACCGACTTCTTCCCCATGATTACCGAGTCTCGCATCGCTTGGCTTCGTTGGTTTATGGGTCCCATTTTGGTCATTTATGGTATTTATCGCGGTTGGAGACAGTATAAAATGTATACTCGTATTTTCAATCAAGATGACGATGATGAATAAATATACTTTACTCGCAGCTCTGGCTTCTATCGCCATTTGCTCGCTCTCCTCGTGCCTCAAGTATGAGAAGAGTCCCAACTCGCACACCACCGGCACCACTACCATGATGTGCGACAACACTTTCGAGAACATCATGCGTCAGGAAGTTGACGTCTTTGAGTATCAATACCCCGAGGCTCACATCCTCACTCGATACGTGCCTCAGACCGAGGCGCTTGACTCGCTTATGAGCCTCAACACCAAGACCATCGTCATCGCCCGTGACCTCACCGATAAGGAAAAGGACTATCTCAAGTCC
Organism: uncultured Bacteroidales bacterium; assembly: GCA_945829225.1. Classification (GTDB taxonomy): domain Bacteria; phylum Bacteroidota; class Bacteroidia; order Bacteroidales; family Muribaculaceae; genus CAG-873. The sequence goes on along the minus strand of CALZTY010000017.1, from coordinate 30,143 downwards.
AAAAACAAAATGGTGCGTTCTTCGCGCATTGCCGTCGATGCTGTCGCCCTCATCGTCAATCCTGCCAATCCGGTAGGTAAATTAACAATCAAGGAGGTTGCCGAAATTCTTGCCGGTGAATCTACCGATTGGAACGACATTCAGCCCAACGACCTCGGTCCTATCCGCGTCTTTTTCGACCACAAATCCTCTTCCCTCGTAAAATATATGCGCGACTCGCTCCTCAATGGTCGTGAACTCGGTCCTAACGTTTACGCTCAAGGCTCTATCCCTGCCGTATTTAAGGCTGTGATGGAACACAAAAACGGCATCGGCGTACTCGGCGTTTCGTGGATTACTTCCGATATGTCGTCTGCCGACCTCACTGCCGACGAGCTCGCTCAGCAAGTCCTCTGCGATGAGCCTGTCCAAGGTGCTACTCTGGTCGACAGCGTCAAAGTCCTCAGCATTTACAAGCCCGGTGAAGCTCGCGCTTACAAGCCTTATCAAGAGTATATCTTCACCGGCGATTATCCTCTCTTCCGACAGATTTATATGATTACTACCGGCGCCTCGGGTAGTCTCGCCGGTGGTTTCTACTCCTTCGTTACCGGTAATATCGGTCAAAAGATTATTCTCAAGACGGGCATCATGCCTGCTCGCGCAAATCGTATTCAAGTTGTTGAACTCAAATAAATCATAATCAATATGAAAATTAAAGTATTTTTCACTATGCTGTTGGCATGCACACTCATGGCAACAGCCCAGAGCCAAGGCTACAAAGATGGTATCGAATACTACAAAGCCGGGCAGTATGAAAATGCCAAGACGATTCTGACTCGTACTATCAACGACGCCGGAACCGACAAGGCTCTCGCTCAGTATTACTTAGGTCAAACTAATTTGGCTCTCGGCGACAAGGCTGCTGCAAAGCAGTGCTTCGAAGCCGGTATCGCTGCTGACCCCGCCAACCCCTACAACTATGTAGGTCAAGGCGCTCTCGAACTCCTCAATGGTAATGCTTCTGCTGCCGAGGACCTCTTCAAGAACGCTCAGAAACTTGGCAAAAAGAATTACGAAATTCTTGTCAACATCGCTCGCGCTTATTACAATGCCGACCCTGTTGCTTATGCCAAGGAGATTGACAAGTACCTCGCAAAGGCTCACAAGGACTCCAAGCACGAAGAGCCCTCTATCTACATCCTCGAGGGTGATATGCTCTTCGACAAGGGCGAATTCGGTGCTGCTGCCGGCAAGTACGAGATGGCTATCCGCTACGACAACGCCAACCCCGAAGGCTATGTGAAGTATGCCAACAGCTACTTCCGCGTTAATCCTCAATTCGCTCTCCAAAAACTCGAGGAGTTCCTTCGCATTGCTCCCGAATCTGCCCTCGCTCAACGCGAACTCGCCGAGAAGTATTACGAGGCTAACTACTGGAACAAAGCAGCCGAGCAATATGGTCGCTATATCCAGAACCCCAACCACTTCCCCGAGGACAAGGCTCGCTACGCCGTCCTCCTCTACTACGGCAAGGACTACACCGCCAGTCTCAACACCGCCAACGAGGTCCTCTCTGTTAATCCCCAAAACTTCTTGATGCAACGCCTCCGCTTCATCAACGAAGCTACTCTCGAGCAATATGACAACGCTATACGCGATGCCGAGTTCTTCTTCAACAGCAACCCCAACGGTTACTTCACCTCCAACGACTACATCATCTATGCCGGTTGCTTCTCTGCTTTAGGCAACGACTCTATCGCTATCGAGAAGTTTGAACTCGCTGCAACCAAGTTCCCCGAAGACCCCACTATCTTCTCCAACCTCAGCGACCTCTACAACAAGGGTAAGGAATTTACCAAGGCTGCCGAGGCTTTCGAGAAATATATAAATAACACCGAGTCTCCCGAACTCGGCGACTACATGACCGGCTCAGGTCGCTGGCTCAACGTTGCCGCTACTGCCGGCGACGACGAAGCTCTCCGTCACACCGCTGCCGAGAAGGGTCTGAACTACATCAACGAGGTGATCGCTCGCGCTCTCCCCAACCCATTCGTAATCCAACGCAAGGCTCGCCTTATCATCGCCGGCAACGGCTCCAAGCCCAGTGCTGAGTCTACCGCTGTATACAACGAAATGGTTGCTATGCTCGACCAAGACCCCGCTAACGCCGACCCCGCTAATCCCGACAACAAATTAGCTCTCTATCGCGAGGCTTATATGTTCGCTATTTCATTCTACACCAATATTGAGCCTGACGAAGAACTCGCTGCCAAGTACAATGACTTGTACAAGGAAGTTAACGAGAAGCTCGGTCTTTAATATTCAATAACCTTATAAAAGCCCGAGGGAGTCATTTCCTCGGGCTTTTTAAAATTTTTTTATTATGGCTCTGCAACCATTAGCCGAACGCCTTCGCCCTCATTCCCTTGATGACTATGTAGGACAGACCCACCTCGTTGGTCCCGGTGGTATCATACGTCGTATGATTGAGAGTGGCAATGTCAGCTCTTTTATCCTTTGGGGCCCTCCCGGTGTGGGCAAGACCACACTTGCTCGTATCATCGCTAATGCTACCAAGAGCCAATTTCACACCCTTTCCGCCGTCACATCCGGAGTCAAGGATGTGCGCGAAATCATTGAACGCTGCCGCAAGGACGCTTCAAGTATGTTCTCGACCGGGCGCCCTATCCTTTTCATCGACGAAATCCACCGCTTCTCCAAATCGCAGCAAGATAGTCTATTAGGCGCTGTTGAGGATGGAACAGTCACCCTTATCGGTGCCACCACCGAGAACCCCTCATTTGAGGTTATTCGCCCTCTTCTGTCTCGTGCTCAAGTCTACACCCTCAACCCTCTCGATGAGTCCGACCTTAAGCGTTTGTTAGATACTGCATTAAACAACGACTCCATATTGTCCAAGCGCGAGGTCGATGTACAATCGACCGATGCCCTGTTCAGATATGCCGGTGGCGACGCTCGCAAATTGCTCAACATACTCGACATTTTGGAGCAGTCAAGCGCTGCCGGTGAGGTCATCGTAATTAACGACCAAGTCGTTACCGAGCGCCTTCAGCGCAACCCTCAAGCCTACGACAAGGATGGCGAGATGCACTACGACATCATCTCGGCTTTCATCAAGAGCATTCGCGGTAGCGACCCCGATGCCGCTATCTATTGGCTCGCACGTATGCTCGCCGGTGGTGAGGACCCCGAGTTCATCGCGCGCCGCTTGGTGATCTCGGCTTCCGAGGATATCGGGCTCGCCAATCCAAATGCTCTACTCCTTGCCAATGCCACATTCGATGCAATACAGAAAATAGGTATGCCCGAAGGTCGCATCCCACTCGCCGAATGTACCATTTATCTCGCCACAAGCGCCAAAAGCAACTCGGCTTATATGGCTATTAATAATGCTCTTGCCATGGTTGAGCAAACCGGCAATCAGCCCGTCCCACTTCATCTGCGCAACGCTCCCACTTCGCTTATGAAGGACCTTGGCTACGGAGTCAACTATAAGTATGCCCACGACTATCCCGGCAATTTTGTCGTTCAACAATTCTTGCCCGACAGCCTGCAAGGAACTACTCTATGGAAAGCTTGCGACAACCCTTCCGAAGCCACTTTGGTCTCTCGTCAAAAATCTCGCTGGAACAAATAAAATTGGAACAATGAAATACATCAAAGATGAAGCCAAATTGGCAATGCTCAATTCTTTAGTTGATCTCGAAGGCGACAAAGGGCGCATCTACGAAATGACCTATACGGCTGACTACAAACTCGAGGATGCTCTTAATGCCGACACTGACAGTGTATCTACCGTGGCTGCTTTTGTCGCTAAAAACCTCTTGGATGTGCCTTTTAAGTCCAATCCCAAACTCTCTTACAGCGCCGGTTGCAGTGCCTTCGCCTGTCCCGATACAAATAGTGGTAATTTCATCATGGGGCGCAACTTCGACTTCAATCACATAGATCCGGTGACTCATGAACGAACAATGATTCCGGCTATTGTCGTTCATACTGCCCCTGCCGGTGGCAAGAAATCTGTTTCTTTTGTCGACGGCTTATTTGCAAACTATAAGTGCGGTTTCTTCACCGATGGCTCTTCGGACCTCTCGTTACTCATTGCGCTCCCGTACCTACTTCTCGATGGCATTAATGAGGACGGGCTCGCCGTGAGTGTCCTCAAGCTCGATGGGCTCCCAACCCGGCAACACGACCCCGGCAAAAAGAAAATCTTCACCACCGTCGCCTTGCGCATGGTTCTCGACCGCGCTTCAACCGTCAAGGAAGCAATTGAGATGCTCAAACATTACAATATGTGCATGGACAAGGACCCGGCAAGTTATCACTTCTTCATGGCTGATGCCCTGGGTGACTTCGCTATCATCGAGTATACAAACAACAACACCGATGTACACCCCGACACAATGGAAGTCCTTACCGGTGATGATGCCCTTCGCTATGTGACCAACTTCTACTTATCTCCTTCGATGGCTGACACCCCTCATGGTCGCAACATATCCACTCACGGCAAAAACCGCTACGAAATTTTGCGCGACCGACTCGCCGATCTTAAATATAAAGCCTCTCCGGCTCAGGCTTTTGAACTCCTGCAAGCCGTCTCTCAAGGTCCCGATGACGACCAATCTTCGACGGGCTTCACTCAATGGTCCCAAGTATACAACCTCAACGAGAAGACCGTCACCATGTCTATCCTCCGCGAGTGGAACAAGCAATTCATCTTTCACATAAAATAATTCAAATGAATAAAAACGCTCTGTTAAACATACTGGTAACTGCGATATTTTCAATGGCGGTAGCTAATGTTAGCGCTACGACTTTCACCATTGATGGTCTCACATACTCCACTACTTCCGATACTCAAGTCAAGGTGGATAACGTAGTCGATTCTTACTTGACCGAGAATGCCGGTAAAATTTCTATTCCCTCATCAGTTGAATATGAAAGCGCATCATACACTGTGTCAAAGATTAGTATGTTTGCCTTTGAAAACTGCACCGACCTTAAAAGCATTTCTATTCCCTCATCTGTCACCGAGATAGGAACTGATGCTTTTCTTGGTTGCAGCAACTTGGAAAATATTGTCATCGCAGATGATAATCCGACTTACGACTCTCGCAATCACTGCAACGCAATTATTCAAACAGCCTCCAACTCACTGATTGTCGGTTGCAAAAGCACTATCATCCCCAATACAATCACCTCTATTGCTGCGCGTGCCTTCAAATGGAGTACAGTTGCGACTATCACAATACCATCATCGGTTACCACCATAGGCGACGAAGCATTCTCGCGCTGTGAGGACTTGCTATGCGTCACTTTCGACAAATGCCATGCCTCGATTGGTGAGTCCGCATTTGAAGACTGTGGCATCACAAGCCTCGTCATTCCCGAGTCTATCGTGGCTATTGATAAGTGCGCCTTCAAGGATTGCCTCAATTTGAAAACTGTCTTGTTCAATGTTAAGGACATTAAAGCATCAGGTCTCGGTCTTAACACTCAAAACGGCATTTTTTATAACACGAGCAAAGATTTATGCATCATTATCGGCAATAACGTCTCGGATATTCCCGACTATTTTTTCTATCTCAGCAAGCCTGCAAAAAAAGTAATTTCTCTTTCCTCTACCGCCCCGATATGCGAGAGCAACGCTTTCAGTGTTTATGCCAAGTACTCACCTCTCTATATACCGGTTAGCTCTAATTACTCAACTGCTGAAGTCTGGCAAGATTTTAACACCATTACTACCATCAACTATCTAATATCAGAAGTATCTCTCAATCACAGCCAAGCATCATTGGAGGTTGGTAATACACTACAACTAACGGCTACAATCACCCCACCCTATGCCACATTATCAGATGTACTCCTATGGACATCAAGCAACTCTGATGTGGCTATAGTTGATGCAGATGGCTTGGTAACTGCCTTATCTTGCGGACAAACCACAATTACCGCCACCGCTTGCGATGGTAGTAATACCTCAGCTTCATGCTTGATTTCCGTCGGGCAAATTGCCGAAGATATTGATGATATCATTCCCGGCACTAACTATATCAACTTCTCCTTGCAAGGTGTTAAATGGGTCAATGGAGTCCTTTATGCTTGCTCAACCAAGCCTTCCATCTACCCATCCGAGCCTAATAAGTCTAACTTTGAGCCGTATGAGAATTCCGACCTCACAATGTTTGACCAACGCGATTGGCTCGCTATCAAGTATGACAATGACGACTTGGTAGGTAAGACTTTCTCGGGTTTTACCGCTGACTATGACGGCACCTACCTCACGCCGACTGCTTATATAGCACCTGCCGATGATGCAAGTTACACACAAAATACTTTCAAGGTCGCCAATGTTTTCTACGGCAACTACGAGCACACCGCCGGCTTACTTGAAGACGCGTACAAGCCATTCTTTGTCAAGGCAAAAGTCAATGAGGTGGCTCGCTTTGTCGGTACGATAAACGAGAACCTCGAACTCTCCGACGTGGGTGAGACCGGCACCTACATGGGACACGGACTTAAAATTGACGCTAACGGTTGGGCGCTTTCAGCCTCGGATTCATATAGATACTTTGACGGTGTACTCGTCGCCGATGACACTGCCGCTAATGGTCTCAAGCTCATCATGCTTGGTGAATCAAGCATCTGGAGCGGCATTTCGTCAATTTGCGACAATAGTCAAGGCGAGACTTTGATGATTTACGATGTCACCGGCCGTCTTGTCAAGTGTATAAAAACGACAGACACATCTGCATTGGATGTGCCTGCCGGATATTACATTGTCCGCTCTGCCACTACGGCAAGGACCGTGATTGTGCGTTAACTATTGGGCGAGGTGCAAGTCGGCTGCTCGCGATATCTCTGTCGAGGTTTCGCCAATCCAGCCACAATACTGATTAATACCGGTATATACTCGAACAAAGTCAATATATGGGAGGTCTACGGGCTTCCCATTTTCATCTACAGCCCATGAGATATCAAATGAGTTGTGCTCGGCATCAGTATTCGGATAGTTGTCGGCATATCCCCACTCGTAATTGTGCAGCACATAAAGGGAGCCATCGCCATCGCCATTCACATCCTCGGCATTAGGGGCGAGGCGTGTCCCTGCAAATGATATAGACTGTTCTGCGACCCATGCCGGGTAATAATCTTGCGAGTGATACATATTTTTGCTTACATACCCCGTCTCTCCCTTGTTATCCATCCACAAGATATAATTCCTATCGGTAATAGAAGCCTTGGTATCCGTCACAATCTCTCTATTGGGGTCGGGAACAAAGTAAGTGATTTCGTAATTGTGAACAGTGCCCGTAGAGTGATATTCGCTGCCCGCCAACTCATACCATGGATCGTCGGGTATACCATTGAGATTGGCATCTATAGATACCATCACGATACCGGGCTCGCTGGAGCCGCCACCTACACCGGCACCACTACCATCCCAGAACGTATTGCCCCACAGGCGTATGTCCTTCTCGCCGGAAACATTCACAACAGAGTGGTCGAAGCTGAAAGTAACATAGCCACCAAAGCCGCCCAGTGTGATCGGCTCGTCATTGGTGCCACAGATACAGTCAAGACACTTTGCGCACATATCCAAGTGGGTATCTCCCTCCTCATACTCGGGCATTGTATTCACAAACTGCCCGGGCGCAGGACAATATTCGTGAACTTGTGCTATATTAGGGCTATATTCATCTTTTTCGTGAGTGACATCAATAGTGAAATTATGTACCTCGTCTATATCGCCATCGATAGTGAGGCATGCTTCATAATGTCCCTCGGTGATGGCTACAAAGTTGAACAACGACGCATCGCCTTTGGCTCTAAATACTGCACCTTCGGGACCTTTGACATGCCAGGTATATGACGTGCCGGTAGCAGTGGTATACAATTGCAATGCTTGCATGCGCGATACGCTGTAGGAATCGGCAAGTCCGAAGTCGTTGTGCTTTTCTTTGGGCTCGTCATCACTACAGGCGACGAGCATCACGCTCAAGGCAAGAGCGCTCAGTGCGGTTGATAGTTTCATTTGTACAAAAAGGTTATATGTGCCGGTATGTCGCCCGTGCGGACGCTCCATTTCATACGTCCGTCACGGTCGAAACAATACAATGTGCCCGAAGACACATAATTCTTGGCATCGGTAATAAATATATCTCCTGTCTCGGGATGTATGGCTATGCCATAAGGTATTTTAATTTTGGCATCGGTCCCATCAGTGATAAACTGTGTGGAGACAACTTGCTTGGTACGCAAATCCACGATGCCATAAGTGATTTCGTTCTTAGATGTAATATTACTCCACTCGGTGGCATAATAATATAGCGAGTCGCCATGAATAGCCATATTGGAGCACGCTATATCAAGAGTGTCGATTACTTCCATTTCGCCAGTGAGATGCGAACGCTCCATCACATGCAAGCGTGAGTGAATCGTCTTGGCATTACCTCGCGAGTTGACCCAAATTCTGTCGTATTTATCAACCTTGAGCCTGTGCAAGTTGATACCCACGGGTATTTGCTTCACCTGTGTAAAAGTGGACATATCCACCACCGATACAGTGTTGTCATAGTCGGGAGCGCGATAGCCTCCCGAGTTTGCCACATACATATATCCGTCAATGATTTCCATCTCCTCGGGCTGATAACCCACATCTACCCTATTCGTGATAGTTAGTGACGTGGTATCGACCTCAAAGACAGCACCTAAGGGTGACTTGGGGTCTATAGCGACCGGTCCGATATAACTGCTGACATATGCCTTGCCATTGTAGAAGCGCACATAGCGACAATTGGGAATATCCACTTGACCAATACGCACTCCGGAAGTAGCCTCAAGAACCTCAACCTTATGCGAGCAATTGACTACAACATACATCTTGCTACCATAAATGCCGATATCGTTACCTACATCGCCCAACTCCTTGATTACACCGGGGTTACGCTCGGCATATATATTGCGGCTATATGTGCCCGTAGTAAAGTCATAATAGTCAAGTGTGCTTTTATTGCTACCCATATTTCCCTCATTGAGTAAGTAGAAGCCACGGATAGCCGAATTGACATCGGGCTTATCGGGTATTTGCTCCTCCTCAGATGGCACGATGACCTCGTCGGTGCGGCATGCCACGAGACACACTAATAATATAAGGTATATGTATTTTCTCATATCGTCACTGTGAGGGTAACACGGAAGTTTCGTTTAGGCATCGGATAGTTGATGATGACATCGTAGTCCTGACTAAACAAGTTATTAATCTCAAGCAAGGCACGACAATTCACCTTGCCGATGGCAATATCTCGTGAAACAGAGATATCCGAGGTGTACCAGGGTTGAGTATAATTATATTGAATATTCTCCTGCTGATTATAGCGGCTGCCGACATATATCCACGAGTAATTGAGATTCCATTGGCGCCATACGATATTGACGACAGCCGAGCCCGAATGATATGGAATGTAAGGGATACGATGACGGTAGTAACTGTCCGAAGGGTCAGTGATATCAATAGCCCTCTGGTAAGTATATTGGCATCTAAAAGTAACGAAAAGGTCTTTGACCGGTACAGTAGTCACCATACCTGAAAAGTCAATGCCGCGGATATCCACCAAGCCCAAATTGAGCATAGTCCAACGGAATTGCTGTCCCTTAGGGTAAGCGCATATCTTATCTTTGACACGATTGTAATAAGCATCGGCACTTAGACGCAATGCACCGACAAAACCGCGATAGTCACGCTCAAAAAGAACACCGAGATTGTATTGCTCTACTCGCTCGGGGTTGAGTTTGGAATTGCCCATATCAGCATAATACAAATCATTAAATGTGGGCATACGGAAGGACTTTTTATAGAAAGCCCTCAATGATAAGTCTCGATTGTTGAGTGGATATACCGACAAATAAGCCGATGGAGAGAAAGCCGAGCGATTATCAGCCTGCTCCCTACCCTCAACCTCATCATGAATGAATGTGCCGACACCGGCTATTTGGAGACGAACACGATTTAAATCAAGCGCCGTAGCCAGTGCGACAAAGTTGGACACGCGAGTAGGCTCGGCGAAGTCGTACATATCGGCTCGAAGGTCATTCCACAACAAGTCATAACTGAGCGCCACATTCCACTTAGAGGTTATTGAGTATTGGTTGGCAGTCGAGAAGTAAAATTCGCGCTGACGATAGATATTATCGACATGCATCTGTCGATCGTCATTGTTGACATAGCGAGTGCGATAATAAGAGAACTTGGCATTGTTAAGAGTAGCCAATTTCCCGAAATACTTTGTGAAAGATGCTTGAGCAAAAGTGTTATTATCCCAAATACGTTCACCACGACGCCACACATTATTAACTATGGCACCGGGGACACCTCGCTCCGAGTCATAATGATATGCCTTGAACGACCACGAGCCGTCGCGCAACTTGCCATTGACGTTCATCTCAAGTCGCAAGGCGTCGACATCGCCGTTTTGCCGCACGGCAGTTGTGTCGTAAGCGACTTCGCCAGAAGGAGTTACTCGCTTATATCTAAACTTATACTTACCCGAAGATGATACCCACTCGGCACTGAGCGAGGCACTAATGTTTCGGTTCAGTCTAAGGTCAAAGAGCAAAGAAGGGTTGAAAAGGTCGAAAGACCCTGTGCGTACCGTGACACGAAGATTGTAACGCTTGCCGGGGGCAAACTCGGGCACCTTGGTGCGCATATAAATCGAAGCCGCTGAGCCGAAGTCTCTCGCCGGCTGTAGAATTTCGCTTTTTTGACCGTTAAATAGCGAAATAGTCTCAATGTTATCCAAAGAGAATTGACCGAGGTCAATTTGCCCATTCTGAGCATTGCCCAATTCTACGCCATCGTATACTACACCGGTGTGGTTGGTGCCCATCGAGCGGACATTGACAGTCTTGATGCCACCGACACCACCATAGTCCTTGACTTGTACCCCGGCAAAATAACGAAGAGCATCCGCGACACTGTTGCTATTGAGATGTTGCAACTCCTCGCCTGTGAGTGTTTGCACAGGTATGACGGGAATTTGTCGCTTCACCGAGGTGACGACAATCTCGTTTAATTGTGTTGCAACGGAGTCACAATCTTGCTGTAAATCAGTGGCATACACCGATGTCAAGGCATTTATGAGCATAACTGTGGCAATCAACAATCGGTGAGTGCGTGTCTCAATATTCATTATTATACTTCCTCTAAGCCGGTAAATGTTGGTTTGGGACTACAAAGGTACGCATTTTTGCAGAAAAAAGAAAAAAGATTTGGTGGAGTCAGAAAAAAAGTCTAAATTTGCAGTCGCAAACCCGAGGAAAGATGCCGGAGCGGTCGATCGGGACGGTCTCGAAAACCGTTGTACCCTTACGGGTACCCAGGGTTCGAATCCCTGTCTTTCCGCACATTGAAGGTCACGAGCAACCGATGCTTGTGACCTTCTTTATTTATAAAGACATGAGCAAGTACGAAGAGATATTAGAAGCATTTGTGACCCTGGCAGACGAGAGCCAGGCACAGATATTGAGTCGATTTTTCAAGACCGGCAAGGGCGAGTATGGCGAGGGCGATAAGTTCCTTGGTATCAAGGTGCCTATAACCCGACAGATTGTAAAGGCATATAAAAAAGACATCGACTTTGACACAATCAAACAACTGATATACAACGAGTATCACGAGGTACGACTATGTGGTTTCTTGCTTATGGTAGAGATGATGAAGCAGCAAAAACAAGCGGTTGTCGACTTCTATCTAAAGCATGCGCGTCAAGCCAACAATTGGGACCTCGTGGACCTATCTTGTAGCCAAATTCTCGGGGCATGGCTATTGACGCATAAAGACCGTAGCATCTTGGATAAGCTTGCCGATTCGACCGACTTGTGGGAGCAACGCATCGCAATTGTGTCGACATTGGCACTGATTCGTGCCGGAGAATTTGACGATACGCAGCGCATCGCCTCCAAGTTGCTATCACACCCACATGACTTGATACATAAAGCCATCGGGTGGATGCTCCGCGAAATCGGCAAGCGAGATATGGCAGTGTTGCGAGAATATTTGGCACAAAATTACGCTCAACTGCACCGCACTACGTTGCGATATGCAATTGAGCGTATGGAAGAGACGGAGCGTCGCGAGTGGCTTACTCGGGGACGCTAACCAAGACGTCTGAAACTATCTTTCGGGCCTCGGAGTCATAGTCAACAACGAGCACATTGCCATCAGAGAGCTTATTGTAGAGGATTAGTTCGGCTAATTCGTCCTCGAGGTATTTCTGGATAGCACGCTTAAGAGGACGTGCACCGTATTGCGGGTCATAACCGGTGTCGGCGATGAAGTCACGCGCCTTATCGGTAATCATGAGGTCGTACCCCATTCCCTTGAGACGCTTGCGGAAGCCTACGAGTTCGAGGTCAATAATCTTGAAAATAGCCTCACGTGAGAGCGATTCAAACATCACGATATCATCGACACGATTGAGAAACTCGGGCGAGAACGCCTTATCGAGCGCCTTGCGAATAACAGCATTGCGAGCCTCCTCGCCGGTATTGTTAGTGGTGGAGAAGCCGACGCCGGTGCCGAAATCCTTAAGTTGACGCGTGCCGATGTTGGAGGTCATAATAATTATTGTGTTCTTGAAATCAACGCGTCGACCCATCGAGTCGGTAAGACGACCTTCGTCAAGGACTTGCAACAAGAGGTTGAATACATCGGGGTGAGCCTTCTCAATCTCGTCGAGGAGGACGACCGAATAAGGATGACGACGGACAGCCTCGGTGAGTTGCCCACCCTCATCATAGCCTACATATCCGGGAGGTGCACCGACAAGTCGCGACACGGTGAATTTCTCCATATACTCGCTCATATCGATACGAATGAGAGTATCTGCCGAGTCAAAGAGGAACTCAGCCAATTTCTTGGCGAGGTGGGTCTTGCCGACACCGGTAGGACCAAGGAACATGAAGGTGCCGATGGGCTTACCGGGGTCCTTGAGTCCGATGCGGTTGCGACGAATAGCCTTTGAAATCTTGACAATAGCATCGTCCTGACCAATGACAGCCGCTTGGAGCGTGCTTTCCATTTCCTTGAGACGCAAGCCCTCGGCTTGAGCGACACGCTGCACGGGGACACCGGTCATCATTGCCACGACCTCTGCCACTTTGTCCTCATCAACAATTACTCTATTCTCCTCAAGGGTCTCATCCCAATGTTGTCGAGCGGCTTCCAACTGTTCGGTCAGCGATTGCACTTCATCGCGACGACGAGCAGCCTCTTGAAAATCGGCTCGTTGGGCGGCTTCCAATTTGAGACGATTTACCTCTTCAATCTTAGCCTCCAAGGTTTCAATTTCCTGTGGGACAGCCAGATTGATAATGTGAGCGCGAGCGCCTCCTTCATCGAGAGCATCAATTGCCTTATCGGGGAAGTTGCGGTCACTGACATAGCGCTCGGTCAAGTGGACACAAGCATAAATTGCATCGTCAGTATAAGTTACATTGTGATGTTCCTCATACTTCGACTTGATATTATTAAGAATAGTTATTGTCTCCTCGGCAGTTGTGGGTTCAACCATCACTTTTTGGAAACGACGCTCGAGAGCGCCATCCTTCTCAATATTCACTCGATACTCATCGAGCGTAGTAGCACCGATGCACTGCACCTCGCCACGGGCAAGCGCCGGCTTGAGGAGGTTGGCGGCATCCATCTGTCCTTGCTGATTGCCGGCACCGACAATGGTGTGAATTTCGTCAATGAACAGAATGATATCGCTATTTTTAGCCAACTCGTTAAGCACGCCCTTTATACGCTCCTCAAATTCGCCACGGAACTTGGTTCCGGCGACCAACGAAGCCATATCAAGGGCAATAACACGCTTATTGAAGAGTACGCGAGGCACGGAGCGATTGACGATGCGAATGGCAAGACCCTCAACGATAGCCGATTTACCGACACCCGGCTCGCCAATAAGCACGGGGTTATTCTTCTTGCGGCGGCTGAGGATTTGGGCGAGACGCTCAATTTCAGTTTCTCGTCCGACCACCGGGTCGAGCGAACCTTGCGAGGCAGCCTTGGTCATATCGTGACCAAATTTATCGAGCAGCGGTGTATCGGTCGACGAACTTTCGCGTTTGCCGGATTTCCGGGATTTCTTTTCGGACTTTTCAAAAGAGTCATCACCGTTATCGACCGACGACTCGTCATCATCATTATTGACTTCGAAACCGCTTGATATATTGGGGCACTCCTCATTCATATATTTAAAAATATTGGAGTAACTGATACCGATTTTAAAAAATGGCTTGAACAAGGGCAGAGATTGAACTTCGTAATTATGAAAAATAGCCAACAAAATATGTATAGGCTCAACGACATCACTCTTGAGCATACGCGCCTCGAGGACCGATAGTTTGGTGATGCGAGCGCTGAGGTCGTTCATCATAGGCTCATCTCCCTGCCCATGGTAAGATTGATCGTACAAACTGTCATCTAATTGTTCGAGCAATTCATTTACCTGAGAAGCGGAATATAAAGCGTTGAGAACGGCGACAGGAAGAGCCTCCTTATCGGAGAGCACAGCAAGGAGCAAGTGCTCGGGTCGGATCGTAGAATCGTTGTGCTTGCTTGCAATTTTGCGAGCAAGGTCAAGAGAATGCTTGAAGTCGTCGGAGAAGCGGGCGTTCATAAAGGTTGACATTAAGACTATTTACTATGGATGTAGCAAAAGTCGTGCCAATAGGTCAATTACTTTTTGATACCTCCCTTGACACCGCCACCCATTGCGAAAATATTCTGCGAGAAACTGGTTGTCTTACCCTGTTCGTCGCGACGACGCTTGAGAGCAAGTTTCACCAATTTATCCATCAAATTTTCAAAGGATAATCCGGCAGCCTCCCACAAATAATAACTCAAAGAGCCGGGGATAGTGTTAATTTCGTTAACATATACCTTGCCGGTGGCATCGTCAATAATAAGGTCGACACGACTGACACCATGGCATGAAAGGACACGGAATGTCTCTCCGGCGAGGTGACGACACTCGGCTGCTTGGTCATCGGGCAACTCGGCGGGAATACGTTTCTGAGCGGCATGCATGCCACCACCCATATATTTGTCGCCATAACTGAGGATTTCTTCAGCCTTGATAGGCTCCTCGAGCACCGAAGTCTCATATTCGTCAACATCACCGAGTACCGAGCAATTGATTTCGCGCAGAGCTGTAACCATATGCTCAACGACGAGGCGACGCGAGAAACGAGCTGCATCGTCAAGACGCTCAATGAGTTGGTCGCGGTCGTGAGCGGCACCGATGCCGATGCTCGAGCCGAGGTTGGCAGGCTTGACAATCACGGGATAGCCAAGTTCTTTCTCGACTTTGGCAATCATTTCGTCGCGGCGGGTTGTCCAGTCGCGGTCGGTCATCCACACATAATCAACAACAGGAATACCATCGGCACGAAGAATCATCTTCATGGTAATCTTATCCATACCGTTTGCCGAGGCAAGAGTATTGCAACCGGCATAGGGCAAGCCTATAGTCTCGAGCACACCCTCAAATCTGCCGTCCTCAACATTTGTACCATGGAGCACCGGCACAGCGACATCGAGCGTGGCAATTACATCCTTGCCAAACAATGATTTCTTGACCGCATAGAGGTTGAAATCGCCATATACAGGACGCATGTACACCTCGGTACACTTTTTGAGCAGTTCTTCGGGCTTGCGATAGTTGCTCAGTGTGAGCAATTCGCGACCGGTGAACCAATGTCCGTCCTTGGAAATGTATATGGGCACAATTTCATATTTGTCGGGATTAAAAGCGGCAATTGCCTGGTTGGCGGAAATGACCGAAATCTCATGCTCGGTCGAGCGACCGCCAAAGAATACACCTACAATGGTTTTCATTTAAAGTAATTATTTAAAAGTATCTGGTAAATCATTTTCATACAGCACAATATCGCCTGATGCAACAACGGTTGCGAGCAATTGCTGAGCCTCGGCAAAAGAGTCAGCGACGAGTATTTGCTCGGCTTTGAGGCGACCGCCATCGGTGATACCGGCGAGGATAGCCTCGCGATTGTATTGACCGACAACGATAGCGACATCGACATTCTTGTCAATATGTTGACCTAACTGACAATTGAGGTCATACTGTTGCTCGCCAAGTTCAATCATACCGGGAGTGATGACGATACGCTTGCCGGAAGTCATTGAGCCGAGGACCTCCAGAGCCATACGCGAGCCGATAGGATTGGAGTTGAAAGCGTCGTCAAGAATAATGATTCCCGAGGGAGTCTTCTTCACTGACAAACGATGCTCAACCGGCTCGATGGCAGCGACAGCCGAGATAATCTTGGCATCGGGCACCCCCATAACATGTGCAGTGACAATAGCAGCCAAGAGGTCCGAGACATTGCACTCGCCGAGGAGCTTGGTGTGCAGTGCCAAGTGCCAGCCATCACCAACGACTTCAAAGGTTGTGCCAGCCGGCGAATAGACAATTTTTTCGGCTCGATAGCCTGCATCTTCATTATTAATGGCATAACGAAGACACTTTGTGGTGTCAACGGGGCGGTCAGCAATTTTCTCGAAGTCGTTATTCACCACAGCGACGCCATCGGCAGGGAGAGCATCGACCAACTCAAATTTGGTGGCTTGCACTCGCTCAATAGTCTTGAATGACTCCAAGTGTTGAGGTCCGACTGCGGTAACAATACCAATCGTGGGGTGCACCAAATCGCAAATTTCCTTGATATCGCCGGGTTGCTTGGCGCCCATTTCCACGATAAATACCTCGTTGTAAGGCTTAAGGTACTCGCGGACCGTGCGCACTACACCGAGAGTGGTATTGAAACTACCTGGGGTCATCAGCGTGTCATACTGCTCGCTGAGAATACGGTGCAGATAGTGCTTGGTGCTGGTCTTGCCATAACTGCCGGTGATGCCGACAATCTTCAGTTCGGGCATTGACTTGAGTCGACGGCGAGCGTCATTGATATATCGCAGATTTATAAGTTTGTCAATCGGCAAGAGAATTATTCCGGTCGCCATAATCACCACGTGCGAGAGGCAATATACAAGCAACGTGGCGACAACAATATCTATGACAAACGAAGCAGCCCAAACAAGCAAACCGCTGAGGATAACTGCAACCGCATATAGGCGGATGGCTCGTGCTGTCCACACCAGAGGCTTCTTGTAGCGCTTTGTAGCCATCTTGATACCCATTATGGCGGCAAAAAGCGGTATGCTGACATATGTCAACCTGTCGTTGCCGAATACCGATATACTGAGAAAGAAGAGCACAAGGGCAATAAGACGAGGAATCGACGTCGTATCACCAGAGGTTGACAGCCACTTCATATACCGCTCATTGCGGTAAGAATTTTGCTGATACATCATCAGGCATCGTGTCAACTCGACGAGGTGACACGATGCCACAAACACTAATGCTATAATAAATAATAATGTGTCAATCATAATCAATCGTTGGGTTGGATGAAGCGCCGCACGGCAGCGGTCACTTGGTAAGGATTATCGACAAAACTAAAGTGCCCGGCACCGGCAAAGGATACCAAGCGGGAATTAGCGATGTGTTTATTCATTATGCGGGCATCACGCATGGGGGTCGCAGTATCCTCCTCGCCCCAAATGAGCAAAGTGGGAGCAGAGATAGAGGGCATCACATGCTTAAGGTCGGAATTGACAGCCTTGACAAGCACCTGACGCATCACGGGCGAACTACTCTTGTAATCATCCGAGCCACGCTTGGAGCGCATAGCCTCAATTTTTTTGCCGGCTTTTTCCTTACCGACAATCAAGGGATAGATGCGCCGTGCAAGTTTGAAACTATACACCTTAATATAATATGACAAAGAACGACGAGGCTTGACCCCGGCAGCATCGACCAATATCAACTTGCTTACCTCGTTGCGCGAGGCATATAGTATAGCGACTCGACCACCGAATGAGTGTCCGAGGAGGATTGGCGCGGAGATACCTTGCGCTTCGACAAATGCTTCAAGCATCTGCGTGTAATCTTCGACTGTCCAGGGCATTGGGGGCTCTTGCGATTTCCCGAATCCCGGGAGGTCAAGATTGTATACAGTGTGATGCTCGGCACCGACGCGCTCAAACAGAGCCATCGCACTGCTGTCGCAACCCCAGCCATGCATTATTATCATAGGGTCACCGTTTCCAACTTGTCGGTAGTTGAGTTTGATACCCTTTATGTTGATTTGCTTTTCCATCCTAATAATCGTACAATAACTCTAATTCATCGAGATAAAGCACCGCACCCGTGCCTCCGGTGAAGTAGTCGCCATACTTGCTTGCCGAGGCTGTCACAAGTATATACTTGGGCACACGCGAAGTCGATTTATACTCAAGTTCTACCTCAAATTGGGTGTATTGGTTGACATCCTCGCCGTATTGGACGCTGCCGAATGCCACAACATATGAGCCGTTGGGGTCAAATAATTGGCGGTTGCGAGGATTGGTTCGTATCTCAAATTGGCTGTTTTGGTCAATGAGAGCACACCACACGACGCAGGTATCGGGGCGTCCGGCAAGATGTTCTAATCCTGAAGAAGTATAATCGATAGGTGCGGTCTTGTACTTGAGGTACCCACGCAATTTTGTGGGTCGCTCGGTAAATTCGCGGCCGAAATGCAAGATACCGTTAGTGCCATCGGTCTTGTAGTATTCGCCGATGAAAAGGTTGCCGGCGGCAAGTTTTCCCAAGACACCGAGCCCTACAAACTTGGTCTCGAGCATAGCAGCGCGACCTCTACCCGTAGCGGTATCGTCGGTAGGCACACTGTTTGAGGCGCCGATTGTAGTAGCGCCCTTGTTGCCGGTATCCCAATAGGGAGTGTCACCCTCTGCCCACGGGCACCACACCTTGTCATCGAGCCACCAATCATCAATGCCGCTATTTGGCAATTGCACAATAGAGCCGGTGGTAAATGACAGCACCTCACCGAGGTCTTCATCCGAGTAGGCTCTCACCTCATAGGTCGTCTGTGGCAACAGGTGAATGATGCGAGCGCTGAAATCGCCACCATCGTGCACGACATCGGCGGCATCTACTCGTATCCATTCCTCTGCACCGGCTTCGCGATAGTCAAAGCCATTGTCGTGTCCGGCTTCGGCTTGACCGCGCACCCATGCCACATTGGTCCACGCATCCACGCCGGCGGTTGTGACTGACAACGATGTTTGCTCGGCAAAGATATTCCATATCTCTACCTTGCCGAATGCTTCGACAGTAACCTCCAAGGGGCGCGAGAGGTCGATGGTATGGCCCTCAAGTTCGGGAGTGATAATTGCTCCGGCGGGTCCCAATTTTGCACGCTCGACATATACCTTTGAGAGGTCTATCTTGTCGGAAATATACACTACAATGCGGCGAGCCGGCACATCAATATACGAGGTACCAATCTGTCCGGTGACGCTGAAATAGCGCTCGATATTTTGCTCGGCGCATATGGTCCAAGTCCACGATTGATAGATGTGCAGATTGACTTTAATAGGTTTGGTGAGATTGAGCACGCCGGTGAGGGCATCCCCCTCAACAGTCGCTCCGGGAGTGATACTGTATTCTTGAACGGTGATATTGGAGAGGTCTGCCATCTCGTCAAAATACAGTGTAACGATGCAGTTGGTCGAGTCAATCAATGCCGCTTTTTCCTGACCTTCGGCAACAAACGTTTTGAAGTTGGCTTGTATACGCGGATACGGCACATCGTTCTTGATGCACGATGCGAGCATAGCCATCACGGCGACTAACATATACACAAGCCTAACTCTCATATCACTACCATCAGTCCGAAACTGATATTAAAAATATTAAACTTAAAGTTGGCACCAGAGGTGAAGCGCGTACCCTCGTCGACACCGTCGGTCACTTGATGCTCGCGACGGAAATTCAAGCCGAAAACGCCAAAAGACACGTTGAATGCCACATACTCCTGGATGAACACAGCCACACCCGGGCTGAAGTTGATGCTCGCACGAGTGATGGTAGTCTTGGTGTCCTTGGGTTTGCTGTCATAGATGCGCTTGAAGCGCGATGAGCCCGAGCCAAAAGTCAAGTCTACCTCGTTGAAAATCGAGAATATCTTGCTCTTGTTGAGACCGATATAATTGCGGTAGAATAGCGATGTCGAGAAACTATGTGTATAGTAACTTACATCCTTGAGTTCAAAGTTTATATCTTCATCGAAATCTACTCGCAGATTGTGCAGGTCGCCTACTCCGCGTGAGTAATCAAAGCGGATACCTACCGACTGATTATGACGAATGAAGTAACTGAGCCAGGGCTTGATTGAGTAAATCTTGCCATCGAAATCGGCATCTTCGACTATTGATAAAATAGATGAGTTTTCGGTTCCTAACTCGCCATAGGAGGCGGTGAGACCAAATGCCCACTTACCCTTGGGTATATACATATAATTATATAGACCGCGGTCGTATCTGCCGAAGTTGCGTTCCGGAATGACGAGGTTGACAGTATCGCCATCTACAATCACTTTCTCCTCCTCATCGGGATTGGGCAAGGCGAGCGACTTGCGCACCACCTGCTGGGCAGTCGCCATAGATGCGGCTAACGACAGAAGACATATTATCAACAGTAGCCTCTTCATCATATATAGAATGCCACCCCGAAGGTGATTGAAAACAGGTTAACTTTGAAATTCGCACTCGAGGTGTGTCGATTAGCTATCTGTACTTGGTCGGTCACTGAGCGTGTCTTGGAATAGTTAAAGCCCAGGACGCCTACATTGACCTCCAATGCCGAGTAATTATTCAAGAATACCAACACACCCGGCGCCACGCCGATGTTCATCGAGAAATTGCGCTCGTAGGTACCGGTGAGCGAGTCGCCGGTGCCGTTGGCAAGTTTCGACTGCCCGCCGCCAAACTCTAATTGCACCTCATTGACCAAGCCAAAGCGCGTAGTGTTTCCCAACGACATATATTGGCGGAACAAGGTGGTGAAGTGATAGTTGTGCGAGATGGAATACAAGTGGTCGACATTGTACTCGGTGTCGCTGCCAAGGACCACATCTGCCGATGACAGGCTGGTGCGCTGGCGCGAGTAGGAGAAGCGTCCGCCGGCTGCCAAATTATCCTTGAAGCAATATAGGAGCATCGGGCTTACCTTGAAGGTATAGGTGTCACCCGACAGATTTTCGAAGATCAAGAATTGGTAGTTGTCTTGGTCGCTCTGCGAGTAGCTGACGCTCACGCCGGCTATCCATTGTCCCTTGGGGATAAAGGATATCTGACGTATATCGCGGCTGAATTGCTCTTGTGCCCTGGATTGGAAACCACTCACTGCACATATTATCAAGAGCAATACTACACTGACAATTCTTTTACTTACATTCATTAATCACAAATTTGGGTTCAAAGTTACGACTTTTTTTGCGATTTTTCTGCTAATTAAGTAAAAAAGGTACACTTATTTGTACAATAAGAACATTTTTAAATTTTTATCTCGCTGATATTTGGCTGTTAACAACATTTTTTGTACCTTTGCGCCCGAAAAGGCGTAATCTCTGGCGTAGACACGTAGCTCGCGTATATTGCGCAATTGTTAACATTCTAAATTTATATTTACAATGGATTTAATTAAAGTTGCCGAAGAAGCTTTTGCCTGTGGCAAGCAACATCCCGACTTCGGCCCCGGCGACACCATTACAGTGGCTTACCGCATCAAAGAGGGTAACAAGGAACGTATTCAGCAGTATCGCGGCGTTGTCATCCGCATCTCCGGCGAAGGCTCCAAGAAGCGCTTCACCGTCCGCAAGATGAGCGACAACATCGGTGTTGAGCGTATCTTCCCCATCGAGTCTCCCTTCATCGACTCTATCACTGTTAACAAGTTTGGTAAAGTGCGCCGCGCTAAGTTGTATTACTTACGTGCCCTCACCGGCAAGAAGGCTCGCATCAAAGAGCGTCGCGTCGTTAAGTAAGCAACATCATCAAGGAAATAAAAAAACTCGGTCGACGACCGAGTTTTTTTATTGCTAATCTCTTTTATCAGTTGAGCGGAGGATTGAAGTCTGCCAAGGAGTGTACATCGTTGGCGATGCTGGCTGTAGCATTAATCGTCTCTGAAATAAAGCGTGCGAGTACAATCACTACAAAGCTGACAATAGGAGTTACTATTACTGCTATCCACGACCCGCCACTGCTATATCCTTCAATTGTCATTTCCAGATTAACAAACAAAGCAATAAGGGTACCGGCTGATGCACCTACAATGCCTGCAAACTCGCCCAATGTGCGGATAAAATGCGACACCGGAGGCAGAGCAACAAAGCGTGCTTTGGTATCCACTGTTGCCTCAACATCATCGGCACGACGGAACCAATACAAAAAGCCGAAAAACGCAATAGCAAGCAAAATAACAATCAATAACAGCCCGAAGAATATACCTGCTCCGCTTAAATACTTAAATGTGTCTAACGTCTCGGTTATTCCGACAATACAGGAGATGGGCACAAGCACGCTGATTATCCAATAAAGCCACTTGAACGATTTGCAAAATACATTGCCACTGTCAAAATACTTGAGCAATTGCTCCAATAAATCTTTAATACTGTCCATAATGATGTTTATTAATAGTTACTGACCGCAAATTTAATACATTTTTTGTTAAATCAACAATTTCTTCGGCTCTTTTTCTCTAATTTTTGCTAATTTTGCACTGATATTTGGTCTACATACCTCGATACGTAAATTAACACCTATATATACTATGAACCTATTTGAAAATCTGACCCTAAAGGCCAAAAGCAAAAAGCAACGCATCGTGCTCCCCGAAGGCACCGAATCGCGCACCCTCACTGCCGCTAACCGCATCATCGGCGAGGACATCGCCGACATTATCCTCATCGGCAACAAAGATGAAATCAAGCGCATGGCTTCCGATATGGGGCTCGACAATATCGAAAAAGCCACCATTGTTGACCCTCGCGACAACGCCGTCATCGACAAATATGCTCCGCTGCTATACGAACTCCGTCGCTACAAAGGTATGTCGCCCGAGCAAGCCCGACTCACTACCGCCAATCCCCTATTCCTTGGCTGCTTGATGGTCAAGGCTGGTGATGCCGACGGCGAAGTCGCCGGCGCTCAAAACACTACCGGCAATGTCCTCCGCGCCGCTTTCCAAGTTATCAAGACTCGCCCGGGTATCAACGTCGTATCGGGCGCCTTCTTGATGCTCCTCCCCGAGAATAGCCCCTACGGTGACAACGGCATCCTCGTTTTTGCCGACTGCGCTGTCGTCCCCGACCCCACCGCCGAGGAACTCGCCCAAATCGCTGTCTGCGCTGCCGAGACTGCACACAACCTCGCCGGCATCGAACCGCGCGTCGCCATGCTCTCATTCTCGACCAAAGGCTCTGCCAAGCACGACCGCGTCGACAAGGTTGTTAAAGCAACCCAAATTGCTCATACCCTCGCCCCCAATCTCATCCTCGACGGCGAGTTGCAAGCCGATGCCGCCATCGTTCCCTCCGTCGCCCACAAGAAGGCCCCCGAGAGCCTCATCAACGGCCGCGCAAACGTCCTCGTTTTCCCCTCCCTCGAAGTCGGCAATATCGCTTACAAACTCGTGCAACGCATTGGCGGCGCCGAGGCTATCGGTCCTATCCTCCAAGGCCTTGCCGCTCCCGTCAGCGACCTCTCACGCGGCTGCTTCCCCGAAGATATTTACAAAACCATCATACTCACCTGCTGCCAAGCAATTGGCTCTAAAGCTTAATTTTTCTGCATTATGAATATTCTCGTTATCAACTCGGGCAGTAGCTCGGTCAAATACAAGCTCATCGACATTGATGCCAAGAAAACTCTCGCTGAGGGTGGCGTCGAAAAAATCGGTCTCCCCGACGGCTTCCTCAAATACAAAAAGCCCGACGGCTCTAAGGACATCATCGACCTCGGTCTCACCGACCACCAAGGCTCTATCAAGGCTGTCCTCAACCTACTCACCGACCCCGTCAATGGTTGCATCAAATCATATGACGAAATCCATGCCGTAGGTCATCGCGTGGTCCACGGTGCCGAGACATTCACCAAGAGCGTCCTCATCACCGAGGAAGTAAAGCAAAAAATCAAGGATTGCTATGACCTCGCTCCGCTCCACAATCCCGCTAATATGACCGGCATCGAAGCCATTACCGCCCTTATGCCCAATGTGCCTCAGGTCGGCGTCTTCGACACCGCGTTCCACCAGACTATGCCCGCCAAGTCGTTCATGTATGCCCTTCCCTACAAGTTCTACAAGGAAGATGGCGTGCGTCGCTACGGCTTCCACGGCACCAGCCACCGCTATGTCTCTCAGCGCGTTGCCGACTTCCTCGGCGTTGACATCAACTCCAAGCGCATCATCACTTGCCACATCGGCAACGGCGCATCTATCACTGCCGTCCTCAATGGCAAGAGCATCGACACATCGATGGGTCTCACTCCCACCGAGGGTCTCATGATGGGTACTCGCGTGGGCGATGTCGACCCCGGTGTCCTCACTTATCTCATGCTCAAGCACGGATACACCGCCCAGCAACTCCAGACTATTATTAATAAGGAGAGCGGCATGGCTGGCGTCACCGAAATTTCAAGCGATATGCGCGAAATCGAAGCCGCTGTTAACGACGGCAACGAACGCGCCCAAATGGGTCTCGCTATGTACGAACAGCGCATCACCAAGTATATCGGCGCTTATGCTGCCGAAATGGGCGGCGTCGACATCATCGTCTTCACCGGCGGTGTCGGCGAGAACCAGACCGGGCTCCGCTACGATGTCTGCGAGCCTCTCGCCTTCATGGGCGTCGAGATTGACCTCCAAGCCAATAAATCGCGCGGCGAGGAAAAAGTCATCTCCACCCCCAACTCCAAGGTCGCTGTTTGCGTCATTCCCACCGACGAGGAACTCATGATTGCACTCGACACTCAACGCATCGTCTCCGCATTGTAATTCATACACACTATTACAAAATCTTGCCGGATAGCCCTTCGGCAAGATTTTTTTTGCAAAAACATTAAAAACACCAAGAATATATCAAAAAAAATTTGTAATTTTGCACGAAATTTGCACCTGTAGGTATAAATACAAATGAGACAACTAAAAATTACCAAATCAATCACCAATCGTGAGAGCGCTTCGCTCGACAAATACCTCCAGGAAATCGGTCGCGAAGAACTGATTTCCGTCGAGGAAGAAGTCGAGTTGGCTCAGCGCATCAAACAAGGTGACCAAGCGGCCCTCGAAAAACTAACATGTGCCAACCTCCGATTTGTCGTGTCGGTTGCCAAGCAGTACCAAAACCAAGGCTTGTCGCTCCCCGACCTCATCAACGAAGGTAATTTAGGCTTGATTAAAGCTGCAAGAAAATTCGACGAGACGCGTGGATTTAAGTTTATCTCTTATGCCGTATGGTGGATTCGCCAATCTATCCTTCAAGCTCTTGCCGAGCAATCGCGCATCGTCCGTCTGCCTCTCAACCAGGTAGGCTCGCTTAACAAAATCAGCAAGGAGCTCTCCAAATTCGAGCAAGAAAACGAGCGTCGTCCTTCACCCGAGGAACTCGCCGAACGACTCGATGTGCCCGTCGAAAAAATCGCCGACACTCTCAAGGTCTCCGGTCGTCACATCTCTGTTGACGCTCCCTTTGTCGAAGGCGAAGACAACAGCCTCCTCGATGTCCTCACAAACGAGGACTCTCCCATGGCTGACGCTACTCTCAACCAAGAGTCCCTGTCTAACGAGGTCGACCGTGCTCTCCGTCAACTCCATGAGCGCGAACGCGAAATCCTCAAGATGTTCTTCGGCATCGGTTGCCAAGAAATGACCCTCGAGGAAATCGGCGCTAAATTTGAGCTCACTCGCGAACGCGTGCGTCAAATCAAGGAAAAGGCTATCCGCCGCCTTAAAGGGCAAAAGAGCAAACTTCTCAAATCCTATTTGGGTCAGTAAAAGACTTCACTCCCCCGTTGCAACCCGCAGCGGGGGATTTTTTATCCTTTTTTACCTCCCATTTTGTTAAATTATTTGCAAGTCAACAAAAAAATGGCTATCTTTGCGCCGCATTATAGCAAAAATTAACTAATTGAATAAGCATACGTCAAGATGAAGTCTATAAATACCATCCTCACGCTGGGTGCTATCGTCCTTTTGTCAAGCTGTCACGCTTCCGAGAAAGTACCTTATATCGTTGATGCTCAGACCATTCCCTCTGAGATCCTCTCGCAAACTTCTCACCTCAACGACCCCACGCTCGCTCCGGGCGACCTCCTCAACATCGAGGTTACCGCAACCGATATGCAAGCCGTCGTCCCCTTCAACAAGGGCATGTACATCACCGAGAACGGCATGATTGCTCGTTTGCAGATTTCTAACTCCTCCTACTCCAACAATCTTGACGTTTCCACCGATTACTACCTTATCAACCAGGACGGCACTATATACTTCCCCGTCATCGGCACAATCAACGCCGCCGGCAAGACCAAGCTCGAGCTTGCTCAGGAAATCACCAATATCATTTACCCCCAATACATTAAGGAGCAACCCAAGGTTGAGGTCCGTCTCATGAACTTCCGCGTCGTTGTCACCGGCGCAGTTCGCAACCCCGGTATCTACCAGAGCCACAACGAGCGTATGAACTTCTTCGAGGCTATCGCACTCGCCGGAGACCTCGATATCAAGGGCGACCGCGAGAATATCCTCCTCTATCGCACCAACAGCGACGGCACTCGCGAGGTCCACAAGATTGACATCCACGACAAGAATTTCCTTCTCTCTCCCTACTTCTCTCTCCAGCAAAACGACGTCATCTACGTCGCCCCCAACAAATCTATGGCTAATAATGCTTGGCAACTCAACCCCGGTGTTGCCGCTACTATTACATATATCGGTGGTATCTCCTCCCTCGCATCCCTCATTATCGGTATTATCAATCTTACTAAAGACTAAGACGTGATGGCTCAAGACAACCTGAATCAACCTTCAACCGAAAAAAAGTCAATTGACGAAACTCTTGACACTACCGGGCTATTGCTCGATTTCCTCGCTAATTGGAAGTGGTTTGTCATCAGCATCGTCGCCTGCTTGGTGGGCGCTTACTTCTATATCGCCACTATCGTCCCCACCTATCAGATTAACGCCTCAATCTATCTCAACGACGACCAATCCAAGAACGCCCTCGCCTTCAATCCCGAGAATCCCCTCATCGATATGAAAAGCTATATCGACGAAACCGAGCTCGAGATTCTCAAATCGCGAAACAACGTTATCGAAATCGTTGACTCCCTCAAGATGGCTTACTCGTACTGGAGCGAGGGAAGTCTTCGCGATACACCTCTCTACAACAACAACGCCATCCGTGCCGAGATGGACTCTATTGACCTCCGCGAACTCAAGTATCCCATCACTATTACCGTCAAAAACGGCAATACCGAGGGTCACTTTGATATAACCGCTTCTACTGTATTCGACTTCAACGAGGAAGAATATGAATTTGAAGACGCTGCTCTTCCTCTCGACATAAACCTATCTTACGGTCAAGTGCGCCTCACTCGCGTTGAGCAAATCCCCGAACTCATCGGCACCGAGCGCATTATCATCCAAAATCCTTTGGCAGTCGCTGCCGCACTCTCCGGCTCTCTCAGCATCCAATTCGCTGAGAAGGCTCCTACTATCGTCCGCATCTCCTACGTCTCACCTCGCGCTACCGAAGGCGTTGACGTAGTCAATACTCTTATCGACTTCTACAACCGTCAGATCATTGAGGACAAGAACCGCTCGGCTATGCAGACCGAGGCTTTCATCCTCGACCGTCTTGTCATGATCAACGATGAGCTCCGCGACGTTGAGCAGCGCCTCCAGGAATATCGCCAAGCCCACAACATCGCCAACCTCGATCAGCAGGTTTCCTCTAACCTCGCTACCACCAAGACTACCCAAAATCAATTGGCTGAAATCGAGGCTGAGCAATCTATGATTAACGAAATCGAGCTTACTATCAAGCAAGCCGACAACTACGCTCTACTCCCCGCTGCCACTTCCGACAACAACCTCAACCAGCTGATTACCAAGTACAACGCCAAGGTACAACGCCTCAACCGTATGCTTGAAACAGCTACCCCCGAGAGCCCCCTCGTGAAGTCGCTCCAAGAAGAAATTACTCGCGACAAGAGCGTCATCATTCAGAATGTCGCCTCGGTTAAGCGTGGCATCCAGGCTCGTCGCAACAACATCGCCGCCATCGAGCGCGAGAGTGCCGGGCAACTCTCTTCTCTGCCTCCTATCGACAAGGGGCTCCAAGAGATCTTCCGCGAGCAAGAAGTTAAGGTCAACATTTACACTTTCTTGCTCCAGAAACGTGAGGAAATCGCCCTCCAGAAGACCCTCGCAACCCCCACCGCTCGCTTCATCGACAATCCCACCACCGGTGGTCAAGTGTCACCGCGTCGCATGATTATCTACTTCCTCGCTTTCCTCCTTGCACTCGCCATCCCCGCCGGCATTATCTTCCTCAAGCGCTTCTTCTTCCCCATTTACAAGGACCAGGAAGAGCTCCAGCGCCTCACCAACATTCCTATCATCGGCGAAATCTCCAACGACGTGCAGAAGGATAAACTCGACATAGTTGTCGGTCAAAATGTCTCCACATCTATCGCCGAATTGTTCCGCCTCCTCCGCAACAACATTGGCTTCACCAAGAACGGCGCCAACAAGAAAGTCATCCTCGTCACCTCTTCAATCCCCGGCGAAGGCAAGACTTTCATAGCCACCAACCTCGCGCTCACATACGCTCTCACAGGCAAGAAGGTTATCGTCGTCGGTATGGATATCCGCCGTCCCGTACTTGCTCACAAGTTCGGGCTCAGCAACCAACAGGGCGTCACCACTTTCCTCTCCGGGCAGGCTTCTGACGTTACTTCGCTCATGCACCGCAGTAATTTGAGCGACAACCTCTACATCCTTCCCGCCGGTCCCGTGCCGCCTAATCCCAACGAGCTCCTCCTCAGCGACAATATGCAACGCTTGATGCTTCAGCTCCGCGAGGACTTCGACTATGTCATCATCGATACCGCTCCTATCGGCGTGATCTCCGATACTTTCCTCATCACTCCTCACTCCGACATCCAGCTCTATGTCACCCGCGCTTCTTACTCTACCAAGAACTGCCTCAAGGTGCTCCATCAAGCTGTCCGCAACAACCGCCTCAGCGACCCGTACATCGTCCTCAACGGCGTGAATATGGACACTTCGGCTTACCGTTACCGCAAGTACGGTCACTACACCGCCGGTAATTCCACCTACAACTATCGCTATGGCTACGGTTACTCCTCCGACAACAAGAAGAAAGGCAACAAAGCCTAAGCAATATTGACCGCACAAAAAAGGGCGCCAATCAGCAATGACCGGCGCCCTTTTTATTTTCTTTTTTTCATACTTGTAGCAATTGCAACTCCACGGCTATCTTAACCACCTCGGCAAGTATTGCCTGCGTATTTTCACTCAATATTTCTTCTCCATCTATAATTACCACAGAGCTATCAATAACACAATTCCTTCCTATCATCTCCAATAGTTCAGGCACATCATCGACATTTTCGTCATACAACTCGCTCGGCATTCTATCCGAGCAGGTCTTCAACATAATAGCCAACAGCGTCACCATTCGGGTGCCCTTCTCTATCACTTCTTCGCCTATCCCCAAGCTATCAACGGCTCGCAATGCCGCCAATAGCGTCTCTTTCAGCAAAAATACCGATGAGGCATCCGACTTATCCTTACTGAAATATCCGAAGTAATCAGCCATACAACTACTCATCACTCCACAGGCAAAGGCATCTACACTCATCCCCACCTCATTCATTATATAAATATGCGTGGCGGCTGCGCGACACAGATATCTTGCCTGCGTTTTGTCCTTGTTAACTGCCGCATCTACCTCTGCCAACGCTTCGCCAGACAATCTCAATGCGCTCTCTACATCTCCTATGCGCAGCAATTCCATCGATTGCTCCACTTTTTCAATTGTTCTTTCCATCTTATTATTCCTTAGTTGGGTTTTCTGCCTCAAAATTACGAAAATTATTGCTAACTTTGCACCAA
>CALZTY010000016.1 GCA_945829225.1 uncultured Bacteroidales bacterium | reverse complement strand
ACGACGAGCACGGCTGGGACGACAACGGCGTCTTCAACTTCGAGGGCGGCTGCTATGCCAAGGTTATCAACCTCGACAAGGAGTCCGAGCCCGATATCTACAACGCTATCCGTCGCAACGCCCTCCTCGAGAACGTTACTGTTGACGCCGACGGCAATCTCGACTTCGCCGACAAGAGCGTTACCGAGAACACCCGCGTAAGCTATCCTATCGACCACATCGAGAAGATCGTTCGTCCTATCTCTGCCGGCCCCGCCGCCAAGAACGTCATCTTCCTCAGCGCCGACGCTTTCGGTGTACTGCCCCCCGTATCTATCCTCACCCCCGAGCAGACCAAGTACTACTTCCTCTCGGGCTTCACCGCTAAACTCGCCGGCACCGAGCGTGGCATCACCGAGCCCACTCCCACATTCTCGGCTTGCTTCGGTCAGGCATTCCTCGAGTTGCACCCCACCAAGTATGCCGAGGAACTCGTGAAGCGCATGGAGAAGAGCGGTGCCAAGGCCTACCTCGTTAACACCGGCTGGAATGGCACCGGCAAGCGCATCTCGATCCGCGACACCCGTGGCATTATCGACGCTATCCTCAACGGTGACATCCTCAACGCTCCCACCAAGAAACTCCCCATCTTCGACTTCGAAGTACCCACCGAGCTCCCCGGTGTAGATCCCAAGATTCTTGACCCCCGCGACACTTACACCAACGCCGAGGAATGGACCGTTAAGGCAAACGACCTCGCCGCTCGCTTCATCAAGAACTTCAAGAAGTATGAGAACAACGCCGCCGGTCTCGCTCTCGTAGCCGCCGGTCCCAAACTCTAATATTCCCAATCCCCTATAACAACGAGAGGCGATGCCGCAGTGGCATCGCCTCTCGTTATATTTGTTGATGCTCAGTCTATTTTGCGAGCGATGCAAAGTATTCACAGGTCCCCGATGCGGGGTCATGTGTATTATAATTTGAATGTAAGGCGGTGGATGGGAGTGGGACCCATCGCGGCGATGGCGGCGCGGTGGGCTGCCGTGGGGTAGCCCTTGTGCACTGCCAGCCCATAGCCGGGGTAGGTGGCATCAGCCTCGGTCATCAGGTGGTCACGCGTGGTCTTGGCAATGATGGATGCAGCGGCTATGTTGGCATACTTGCCATCGCCCTTGACCACCGTGGTCGCGGGGATGTCCTCAAAGGGCTTGAAGCGGTTGCCGTCGACAATGATGGCGCCGGGGCGCACGCTCAGTGCCGCCAATGCGCGGTGCATCGCCTCGATGGAGGCATTGAGGATATTTATCTCGTCTATCTCGGCAGGCGAGCACATTCCCACAGCCCATGCCACGGCATTGTCGATGATGATGGCGCGCGCCTCCTCGCGTTGGCGCTCGCTCATCTGCTTGGAGTCGCGTAGCAAGGGGTGGGTGAAGCCGTCGGGCAAGATAACCGCTGCGGCGACCACCGGTCCGGCAAGGCATCCGCGCCCTGCCTCGTCGCAGCCCGCTTCG
This sequence comes from uncultured Bacteroidales bacterium, assembly GCA_945829225.1. Classification (GTDB taxonomy): domain Bacteria; phylum Bacteroidota; class Bacteroidia; order Bacteroidales; family Muribaculaceae; genus CAG-873. Next base: position 44,294 of record CALZTY010000016.1, on the reverse strand, counting down.
AGGCTACCGACGCTCATCGACGTCGGTAGCAACGGGCGTTGTTTCTTCTCAGACAAGGGTCGAGCAGTTGATGACGTTCTCCACCAAGAACAGGCGCAATACCGAGTTGCGAGGCACGTCGATGTCGTCGTAGGAGGGGTTGCTGCTGTGCAGTATCACCTTCGACGGGTCCTCGGGGTGACGGCGCACGTACTTCACCATTCGGTAGTCCTCGAGCTCGACGAGGTATATGTTGCCCCACAAGATGATTGAGGGGTCGCGCACCTCGCGGATTGAAATCAGCGAGCCGTTGGGCACTACCGGCTCCATGGAGTCGCCACTGACGCGCACCACCGGGCACTCTGGGTTGATAGAGGGGATGTTCAGGTAGCCGATGATGCGGTTGGAGGCAAACATGCTGCTGATGGGCGCTGCGCCGGCAGTGGCATCGATGTCGTACACTGCGGCACCGCGACGGCTCACTTGCTCTTGCTCCTTAGTGCGCGGGAAGGGCACACCCTCGCCATCGGTAAACCATTTTTTGCTGATGCCGAGATTGACAACCAAGCGATTGGCAAACTGGTCGGTGATGGGCATCTTGCCCGACAGCAAGCGCGACATCGCCGAGGGGTCTATCCCTATCAAGGTGCTGAACTGAGCCTGCGAGCGGCGTGAGATGTCTACCAAGAACTTCAGACGGTCAACTTTTGTGGCTGATGCATCGGGCATCGGCACATCTTTTACGAGTTTTTCCATAACGTTGCAGATTTTGTTGCAAATTTACAACACCAGTAGAGTAAATCCAAATTTTCTGCCTGAAACTTTATCTCTGTCAATAAAAATTAACATATAACAAAGTCAGATTTAACAGTTACTTGAACTGGAAGGGGCAGTTGCGCAGCGACGGGAAGCCGTCGTTGTTGCTGTCGTTGAGGCGCCACACCGAGTTGAAGTCGAGACCCTCGAAGGTCGACTCCTTGCCCTTGTCGGAACTGCTGAACTCAGTTGCGCACCAATCGCCGCCCATACCCTCGAGGGTGTAGACATTGTGGTGGTAGATGATGCCGCCCGAGGGGTGAGTGCCCAGGATGCCGTTGCCTTTTTTCACCTTGCCGTGGTTGATACACTGCCCGATCTCGCCGTAGTAATCGATATATCCGATGATACCGCCATTGTCTTCATTCTGGTCGGAGGATATCTCGCCGGCGTTGTAGCAGTCGTGGGTCATCCAGTGTGTCTCGTCGTGCGCGTGCCCCTCCTCTTGATAGCCAAGGAGACCGCCCAAGTTGGACAGCGATGAATCCGATGATATTTCGCCGTAATTGCAGCAGTAGGCGAGTTCCATATTGCTGGAGATGTTGATACCGATGCCTCCGGGGTCTTGACCCATGCGTCCGGCGATACCGCCCACCTTGGCTTCACCTGTTGACGACACCTTGCCGTGGTTGGCGCTGTGGGATACTATCATGCGGATGGAGTTGCCGTGCCCGAGGATACCGCCCACATTGCCTTCGCCGCTCAACTCTACATTGCCGAAGTTACCGGCATTATTTACGAGTATGTTTTCGGCATTGTAATACTCAGCCTCGGTGTGTGCTATGTAGCCGACACAGCCGCCCACTTGCTTGGTGCCGCTGATGGGACCTTCGTTGAAGATATTGCTGATATCGAATGCGGGAGCGCCGTCGGCGATTAAGATGCCTCCGATGATGCCTCCGGTGTAGTTTTTACCTTGAACTTCCGAGTAATTGATGAGGTCGCTCTGATTGCCGTAGTGGTAGGTCAACAAGCCGATAATGCCGCCGGTGTAGTCGCCTGAGGCATTCTTGACTCCGTTGCCTTTGTTCACGCAGTCATAGATGTATCCGCGTGAGGTATTCTCGAGATAACCCACGATGCCACCCACATATTTGTAGCCCTCAATTTCGCCGGAAACGCACAGGGCGCTTATGTAGGTGTTATAGGCATAGCCTATGATGCCGCCGGTCTTACTACTCGACGAATCATAAGGTCTCACCTTGCCGGCAAAGGTCGACGCAAAGGACGATTTCGCCGGGTGGCTCTTGGCATTGATTGATTGGTTGTTGTTGAGGTTGCCGCGGATGGTGGAGTGGTCGGCATAGCCCACAAAGCCACCGGTGTTGGTGGCGCCGGTGATGGTCATATTGCCGTCAATGGTGAAGTGTTGACACTCCAAGGTGCCGTTGTAAATCTTGCCTACCACACCGCCGCTGTTACTGCCTGTGGAGGTGACATTGATGTTGAGAGATGTGGTAGATGTGGGGTGGATGTCGCCCTCGAGGTAGCCGAAGAGACCGCCCACGTAATTTGCGCCTTTAATCTCCACATGGCCGTTGCGCACCTGTCCCAGGAAGCACTCCGAGCCGTTTGATGCCGTGCCTATGGAGATCATGGAACCGCTGGTGGTGTAGCCGATGAAGCCGCCAACGTAGTCGCTGCCGAGGACCTGCGTGCCGATGGTGACCGAGAGGATGCTCAACTCGGCGGAGGCTTGCACCTTGCCGAAGAGACCGCCACTGTATTCCGTGGATGCGGTGACCGGTGCGAGGGAGTGTATCGACGACACTGTTGATGCCGAGGTGATGACAGCTTCGCCTATGAGTCCGCCGGCATAAGAACGATCGGCATTGATGACCTTGACCTTGGTGGTCTCGCCATCGATTATGTGCTGCAGGATGACATCGGACAGTGTGAAACTACCGTTGAGGTAGCCGGCAACACCGCCGACGTGAGAGGCTGTAGCGATGGTTGTGAAGTCGTGCATCTGCACCAGGTCGGCACCGCCGGCTATCTCCTCGGGAGTGGATTTGAGCAGATTGGAGAAGGTAGAGAGGTTGAGGGAGCCATTCTCAAGGCTGCCGGTCAAGCCACCCACGTAATCTGAGCCGGAGACCGACGAGGCGAGGTAGCAGTCGGAGGCGGTGAGGTTGCCGTTGACCTTGCCGATGAAGCCACCCACGTGGTCGTTGCCGATGACATAGCCCTTGACGGTAACATTTTCAAGAACAACCGTGCCCGAGGCTGTGCCGGAGAGTGCGCCCACGCACGAGTTGCCGCCGCGTATCGAGGCGTTGAGAGTGAGATTCTTGACCAAAGCGCCGTCGAGCAGGCTGCCGAACAAACCCACGCTGTCGTCGCGCTCGACGGTTCCGCTGCCACTGTATTGCAGTGTGATGGTCTTCTTGCCGCCGTCGTAACAGCCCGCAAAGTCGCAGTGTGCATACAAGCGCCCGTTGATGGCGTCGCTCGCGGCGGGGGCGGTGATATTGGCGGTCTGCTTGAAGTACAAGCCGGCACCTCGGAGTGAATCCTCGCTAAGACCGGTCTGGAAGTCCGAGAAGTCTTCGGTGGAACTGATGAGGTAGGGCTTCTCCAAGGTACCCTTGCCGCTTAGGTCGTAGACGCGTGCGCGGCTGTTGATTTGATAGAGCATCTCGTCGCGGAAGGTCACTGTCAATTGCGTTCCCACGCGCTTGCCGTTGGCTAAGGTGACGGTGAGGTCATAGTCGCTATCGGCGATTTTGTGCGAGCGAGGAATTAGCAATGCAATCCACTGGTGTGTATCGAAGTGCTCCACGGTGGCATCAAACTGCGTCTCGGAACTGTCGGTATGCGACACCAATGATATAGTGATGTCTACCTCGTCGGTGGGTATGTCCATCACTTCGCGCTGCAACTTGAAGCGGCTCACGCGGTAGTCGCCGCGCTCGGTGAGTTGCGAGCCGAGTTGATTTTGGAGAAATAAATCGTCGGCGCAGGCACCGCACAGCATCGCCAACAAGGCGATGACCGACACTGTCAGTAATTTATATGCTTTATTCATTTGTCGTTGGTATGGGTTCGTGCATTAATGATTTATATGGAATGGGGAAGTACTTGCTGGTCTCATTGAGGTACCATGGCGAGAGGTCGCCGCTGAATACCCAACTGTGGTATGAGGATTTCTTGCACAATTCAGCGAGGCTGAGGCTCATCATTGAATAATTGTTGTTGTCATATCCGGGGTAGAGTTCATCGAAGCAATAATTATTGCTGATTATGCAGTCGGTGTGTTGCTCACCGCAGATAGCCGAGCCCCAATTGGCGCCGACGTTGAGGCATCGGCTCACCTCGCTGCGACAATCGGCGCAGTCAACGATGCCTGAGTTGTTGTCCGATGTGCCGCTATAATACCCGGCATTGAGGCAGTCTGCCATATAGCAATATTGTTGGAAGTGTCCGGCGATACCGCCCACTCTGTCGGCATTATCGGCTTTGATAGTGCCGAGGTTGGCGCATTGCGACACCACGACGATATTTGCTTTATAGTCAGTACATGTCTCGGCGATAGCGTTGGCACCACCTATGGTAGTGGCTACGGCACCGGCTGCAAGCACGGCAATACCCAGGGTGCTTCCTCCGGTGAAAATAGACGCTACGAAGGATGCCGCCGACACCACGAGGCACACACCCGAGACGACGCGGTGTGCTATTTCGCCGGTGCGTTTGTCGCTCTCAACTATCTCGGCACGCTCCTCGCGCGAATTGTTGAGATTGTAGTTGACGGTCGAACTGTTGTCGTCGGAGAGTTGCCCGTAGGTTGCCACATCACTCACATAGCCCATGTAGGGTGATAAGGCGTCGGCGCTGAGGCTGGACGAGAAGCCGGTGCTGTTGAAGGTGTATCCGCTGCGCATCAGCGCCATTGCATCATCGACAGCCTTGATATTATCCTCGGTGTCGGATTTCAACTGAGCGATATGAGCATCATAACCTTCGGGATTGTAGAATTCATATATGGTGTAGAAGCGGACGCTGACGTCGTAAATTATAGTGCTCAGGTCCAGGCTAAATTCAACAATGTGAAGCACATGGTGCAGTGTCTCGGCGGCTTTCCATCCCGCGGAGATAGCCTTGCCAGCCGCTTCAGCCGCCTTGATAGAGCCCTCGATAGCCTTTCCGGTGACAGCCATCATCGGACCAGCCAAGCCCAGCACCATCTCGGCACCGCCGATGACACAGTTGGCGATGTCCAGAGCCGACCATTCGCGAGGGTCGCCAATTTCGCCGACGATGCCGCCGGTGGGACCCGTGCCGGCATTGGTGAGGGCGCCGGTATTCTGACAGTAGTCGATGACGGTGTAATTGCCTGCCAAGCCTACGATGCCGCCGGCATAGTCGGCGGTTACGTCTATGGCGCCAAAGTTCTGCGAGGCATATATCGAGCCCCAAGTGGTCTTGCCCACCAAGCCACCCGCCGAGTGCGAGTCGCTGTCGACCACCTTGCCACTATTGATAGTATTGTGAATTACCGCGATGGAGGTGTTGCCCACGATGCCGCCGATGTGCGAGTCACTGCCTGTAGCGGTGACCGTGCCGGTGTTGTATACCGAGCAGCAGCCGAATTGCGCCTCGCCGCATATGCCACCCACGGCGGTGTTGCCGGTGATGTCGGCGGTGTTGTACGACGACTTCACCATACAGTTGTTGTACATTCCTTGCTCGCCGTCGAGACGCGTGCTGCCCACCAAGCCGCCCACACCGGTGTATCCGCTCACCGCGCCGGTGTTGTTGCTGGCATAGATGGAGGACATACCTGTGCCGCCTGCCAAGCCGCCTGCGCCGAAGCCGCTGTTCTTGGTGTCGCCACTTGAATATTTTGTCGCGCCCTCGATGACGCCGCAATTGGTGGAGTTCATCACCACGAGGGTATCAGCCACGCCGATGAGTCCGCCGGCACCGCTGTAATGCGAGGTGATGCTTGCCTTGTTCTCGCAGTTTTGTATCAATGTTGACGAGAACAGCGCAGCGTTTCCTACCAAGCCGCCTACGCCGTAGGAGCCGGTGACGGTGGTGTGGTTGTTAAAGCAACTGTCGATGGTGCACACAGCCCCCTTGTCAATCTCGCCAATCAAGCCGCCCACGGCGACGCTACCGTCATTGCACACCACTGAGCCAAACTGTGTGGTGCATCTGTTGAACTCTGATGCACAGCGTATGTCGCCGGCGGTGACTGTGGAGCCCACCAGCGAGCCTACTGCAAAGGTGCCACGCACATCGGGGTTGACGATGTGTACGTCTTCAAATACGGCGCTCTCCACATAGCCGAAGAGCCCAACGCCGGCAGAGTAGGGGCGGTCAATCCACAATCGCTGGATGATGTGACCATTACCGCGATAGACGCCCTTGAAGGGGTTGTTGGGCAGGTTGCCGATAGGCAACCACCCGCTCAAGCCGTCGGCTTTCTTTGATGCGGTGTGCATATCTATATCAGTCACTTGCGAGAAGTAGGTGGAGGGGGTCAATTTGGGGTTGGTGCGCCCGTCGTTGGTGATATTGCGCAGGCGCTTGAGACCCTCGGAACTACTGATGATGAAGGGGTCCTCGTCGGTGCCGCTGCCAAAGAGGTCGTAGAACGAGTTGTAGGTGTCGAGCACCTCGGCGCCATCGGCATCAAGTTTCACGCGGCAGCCGAGTCCGTATTCCACCCAGATGGTGTCGTTGCCTTCCACCTCGGGGGTGAGCAAGTACAGGAGTCGGTATGTGCCGGCGCACAAGCCACGGTCGAGGGTGAGTCGCGCGCAGCCCTCGATGCGTTGATGCACACCTGTGCGGGTGATTACCGTGCCGTCGGGTGCTTGTATTGCACACTTGAAAATTGCTTGATGAAAGTCGTCAAGGGCTTCCACGATGCTTATCTCGCGGAGGTTGCCGACGTATGCGTCATCGGCGGGAGACGGTGCGGGCACCGGCTCGTCGTCGGAGCATCCCTGCAGGCTCATCAATGCTATCGTTACCGGCAGCACTATCGCTATCCATTTTTCAATCAAATACCTCATATACTTGTCTATGATAAAGTAAGATACACACAGTGTTGTTTCGACGGCAAAGGTACTAAAAAATGTGTACCTGCAAAAATATCCGCTTAAAAAACAAGGGGCAAACGGCTGTATTGACCGCTCGCCCCTTGATGACTAATGGACAGTATCTTAGTAGAGGATTTTTGTGACTGTGTTACCTACGCGACGGATGTAGATATTGCCGGCTGCGGGATGTGCCACGCGCACTCCTTGCAGGTTGTAGTACTCTGCCTCGGCATTGGCATCGTCAACGGCTATCCCTTCAACGCCCGAGGTGGTGGTGTAGAAACATTCCACTTCTATCTTGGTGATTTGGGCATTAGCAGATGATGTTGCGTCAAAGCCGAAGGTAACGGTGTTGGTGAGTGCCTCCACGTCGGTGCGCCAAATGTGGCATGAGCCTTTGGCAGTCGAGGGTGTCAGGATGCCGTTGGCAGTTGCTACACCTGCCTCATCGAGCACGCTCGCTGTGGTGATTGTACCGATATTGGAGTCATAAATCTTGATGCTGTTGATGACGCAGTGCGACGGCACGGAGATGGTAAGGGTGCCGGACTCAGTTCCGTACATACGCCACGACTGGTCTGATGTGAAGTATTTGCCGGTGTTGGTAGTCCCTGCCATTGTGAAGGTTACGTCATTGATATACGCAGATGTGCTTTTCACACCGTTCTCCCAGCCATTGGCTGCAGCATAAGCGGCTATATCGAGAGTGGCTGAAGCGCTGCCGACATATGTCGACGATATCAACACCTTGCGTGTGTCACTTGGTGTGTTGCAACTTCTATCTGACGAAAGGGCAAATGCACCGAATGTGTAAATCTTTTCTTCACCGGGTACTTTTGCCAAGGTTGTAGATACAGTCGGATTGCCGGTTTCATAAATGCCATCAGCCCACAATGCAACTGTTACACTACTAAAGGAGCCGGGGTATGTGGCTGTAACTTCTTGTGATTCAATATATATACCATTCTCGAGGGATAGTATAGGAGCAAAAGGAATGACAACTGTGTTATCCGCTATTGTTGCCGAGGTCTTTTCCTCATCTGCATCGTTGTAGGCTTTAACTGTGATGTCTTTGTGAACACCGGGCTCGAGCAAAATGCTTGCATTCTCGGTATAATGAGTTGTTTCTTCGATGCCAAGTACTCCTGAAACAGTGCAATATGCAGCGCCATAGGGGATTGCGAAATCGAGAGTGGTGCCCTCGAGGTAATGTACCTGACCGAGACTGGTGGTTTGCTCACCTTTGAGCGTCAGCACGGGTGTGCCGAATGCTCCGTCGACCGGGGTAATCTTGGAGATGTGCAGGCAATTGCTTGTGCCGTTGTTGTATAGAAAGCCTTCGACATTATATTTGATGGTGAGGTCGGTGGGATTGTTGGGACCTCCGCTATATAATAAATAAGGTACTGTGCCGGCTGCGTCGGTGATGGTCTTGTTGACGACATCAAAGGTAACATTTTTGATTTCGATGAAATCGCTCATATATACGGGGTTACCATTATATTCGGTTGCATTCACGTATGCAGTGGTCACTGTGAAGAAGGGACTCGCAATAATCGCATTGTGCTCGTCAAGTGTGCCGAGTACCACATCAACCATTTCGGGCACGCCATTGTACAATTGATACTTCGCTTTGGTGCCTTCAAGGATAATACCGGCGGTCTGATATTTAGCATCCATTGAGGTGCTGTAAATCAGTATAGGCAGGGGATTCGAGTCGTGGCCGTTGGCTTGCAAGAAATAGCCGCAGCGGTATAGGATATCTAATCTGCAGTTGATTTCGAATAGCGTGTAGCCCTGAGTTGCCTCTTTTGATCCTTTTTCGATAAATTCGGCTACCGAAGTTACTACATTCGAACCTATAGTGAAAGTGATGCTATTGCTCTCGGTGTTGGTGCCGTCGGTTGCCGAGACACTCACGGTGTAAGTGCCTTCTTCGGTGCATTTGTATGTCTGAGCCTCAGTCACATTTGTCGCTGATGCTACCACTGCATCATCTTTCTTCACTTCCCACGAGAAACTTGTTGCCACTTCGGGCAGCGAAGCACCGATAGTGATAGCGCTGTAGTATATGTCGCCATCTTTAACACCGGTGATAGTCGGAGCCTCCAGCACAGCATCGGTATAGGTGATGGTGATGTCATCGACGTTGGCACCATTGCTTTGAGTGAAGTTGGTGTTGGTCCAGTCGGCAGGTATTCCGCTCTCGAAGTCGAGCGTCACGGTGGCTGCCGTGATACCACACCATGAGCAAACTGTCGCGATTAAAATCAAAATGTACAATCTTTTCATACTATATACCTTTCATTTTGTTATAAAAACGACCACCGCAAAATTCACTGCCTCAAAATGATGAATTGCGTGAACTTAACGATGGCTTACTATCTAATTTATAATGCTTATATTTGTTGCAAAGTTACCCATAAAATATATACCACCCCAATTTTTTACACACATTAACACGTGTGCCTTTCTATGATTGGGCAAGGAGGTCGAGGTAGCGGTGGGCGATGACGGGGTAGGAGTAGCGGCGGGCGGCGGCGGCGAGGGCTGCCGGCTCGATGGGCTGCTCCAGGGCGAGGCGCAATGCCTCGTGGAGGGGTCGTATGCCCTCGCCGGCGGCATAGCCGGTGATGCCGTCGGTGATGATGTCGCCGCGCCCGTCGTGTACATAGCCCACGGGGACTGCGCCGGCGGCTTGCCCCTCGAGCAGTGTGGCGCCAAACGACTCATAGGTCGATGATGACAGCACCACGGCGGCATGGGCATATATTTGACGCAGGCGCTCGGCATCGCCCACGGCTCCGAGGTGCACATAGGGTATGCGCAATTGCTCGAGAAGTGAGGTGTTGCGGCATTCGCCCACAAAGACGGCACGCGCATTGGTGTCGCCGAGCCGGTTGAGCGCGGCGATGGCATCGGGGAGGTTCTTGAATTGGTCGTCGAGCCGCGCGGCACACATCACCACGAGTTTGCCGTCGGTGGGAAGCCCCAGGGCTCGGCGTGTCTTTGCCGGAGTATGCACAAACTGCTCAATATCAAGGGGATTGTTGATGACCGAGAGCGGTCGCGAGGCGGTCAATGCGCTGTTCCGAGCCTTGTCGGCGAGCCAATTGCTCACCGCCACAAAGTGGATGGGCGCGCTGTCGTAGAGGCGCATCTTGCGGTCGAAAGTGCGCGCGGCGAGGTCGTTATCACCGGCACAGCGCCCCAGCAGCGGGCAGTGCCGGCAATGTGAGGTGTAGAGGTCGCAGGAGCCGGCATGGTGGCACACCCCGGTGAGGTTCCACATATCGTGCATGGTCCACAGCGTGGGCTTGGACGAGGCGATACGCGCGATTTCGTCGAGGGAGAGCATACCCTGGTTGACCCAATTGAGGACGATGGCATCGGCATCTTGCACCCATGGATGCCGGCTCAGCGGCAAGCCGTCGGTGGCTATCGAAATCTTGAATAATGTCTTGCGTGACAAACCATTAGCGGCAAAAATGCGTAGATGTTCGGCGAGGAATGGTGCGCGGGCACGGCGGCGCGATGCGGCGACTGCCACGCGGCTGTCGTCATGCCGTCGGTCAAGCACCAGCATGCGAGCCTCCACACCGGCGCGGCACAGTGCCTCCATGAGTCGGTAGGTGACCGTTGAGGCACCTCCGAGGCTGTCGCTATGATTTATCAGCGTGATTTTCATCGTTTTATCAGGCGTTGTAACTTGCCCGGCAGGGGGATGGACTCGCGGCGGATGACGATGAGCACAAAGAGTGCCAACAGCGCGGCGCGTATGATGTAATTAGCAATATTCCAGGGTGTTGGGCAATAAATACCCACCACGTAGAGCACGGCGGCTATGCCCACATACGAGAGGATGCGCCCGGTCTCGTAGCCGATGGGGTGCTTGCGCTTGCCCACATAGTAACTCACCGCCATCATGGTGCCGTAGGAGCAGAATGCAGCCCATGCACAGCCCATGTAGCCGATGCGTGGCACGAGTATCACATTGAGTATCACCGTGATACACAAGCCCATAATCGAGAACCACATGCCCCAGATGGTGCGGTCGGTGAGTTTGTACCACAGCGACAAGTTGAAGAAAATGCCAAAGAACAACTCTGCCATCATCACCACAGGCACCACCTTCAATCCGCTGAAATAGCGTGGCGAGATGAAGTACTTGAGGAAGTCCATATAGTACATCACGCCCAGGAAGAGGATGAGGGCGAAGATGACAAAATACTTCATTGCATCGCGGTATGCTTGATATTTTTCGTCGCCGGCATCCTTGCTGCGAGCAAAGATAAACGGCTCATAGGCAAAGCGAAACGCCTGGATAAACACCACCATGACGATGGCAATCTTGTAATTGGCACCGTAGATGCCCAGCCCGTCGAGCACATCGCCGCGTCCGGCTGCCAGGGTGGGATAGAGCAGTTTGTCGATAGTTTGATTCATAATGCCGGCAACGCCCAGCACCAGCAAGGGTGCCGAGTAACGGAGCATCTCGCGCCACAATTTGCCGTTGAAGCGCCAGCGGAAACCGTGCAACTCGGGGTACATCATCAGCAGATTGACCGCCGAGGCGATGAGATTTGAGAGAAAGATGTAGCCGATGCCAAATTCCGGGTCGTAGAAGGTCAGTGTGAACTCAGGGCAATAGACCATCAGCACCTGCGGGCACAGGAGTATGAAGAAGAGGTTTAGCCCGATATTCAGCCCGATATTGACCAAGCGCAGCAAGGCAAAGCGCATAGGGCGCTTGCGGTAGCGCAGATAGCCGAAGGGGATAGCCATGAACGCATCCAAGGCGACGCACACCGCCATCATCATCACATACTCCGGGTGGTCGGCACACTGCATCGCCGCCGCGGCATCGCCGAGACAGATCCATACAGCCCCGATAAAGAGCAACGATGTGGTAGCCAGCGAGATAAGGCATGTGGAGTAGACCTCCATAGGGTCGCTCCAGCGCTCGTGGTTGGCAAAGCGGAAGAAGCCGGTCTCCATGCCGTAAGTGAGCACGCACAGGGCGAGCGCCACCACGGCGTAGATCAGCGTCACGATGCCATACTCCGAGGCGGCAAACGTCAGGGTATATAGTGGTACAAGGCACCAGTTGAGGAAGCGCCCCACTATCGACGACATGCCATAGATGGCTGTGTCTTTTGCCAATGATTTGATACCTGCCATAGGGATAGTGTGTTAACCGAAGAGCCCGAGGTCGTCCATACCCGGACGCTTGGCTCCGAGATGTTCGTAGGCGAGGGCGGTGACTTCGCGCCCGCGAGGAGTGCGCTTGATGAAGCCTTCCTTGATGAGGAATGGCTCGTAGACCTCCTCGATGGTGCCGGGGTCTTCGCCCAAGGCGGTGGCGATGGTGCTCAAGCCCACCGGTCCGCCCTTGAACTTCTGTATAATGGTGTTTAGCAATTTGTTATCAACTTCATCGAGCCCGTAGCGGTCGATGTTGAGCGCCTCGAGGGCATAGCGAGCAATCTCGGTGTCGATGACGCCGGAGCCCTTGACCTGGGCGAAGTCGCGCACACGGCGCAACAGGGCATTGGCGATACGTGGCGTGCCGCGGCTGCGCATGGCAATCTCGCCGGCGGCTTCGTTGGAGCACTGTATCTTCAGCAAGGCGGCACTGCGCAGGATGATGCGGCGCAACACCTCGTGGTCGTAGTATTCGAGGTGGGCATTGATGCCGAAGCGGGCACGCAACGGTGCGGTGAGCAAGCCGCTGCGAGTAGTAGCGCCGATGAGGGTGAAGTGGTTGAGCGTCAGTTGTACCGATCGCGCTCCCGGACCCTTATCTATCATTATATCAATGCGATAATCCTCCATCGCCGAGTAGAGATACTCCTCGACTACACGGCTCAGACGGTGGATTTCGTCGATGAACAGCACATCGTTCTCGTCGAGCGATGTGAGGATGCCGGCGAGGTCGCCGGGCTTGTCGAGGACGGGTCCCGAGGTCACCTTGAAGCCCACACCGAGTTCGTTGGCGATGATGCCGGCGAGGGTGGTCTTGCCCAAGCCGGGAGGTCCGAAGAGCAACAGGTGGTCGAGTGACTCGTGGCGCATGCGGGCGGCTGCCACGAAGATGCGCAGGTTCTCGACTATCTTGTCTTGACCGCTGAACGCGTCAAAACTCAACGGGCGCAACGCCTTTTCCACTTCGCTGTCGCCTTGTTGTGCGCGTATGTCAAATTCTTCGCTCATAGGCTTTTATGCTGTAATTTTTGCTCCACTTTGTCTACGATAGCCTCGGGCTTGATGGCGGTGAGGCACAGGTAGTCGCCGCGGTGGCAGGGTTTATTGCCGAACACCGAGCAGGGTCGGCAGGTCATGGGCACTTGCACCATATCGTCGTCGCTCTGTCGCCAGCCCTTGAAGCCGCAGTAGGAGTGGGTGGCGCCCCACACGCTCACTGTCGGGGTTGAGGCAATGGATGCCAGGTGCATATTTGCCGAGTCCATGGTGAGCATCACGTCGAGGTGGTTGAAGAGCGCCAATTCCACGGCGAAGCCGTTGCGCTTGCCGGCAAGACAGGTCGCTTGCGGGATCCTGGCAGCCCATGCCTCGAGGATTTGCTGCTCGTTGCCTCCGCCACCTAATAGGAAGATACGAGTCGACTGGCGCTCGGCGAGTCGCGCAACCACGTCGTACATCATTTCGGGCGGATACACCTTGCCGTTGTGAGCCGCAAAGGGTGCGATGCCTATCCATTGCTCGCCCTCGGGCTTGGGGGCAGTGATACCGGCAAATATCGCCGGGTCGGCGGCATTGCGCCCACCATACAAGCCCTCGAAGTGCTCGGTGAGGGGTAGCCCGGCATGAAAGAATGCCTCGCGGTAGCGTGCGCGTTGCGATATCAGCGGCAACATCACCTTGTTGTTGCGGCGAGTCAGGGCGCGCTTGGAGCCTCGTCCCTTGTTGATACGCGCCACGCGGATGCGGCGCAGACGGCAGAAAATGCCCATCAGGCGAGTGCGCAGCACATCGTGCAGGTCGACAAAGCAGTCGATGTGGTGCTCGCGCACCATGTCGCTCACCAAGCGGCGCATGCCTGCGATGCCTCGGTATTGCTCCTTGAGGTCCACACCCACCACGCTGAGGTTTTCAGGCGGATTGACAAAGATGGCTGTCATCGCCGGGCGTGTCACCATGGTGAAATGCACAGCGGGATAGCACCGACACGCGCTGTAGATGACCGGAACGGTCATCGCCACGTCGCCGATGGCTGAGAAGCGCGCTATCAGCACCGACTTCAGCCCGTAGGCATTGTTCGCTGTGTTATTTTGCACCATAGAGCACCGGATTGGTGTCGGCGTCGTTGTACATTTTCATTTGTTTGTACACCTTCATATATTTGCGCCCGGCAGCGATATCGTCCAAGAGGGTATCAATGGCTCCGCCGAGGTCCACGCGTTGCTGCAGCAGGATATCCAACTTGCCGGCACAGCGGGCGCGGTGCTCGGGTGCGGCATCGGGGCGATGTGCCTCGAGGTCCATGTGGTATATCTTCAGCGCGAGTATCGACAGGCGGTCGATTGCCCATGCCGGGGTCTCGGTGTTGATGGTGGCATCGGGTGCCGTTGCCACCGATGAATATTTATCGCGGAAGTAGGTGTCGATATCCTCGACGAGGTCGGTGCGCTCTTGGTTGGAGCGGTCGATGCGGCGCTTGAGCACCAATGCCTCGGCGGGGTCGATAGCAGGGTCGCGGATGATGTCCTCCATGTGCCACTGGCGAGCATCGATGAGGTTTTTCTCAAATAGTGTGTGTTCAATGGTATCCGCTGCATAGGGATTTTCCACCGGTGCATCGATGTCGTCGGTGATGTGGTAAGCCTTGACACAGCGGTCAAAGATGTCGTTGCATTGTTGTGAGAAAGTCATAATTGTATGGCTTTAGTGTGACTTGTTAAATAATATTAATTTTTACCTTGGAGTAAGGCATTATAACGTTCGGGGTCGGTGATGAGTTCCAACGCGGCATTGAAGTCCTTGTTGAGAGGATTGGTGGCGCGGACGTATGTGCCGTTTTCGTATAAGTCGCGGAGCATCAAGCCCTTGATGACAGCGGTAATCAGCGGGCGCGAGGTGTTGAATTCCTCCTCGTTGTAGGGAATTTCATCTGTCTCGGCAACGGTGATGAGTTCTTGGAGCATCTCCTGCGATACCTCAAAGTTGGCGGCGAGGGCATCCTCGTCGGGATATTGCTTGCGCAGTTGCTTGCGGTGTTGCTCTATGTAGTTGAGGGTGAACTTGTTGAGAGTGCCGCGGGCGATGAGGTCGCGATAGTAATGCGAGGTATATGAGGTGTCGACGGGCACAAAGACATCGGGGATGATGCCGCCACCGCCATATACGGTGCGGTGGTTGCGCAGGGTGTAGTACACCTCGGTGGTGTCGACCTTGATGCTGTCGGCGTGCCACAGTTCGCCACTATTGTAGCGATTGAGCATATCGAGTTGATAATCATCGCCTTGCCCGCGAGTGTAGGGCTTCTGGATGCACCGCCCGGTAGGGGTATAATAGCGCGAGGTGGTCAGGCGTATCATCGAGCCGTCGGGGAAGGGGAAGGGACGCTGCACGAGTCCTTTGCCGAAGGTGCGACGACCGACTACCAAGCCGCGGTCGTTGTCCTGCATGGCGCCCGAGAAGATTTCGGATGCCGATGCCGAGTATTGGTCGACCATCACCACCAGGCGGTCAACATTGATATCCGAGCGTGTTTCGACGTTGAAATATGAGTCGGGAACGTGCAAGCCACGAGTGAACACCACCGGGTCGCCGGGATTGAGGAAGAGGCTTGCGATGTCGTAGGCGGCACCGAGGTAGCCGCCGCCGTTGCCCGAGAGGTCGACTATCAGGTGCTTCATGCCTTGTCGGCTGAGGCGATTGACGGCATCGTGCACCTCCTGGGCGGTAGTTTCGCCGAAGCGAATGATGGAGATGAAGCCCACTTCGTCGGTGACCATATATGCGGCATCGACGCTGTAGATGGGTATATCGTCGCGCACCACGCGGAACTCGATAAGCCCGTCGGTGCCTAAGCGTTTGATTTTGAGATTGGCAACTGTGCCCTTGGGACCGCGCAGCACCTTGATGATGCCGCTATTCTTGAGTTTCTGTCCGGCGATGACGGTGTCATTGCAACTGATGATGCGGTCGCCGGGGCGTATGCCCACCTTCTCTGAGGGTCCTCCGGCAGTGGGCTGAATGACGTATACGGTGTCCTCGACCATGCTGAATTGGATGCCGATGCCACTGAATTTGCCTTCAAGCGGCTGGCTGAATTCGGCGGTCTCCTCGGGGGTGGAGTATTGCGAGTGAGGGTCGAGGGTCTCGAGCATGGCGATGATGGCTTGGTCGACTATGCTGTCGCTGTTGACATTCTCGACATAGTAACTCTCGATGAGCACCGCTGCCATGCGCAGTTTCTGCTCGGGGGTTATCTCGTAGTTGGTACTTTGCTGTCTGCCAAAGAGGTACAGAGCGGCTGTTAATGCCAAAGATAGGAATAGTAATTTCTTCATTTTTCTTTAATTGTTGTGTGTGGTTGGGGTAAGAAAGGTGTTATATCGTGCCCGTAGGAGCGCAATTCGCGCACCGCCGAGGACGACACGGCGCCGTGCTCGGGCAGGGCAAAGAGGAAGACGGTCTCGATGCCGCTGATGCGGCGGTTGAGGTCGGCGAGGTCGCGCTCGTACTCGAAGTCGCGCACCGAGCGCACTCCGCGCAGGAGCCAGCGACAGCCATGGGCGGCGGCTACATCGACGGTGAGCGAGCCGCTATATGTAATTGCATCTACGCGAGGATTGTCGGCATAGAGGCTACGGATGGCTTCGAGACGCTCGTCGGCGGCTGCGGCACCGCTCTTGGCGGCATTGACGCCCACGGCGATCACTACCCTATCGAAGAGGGCAAGCCCGCGCTCCACTATCGAGGCATGCCCGATGGTGAAGGGGTCAAAACTGCCCGCAAACAGGGCGCAGCGCATCGTTTCAGGAGAGTTCGCGGTCATCTTCGATTACGAGGTTATTGATGATAAATTCTTGGCGTTCCATGGTATTCTTGCCCATGTAGAACTCCATCAGGGCATCCACGGCATCTTCTTTCTGCAAGGTCACGCGCTCCAAGCGCATTTCCGGTCCGATGAAATCGCGGAACTCGTCGGGCGAAATCTCGCCCAAGCCTTTGAAGCGAGTAATCTCGGCTTTGTCGCCCAAGCGCTCGATGGCATCGAGGCGCTCCTTGTCGGTGTAGCAGTAGTAGGTCTCGGCATCGCGACCCTTGGAGCCGCGCGATGCCTTGAGGCTGTTGCGCACACGGAACAGCGGTGTCTGGAGCACGAACACGTGTCCGCGCTTTATCAACTCGGGGAAGAACTGCAAGAAGAAGGTGATGAGCAGCAGGCGTATGTGCATGCCATCGACATCGGCATCGGTGGCGATAATCACCTTGTTGTAGCGCAAGGAGTCTATGTCGTTCTCGATGTTGAGTGCCGCTTGCAGCAGGTTGAATTCATCATTCTCGTACACCACTTTCTTGGTGAGCCCATAGCAGTTAAGGGGCTTGCCGCGGAGCATAAATACCGCCTGGGTGTCGGCATCTCGCACCTTGGTGATGGAGCCGCCTGCCGAGTCGCCCTCGGTGAGGAAGATCGACGAGGCGGCTTTCTTGGCTTCGTCACCGCGCACATCGCTCAGGTGGATGTTGCAGTCAATTAGTTTGCGATTGTTGAGAGATACCTTCTTGGCTTTCTCGCGCGCCAGTTTCGACACGCCTGCCATTGCCTTGCGGTCGCGCTCGCTCTCTTGTATTTTGCGCAAAATGATATCTGCAGTGTCGAGGTTGCGGTGGAGGTAGTCGTCGAGTTCTTTCTTGATGAAGTCGCCCACATACTTTGCCACGGTGGGACCATCCGGACCCATATCGCGCGAACCGAGTTTGGTCTTGGTCTGTGACTCAAACACCGGCTCCTCGACCTTGATGGCGATAGCCGCTACGATGCCGTTGCGGATGTCCACCGGCTCGAAGTTGCGCCCGAAGAATTCCTTGAACGTGCGCGAGAGGGCATCCTTGTAGGCTGTGAGGTGGGTGCCACCCTGGGTGGTGTGCTGTCCGTTGACAAATGAGTAGTACTCCTCGCCATACTGACGCGCATGGGTGATTGCCACCTCGATATCGTCGCCGCTGAGGTGGATGATGGGGTACATGGGGTCTTGTATCATATTCTGCTGCAACAAATCGAGCAGACCGTGGCGCGAGATATACGAGCGCCCGTTGTAGACGATACGCAAGCCGGTATTGAGATAGGTGTAATTGCGCAGCAGTGCCTCGACATACTCGTCGTGGTAGACATAATTGGTGAATATCGAGGGGTCGGGGACAAAGTGGACATATGTGCCCGAGCGCTCGTCGGGGGCGTCGAAGTCTTCCTGCGAGGTGAGCACACCGGCGGCAAAGCAGGCGCGGCGAGCCTTCCCCTCGCGAGTCGAGCATATCTCAAAACTCGTCGACAGGGCATTTACTGCCTTGAGACCCACGCCGTTAAGCCCGACCGACTTCTTGAATGCCTTGCTGTCATACTTGGCTCCGGTGTTCATCGTCGAGGCTACCTCGACAAGTTTGCCCAGTGGTACGCCTCGACCGTAGTCGCGCACCGACACGGCTCCGTCGGCGATGTCGATGACGATTTCCTTGCCAAAGCCCATCATATATTCGTCGATGGCATTGTCGAGCACCTCCTTGAGCAACACGTAGATACCATCGTCGCTGCCCGAGCCGTCGCCCAATTTGCCGATGTACATACCCGGACGGCGCCGTATATGCTCCATCGGGTCAAGCGTTTGTATATCCTCTTCGGTATAGTCGGAACCCACCGGGGTAACCTCCTCGATAGGGTCAAATTCAAGTTCTTGCATCATACGGCAAAGATACAAAAAAATTCTCAACCGCCGATATCTTTCCCTTCAAGTTTTATCAACTGACGTTTTTTAGTGGGAGGTGACGTAGAAGATGGTGTCGGTTGCGGTGGTGATAATCCACCAGCGAGTGCCGGCATCGACCTTGGCGAGGCGCGTGGAGGTTACTGCGACAGCGCGATTGTCGATATATAGGGTCGCTGCCGAGGGGTTGAAATCGACGCGCCGCCCGGTGCCGGTGTCGATGCAGAAGAGCGCACCGCCGGCTTCGGCACCCATTATCACTCCACAGTCGCGGTAATTCATTGTGTATTCGGGCGTTACGACGCGCTCGGCGGGGTTGGCAAGTTGCTCCACGACTTTGTCATCGCGTGTGGGTGTCACCGGGTCGGGGCGGTCGTTGTCGATGCCTCCGCCATGGGAGCACGCTACACTGCATATGGCGCTAATTATCAGTATGATACCCCACTTCTTCATGGCTTGACATCAAATAGCATACTGCCCGAGGCAGTGGTTGATGTGAAAGTTAATTCGTGGCGTCCGATGCCTATATCCACAAGGCTTATGGATGGAGTGGAAATGGCTTTCCCATCAATTGACCATGACGCTGTCGACGGCACATAGGGCGAACATAGGTCAATGACCTTGTCGCTCGAGATGCTGTATGAGGCTCGCAGTGGCTTGGGGGTATTGACCGGTGGGGTCGGCTCGTCATCGGGTAGTGGCTCGCCGGCATGCTCGCCCCAGAGGTATTCGGCTAAGTCGGGAATGGCAACAAAGGGATTTTTATTGCCCTGAACGGCGGCAAGTGACTGCATTTCAGCCACTTCGCGCTCGTCAACGGGGTCGGCACGATGCCATTCCATCAATATCTCGATGCCGTAACGCGATAGCAGCGGCCATCCTCCGTCTTCATAGAGTTGAATGGCTCGCCCGTGCCACAGCGTCTGGGGATACATCAGCGCCATATACATTAGACGGCGGGCAAGGTCGCCACGGCGGTCGTCGGCTGGTTGCCACAGATTGGTCTCGGTGCCGGCAATCAATCCGTAGCCCACAGCCCAGCCCTCGCCATAGGCGGTGGCGGTAACCACATAACCCGGAACATAGTCGCCGCGAGCATCGACCAAGGCGCGAGGCGCGCCGAGCACGTTGTAGGCATCTGTAGGCATCTGCGCCCACCATGTCGGGGGCACTACGTAGAGCGTTGCCGTGGGATTGCTCCACCATGTGGGTGCCGGAGTCGGCTCAACCGGTGTAGTGGGGCGATTGAGATCGGCGATTTCGGCTGCCAAGGCGGCTCCGACTGCCATGATGATGCCACACAGGTAGTTAATCATGGCTACGCAGGATAAAAGCATCGGCTACCTTGGCGATGATGAACACTGCGGTCATCAGCAACACGATGGTAGCGGAGCAAGGCACATCGATGGCTGCTCCGATGAGCAAGCCACCCAGTGAGGTTGCCAGCGACACGCCCATAGCGGTGAGCATGGTGCTGCTATAGCGCCGGCAGAATATCTCGGCGGTCATGATGGGCAGCGAAAACATTGACATCAAGAGCATTACGCCCACCATGCGGATGGTGAGGACGATGCACACCGCCACCAAGACGGTCATCGTATAGGTAATAAAGCGCACCGGCAAGCCGCACACGCGAGCAAAGTCGCGGTCGAACGAGCAGGCGATAATCAACTTGTAATAGCGGGCTGTGAAGGCGATGAGCAAGATGGCGAAGCCGGCGAAGCACAATAGGTCAATCTCGCTGATCGTTAGGAGGTTGCCAAAGAGGAATGTGTTCAATTCGGGCACATACCCCGGGGTGATAAACACAAAGAACACACCGATAGCCATGCCGAGCGCCCAGATGACGGCGATTGATGAGTCTTCGCGCAGGCGGAAACGCTGCGAGAGCCCTTCCACCGCCAATGACGAGGCGATGGCAAATACCGCAGCCATCAGCACCGGACTGATACCGAGGAAATAACCCAAGCCCAAGCCGCCGAAGCAAGCGTGGGTGACTCCGCCCGAGATGGCGACAAGGCGCCGGGTGACGATATATGTGCCGATGATTGCGGCACATATGCTCAATAGAGCCACTCCGGCGAGGGCATATTGAAAGAAGGTGTAATCAAGCAGTTGGAGCATCGGCGGTAGGGTGTGTGGCACGCGCGGCACGTGCCTCTGAGACAATTAATAGTAATTCTTCGCGCACATCGGCGGGCATCTCGATGCCTCGCAAGCCCAGCGAACGTGCCCACGGGGCTATATCGTCGGGCAACAAGGTGAGTAGCACGTCGCGGAATTGCTCGCTTTCCTCTGCAGTGTATGAGTCGGGGCGGCGACCCTTGTAGGCATCAAGTTCCTCATCGTCAAAGTATTCTATCTCGGTGGAAACCGAGGTCAGGAGCGAGTCGCGCTCGCAAGTGACGTGCATGCCACAGCATTGCTGCTCGGGCTCGACGGCTACAGGTGCCTCGGGGTGGCGGCGCCGGTAGCGCTGCTCGATGAGCCACAGTGTCGTGCCTACTATCACGATGGCTGATAATATTATGAGCGCCGCGATCAACATTCGTCAAGTATTTCTACGCTGAATCCCGCGTCGCGCAGGTCGTCCCAAAATCCGGGATAGGATTTTTCAACCGCCTCGGCACCCTCAATGACCAAGGTGGGTACAAAGGCACCGATTGCGGCAAATGACATCGCCAGGCGATGGTCGCCGTGCGAGTTCATGCGGGGCAATTCGGTGATAGGGCGGGTAGCCCCTTCCCAAGCGAGGAAGTCCTCGCCGCTCTCCAAGAGCCAGCCACATTTGCCCAATTCAGCTGTCAAGGTGGCGATGCGGTCGCTCTCCTTGTGGCGCAGGTTGGCAACGCCGGTGAAGCGGAAGGGGGTATTGATGAGGCAGGCAGTGACTGCCAGCGGTGGTACCAAGTCGGGGTTGTCGCGCATATCCATATCCATGCGCGAGAAGATGTCGGGGGTGGCTGAGAGTTCGGCGCCCTCGTCGGTGAATTCGGTGACCACACCCCAGCGCTCGCCGATGGTGGATAGGATGCTATCTCCCTGAATACTATGCTCTTGCATGCCGGGGAGGGTGACCCAGCCGGCGGTGACTCCGGCGATGGCATACCAGAATGCCGCCGCGCTCCAGTCGGGCTCGTTCTCTGCCGGGCAGGGTCGATAAGGTGTGTTGGCGACTATCACTTCGTAGCCCTCGCGGGAGGTCTCGACTCCTCGCCTCTCGAGCATCGCCAAGGTCATCTTCAGGTAGGGCATCGAGGCGATTTCGCCCCCGAGGTCGATGCGCAGGGGCTGCTCCATGGTAGGGGCAATCATCGCCAATGCCGATGCAAATTGCGAACTGGCACCGGCATCGAGGCGCACGGTGCCGCCACGCAGGCGCTTGCCTGTCACGGCGACGGGTAGGTGACCCTCGCGCTCGGTGTAGGTGATATCGGCACCTAAGGCGCGCAGTGCGTCCACCAAGGGTGCTATGGGGCGCTCGCTCATGCGCTGTGTGCCGGTGATGGTGACACGGCGCCCCTCGGCAACAGCCATGCGAGCGGTGACAAACCGCGCTGCGGTGCCACAGTCAGCAATGTCGATGGTGTCGCCCTCGCCCTTGAGGGCGGCGCGAAGTACTTGTGTATCAGTGCACTGCGGCAATATTTCATCGGGCACTGCAGGCGCGCCTCCGGTGAGTGAGTTCATCACTAACAATCGCGCGGCGATGCTCTTGCTCAAGGGCAACCGCGCGACTGTCGTTTCCAATATTCCTTCGGGTGGACTTATGCGTATATTCATCAGTGTTACAGAGTGTTAACGGCATCGCGTATGTGCTCCAAGGCAGCGGCGAGCACGCATCGCGGAGTGCCCACATTGAGGCGCATGAAGCCTACGCCTTGGGCACCGAACATCGCGCCATCGTTCAGCGCCAGGTGTGCCTTGTTGAGCAACAGCGACATCAGTTGGTCCTGGGGTAAGCCGAGTTGGCGGAAGTCGAGCCACACCAAGAATGATGCCTCGGGCGTGAATGCCTTGACTTGCGGCACGTTGGCAGCAAGGTATTCGTTTACAAATTTGATATTCCCGGCTACGTAGTCGAGCATTTGATTGAGCCACGGCTCGCCGTGGGTATATGCTGCCTCGGCTCCGATGGTCGATATCATCACCGGGTCATTGAACTCGTTCACATCAAGCCAGTGATAGAATCCGGCGCGCAGCGTGGGTGACTTGACCACCATCCACGAACTTACCAAGCCCGGGATATTGAAGGTCTTTGACGGCGCTCCGAGCATGATACCCACTTCGCGGGCGTCGTCGCTGACGCTGATGAAGGGGATATGCTTGCGGTCGCCGAGCATCAAGTCGCCGTGGATTTCGTCGCTCACCACGATGGTGCCGTTTGCACGGCACAGGCGAGCCACTTCGGCGAGGGTTTCGGCGCTCCACTGCAAACCTATGGGGTTGTGGGGGTTGCACAGTATCATCATCTTGGGATTCTCGCGCTCCAAGGTCTCTGTCAAGCCCTTGAGGTCCATCGTATAGGTGCCATCACCTACAATTAGCGGATTTTCAACCACTTGACGCTCGTTGCCCTCGATAACCATCTTGAAGGGGTGATATACCGGCGGTTGGATGAGCACCTTGTCACCGCGACAGGTGAAGTAGTTGAGTGCCAGGGCGATACCCTTGACTACACCGGGCACGAAGCTCAATTCTTCGCGAGTGATTTCCAAGCCGTGGCGGCGACGTTGCCAGTCGATAATCGACTGCCAATAGCTGTCGGGCGCTGCCGAGTAGCCCAGCACGGGGTGATCCAGGCGGTGGCGCAGTGCTGCCGTGATATCCGGGCATACAGCAAAGTCTAAATCCGCAATCCATAATGCGGTCACGTCGTGACGCCCGAACATGGCGTCCAAACCGTCCAACTTGGTGCAACAAGTGCCGTGGCGGTCAATTACTTTGTCAAAATCGTAGGTAGTTTGTGTCATGGCTGTGAAGATTTTGTGCAAATATACAAATTTTTTGTCACTCTCGGGCTATTTTATACCAAATTTGGTGATTTCACAACAAAAGCAGGCACCGGGGAGGTGCCTGCGAGAGCCGCGAGTGGGACTCGAACCCACGACCTTTTCGTTACGAATGAAATGCTCTACCGACTGAGCTATTGCGGCTGATGGCTTTGCGGCTGCAAAGTTATAAATTTATTCCGGTATTGGCACTAAATGTGAGCTTAATTTTGGCTCGGTCGAGCGAAATAAGCGCCATGGCGGGCTTGGAGACGTATGGAACAACCGATGTGACCACCTCTTGACTGTAATAGTAGTAGGATGACGACGAGGAGGTCTCGCTATTGAGTTGCACGGGGGTGAGGATGAAGGTGAGGTCGTCGTCGGTGATGGTGTCCAGCGAGAGCAGATACTGCAGGTAGCCGCGCATCCCCGAGAATACATAGGAGTGTGTCGTCGAGTTGTAGGCGGCATAGAAGGCGGTCTTCTCGTCGGGCACGGTGTTTGACGCGAAGAACTCATCGGCTTTGTTCTTGAGGATGAGCAGTGCATAGGGAGGAGGCGAGATGTTGTATTCGTTGCCTATCGAGTCGGCGGGTATCTCGAAGGTGAGTGAGTTGAGCACTCGCAGGTTGTTCTTGTAGCGATTGTACGACTCAACGACTTCGCGACCCGGGAAATTGACTTCCATTTGGTAACCGGCGGGAGCGGCGAGCACATTAGCGCCCTCGTTGACCATGCGCTCAAGTTGAGGGTCGGGGGTGTAGTTGATGTTATTGTTGATGATCACCTCGGGAGTGATAGCCCAGTAGTCGCCCACATGGTTGGTGGTCTCGTAGCGGGCGGAGTCCTCGTTCCAGATGGTCTTGTGGTAGTAGAGACGGAGCGACGAGGTGGTGAAGTTGCAGATGCGCCCCGAGCCATAGGAGTTGGCAAAGTAGAGCCCGCGGAAGACTTCGCGGCAGAAGCGGTCGGGGTCGTTGTACACCGAGGGGTCGGCGACATAGGCATTGAAGAGTTCCTTGCCCAGGTCGACGGGCAGGTCGATGATGACAGCCTTGGAGTTGCGCACCAGGATAGAGTCGGGCTCATTGCGGCGCGAGGCTGTGTAGGTTACATTGCCTATGGGGGTGGGGTCGTAGTAGTCGGCGGGGTTGAAGTCGCTGTGGATGGGATAGGGCAGGTCGCGGGTGATGCGATACACGTTGACTCCCATGGGCACCAGCGAGTCGCCGGTGAACTCGTCCTTGAGCATCTGCAGGAAGCACTTGATAGAGTCAATCTCGGCAGCGGTGACCGAGGCGGTGTCTATCTTGTTGGAGGGCATAAATTGGGCGACAAAGTCGCTGTTGATGGAGCCGTAGGCGGGTGCGGTGACATTGCCCAGGAGTTGGGTGATGGTGCGCGACTGCACCACGGGGTTGGCAGCCGACGAGCCGGTGACCGTGAAGTTGGAGTCGATGACGATGACAACGGTCTCCTTGTCGAGGATGTTGCCCACTTGGGAGGTATCCTCGCAGGCGATGAACAGGGCTGCCGAGATGGCGACTATGATTGACAGTAGAAGGGATTTCACTGTAATATAGGTGTGTTAGAGTGATTTATAGAACTCGTGGTAGGCTTCGAAGTACTTCTCGCGTCCGGGATACTCCAGCAGGGGCTTGCCCGAGCGGCGTGCGTATTCGATGACCTCGGGGTCGACGTTGGGGTCGCTGATAGCGATGGCGTCGGCGTGGTCGATGGCTATGCGGTTGAGGTCGGCGCCGGTGACAGCCTTGTCCTTGATAGCGGCGATGGCTTCGGCAGGGATGTCGTCGCTGCAGAGTTTGTCATAGAGTTTGTCGGTGAGGTCGCCGGGCATGGGGTTGTCATAGAGCGAGAATACCACCTTGGCGGTATTGAACGCGGGGTCGTCGGCGTATGCTGTCTTGAGGTAGAGAGGGGCGAGGGCACACATCCAGCCACAGCAGTGGATGACAGCGGGTATCCAGCGGAGTTTCTTGGCGGTCTCGAGGACACCGCGGTTGAAGAATATGCTGCGCTCATCGTTCTCGTGGGCGCCGGTGATAGTTTCCAACTCGGTAGCGTGGCGCTCGAAGTAGTCATCGTTGTCGATGAAATAGACTTGCATGCGTGAGGGCAACAGGGTGGCAACCTTGATGATGAGGGGGTGGTCGGTGTCGTCGATGACGATGTTGAGACCCGACAGGCGTATTACTTCGTGCAGTTGGTTACGGCGCTCATTTATAGCACCGTAGCGGGGCATAAATGTACGCACCTCGATGCCGTTCTCGGCGAAGGATTGGGGTAAGTCACGTCCGAAATCGGCAAACTCGCTTGAGGGCAGGTATGGGGTTATCTCCTGAGAGATGTATAGTACTTTTTTGATATCCATCTGCATGAAGTTTAAGGATGTGGCGATGTGTAGGTGTACACAAGTCGTAATTCAAGTGCAAAATTACTAAATATTTTTCACATAGCGGAATAGGGTGGTGCAGTTTTGCATTTTTTTAGCACTTGACCGGGGGTATATAAGCAAAGCAGAGGCTGCCGATGGGGCAGCCTCTGCGGGTATAGGATTATAAGTAAGATTTACTTATCTAACGATGTGGAAGGCATTCTTCAAGGGGGTGAGAGAATTGCTGATGCTCAACGGACGCTGGCTGCGCTCGAGGATCGGGAAGCGGTAGCCGGTGCGAGCCGAGGTCTCGAGACGCTTGAGGTTAACGCCTAAGCCGTTCTTCTTGGCGGGCTTGCCCTTACCGCTGAAGTCGAAGAAGATTTCAGCATAGGGTTCGCTCTTCCATGAGTAACCGAATTCGTCAGCCAAGTCGTAGCCGAAGAGGCAGGTGCCGATGTATACGTATCCGTCTTCCCAGATTTCGTTGAGACCGGCATTGATGATGTCGTCATCGGTGAGGTCGGGAACAGCCGAAATCTCAGAGAGGTAGTAACCGGCGAGGTTGGAGATGTAGAACTCGGCGCCGTCACCGCTAAAGGTGAAGCCGGAGTATTGTGGCGGAATCTTCACGCAGTCGGGGTTGGTAGCATCAACGATGATGTGAGCGGGCTTGGTGTTGGAGTTGCCTTCCATTTGTACCAAGGGGCAGTTGGGATCGGTCCAGGGGCTCTTCAGACGATAGAGACCGGGAACTTCAGTGCTTTCCTGACCTACCACTTGCCAGCCGAGGTCGGTGTAAGGAATGACATTGCCGCTGTTGTCTTTGAACTGGAAGCCTGCGTGAATCCAACCGTCGACGATGTCAACAACTGCAACATCTGTCCAAGGATCGGCAGCGCCACCACCACCATAGACGGTGAAGGTATCGGCTACGGGAGTCTTGGGCTCGCCGTTCTTGACGGTGTAACCAACGACTACATATTCACCTGCCGAAGCAACGGGGATGCTGAATGCCATGTTCTCACCGGGAGCAACCGAGGTGGTAGCAACAGTACCGGCAAGCATACCCTCGAGGAGGGCTTGAGCGGCAGCCTCGCTGTTGCCTTCTGCGACAGCGAAGAGAGCCTCGTCGGCATCCTTACCTACGTTGGCGGTGAAAGATGCGCTCATCTCGGTGTCGTAGATGAGGGTACCATTGTACTCTACATCAACGCTGTAGTCGGCATATTCACCCACGGTGCAGTATTCGAAGCCGTCGCCATCTTTGAGCATAGCGTAGCCGGTCTCAGAGGCTTCGTAAGGAATACAGTATACAACGTAGAGTTCAAATACGCCTTCGTCCTCATAGAAGCGGTTGGCATTCTTGAAGTCTTCGCTATCGGTGAAGGTAGGATAAGCGGTAGCATACATCAAGGGAACTTCACCGAGGTCACCTACATTGACCTTAGTACCGGTGTACTGGGGTGCAATTTCGCACAGACCTGTAGCCGAGTTGTAGTCAATGATGAGGGTGGTATTGTTGTACCAGTGCTCGATGCGGAATTGATGGAGGTCGGGGTTCTCAGTGTTGTGACGAATCGACAAGGGGAGGTCGGGGTCGTCACCGCTGAGGATAAAGCCGGTCTCGTAGGTGTAGGTGCAGAGGCCGTCGCCATAGGCTTCCCAATCGCCCCATGCAGCCTGACGGGTTACATGGATGGTAATGTTGCTGTTACCATAGTTGAAACCGGGGACACCCTCGGCGAGAGCAATGGTAACATCGTATTGCTGACCGGTAACCAGATTGGCACCATTAACGAGTACGCGGACAACAGATGTGGTAGCACCTTCGTCGAAGGTTGCAGATACGGGGACAAAGAAGTCACCGCCTTCAACTTCTACGCCACCGGCGGTGACGGTCGAAGTAAGAGCATATGTAGCGGCTTCGGTGATACCGGCACGCGACACATTCACATCGAAGTGTGTTGATGATGTCTCCAGGCTAACGACGGTAGGCTCGGTTTCCGAGAAGAATACGCCTTCGCTGGGAGCACCGGGGATGAAGTCTTCGTCGTCGTCGCAAGCGGTGAAACCGAGTGCCAACGCCGAGAGGGCTGCAACCATTGTATATTTGAACAATTTCATAATTCTTGATTTATAAAAGATTAATCAAAAAAGTGAGGCGTATTATTCTGCCACGGGGGTAGGAATGCTACCGCCATTGGTGTTGTCGGCAGCGGAAACCTGCTTGTTGCCGGTGATTTCATCCTCGGGGATGGGCAGAATCAAGATGGGGTCGTTAGCCGCAATGTTGTAGATTGTTTCAGCAGGCCAGCCACCACCACGACGGTCAACGCCCTTGTTGAGACGGAGAAGGTCGAAGTAGCTGAGACCTTCACCCCAGAGTTCGATACGACGCTGACGCCATACCTCGTTTTGCAAGTCTTGTGAGGTTGTTGCGGTGCAGGTGTAGTAGGGGTCACGATATGTGCTGACAAAGTCGGTGAGGGTCTTAGCACCTTGAGCAGCGCTCTGCATACCCTGAGCCTCGGCGAGGATGAGGTACATTTCCTCAACACGCATTAAGGGGATATCCGAAGCGTTGAGGTCAGTGTCAACAGCGCCGTTGTAGGGAGCGAATTTCACTTGTACGAGGGCAGGAACGTTGAGAGCGGTACAGTAGGCCTGTTGCTCAGCCGAGAGGTTGGCAGATGTGCCGTTCTCGTCGAGCCACCAACCCTTGCGGACGTCGGAGGTGCTGATGCTCTCGTAGAGTTTGGCGTTGATCCACTTCCAAGCACCTACAGCCGATGCGTAGCCGTATGAGAAGGTACCCATGTGGCTGGGGAAGTTCACGATACCTGTGGTGACACAGCGGTCGGTCTCGTTGACATTGACACCCCAGATCCAGTTCTTGGCGTTGAGGCTGTTGAAACCGGGTTGTGCAGCCTCGGCGAGCGACAGCGGGCTGCCGCTGAAGTTGCTGATGGCTGCCTGTGCATCGGCAGCGGCTTCAGACCACTTGTTCATTACCAGGTTGGCGCGAGCGCGGAGACCGTAGGCTGCGGCGAGGCTGATGAAACGGTTGGCCTTGGCTGATACGAGGTCGGCACCGGTCACGGGGTTGCCTTCCATGCAGGCGATGGCTGTGTTGAGATCAGACATAATCAGGTCATATACCTCTTGCACGGTTGCACGAGGTGCACCATTTGCGGCTACTTCGTTCTCGTTCTCATCGGTGAGGATAGGAACTGCAAGAGCGCCGGGATTGTTGGCATAGGTGAATTGGTAGGCCTGTACCAAAGAGAAGTAGGAGTAGGCACGGAAGGCAGAGCCTTGTGCAAAGTAGTACTTGGTCTGCAAACTTGTCTCGTCGGTAGCCTCCATGTCGAGGTTGGGACGGATGGTAGCGAGGAGGCTGTTGGCTGCGCGGATTACGTTGTAGTTGTAGGTCCAGCATATACCGGGAGTAACCGAGGTGGGAAGACCTTCAGACATTTCCTGCTGTGAGATGAACCAGTTGTAACCCGAGTATATCGAGTACATATCGGCACCACGCATGTCAAACATCAGGAGCAATGCGGGGTGACCGAAATCGTAGTGCCCGTCGGAACTGTAAGTGAAAGCGGCATCGAGCATACCGGTAAGACCGCTCACGGCAGCAGTAGCCTTGCCGGGGTCAACTGCCACAACGTCTGACTTCTGGTCGGAGGTTACGGTGTTGCCTGCGGGCTCTGTGTCAAGGTCGTTACAACCTGCCAGGAGTGCACCCGCCAACACGATGCTCATTATTTTATTATACTTTTTCATAATGTATATTCTATTAAGTCGGTATTAACAGATTAGAATGAGAAGCGGATACCGCCCGAGAAGTTGCGGATAGGCGAGTAGGTAGAGTTGGACGATGCTGTGTAGCCCTGGCGGGGGTCAAGACCCTTGCGTTTGCTCCACAAAGCAACGTTCTCAGCAGCGAAGTAGATGCGAACGCCATGGAGATATGCCTTCTTGGTGATGCTCTCGGGAAGTGTGTAACCCACAGTGATATTGTTGAGCGACAGATAGTTGCTCGAGGTGAGGAAGCGGGTTGAGAGCGAGCGAGTGTACTGGTCGGAGTTGCTCAGACGAGGTACATCGGTGTTGGTGTTGGTGGGAGTCCATGCGTTGAGCAGGTCCTTGTGGATGTTGGTACCGATGCTCGAGGTGTTGAAGCCGTGCATGAATGACGAGTAGCTGTTATCGTAGATCTTGCCACCGAATTGGTAAGCGAAGGTTACAGAAGCGTCGAAGCCGTAAGCCTGGACGTTCACACCGAAGCCACCGTAACCCTTAGGCATGATGTTGCCGGTTTCCTTACGATTTGAGTAGTAAGCGTTGGTCCATACGTCGGTCTTGTATTCTTCGTCGGACCAGCGTGAGATACCGTTCTCAACCACTTGGTTGCCATCGGCGTCCAGGAGCGGCTCGCGAGCCCAGTAGAGAGCCTTACCGGTCTCGGGATCAACACCTGCATATTGTACGAGGTACATGTTGTAGAGAGCGCCACCCTCGTAGAAGATACGGCTGGAGGTGGGGAACCAGTTGCCGTCGCCGTCGAGGATATCGGGCGAGAGCTCGAGCACCTTGGAGGTGGGGATAGTCAAGTTGGCAAATACGTCAACTTGTACGTCGCGGAGGTTGAGGACGTTGAAGTTAGCGTCGATTTCGAAGCCGTTGTTGCGGATCTTACCTACGTTCATAGGAATCGAGCTGTAACCCAACGACGGAGCAACGGGAATGTTGAAGAGCATGTCGCTCACGGTGCGCTGATAGTACTCGGCGGTACCGGAGATGCGGCCCTTGAAGAACGAGAAGTCTACACCGGCATTGATGTTGGTCGAGGTCTCCCAAGTGAGGTCGGGGTTGCCTTTGTATACGAGTTGAGCGTCGTTGAACACGCCGTTCTCACCGGTGAGGTTGTACTGGTCGAGGTAAGCGTAGTAGTTGCCGACGTTGTCGTTACCGTTCTGACCGAACGAGAACTTAACCTTCAACATATCAACGTTCTCAAAGTCTTGCATGAATTTCTCCTTGGCGACTTCCCATGCGGCACTTGCCGACCAGAATGAACCCCAACGCTTGTCGGGATGGAAACGTGAAGAAGCGTCACGACGGAACGATGCCTGGAAGAAGTACTTCTCGGCATAGTTGTATTTGAGACGACCGATCCAGCCGCGAGTGCTGTACTCGCCGGCAGCACCGTAACCACGACGTTGGTCGATGGTGTTGTTTACTGCCCACTGACCGGGGTTGTAGAGGTTGTTACCGATGGCTTCAACCGATTCGCTGTTCTGCGAGAAGCTCTCGTAACCGACCATTACCGATGCGTTGTGTACCTCGTTGAAGGTGCGCTGGTATTCGCCGATTAACTGCGAGTTGATAGTGCGCAGACGGCTCTGAGACTGTAGAGCCTGACCGTTGTATGATGCCGACTGACCGTAGAGGGGGTTAGCAATCATGTGGTTGCGGGTGTTGTCAAGAAAGTAACCGATGTTGCCATTGATGGTAAGACCCTTCAGAGGGGTGAGGATGGCGTAAGCCTTGGCATCAAGAATGTCCATGAGGTTCTCCTCGAGGTTGTATGCGAGGTCACCGGTCGGGTTGGACATAGGTGCATAGGCGCGGACTGCTCCTGCCATGCCGTCGCCGTAGTCATAGATAGGACGGTTGTATTCCTTGTTGTAAACGATGTTGCCGTTGGCGTCACGCACGTACATAGGATATACGGGTGCGCACTCGTTGGCTGTACGGAAGGCGTTGCCGTTCGAGCCCGATGAAGTCTGCTCGTCGGGATAGCCCGAGTTAACATAGGTGTAAGAGAGGTTGGTACCAATCTTCAACCAAGGCTTGGCTTGGTAGTCAACCGATGCACGGGTAGCGAGACGCTGGAAGTGCGAGCCGGTGATGATACCTTCGTCGCCCAGGTAAGCACCCGAGAGATAGTAGGTGAACTTATCAGTACCACCCGAAACAGAGAGGGTGTACTCTTGACGGAGACCGTTGCGGAGCTGGAGCTTCGACCAGTCGTCGGCGAGGTAGTAGAAACCTGCAGCCTCGTTGTAGTAACCGGGAGTAGCATTGGGGTTGAAATGGCCGTCGGCACCGATGATCGACTCACCGGCGGGTGCGGTCCATGTCTGATAGCCGATTGACGACCACAGGTTGTTCAATGCATACTGACGAGCAGCGTCGGTGTTGCCGGCGTTGGCACCGGTCATCAATGAGGTCATATACAACGATTGGTATACTTGCTCGATGTATTGGCGAGAGTCGGTCACTACGTCGTAGTTGGGGATAGCGCGTTCGTTAACACCCCAGCGAGCGTCGAAGGTCACGCGAGCGTTGCCTTCCTTACCACGCTTGGTGGTGATGAGGATGACACCGTTGGCACCACGAGCACCGTAGAGGGCGGTGGAAGCGGCATCCTTCAGTACGGTCATTGACTCGATGTCGTTGGTAGCGATACCCGAGAGGTCACCGCTGTAGGGAACACCGTCAACAACGTAGAGAGGTGAGGTAGAAGCGTTGATAGAGCCGACACCACGAATCAGCACGGAGGGTTGCTCACCGGGCTGACCGTTGGAGCTGATGATCTGTACGCCTGAAGCACGACCGCTGAGAGCGTTGGTGGCGGTAGATACCATCACGTCTTCGAGTTGGTCGGCTTTCACTACGGCTGCCGAGCCGGTGTACTCCGAGCGCTTGGAGGTACCGTAAGCAACTGCGATGACTTCGTCGAGGACGTTCTGCTCAGCGTGCATCTGCACCATGAGTTTGCCTTCGCCGATTGTCACTTTCTGTGTCTGATAGCCCACGTAAGAGATTGTCAGCTGGCTCACAGATGTGGGTACAACAATGGTAAAGTCACCGTCGAGGTCGGTGGTGACACCCATAGTGCTACCTGCAGCTGTAACTGAAGCGCCGATCAGGGGCTCTGCAGTAGCGGCATCAACTACTGTACCCTTGACTGTACGCGTCTGAGCTGATGCGCACAAGCCAATGGCGAGTAATGCCACAAGTAATAAAAACAGCTTTTTCATACTAAGAATAAGTTAGACATAAAATTATTAAATGTTTGTTTTTGTTTCTTTGCGAGTTTTTGAAGCACAGTCATCCCTCCGGATGACCGGATAAGTTTTTGCAAAGTTAATCACTTTCCAATTAATTTTAGCATAAAATAGTCAAAAAAATTCGATTTTAACATTTAAAACGGCAATTTTTTTACGATTTTTATGGCATTTTTGCCACTTTTCGGTGTTTAATATATTGATTGTCAAGTAGTAAACTGAATATTTTCTAAAATTATGTTTTTCAGCATAAATTTCGCCCGATTGTTATTTTTTCGACTAAATGATTGCCGAATTATGGAAAATTTGTACCTTTGCATTGCTCCACGGGGCAAAGTTGATACACATTATTATATATAATACAAGAAACATGGCAAATTGGTTTGAATGTAAAGTAAGATACGATAAGATGCAAGAAGGCGGCTCGGTGAAGAAGGTTACCGAGCCTTACTTGGTGGATGCCCTCACCTTCACCGAGGCTGAGGCGCGCATCACCGAGGAGCAACGCCCGTTTATCTCCGGCGAATTTGATGTCGCAGCCGTCAAGCGCTCGCGCATCGCCGAGATTTCGTTCAACGAGGGCGGCGACCGTTGGTATTTGGTCAAGGTGGCTTTCATCATGATCGACGAGAAGACCGGCGCCGAGAAGCGCTCGATTACTCAGATTTTGGTCCAAGCAATCGGCTTCAAGGAGGCGTATGACAATTTCCTCGCTTACATGAAGGGCAGCGCCGCCGACTATGAGATTGTATCCATCGCCGAGACCCCGCTGATGGATGTCTATCGCATGAAAGTCAAGGAGTGATGGATGAGATAGCCCGAGCATTGACTGAGGTCGTCAACTCCTTGCCCGACCGGGTGACCTTGGTGGCTGTGAGCAAGTTTCACCCTGCCGAGGCTCTGATGGAGGCTTATCGCGCCGGGCAACGTGTCTTCGGCGAGAGCCGTGTGCAGGAACTGCTCGCCAAGCAGGCGCTATTGCCCGCGGATATCCGCTGGCACTTCATCGGACATGTGCAGACCAATAAGGTCAAGGCGCTGGTGGGGCGCGTCTCGCTCATCGAGAGCGTCGACTCCGAGCGCCTCTTGAACCTTATCGATGCCGAGTCGGAGCGCCGTGGCGTGGTCACCCGCGTGCTCTTTGAGGTCCACGTGGCTGCCGAGGATACCAAGACGGGATTTGACCCACAGGAGGTCCTTGACTACTTCGCTCAGCACAAGTATCATTCGCTCAAGGCTGTACATATCTGCGGAATCATGGGCATGGCATCGCACACCGACGACCGCGAGCGCATCAGTGCCGACTTCCGCGCTATTGCCGCGGTATTTAATCAGGTCAAGGAGATGTGCCCCGACTTGACGGGCTTTGACACCCTGTCGATGGGCATGAGCGACGACTATCTGCTCGCTGTGGCGGCGGGAGCCACTATGGTGAGGGTAGGGAGCCGCATTTTCGGTCAACGCACATAGCGCAACACCACTGCCGGAGTGTCGGCGAGTATTGACGCAGTCGATGCGATGTCATCGGCTGTGATGCTTCGTTGCCGTGGCACGGTGTCGTTGATATCCTCGCCATGCATCTCGGCGAGGGCTATGTTGAAGGCTCGCGCGGAGATGTCGAGATTGTCCAAGGCAAAGGTCGACTCGAAGCGGTTGAGTGTGCGCTCCAATTCGTGCTGAGTGACCGGATTGTCACCGGCAAGTGCTTGTATATGAGCGAGTAATCGCTCTGCCACTCTATCGGCATCGGCGGCATCGCGCAGGCGTGCCGACAACATCAGCATGCCAGGGTGCTCGCAGCCGATGATGGAGGCGTCGGCATCTACCACCGTGCCGTCGCCCCCGGCGACCATGTCGCGGTAAATGCGGCTGCACGTGCCTGCCGACAGGATGTCGGTGATGCAGTCGGCGACAAAGTAATTGCGTGTGCCATAGGGGTCCATCGGTATGGCGATGGCGAGCGACGGCACCGGCGCGTTGCCCCGGGCGGTGAGGTCAACGCGCGAGGTCGGGAACCCCGGCTCGGGCAACTGTCGTGGGGCTATCTCGCGCCGCGGTATGTCGCCAAACCACTTCTCTACCAGGGTTATAGCCCGCTCCGGGTCGATGTTGCCCGAGATCGCCAGCACGGCATTGTTGGGCGCATAATGCGAGTAAAATATGCGGCGGACATCCTCGTCGGTTACCGCGGCTATGTGGTCGGGAGTCAAGCCGATGACGGGCCACGAGTAGGGGTGCTCGGGGCTGTAGACTGCGGCTCGCAAGTGGTGCATCAAGTCACCGTAGGGCGTGTTGAGGCATTGCTGCTTGAATTCCTCGATGACCACCCCGCGCTGCACCTCGAGGCTGTGCGGGTCAAAGGCGAGCGCCAGCATGCGGTCGCTCTCGATGTGGAGCGCCGTCTCGATATTCACCGCCGGAAGCACGTCGTAAAAGTTGGTGAAGTCGCACGAGGTCCAGGCATTTGACGAGCCGCCGGCATCGGAGAGTTCCAGATCGAAGTCGGGCACGTTGACCGAGCCCCCAAACATCAGGTGCTCAAAGAGATGCGCAACACCGGTGAGCGCACGACTCTCGTCGCGCGCACCGGTGTTGTATAGGATATTGACGGCTGCCATCGACACGGCGGGGTCGTGGTTGACCACCACCCGCAGCCCGTTGTCGAGGACGTGACGAGTGACTTCTATCACTTGGCGGGGATTACGGTGGTGCTGATGATGCGGATATCAGTGGTGGGGCGGTCGTTGCGGTCGGTCTCCACCTTCTCGATGTTGTCGATAACCTCCATGCCCTCAATGACTTCGCCGAATACGGTGTACTGCCCGTCGAGGTGGGGTGCGCCACCCACCTCGGCATATGCTTTCTTCATCTCGGGGGTGAGGGTGAAGGGATTGGCGGCGATTTGTGCCTCGGTCTCTGCCACCAACTTGTCCTGCAAGGCTTTGAGCCCGGCTTGGTCGCCGGCGGCTTGCATGGCGCGTATCTCGTCCATGTGTTGCTGGGCGAGCCCGTTGAAGATGCTCTGAGCCATGCTGTTATTGATGCGAGCCTCGAGTTGCGGGAGTGCTGCCTCGGGCACCTTGGTGCCGGTCACTACGTAGAATTGAGAGCCCGAGGAGCGGCGCTCGGGGTTCACCTGGTCGCCGGTGCGTGCGGCTGCCAGGGTGTATCGCTTGTGAAAGCGCTGCGGGAAGCGTATCTCTGCCTCAAGGGTATAGCCCGGGTCGCCCGAGCCCAGCATTTGTCCCGGCTGGGCGGTCTTCGAGGCGGGGTCGCCGGCTTGTACCATGAATTGGTTGATGACGCGGTGGAAGAGCGTGCCGTTGTAGTAGCCCTCCGAGGCGAGTTTCACGAAGTTGTCGCGGTGGATGGGCGTGTCGTTATACAGTAGCACGGTGAATGTGCCCATACTTGTCTCGATGCGCACCTTGGTGCCTGTGGTGTCGATGTTTGTGGTCATTGTGTCGGTAGTTGTTGTGGGTGCCGGGTCGGCGGCAGTGGCTTTGTTGCACGAGGCGCACATCAAGGCAACCGCCATAGTCAACGCGGCTACAGGGTTAATAATCAGTTTCATAGTGAGTCGGGATTGGGAAAGAGTCGTTTGTAAATGCGACGGAAATTATCGTCTTTGGCTTGCAACTCGGCGGCGCGCTCGGCATAGTCGGCGCCGTAGACACCGGTGAGGATGTCCTGCAGATAGCGGTGCTCGCGGTCCTTGGCAATGGTGGCGGCTACCAATTCGCCCACTGCGCCGGCGTAGTGCTCTGCATCGATGGCATGTAGGTAGCGCGCTGCCGAGGCGGTGAATTGCCCCGAGATATCCACGCGTACAAGGTTGGCTATCAGGGCTTCAATATCGGTATCTATGCTCTCGATATGGTTGGCGATATACTCGTAGGTGAGCAGCCCGTCGGGGTCGTTATGGAGGCGTTTCTCGTCTTCGGTGGTCATTTCGTCTTATTTGTTAAAAATGAGTTCAAGTATTGGATAATGAAGTTGGCAAGTTTGTCCATGGGCATTGTCGACGAGTCGACCGAGAGGTGATATGTGTCGGCTTGCCCCCAGTGGCGGTCGGTGTAGTAGTTGTAATACTCGGCGCGCAACTTGTTGGTGCGACGCAGGGCGGCGCGGGCGCGCTCTTCGTCGCAGCAGTCATTGCGGCTGAGGATGCGATCGATGCATACGTCCTCGGGCGCGTGCAGGAAGATGTTGAATACATTGGGAAGGTCACGCAGGATGTAATCGGCTGTACGCCCGACGATTACGCACGAGCCTTGCTGCGCTACACGGCGTATGAAGTCGCTCTGTGCCTGATAGACTGTGTCGGCGGTGGTGCCGCCCGGCGAGGTATACCACGCGATGGCGCTGTAGCCTATGCTCAGCGACGATAGCCCGCCCAAGATGCCCGGCGCGCGCTCGTCGTTGCGCTCAAACAGCGACTTGCTCAGCCCCGCTTTCTCCGCCGCTTCGCCCAGCAACTCCTTGTCATAGTAGGAGATAGCAAGCTTATCGGCAAGCAACTTGCCCAGCTCGCGTCCCCCGGCGCCGAAGCTGCGCCCGATGGTGATGACATATTTGCACTGCGGCTTGATGAGTTCACTCATTGTCTTTTCTCCTTTCACAGGGCAAATATAGCGAAATATTTTCAATTATCGCCTCATCGTTAAAAATTATTTTGAGATCCGACAGATAAGTGTTAACTTTGCACAACTAAATACCTTAAACAATAACCCAAAACCCAAATATCAATAAAACAATGAGACTAATTATCGAGCCTACCTATGCCGAAGTTTCTCGCTGGGCGGCTAACTATGTGGCTGCTCGCATCAACGAGGCTAAGCCCACTGCTGAAAAACCCTTTGTCCTCGGATGTCCCACCGGTAGCTCGCCCTTAGGCATGTACCGCGAGCTCATCAAGCTCAACCAAGCCGGTAAGGTATCCTTCAAGCACGTCGTCACATTCAATATGGACGAGTACTGTGGCATCCCTCGCGACCACGCCCAGAGTTACTACACATTCATGTGGACCAATTTCTTCAACCAAATCGACATCCCCGCCGACCAGGTAAACATCCTCAACGGCAACGCCGAGGACCCCGAGGCTGAGTGCCGTCGCTATGAGGAGAAGATTGCCTCCTATGGCGGCATCGACCTGTTCCTCGGTGGTGTAGGTCCCGACGGACACATCGCCTTCAACGAGCCCGGCTCGTCGCTCTCATCGCGCACTCGCATGAAGACCCTCACCCAGGATACCGTCATCGCCAACTCGCGCTTCTTTGACAACGACGTCAACTTGGTGCCCAAGACCGCCCTCACCGTGGGTGTCGGTACTATTTGCGATGCCAAGAGCGTCCTCCTCATCGTCAACGGCCACAACAAGGCTCGCGCGCTCAAGGCTGGTGTCGAAGGCGCCGTATCGCAGATGTGGACCATCTCTGCCCTCCAGATGCATCGCAAGGCTATCATTGTCGCCGACGAAGATGCCTGCGCCGAACTCATGGTGCAGACCTACAAGTACTTCAAGGATATCGAGAGCGCCAACCTCAATCCCGACAGCCAACTTTAATACCACAGAGATATTTCTCCGCGAGTTGAGACGCCACGTGCCTCTCAACTCGCTTTTTTTGCTTTTTTTCTTCCCAATGCATTAGTTTTCTCATTCTTTTTTTGTACATTTGCCACAGACATCGGAAGCGATGATCAGATAACGAAAACTAACCTAACCAAATCATACCTATGCCTACCATGGGACATATCAAGCAATTGCTTTTGGGCGATGAAGCCTTGGCTCTCGGAGCCATCAATGCGGGCTTATCAGGCGTCTATGCCTACCCCGGAACGCCCTCAACCGAGATTACCGAGTATATTCAATCCAATGCCGTGGCTCGCAGCAGAGGCATCCACAGCCATTGGTCGTCAAACGAAAAAACCGCCATGGAGGAGGCGCTGGGCATGTCGTTCTGCGGTAAGCGCGCCATGGTGTGCATGAAGCATGTGGGCATGAATGTCTGCGCCGACCCATTTGTCAACTCGGCGATGACCGGCACCAACGGCGGGCTTATCGTCGTTGCAGCCGACGACCCCTCGATGCACTCCTCGCAGAACGAGCAAGACTCGCGCTTCTATGCCGAATTTGCTTTCATTCCCACCTTCGAGCCTTCCAATCAGCAGGAAGCCTACGATATGGCTGCCGCAGCCTTTGAACTCTCCGAGCGCCGGCAGATGCCCGTGATGATGCGCATGGTGACGCGCCTGTGCCACTCCCGTGCCGTGGTCGCCGGTGACGACACTCCGGCTCCCGAGCGTGCCCTCTCGTATCCCGAGCACACTCGCCAGTGGGTGCTCATGCCCGGTAACTCCAAGGTTCGATACAAGGAGGTCCTCCGCATATGGGACGAACTCCGCCGCGAGTCCGAGGCTTCTCCTTATAATAAATATATCGATGCGCCCGACCACTCGATGGGTATCATCGCCTCGGGTATCGCCTACAACTATCTCATGGAGAATTTCCCCGACGGCTGTCCGTTCCCGGTGCTCAAAATCACTCAATATCCCCTGCCTCATTCGCTCATTCAGCGCATGGCTCGTGAGTGTAAGTCTATCTTGGTCGTCGAGGAGGGGCAGCCATTCATCGAGGAGCGCCTCCGCGGCATCATCGACCACGGCACACCGGTCAAGGGGCGCCTCTCGGGCGAATTGCCGCGCACCGGCGAACTATCGCCCGATGCCGTGCGTGCCGCCGTCGGCTTGCCTGCGTTGGACTGCGCCACCGCCTCCGAGATTGTCGCCCCGCGTCCGCCGGCTCTGTGCCAGGGCTGCGGGCACCGCGACGTATATCACGCACTCAACGACGTACTCGCTCAATACCCCAGTCCCAAGGTCTTCGGTGACATCGGCTGCTACACCCTGGGCTGGCTCGCGCCTTTCAACGCCATCGACAGCGTCGTCGATATGGGCGCTTCTATAACCATGGCTAAGGGCGCTGCCGATGCCGGTCAGCACCCCTCGGTGGCTGTCATCGGCGACTCCACATTCACCCACTCGGGCATGACCGGACTGCTCGATGCTATCAACGAAAATTCGCCTATCACCGTGATTATCAGCGACAACCTCACCACCGGCATGACCGGCGGACAGGACTCGCAGGGCACCGGCAAACTCGAGGATATCTGCCGCGGATTGGGCGCCGCTCCCGAGCATGTGCGCACCATCGACTCCCTGCCGCGCAATCACGACGACATGATGCGCATGTTCAAGGAGGAAATCGACTATCCCGGGCTCTCGGTCATCGTCTCGCGCCGCGAGTGCATCCAGACGGCTCGCCGCCATGCCGCCGCCAAGAAATAACCTTTTTTAACAACCTCTTAATCAGTAAATATACCATGAAAAAAGATATAATACTCGCCGGCGTGGGCGGTCAGGGCATCCTCTCAATCGCCACGATTATCGGCGTGGCTGCCCTCGAGGAGGGACTATATATCAAGCAAGCCGAGGTGCACGGCATGAGCCAGCGCGGCGGCGATGTTCAGTCCAATCTACGCCTCTCGTCCGACCCCTTCACAGCGACTTGATTGCTCGCGGTGCCGCCGATTTGGTGGTCTCTCTCGAGCCTATGGAGGCGCTGCGGTATGCCGGATACCTCAACCCCCACACGGGCTGGATTGTGACTAATACGGTACCATTTGTCAACATCACCAACTATCCCGAGATGTCGGCAGTGGAAGCCGAGTTGCAGCAGCGCCCGCGCGTGATTGCCTTCGACGTGGATGCCGCCGCCAAGGAAATAGCCTCGCCGCGCTCGTCCAATATGGTGCTCCTCGGTGCCTGTGCTCCCATACTCGGCATCGCTCCCGACTTGCTCGCCGATGGCATCCGTCGTGTCTTCGGCGCTAAGGGGCAAGCCATCGTCGATGCTAATATCAAAGCATTCAACCACGGGCTCGCCGTGGCTCAATCTGTCATCAAATAAGCATAACCACTACTACCTAACAACCTAAATAGCACATGTCCACTACATTTCCTCTGGGTCAAGATACCCTGCAGCATGCCATCGACCGCATCGGTGTCGTTGATATGAATACCGCCACCATTCGCCAGATATGCGCCGTGGCTGCCGAGATGGAGCGCTCCTCGGGCACTCACTTTCTCCACCTCGAGATGGGCAATCCCGGCTTGCCTCCCAGCCTCGTCGGCATCAATGCCGAGATAGAGGCACACCGCCATGGCATCGCCAACCAATATCCCAATATCATCGGTATCAAACCCCTCAAGGAGAACGGCTCGCGCTTCGTCAAGGCGTTCCTCGACCTCGACATACCGCCTCGCTGCATTGTCCCCACTGTCGGATCCATGCAGGCAAGTTTTACCCTCTTCATCCTCCTCGGTCAGCGCAAACCCGGCGCCGACACCATATTATATATCAACCCGGGTTTCCCGGCTCAGCGCAATCAAGCCAAACTCCTCGGGCTAAATACCGAGCAATTTGATATTTATGAGTATCGTGGCGCCAAGTTGGAAGCCAAACTCGAGAGCGTCCTCTCCTCGGGCAAGGTCTCGGCGCTCATCTACAGCAACCCCAACAATCCCGCGTGGTTCAACCTCACTGACGAGGAATTGGAAATCATCGGTCGAATGGCTTCCAAGTACGATGTCTTTGTGGTTGAGGACCTTGCATACTTCGCCATGGACTTCCGCAAGCCTCTCGGTCGACCCTACGAGCCTCCGTTTGTCTCCACCGTCGCTCGATACACCGACAATTATATCTTGCTGATTTCCGCCTCCAAAATGTTCAGTTATGCAGGACAGCGCATCGCTATGGTGTGCATGTCCGAGACTGTGTGTGACAGTACCAGCGACTTCATCCGCTCGTTCTACGAGATGCCCACTTTTGGCGACGCCTATGTCTTCGGTGTTCTTTACTGTGCCTCCTCGGGTGTCTGTCATTCAGCACAATATGCCTATGCCGCCATGCTCGGCGCC
Organism: uncultured Bacteroidales bacterium; assembly: GCA_945829225.1. GTDB lineage: Bacteria > Bacteroidota > Bacteroidia > Bacteroidales > Muribaculaceae > CAG-873. Next base: position 2,045 of record CALZTY010000016.1, on the reverse strand, counting down.
GCTGTAGATGGCAAGTTGGACTTCGTTTCCGACTGTGCCGAGTATGGGCGTCGTGCCGCCCGTGCCAAGAAAATCTTTGCCGACAATGGCTTCCACATAGTCTATTCGCACGACGGCGATGCTCCTATTGCTGATGGTTTCTTCTTTACCGTTGGTTATCAAGGCTTTAACGGCGAGCAACTCCATGCCGCTCTCCTGCGGCACGGCATCGCCACCATCCCGCTGCGCTCCACCGGCTCCTGCCAGGAGGGGCTGCGCGTGTGCATCTCTACCCTTGTCAATGATAGCGACTTCGACAACCTTGCCGAGCGCCTTGCCATTTTCCACCAAAGCAACCCCGTATGAAAGGTACTTACATGACCGCCGCCGAGGCTATGTCCCTCATTAACAGCGGCGACCACATCTTCATTCAAGGCAGTACTTCTATCCCCGAGACCCTCTGCGCCGCTCTCGCCGAGCGACTCCGCGACATCCGCGACGTGGTGATTTACAACGCCTTTGCCGTCGCCGACCGCCCCGCTCCCTACTGCATCGAGGAACTCAAGGACAACTTCACACTCCGCTCGTTCTTCGTCTCCAACTCGGTGCGCCATTGGCTCGACCGCGGCTATGGTTCCACCATTCCGCGCTTCCTCGGCGAGGTGCCCGCACTGTTCCGCGACGGCACTTGCCCCATCGATGTGGCGCTCATCAACTGCTCCCTCCCCGACAAGGACGGAAATGTGAGTTTCGGTGTATCTGCCGACCTCGCTACCGCCGCTGTTGAGTGCGCCCGAGTGGTCATCGCCCAGATTAATCCTCATATGCCCTTCTCATTCGGCGACCCGGTCATCAATATCCGCGATATTGATGCCTGTGTCGAGGTTGACGACCCCCTGGTCGAGGTCCCTACTGCCGTGCCAAACGACGCCGAGGTCAAGATCGGAAACTTCATCGCCGAAATCATTCCCGACGGCGCTACCCTCCAGATTGGAGTAGGGGGTATTCCCAACGCCGTTATTCGTGCCCTCGCCGACCATAAACACCTCGGTCTCCACACCGAAGCGATGACCGACGGCGTCCTCCCGCTGTTGCAGAGCGGTGTCATCGACAATAGCCTCAAAAAGGTCGAGCCGGGCAAATCTGTCGCTTCTCTGGCGCTCGGTTCGCGCAAACTATATGACCTCATGGACTACAACCACGATATGATTTTCCGTGACGTCGCCTGGACCAACGACCCATTCCGCATCGCCCAAAATCCTCGCGTAGTGTCCATTAACTCATGCCTCGAGATTGACCTCACCGGACAGGTATGTGCCGACTCCATCGGCGAACGCATCTTCTCGGGTGTCGGTGGGCAGCACGACTTCGTCTACGGCGCCTCGCGCAGCGAGGGCGGCATCTCATTCCTAGCGATGACCGCCACCACCAACAAGGGGCTCAACAAAATCAAACCCATCCTCACCCCGGGAGCCGGAGTGGTCACAACGCGCTTCCAGACCAACTACATCGTCACCGAGTACGGAGCCGTCGACCTTCGCGGCAAGGACCTCGCACAGCGAGCGCGCCTTCTCATCTCCATCGCCGCCCCACAATTCCGCGACGACCTCACCCGAGCCGCCGTCGCCCGCTTCGGCTCCGCCTTCCTCCGCCTCCAATAAAAAACCCCGACGGGGTCTCAACAAGGGTTCTCCCACAGCAATAAGACCCCGGAGGGGTCTCATCATCACTAACCCCAGGGTGGGCAAAGCCCTCCCTGGGGTCCTCAAGCAAAGAGAAGGCACAACCCCGGAGGGGTTGCAAACACCCACCTCCACCCACCTTCATTGGTCCAATTAGACTAATTAGTCCAATTAGTCCAATTCGCCCAATTCGCCCTATTCGCCCTATTGCGCATATAAGCCCTATCAACCCGCAATCGTGAAAAAATCCAAGAAATATTTGCATATTAACAATTATCATTGTACCTTTGCGCCATCAATTAACAACAACCTACTTAATCCTATATTACTATTATTGCTGTCCGATAAAAGTTGACGGGCACAACGATATCCGGCTCGGCTGCT
>CALZTY010000015.1 GCA_945829225.1 uncultured Bacteroidales bacterium | reverse complement strand
AGGTGAATAATTTTAAACCTATCATATTAACGATAATAGCGACCTTGCTCACGATGAGCAGTTGCAGCAACGAGCACGAAGAGCCACAACCCGTTGTGCCAATAGAGCGCACCGTATTGGTGTATATGGTAGCGGCGAACAGCCTCGGGCAGCCCGGATATGAGGGTGGCGAGAAGGTGCAAGCCAACGACTCAGCCGACCTCGATGAGATGAAGAAAGCATTGCCCGAAAAGCCTGCGAATGTGCGCTGGCTGGTTATGCACGCCACATATAGCGGTTCGAGCCTTATGGAACTCACCGGCACGGGCTTCAAGACGCTCAAGACATACGGTCCCGGCTACTCGACGACTGCGTCATTTATGACCGAAGTCATTGATGACGTGCAGAGCATAGCCCCGGCAAAAGATTACGGCATCGTGCTGTGGAGCCATGCCAATGGATGGCTCGAGGACAGCAGCGACGATACAGATATCAGCACCCTATCCTTCGGCTTGCACGGAGGTCACAAGATGAACACCACTACCTTGAGCAAAGTTATTGAAGGAAAAGGTTTTGACTATATTTATTTCGACTGTTGCTTGATGGGCTCAGTAGAGGTGATGTACGAGTTGCGCAACTGTGCCGAATATGTTGTAGCGACGCAATCCGAGATACCCCTTGACGGCATGCCCTACGACAAGAACCTCCCCTTGCTATGCAAGGGCGACCGCGCCTCGCTGATACAAGCGGCGACCAACACCTACACACATTACAATAGTCTACCCATTGCCGAGGACCGCACCTGCGCCATCTCGGTGGTAGCCACCGAGGGGCTCGACGAATTGGCAGCCGCCACCAAGGCGATATACTGTATCACCTCGCCCGAGCATCCGCTATCGCCGGTCACCAACTACTATGGCTCGGCATCGGTGCGCCAAGGATATTACCTTGATTTCGGCGAATATGTCGAGGCATTGATACAGCGCGATGCCGTCGATGCCGAAATGGCGACTCGCTGGCACGAGGCAATGAACCAGGTGGTTATCTATCATGCCGCCACGGCGAAATTATGGGACAGTTGGCCCATGTACAACACCTCGGGGCTATCGACACGAGTATTCAACAGCGCAGACTATATCAACGTCAAAGGCTATGACCGCCTGCAGTGGGCACAAGATGTTGTAGCACCGCGATTTAACACCAAATGACAATGATAAATCTTATACAATATATCCAGAGCACCCTACCCGCCTTGCCCGACTCGGTACCCAATGTACATGAGGACTTGAGCGTGCTCAAGAGCCTGCCTGTCGACGAACTGATCAACCGCTTTATCACCGGCATAGTATCGCTGGCAATCAACCTGTTGATAGCCGTCACGGTGTTCTACATCGGCAAGTTCATCATACGCAAACTGTACAATATGGTGACGCGCATCATGTTGCGCCGACGTGTCGACCACTCACTCTCCACATTTGTGCTGAGTTTTGTGCGCATCGTGATGTACTTCATCCTCATAGTCACCGTCATAGGCATCTTGGGCATCGAGACATCGTCGTTCCTGGCGTTGTTTGCCTCAGCCGGTGTTGCTGTAGGTATGGCTCTGAGCGGGACGTTGCAAAACTTTGCCGGCGGCGTGCTCATCTTGTTGCTCAAGCCCTACCGAGTGGGCGATTACATTGAGGCACAAGGCTTTGCGGGCACAGTAAAAGAGATACAAATATTTGCCACCATCATAGTCACCCCCGACAATAAGTCGATAAATATCCCCAACGGCAGCCTGTCGACGGGCTCGGTGAACAATTATTCGCGCGAGATGTATCGTCGTGTGGACTGGAGCATCACCATCTCCTATGGCGACAGTGTGGACACGGCTCGAGGTGAAATCCTGCGCATACTCCTTGGAGACGAGCGCGTGGTGAAGCAATACACCGATGAGCCGATAGCCGCGGTCGACGACTTGTTGAAAGACATGGAAGAGCCCGAAGAACCCGAAGCTCCGGCAAAGCAAGGCTTCTGGGGGCGCATATTCAGGCATCATCGCAAAAAAGTGGAGCAATGGAAGGAAAAGCAACGCGAAGAAATTGCGGCGCTGAAAGTACGCCCCGACCGCTCGCCGGTAGTGGTAGTAGAGAACCTCGGAGCCAATGCCGTAGAGTTGAAGGCTCGCGCCTGGGTGAGCACCGCCGACTATTGGGGCGTCTACTACGACATGAACGAGCGCTTCTACAACGAGTTGCCAAAATGTGGCATCCACTTCCCGTTCCCGCAATTAGATGTACACATCCATGGCAAGGATGAATAGGTCACGCAACAAAAAAAGAACTAATATATGACACGCAAATGGAATTATCTACCACTCACCAGTGAGGAGCAGAAATTAGAGAGCGAACTGGCACGACGCTACGCCAATTGTACGCCGGTGTCGGAATTGCTCGTGCAGCGTGGCATCACGTCGGTCGAACAAGCCGAGAAATTCTTTCATCCGTCGTTGCGTGACCTCCACGACCCTTTCCTAATGCCCGACATGGACAAGGCGGTGGACCGCATCAACCGCGCGATGGGCTCGAAAGAAAAAATCCTGGTATATGGCGACTACGATGTAGATGGCACCACAGCAGTTGCCCTGGTGTACCGGTATTTGCAGAATTTTTATTCTGAGATTGACTTTTACATTCCCACACGCTACGACGAGGGCTATGGCATATCGCGCCAAATAATCGACAATGCCGCCGACGAGGGGGTGAAGTTGATAATCATCCTCGACTGCGGCATCAAAGCCATCGACGAGATAGAGTATGCCAAGAGCCGCGGTATCGACTTCATCATCTGCGACCACCATGTGCCCGACGATACCCTGCCGCCGGCTGTGGCTATTTTGAATCCCAAATTGGAGGGTTCGACCTACCCTTGCCGACACCTCTCGGGCTGCGGCGTGGGTTACAAACTGATGCAAGCCTTCTCCATATCCAACGGTATCAGTACCGCCGAGTTGGAGTGCATGCTCGACTTGGTGGCGGTATCCATCGCCGCCGACATCGTGCCGATGGTCGACGAGAACCGCGTGATGGCATATATGGGCGTTAAGCGCCTGAATACCAATCCTAATCTGGGTCTGCGAGCCATCATCCGCACCTGTGGCTTGGGTGGCAAGGAAATCACAATCTCTGATGTGATATTCAAGATAGGACCTCGCATCAACGCATCGGGACGCATGCAGAGCGGACGCGAAGCCGTGGAACTGCTGGTGGCACGCGACAGCAAGGATGCAGCAGCCAAGAGCCTCGCCATCGACCAATACAACAAAGACCGCAAAGAACTCGACAAGCGCATTACCGATGAGGCAAATGCCATCTTGGAGCAGCGTGGCGAGATGTATTCGCCCAAGAAATCCATCGTCATCTACAACAAAGACTGGCACAAGGGCATCATAGGCATCGTGGCATCGCGCCTCACCGAATTGTACTACAAGCCCTCGGTGGTGCTGACCTTTGCCAACGGCTTGGCGACAGGGTCGTCGCGCTCGGTGCAAGGCTTCGATATTTATAAAGCCATCGACTCGTCACGCGATTTGTTGGAAAATTTCGGCGGTCACCCCTATGCCGTGGGCTTGTCGCTCAAGGAGGAGAATATTCCCGAGTTCACACGTCGATTTGAGCAGTATGTGTCGGAGCATATCCTGCCCGAGCAGCAGACCCCGGTGATAGACATTGATGCGTTCCTCAATTTCGCCCAAATAACGCCCGAATTTATATCGACACTGCGGCTATTCAACCCCTACGGGCCCGGCAACCAAAAGCCTACATTCTGCACGCGCAACGTCAAGGACTTTGGCACCAGCATGTTGGTGGGCAAGCACCTGGAGCACATCAAGTTGGAGTTGGTCGATGATACCTCGGGCAAGGTAATCAACGGCATAGCCTTCAATATGGCGCGGTACTTCGACTACATCCATGCCGGCAAGCCCTTCAATATCTGCTACACCATCGAGGAGAACAAGCATCACAATGCCACCTCGACATTGCAATTACTCGTCAAGCAGATACGCACCTCCAACGAGACCGACTGATGACCCCACAGCAAGTCCTCAAGAAATATTGGGACTATGACTCATTTCGCGAGTGCCAGGCAGAGATAATCCAATCTGTGCTGGAGGGGCGCGACACCATAGGGCTACTGCCGACAGGCGGAGGTAAATCCATCACCTTCCAGGTGCCGGCGCTGATGCTCGAGGGCGTCACGATAGTTGTGACGCCACTAATATCGCTGATGAAGGACCAGGTGGACAACCTGCGGCGGCGCAACATAGCAGCAGGGTGTCTTCACTCGGCGATGACGCGCCACGAGATGACGCTGACCTTCGACAAGTTGCGCTTGGGTAAACTCAAATTGCTATATCTGTCGCCCGAGCGCATAGCGGTGCCCGAATTTGTGGCGAGCATAGCCACGGTGAAGGTATCGCTCATCGTGGTCGACGAGTCTCACTGTATCTCGCAATGGGGCTACGACTTCAGACCCTCCTATTTAAAAATCAAGAACTTACGCGCCACCTACCCGGCTGCGCCGGTATTGGCATTGACGGCATCAGCCACCCCGGCGGTGGTCGCCGACATCGCCGACAAATTGGAGATGCGCGAGCATGCCATCTATTCGCGGAGTTTCACCCGCGACAACATCAGTTATGTGGTGCGACGCTGCGATGCCATCGATAAGGATGCCATGCTCCTGCACATATTGCAGCACACCTCTGGGACAGCCATCGTATATGTGCGTTCGCGCCGCCGCACCGCGGTGATAGCGCAATGGCTCAAGGACCAGGGGATACCCTCGGGCTTCTACCATGCAGGCATGATGGCAGAGGACAAGAATGAGCAACAAGACTTGTGGATGAGCGGCGAAATCAGGGTGATAGTCGCCACGAACGCCTTCGGCATGGGCATTGACAAGCCCGATGTGCGCTTGGTGGTGCACTACGACGTGCCGTCGTCGCTGGAAGAATATTACCAAGAAGCGGGGCGTGCCGGTCGCGACGGGCTGCCATCGTATGCCGTGCTGTTGGCAGTGACTGCCGACAAGGCACAACTCAAGCGCCGGCTGAATGACGAATTTCCGCCACGCAAATATATCAGCGAAATATACGAGAAAGCGTGCGTATTCCTGAATGTGGCTCTCGGTGAGGGCTACAATCGGCTGTATGAATTCAATTTTGAAGCATTTTGCCTGCTGCACAAGCAACGCCCACGCACCGTGGCATCGGCGCTGTCGATACTTGCACGAGCCGGACTCATCGAATGGGGCGAGGAGATGGGATCGCGCTCTCGCATCATGGTCGTTGCCGACCGCCATGAGTTTTACAATATCGACTTACCCAAGACCGAAGACGCTGTGATGGAGTGCATTATGCGCCAGTATACCGGTATTTTTGCCGACTTTGTGCCCATCGACGAGACCCGGATAGCCTTTCTTACCTCGATAGCCGAAGAAGATGTGTATCAAGCGTTGCTGTCGATGGCACGAATGAAATTGATACAATACATACCCAAGCGGCGACTTCCCTACATATATTTTCCGACGCGGCGCGAGGAGACCAAGCGAGTGGTGATACCTCGCGAGGTATATGAAGTGCAGTTGGAGCGAGCACAGGCACGTGTCGAGGCTATGCGCGACTATGTATTCAACGACACCGGTTGCCGTGTGCACCGTATGCTGGAATACTTTGGCGACACCAATACGGGAGACTGCGGCAAGTGTGATATTTGCCGTGAGACAACGCGAGAGCGGCGAGTCGAGGTACGGAGAGTCGACTTTGAAGCACAAATCGACTCGTTCTTTGCTACCGGTAGAGGCTTGACGCTGAGCGAAATACACCGTCGCTGGGGCAGCAATGCCTCAGAAGTGATAAAAATACTGCGCGAGCGTGTGGATGCCGGCGAACTAATCTATCGTGACGGAATCTACAGTCAAGATTGAGATTTATACCACGAATATAGGCGAGTGATACCGTCGGCAAGGTCGATGGTGTGATGCCAGCCGAGCGAATGTAATTTGGAGACGTCGCAGAGTTTGCGCATGGTGCCATCGGGCTTGGAGGCATCCCAACGGATTTCGCCGCAGTAGCCTACAGTGGCACGAATCATCTCGGCGACTTGAGCGATGGTGTGCTCGATGCCTGTACCAATATTAATATGTGTATTGCGGACCTCCTTGCCATGGCAAAGGTCGGCGAACGAGACGTTGAGAAGGACGTGAACCGAAGCGTCAGCCATATCCTCGCTCCAGAGGAACTCGCGCAGAGGAGTACCGGAGCCCCAGAGGGTGAGCGAAGAAGGAGTAATGCCGAAGCGGCTGAGGACCTCCTTGAAATCGTCGAGCGAAGCCGTCGAGGCATCAAAATCGCGGAGAGGACGGCGAGCGAAGTCGGTGCGCAAGCCCTCGAGGTCACCCTCGTTGAGCAGGCGTGCGAGGTGCATCTTGCGCATCATCGCCGGCAGGACATGGCTATTAACCAAGTCGAAATTGTCGCGCGGACCATACAGGTTGGTTGGCATCACGGCAATGTAATCGGTGCCATATTGGAGGTTGAGGGATTCGCATAGTTTCAGCCCGGCAATTTTGGCGATGGCATATGGCTCATTGGTGTACTCGAGAGGCGAAGTGAGGAGTGCGTCCTCGGGGATGGGCTGAGGAGCCTCGCGAGGATATATGCAAGTGGAGCCGAGGAAGAGTAACTTCTTGACACCGTGGCGCCAAGCCGAGCCGATGACATTTTGCTGGATTTGGAGATTTTGGTAGATAAAATCGGCGCGATAAATCGAGTTAGCCATGATGCCGCCGACATGAGCGGCGGCGAGGACTACCAACTGAGGCTTCTCGGCATCGAAGAAAGCCTCGACAGCCACGGGGTCGAGGAGGTCGAGTTCGGCATGAGTGCGACCGATAACATTGGTGAAGCCGCGCTGCTTAAGGTTAGCCATGATAGCCGAGCCGACCAACCCGCGGTGCCCGGCGACATAAATTTTAGCGTTTTTATCTATTGTCATTTGGATTTAGCGACTAAAGCCATATCGGCATCTACCATAATGTTTACTAATTCTTGGAAAGAAGTTTTGCGCGGATTCCAGCCGAGGACACGGCGTGCCTTGTCGGGATTGCCGAGGAGTTGCTCGACCTCGGCGGGGCGGAAGAAGCGCGGGTCGACCTCGACGAGGACACGCCCGGTGGCAGTGTCGATACCCTTCTCGTTGATTCCCTCACCCTCCCAGCGCAGGGTGACACCCACGCGCTCAAAAGCCAGAGTGGTGAACTCGCGCACCGAGTGATACTCGCCGGTGGCGACCACGAAGTCGTCGGGCTCGGGCTGCTGGAGGATGAGCCACATGCACTCGACATAATCGCGGGCATAACCCCAGTCGCGCATGGCATTGAGGTTGCCGAGATATAACTTATCCTGCAAGCCGTGGCGAATACGAGCGGCGGCAAGGGTAATCTTGCGCGTAACGAAATTTTCGCCGCGGCGCTCGCTCTCGTGATTGAAAAGAATGCCGTTGGCGGTGAACATGCCGTAACTTTCGCGATAATTCTTCATGATCCAGTAGGCATAGAGTTTTGCCACCGAATAAGGCGAGCGCGGGTGGAAGGGAGTGGTCTCGCTTTGCGGCACCTCGGCGACCTTGCCGAAGAGTTCGGAAGTCGAAGCCTGGTAAATGCGGCAAGAGTGCTCCATGCCGAGGATGCGGACAGCCTCGAGGAGTCGCAAGACACCCACGGCATCGGCATCGGCGGTATACTCGGGTACGTCGAACGATACCTTGACATGGCTCTGCGCGGCGAGGTTGTAAATTTCGTCGGGCTTGACTTGTCCGATGATGCGGATGAGCGACGACGAGTCGGTCATGTCGCCCCAGTGGAGGGTGAGCAAGCGACGTTGGTGCATATCGCGCACCCACTCGTCGAGATAAAGATGCTCGATGCGGGCGGTGTTGAATGACGAACTGCGACGAATGATACCGTGAACTTCGTAGCCTTTTTCAAGGAGAAATTCGGCGAGGAACGAGCCATCTTGACCCGTTATACCTGTAATGAGAGCGATTGGCATATTTGAGATGTTAAATAATCTAAAGAATCAATTACAAAATCCGGACGGTACTCCGGAGCGATATTTTTGAGCGGCGGCTGAGGATGTACATTACGCCCGCGGTCGGTGACCATAAAGGTGGACCAACCGAGTCGTCGAGGCCAATAAAAATCCTTGGCGAGATTGTCGCCGATGTAGTACCAGCCCGAGTGTCGGTTTTCGCGAGCCATGGCAGTGACAAAAGGCATTGGAGTGTGCTTGTCGAAGCCAATAGCCTCACTTATGATGATGCGCTCGGGTGTGAATAAGTCAGTGATACCCAGAGCGTTAATCTTAGCATACTGACCGTGGCAGCGACCATCGGTGATGAGGTAGACAGGGATATGCGGGCAACGAGCGAGCACCTCGAGCAAGCGACGGGCATCCTCGCGCAGGGGCAGAGAAGCCGGCTCGGTAGCGCGATAAATCTTGAGGAAAGCATCAATGGGCAGTTTGTCGCCTATTGTACCGTGCAAGCCATCGTAGGGATTGGGAGCGGCAAGCATATCAGCCTCGAGGCGAATGGCATCAGAGCCAAAAGCCTCGGCGCAGTGACGAGCCACATTGGCGATGCAAGCGCGCGCATAGTCGCGCTCGTCGTACAGAGTGTCGTCGAGGTCAAATGCCAATGCTATGTTGCCGCTAAAATCCATATTATTTATTTCCTATAAGTACAATGCCCCACAGGCGCGAGAGGCTTATCACTTTTATAACAAATAAGACGACCAAAATGATGCAAGCCGCGGTGAAAGCCGCCACGAGAGTCATGGGCACCAATGAGAGGTTGAGCGAGACGAGTGTGGGACGAATTAAATCGCCCATAGGAAATAAGAAGAAGTAGTGCAACAAATATATGCCAAGGCTCTGAGTACCAAGGTATTCCCATATGCGGGCGATTCGATTGGTGACGGGCGCGGCATCCGGTGAAAAAGCGCGATTACCCCAAGCCTCAAACAAGGGATAAACGATGAGGCAGAGCGAAATGTACAGCACTGCATAAACCAGCAGCACGGGAATGCCTTGCAAGCCGAACTCCCAGGGCCAACTGAGCATATACATAGTCACCATAAATACCGGGATAGCGACCGTTGCAGTCCAAGTGTTGTGAACGAGGTTATTGAAGCCGTCGCGATAGCGACGCGCCAACACACCGAACAGATATATGGGGAAGAATTGCACGATGCAGTTAAGCGAAATATAGTTGCTGATATTGGCAGGCACGACATAGGCATAGAGCACCAACAAGATAGCCCATGCAGCGGCTACAACGAAGACGGAAGCAAGTGCCGAGCGGCAGCGTTGCAAGAGCATTGCGACGGGGATGTAGATGACGATAAGTTCGAAGAGGACCAAGGTGAACCAGTAACCATTCTTGAACGAATCAGCCCACAAAGCCGAGAAAGTGGCAGTGATGGGCGATTGGAGACCCGAATGAGGGAAGTACCATATCCACAGCGAACTCGTGACCACCATAGGCAGCAAGAGGCGGAGTGCTCGCTGACCAAGTGGCGGAAGGACGATGCGCCCCTCGGCGCTCAACTTATATGTGAACCAGCCGCTGACAAAGAAGAATAGCGGCATGTGGATACGTTCAATGAATTTGAATAAGGGTGTGCTATCCACCTCGCGGATGCACATGGTGATAACGTGCCCCATCACGACGAGAAAAATCGCCACGCCCTTGAGCATGTCAAAGTGATGGAGTCGAGGTTTGGTAGTTGTACTCATAGATTGATTGTGAAGGTATTAATTAGACAATGTTATAGTAATGCTTGAGATTTGATAGTAACACGAGCGCGCCACATCATGTAAAGGCACACGGCGGTAAGAACGGCACTGATAGCGGCAGCCACCTCGACACCGGCGCCCTCGCCGCCGACGTGCACATCGCCCTCTCCGGTGAAGTAGCGCAAGATGATAAACATGGCATTGTTGAAGGCATGGGCGATGATAGGCACCCATACCGAGCCCGACCACAAGAGCAAATAGCCGAAGAATGCGCCGAGCAACATGCGCGGCACAAAGCCGAAGAACTGCATATGGATGGCGCTGAATATCGCGGCGGCAATCCACACAGCGGCAGCCGGGGAGATGTGCAGCGACTGCAACAGGCGCTGAAGTGCTCCGCGGAAGAACAGTTCCTCGCTAAATCCGGCAAGGATGGAGACAATGAGCAGGCTCATCACCAAGTTGGGGATGGTGTGAGCGCCCAAGGCTAATTCCACCGAAGCCGCAGCCTCTGTCTCAAACTCACGCAAGGAGCGCTCGAGCCCGGCGAGCGAGTCGGGCAGCGTCATCGAGGCATTGAGGTCGATGATATAAGACATAGCGGGAGCCGACACCACCATAGTGATGATAGCCATAACAATCATAGGGCGCTGCGGGCGCTTGTTGACCGCCAAGAGCGAGGCGGCGTCGTTGCAAGTGAGCACCGCGGTAGCCACAGCCGGCAACACCAACATGAATATATCCTGGCACACGGTAGCGATGCGTATCATCGCCACGGCGCGGTCATCGCCGCCAATGCGCAACAACACATAGCCCAGAATAGAAGCCACCACAAGCCCCACCACATAGGTAAAAACGAGCATGAGGATGCGTTGCATCGGGGTTACGTTAAATCTTATATCAGCCATATCATTACATATTTAGGTGAAAATCACGGGTTAAGGCGCAGTACTGCTCGGTGAAGCGGCCGGAGGTGTCGCGGATAGTCAATTGCTCGCGACGGCACACAACCTGAGCCGGCGTGAGTTCAATCAACATCCGCTTGGGCTCCTTGCCGGGGGCGGTGACCACATAGCACAAGCGCGAAATGTTGAGTCCGGCAAATGCGGCGTGCTCGACAATGGAGTCGTATTGCTCGGCGGGCACAATCATAGCGAGCACACCTGAAGGGTCAAGCGCATCTCTCGAATAGTTAATTAAGGTTAACGGCGATAATGATTCACCGTGACGTGCTGCGGCACGCTCGGCGACGGGCGATAATTCGCCGGTGAGGAAGAATGGCGGGTTGCTAACAATCATATCAACCGCAGGTAATGATACCGTAGCAAAATCGTCGATGACAGTGGCGCAACGGTCGCTCCAAGGCGATGCGGCGATATTATCAGCGAGGTCAAGAGCCGCCGAGGGGTTATTCTCGACAAATGTAACACGAGCATGGGCAAAACGCTGAGCGAGCATCAATCCGACGATGCCACAGCCGGCACCTATATCACAAATCGACTTGAAGTCCTTGCCGTTACCAGCCCAGGCGCCAAGCAATAGCCCATCGGTGCCGATTTTCATACCGCATCGGCTGTCAGAGAGGGCAAATTGCTTGAAACGGAACATAGGCTCTTAAAATTCGCTGGTAAAGTGGAAGCGTATATCGGGGAAGTCGGTACGCGCCATCTGCAACACATAATTGCTATCAGCCATGAAGACATCGCGTCCCTCGCGGTCAACAGCCATAAACTGGTGCTTGCGGCGCTTGAAATTCTCCATGGCGGCGGCATTGTCGCTTTCAATCCAGCACGCCTTGTAAAGCGAAAGCGGCTCCCAACGGCACTGAGCGCCGTACTCGTGGAGGAGGCGATATTGGATAACCTCAAATTGCAGTTGTCCCACGGTGCCTATAATCTTGCGCCCATTGAATTGATTGACAAACAATTGAGCCACACCCTCGTCCATGAGTTGTTGGATACCCTTCTCGAGTTGCTTGGACTTCATGGGGTCGGTATTCTCGATATATTTGAACATCTCGGGCGAGAAACTGGGCAAGCCCTTGAAGTGGATTTCCTCACCGGAGGTGAGGGTGTCGCCAATCTTGAAGTTGCCGGTATCGGGGATGCCGACGATGTCGCCGGGCCATGCCTCGTCGACGATGCTCTTTTTCTGCGCCATAAATGCGGTAGGTGCCGAGAATTTCATAAGTTTGCCCGAGCGCACATGGCGGTAAGTGGCATTGCGCTCAAACTTACCCGAGCAAATCTTGACGAAGGCGATACACGAGCGGTGGTTGGGGTCCATGTTTGCGTGAATCTTGAACACGAAGCCCGAGAACGCCTCCTCGGTAGGCTCGATAACGCGCTCGACAGCCTCCACGGGCTTGGGCGAGGGAGCAATCTTGACAAAGCAGTCGAGCAACTCCTTGACGCCGAAGGTGTTGAGAGCCGAGCCGAAGAACACCGGGGCGACCTTGCCATCGAGGTAAGTGTCGCGGTCAAACTCGGGATATACGCCGGCGATAAGTTCCAGGTCCTCACGGAGTTGTGCGGCATCGGTCTCGCCGATGGCGGCATCGACACGCGGGTCGTTGACATCGTCAATTTCCACGCGCTCGCTCACCTTCTGCTTATCCGGGGTGAAGAGGTCGATATTGTTCTCATAAATATTGTAAACGCCCTTGAACTTGGCGCCTATATTGATAGGCCAACTCAAGGGGCGGACACCGATTTTCAATTCGGCTTCCAACTCGTCGAGGATATCGAAGGGGTCGCGACCCTCGCGGTCGAGTTTGTTGACAAAAATAATCACGGGAGTGTTGCGCATGCGGCACACCTCCATGAGTTTGCGAGTCTGCTGCTCGACACCCTTGGCGACGTCGACCACAATGATTACCGAGTCGACAGCCGTGAGGGTACGGTAGGTGTCCTCGGCAAAATCCTGGTGACCGGGGGTATCGAGGATATTTATTTTGTAATCCTCATAGTTGAAGCCCATGACCGAAGTAGCCACGGAGATACCGCGTTGCTTCTCGATTTCCATCCAGTCGCTGGTGGCGGTTTTCTTGATTTTGTTGCTCTTGACGGCGCCGGCGATGTGTATAGCGCCGCCGAAGAGGAGCAATTTCTCGGTGAGGGTTGTCTTGCCGGCGTCGGGGTGCGAAATGATGGCAAATGTACGGCGGCGCTTGATTTCGTCAGATAACTCACTCATTGGTCTTCTCCTTTCTTAATACGTTCTACACACTTGATAAGCGACTCCTCCCAGTGTGGGATGTCCACACCGTAGGTAGCGCGAAATTTACATTTATTTAACACACTGAAATGCGGGCGAATAGCCGGGGTTGGATATTCCTTGGAGAGAATGGGTTGCACGCGGCAGGTAGCGCCGGAGTGCTTGACGATGGCGACAGCGAAGTCGTACCACGAAGCGACGCCCTCGTTGCTGTAATTGACGATGCCGGGCACCCACTGCGGAGCCTTGAGAATAGTGAGAATAGCAGCGGCGAGGTCGGCGGCATAGGTCGGCGTACCGATTTGGTCGTTAACCACATTGAGGGTATCGGCTGACTGCGCCTTAGCCATAATAGTCTTGACAAAATTGTGCCCGAACGGCGAGTAAAGCCATCCGGTGCGGATGATAATGCTCGAGGGAGCCAAGCCGATGAGAGCGGTCTCGCCCTTGCGCTTGGTGGCGCCGTAGTG
Organism: uncultured Bacteroidales bacterium; assembly: GCA_945829225.1. Taxonomy (GTDB): domain Bacteria; phylum Bacteroidota; class Bacteroidia; order Bacteroidales; family Muribaculaceae; genus CAG-873. Next base: position 33,694 of record CALZTY010000015.1, on the reverse strand, counting down.
AGTCATCGGGTTGACCTTGTCGCTCTCGGTATAAGGCTTATAAGCGTGACCGTCAAAGACATAGTCGGTCGAGATGTGAATAATCTTGTAATTGAGTTCATCGGCGAGACGCGCCAAGTTGGCGACGGCGTCGATATTAGCCTCGGCGCAAGCCGATTTATCCTCCTCGGCGCGGTCGACAGCGGTGTAAGCCGCACAGTTGACGATGTGAGAGAACTCGCCGGCACGGATGAAAGCCTCAACGCCCGCGCGGTCGCGCAAGTCAAGGGTATCAATGTCAATATATACAGCCTCAAAGCCACCCTCGCGCTCGATAGCGTGACGCAATTCAGTGCCGAGTTGACCATGGCTGCCGGTTACTAATATTTTCATATAAGTTTATGTATATTCGAGTGCAAAGTTACAAAAAAAATAGTTAGCAAAAATTCAAAAATTTTTCGTACCTTTGCACAAATTTGTAACGCTCTACGCACAGGCAACACACATTAATAAATGTAGGCGCCTGTGGTGAATATTAACTATTTCTAAACAAGTATGTTGGAAGAAGACAGAATTTTTAAAATTGATATCGGAAACGAAATGAAGTCGGCGTACATCGACTACTCGATGTCGGTGATCGTGTCACGCGCCTTGCCTGATGTACGCGACGGTATGAAACCCGTACACCGTCGTGTGCTGTATGGTATGAACGAGATGGGCAACACCTCGGACAAGCCGCACAAGAAATCAGCCAACTGCGTGGGACAAGTCATGGGTCGCTACCACCCGCACGGCGACTCATCAATCTATGGCACCGTGGTGCGCATGGCACAAGATTGGTCGTTGCGCTACACGCTGGTCGACGGTCACGGCAACTTCGGCTCAATCGATGGCGACGGACCCGCCGCCATGCGTTACACCGAGGTGCGCCTTGCTCGCATGGGCGAGGAGATGCTGCGCGACTTGGAAGCCGACACAGTAGATTTCCAGCCGAACTACGACAACACACGCATTGAGCCCACCGTGCTCCCTACCCGCTTCCCCAACCTGCTGGTCAACGGTGCCTCGGGTATCGCCGTGGGTATGGCGACCAATATGCCGCCCCACAACCTCACCGAGTCGCTCAACGCCTCGATTGCCGTGTTGGAGAACCCCGACATCACCACCGATGAACTCATCAAGATAATACCCGCGCCCGACTTCCCCACCGGTGGCACCATATATGGCTACAGCGGTGTGCGCGAAGCCTACGAGACCGGTCGCGGTCGCATCATACTCCGTGCTCGAGCCGAGTTTGACCAGGAAGACAACCACGAGACTATCATCGTCACCGAGATACCCTACGGCGTCATCAAAGCCGACTTGGTAAAGAGCATCGCCGAACTGGTGACCGAGAAGAAACTCGACGGCATCGCCGACATCAAGGACGAGAGTTCCGACAAGATACGCATCGTCATCAAGTTGCGCCAGGACGCCAATGCCCGCGTGGTGCTCAACAAGTTGTACAAGATGACCCAGATGCAGGCATCCTTTGCCGTGAACAATGTGGCACTGGTGCACGGACGTCCCAAGACACTGTCGCTCAAGGAGTTGCTCAGCTCATTCGTTGAGCACCGCCACGAGGTGGTCATCCGCCGCACACGCTTCCACCTCAAGAAGGCACAGGAACGCGCCCACATCATCGAGGGTTTGATTATCGCCTCACAGAATATCGACGAGGTAATCGCCATCATCCGCTCCTCGGCATCTGCCGACCAGGCACGCGAGCGCCTCGCCGAGCGCTTCAACCTCTCGGAGGTTCAGACTCAGGCAATCGTCGATATGCGTCTGCGCCAACTCACTCAATTGGAGCAAACCAAACTCGAAGACGAATACAAGAAAATCGAGGAATACATCGCTCAATTGCAACTCATCCTCAGCGACGAGAACGAGTGCCGTCGCGTCATCCGCGAGGAATTGGAGGAAATCCGCGACACCTATGGCGATGCTCGCAAGACCGACATCGACTACACCGCCGGCGACTTCAATGCCGAGGACTTCTACTCGGACGACGACGTGATCATCACCATCTCGCACATGGGCTACATCAAGCGCACAGCCCTGAGCGAATACCGCGCCCAGAACCGTGGCGGCATGGGCTCGCGAGGCAGCGATACCCGCGAGGAAGACTTCATCGAGCACGTATACACCGCCTCGATGCACTGCTCGATGCTCTTCTTTACCGACCGCGGCTTGGTATACAAGCTCAAGGTATACGAGTTGCCCGAAGGCTCCAAGGCATCGAAGGGTCGCGCCCTGCAGAATATCCTCAATATCGAGCCGGGCGACAAGGTGAGCGCCTACCTGGCATGCAAGAACCTGGAGGACAGCGAGTTCACAGGCAGCCACTTCTTGGTATTCGCCACTCGCAACGGTATCGTCAAGAAGACCGCGCTGAGCGAATACGCTCGCGTGCTCGCCAAGGGCAAGAAAGCCATATTGCTGCGTGAGGACGACAAACTCATCGGCGTGGAACTCACCGACAACGACTCAGAAATCCTGCTCGCCGCTCGCCAAGGCAAAGCCAACCGATTCAAGACCTCATCGATCCGCCCGATGGGTCGCGTATCGACCGGTGTGCGCGGTATGCGCCTCAACGAGGGCAACGAAGTGGTGGGCTTGATAGTCATGCAACCGGGCACCGAGAACACCGTGCTGGTGGTATCGGAGAACGGCTTCGGCAAGCGCTCGGTACTCGACAGCTACCGCCTCACCTCGCGTGGCAGCATGGGCGTGAAGACCATCAACGTCACCGACCGCACCGGCGAGCTCGTCGCCTTCAAGAGCGTAAACGACGACAACGACTTGGTAATCATCAACCGCTCGGGCACCCTCATCCGCATCCGTGTCGCCGACATCAAGATTGCGGGACGCAACACCCAGGGTGTGCGCCTCATCAACCTCGAGCGTCGCGGCGACGAAATCGCCTCGGTATGCCCCGTGCCCACCGACCCCGAGGAGGAGACCAACGCCATCGACGGCGAGGAACTCCCCGAGGCTCCCGACACCGATGTCGATGATGCTGATGTTGACAACGAAGAAATCGTCGATGACGAAGCAGAAAACGAAAACAATTAACACTTAATCAATAAGAGACATGAAAAAACTTTCATTAGTAGCCGTAGCACTCCTCGCCGGCGTACTCACCGCTCCCGCACAGCCCCAAGTGCTCAAAGATGCCGAGCGTGCACTGAAAGACGGCAAAACGCCCGCCGAAGTAATCGCCATCATCACTCCGGCATTCAGCGACCCCGAGACCTCTACTCTTGCTCAGACTTACTACATCCCCGGCAAGGCGATGTTTGACGAGTTTGACCAACTCTACGCCCTGAAGCAATTCAACAAACTGCCCGAAGGTGGCGCCATCGCCATGGGTAACGACCTGCTCGGTGGCTACGCATTCTACATGCAGGCTCTTCCCCTCGACTCGGTAAAGAACGAGAAGGGCAAGGTGAAGACCAAGTACTCCAAGGACATCATCAACACCATCGCCGGTCACTATGGCGACTACAACCAAGCCGCAGTCGACTTCTGGGAAGCCAAGCAGTATATGAATGCCTACATGGCATGGGACTGCTTCATCAACATCGTTGAGAACCCCACCCTCGCAGCCAAGGTCGCCAACGTCCCCACCGATACCGTTGTAGGCGAAATCGCCTTCAACCAGGCACTCGCCGCATGGCAAGCCGACTCGCTGCAACTCGCCCTCAACTCCTTCCGCTTTGCACAGTCCAAGGGCTACAACAAGAAGACCCTCTACGACTATGCCTTGGCAGTAGCCGTATCTCTGGGCGACGACCTCACCACATTTGAGGTAGCCAAGCAAGGCATGGAAGCCTATGGCTCTGAAGACCCCACCTACATCGGCTATGTAATCAACTACTACCTCCAGAACAAGCAATTCGAGCAGGCATTTGCCATGGTTGACGAGGCTATCGCTTCCGACCCCAACAATGCCCAGTATTACTTCATCAAGGGTATCCTCTACGACAACCAGGACAAGAAAGCCGAGGCTAAGGCTGAGTTCCGCAAGGCTATCGATATGGATCCCGAGAACTGGCAAGCCCTGCTGCAATATGGTCGCGTACTCTGCGAGGAGGCTTATGCCTTGAGCGATGCCGCTCCCACAACCGCCGCCGAGTATGAGGCTTATTTCAACGAGAAGATCGTGCCCCTGTTCAAGGAAGCCGCCGATTACCTCGAGAAATCGTGGAATATTAACAGTGAGAACCCCGAGGCTCTCCGCTACCTCGAGAACATCTACTATAACCTCCACGACGACGCTATGATGCAGGACGTTGAAAACCGCAAGAATAACCTCTAATACATTTCAATTCTATACCGCCACAGGGACTGCCTCACCGCAGCCCCTGCTTTTTTTATGGCAAAAAAATGTTAAAAAGTTTTTTTTAAAATGAAGATTTACTAATTTTGCAGTATTAATCACATAAACAGATAGCCATGAAAAAGATACTATTAACACTCACTTCTTTAATAGTATGCATGAATGCATATTCAACGACATCGAGTTCATCCCGAAATGCTACCGAGGAGGAGCCTCAGATAGTGATTGAGGGTAGAACATGGTGGTACTCAAGCGATTATTGTGGATATGGGACGACTGATGAATATGGCTTGAGGGTTGGCGAAGAAGTTGAGATTAATGGTGTAAAGTGGCATAAAGTGCAAAAGATATTAGATGCATCTTATCAGTATAGATCGGATGTGCCGATATCGTTTAACGATGATGTGGTGGATTTGTGCTATATGCGCGAAGAAGGCAAGAATGTTTATACAATGGTCCCCGATGATATGTTCTATTGGGCTCTCGACTTCTATTTATACAGAGCATATGAAATAATAGGTGATGTAAATGAGCCTATACAGGTATATTCATTTGGTGAGGTAAACGACCAATGGGTGATGGGCGGGGACCATGATTTTCAAGGCTCGAGAAGGAAGCACCTCACTATCAGCGATATTACCGAAATTGAGTCCTGCGGTAATACATACAGTCTATATACAGCCGAGTGCACCAACGACGATTGTAAAGATGTAACATATATCAAGGGCATAGGATACAGCAATTGGTGGTCCGACTTGTTCTGTATGCCTTGCGATGATGGCGACGGCGGGTTGCCATATCATGTGCACCCGTCGCTGCGCTACGTTACCGAGGGCGTGGATAACGAAATAATTTATGAGGGACTCGGTGGCATAAAGATATGGGACGACTTCCTGAGTTTCGGCGACATAGCCGTCGACGGGCAAGATTCAGCACCTCGCTACTACAACCTGCAAGGTGTGGAAGTGGGTACACCCGACTCTACCGGCATCTATCTCAAAAAGGTAGGTGGAACAACGAACAAGATTGTGATTAAATAACAGAAACTATTCTATACCGCCACAGGGACTGCCTCACAGTAGCCCCTGTGGTTTTTTTGTAGCGAGATTGGGAAAAAATGCTTAACTTTGCGGTATAATGACGTATGAGCACACTAAACGGGCTCATTTTCCGTTTTTTAGAATATGAAAAAATCCACAATGCGCACACTAACAGCGCTCACGATAAGCCTGACAGCACTGCTGAGCATCAGTTGCGGCGGTGCCAAGTTGTCGACTGCCAACGAGCAGATGGCTCGCGGCGAATACTACGATGCCGCTCGCACCTATCGAAAGATTTATAACAAACTCACCAAGAAGGAGGAACGCGCCAAGCGAGGCGAGGTCGCCTTCTTGATGGCACAATGTCACGAGCGCCTGCGCCAGTTTCAACGCGCCGCCGCAGCGTATCAGAACGCTATCCGCTATGAGTATCCCGACACCTCGGCATACCTGGGCTTGGCACAAGCGTTGCACAGTTCGGGACAGTATGCCCAGGCGGTAAAGGCTTATGAGGACTATCTGGCAATGCGCCCCGATGACCCCACAGCCCTCAACGGGCTGATTGGCGCTCGCATGGGCGCAAACCGCTCGGGCGCCACTCGATATATCGTGCGCAAGAGCGAACTCTTCAACTCGCCGCGTAGCGACTACGCGCCGATGTTCCTCCCCGGGAGCACCGACCGCCTGTACTTCACCACTACTCGCGAGAAGGTGAACGGACCGCGCAGCGAAATCACCGGCACCAAGAAAGGCGATGTGTGGACCGCCCAGAAAGACGAAAACGGAGTGTGGCAACGCCCCGAAGCCGTTGAAGGAGAGTTGAATACCGATGTCGAGGAAGGCATCGTGTCGTTCTCGCCCGACGGCACCACCATGTATCTCACTCGCGCGCGTCGCGAGCCCAATGCCAGCACCACAGTGGAGATTTTCACCTCGCAACGCAGCGATGCCAAGTGGAGCGCTCCCACCAAGTTTGAAATCACTGCCGACACCATCTCGGCAGTGGGACATCCGGCAGTGTCGCCTGACGGCGAGTGGCTGTACTTCAGTTCGGATATGCCCGGTGGCTCGGGCGGACACGACCTGTGGCGCGTGCGCATCAAGGAGCGCCTCGGCACCCTCGAGAACCTCGGCGAATGGATAAACACCCCGGGCGATGAGATGTTCCCCTATGTGCGCACCGACTCGGTGCTGTATTTCGCATCCGACGGTCACCCGGGCTACGGCGGTCTCGACCTGTTCCGCGCCACCCTCAAGCCCTCGGGCGGCTGGGAAGTGGTGAATATGGGCACACCGATGAACTCGGCAGCCGACGACTTCGGCATCACCTTCGGCGAGGGCGAGAGCGGCTTCTTCTCGTCCAATCGCAACGATGCCCGCGGATACGACAACATATACTCCTTTGAACTGCCCGAATTGCGTATTCTCATCTCGGGCTGGGTGCTCGACAAGGACGAAGAGCCTATTCCCTCGGCAGTCATCCGCATCATCGGCGATGATGGCAGCAACCAAAAAGCGGTGGCTCGTCCCGACGGTTCATTCTCATTCCCCCTCAACCGCGGAGTGCGATATGTGATGCTCGCCGGCGCCCGCGGCTACCTCAATGCTCGCCAGGAATTTGTCAGCGACACCGCCGAGGAGGATGCCGAGTATGGCGTGGACTTCATCCTCGCGTCAATCACCAAGCCCGTGGTCATTGACAATATCTTCTACGACTACGACCGCGCCACCCTGCGCCCCGAGTCGAAGGAAGCCCTCGACGAGATGGTGCAGGTGCTCAATGACAACCCCAATGTGACCATCGAGATGGCATCGCACACCGACCGCCATGGCTCCGACGCCTACAATATAGACTTGTCGGCTCGACGCGCCCGCTCGGTGATCGACTACCTCATCGAGCACGGCATCGCTCCCGAGCGATTGCAGTCGCAGGGTTACGGCGAGTCGCGCCCCAAGACCATCACCAAGAAATTGGCTCGCGAATACCCCCAATTCAAGGAGGGCGATGTACTCACCGAGCAGTATATCGAGCAATTATCCCCCGAAGACCAGGCAATTGCCGACCAAATCAATCGCCGCACCGAGTTCCAAGTGTTGTCGATTGAATATAATATGTATTGATGAATTTTCGCACCGAAATCGAGGCGACGCATGCGCCGTTTGGCATCAGCCACAGCGACAGGATAGTGTTGCTGGGGTCGTGTTTCACCGACTCGGTGGGTAGCCGCCTGGACGACGATGGCTTCACCACGGTCCACAATCCTATGGGTCCGCTATACAATCCGGCATCCATTGCCCGAGTGGTGAAGCGCAAAGCCCCCTACTCGATTGACGACTTATATCGCGACGGCTCGGGCACTTATCACTGCATGGACTATGCCGCCCGCTACAGCGATGCCGATGGTGATAAATTATTAAGCATTATTAACACTCGCCGCAGCGAGTTACAACAGCGCATCGAGGATGCCACGGTGGTCATCATCACCTTCGGCACGGCAAGGGTGTACGACTTCACACCCGGCGGATACGTCGCCGGCAACTGCCACCGCCTGCCGGCAGCGCTATTCAACGAGCGACTCCTCTCCATCGAGGAAATAGTCGATGAATGGAAGCCGATCGTGGAGTCGCTCAATAAGAAGGTGATTTTCACCCTCAGCCCCATACGCTACACCGCCGACGGCTTGGCTCGCAACTCGCTCTCCAAGGCAATACTTCGAGTAGCCATCGAGCAGTTGTGCTCAGAGTCGGGAGCCGTATACTTCCCGGCATTTGAAATTATGAACGACGACCTGCGCGACTACCGTTTCTATGCCGACGACCTCAAGCATCCCACAGCAATGGCAGTCGAGTATATATATCAACACTTCAGTCGCACATTTTTCAGCGACGCCACTCGCGCACAAGCCGCCGAGTGCCATCGCGAGACGATGCGCAACCGACATATTCCGGATATACACCAACTATGAGATTAGATATCAACACAATAGCCACCGCAACGAGTGGCACGATTTACGGTCAACACGGCGACTCGGTAGTCGAGAATTTGATAATCGACAGCCGCAGCCCGATTTTTACGGGACACAATATGTTCTGCGCCCTGTCGGGTGCCTCCGACGGTCATCGCTACATCGCCGAGATGTATCGGCGCGGTATCCACCATTTTTTGGTGACTCGCCTGCCCGAAGGCTACGAAGCATCCATGCCCGAGGCAACGTTTATAGTGGTGAAGTCGGTGGAGGACGCCATCATTGCGATAGCACGATGTTGGCGGTCGCAGTTGACCTCAACGACCTTTGTAGGCATCACTGGCAGCGTGGGCAAGACCGTTGTCAAGGAGATGATTTACAGGGCTTTGTCGGGGCAATGCAAGGTGGCACGCAGCCCTCGCAGCTGGAACTCGCGCATCGGGGTGCCCCTGTCGATATGCGACATTGAGCCTGATACCGAGGTGGCAATTATTGAGGCAGGCATCGACTGTCCCGGGTCAATGGCAGAGTTGGAGAGCATCATCAAGCCCTCACTGGGCATACTCACGCCCATCACCGGCGAGCACGACGAGGGCTTCGAGAGCCGCCAACAGAAGGTTGAGGAGAAGCGCCTGCTATTCGGCAACTGCCGGCAGGTGATTGAATATAACGACCGCGACAACCGCAGTGCGGCAGCCCGAGCCCTCGCGGCTCTCGGCTATGATGTCGAACCTTCTCAATTTGATAATCTTGAGGAGGTGTCCAACCGCATCGACGTGCACGAGGGCGTCAACGACTGCGTGACGCTATACGACAACTTTACAGCCGACGTGGAGTCGCTGAAACCGGCACTGGACTTTATGTGTCGACGAGCAACACCTCAACGCCACAATACAGTGATAATCACCAACTTGCATCACACAAAGGGAGAGGAGTGCGACTCGCTGTACCGCCGAGCCGCCGAGGCAATGAGAGCCGCCGGCATCGAGCGAGTGATTGGCATAGGCAGCGAAATCGCCACACAGGCACAAGTCTTCACGGGCATGCGATTTGAGGCTATGGATAGCGAAACCGAGTTCTTCGAGAACTACGATATAAATTCATTCAGTTCGGAGACCATCTTGGTATTCGGACAGCCACAGGGACTACTCGGGCGCATCAAGACCCTGCTCGAATCACCGCGTCACGACACCACGATGGAAGTCAACCTGGACTCCATAGTCAATAATTTCAACTACTACCGCTCGTTGGTGGCACCCGGCACGGGCATGGTGGCGATGGTGAAGGCATCGGCATACGGCATGGGCGCCGTGGAGATAGCCAAGACCTTGCAAGCCCAGGGGGCGGCATACCTGGCGGTAGCGGTCATCGACGAGGGCGTGGAACTGCGCCGTGGCGGCATCACCATGCCGATAGTCATTCTCAACCCTATCACCGGCAATTATCGCGCCCTCTTTGACTACAACTTGGAGGCATCGGTATTCTCCGGCGAGGAATTAACGATACTTAATGATGTTGCCCGGCGCTATGGTATCGACAAATTTAAGGTGCATATCAAGTTGGATACCGGCATGCATCGCGTGGGCTTCACGACGGCTGAAATTCCGGGCTTGATAGAGCAACTGCACACAATGCCGTCGGTGGTGGTAGCATCCATCTTCAGCCACTTGGCGACAGCCGACTGCCTCGATATGGACGAATACACCCGGTATCAATTGAGCAACTTCGAGGCGATGTCGTCACAGATAGTTAACGCCGTCCCCTACAAAGTTCTGCGCCACATACTCAACACTGCGGGCATCAGTCGTTTTGCCGAGCACCACTACGACATGGTGCGTCTGGGCATAGGCTTGTATGGCATATCACCGATACCTGGCAACTATCCCTTGCGAACAGTAGCAACCCTGAAGTCAACAATCATTTCACTTCACCGGTGGGAAGCGGGCACGACAATCGGCTACAGCCGCCGGGGTGTTCTGTCCCGCGAGTCTCTGATAGCGACAGTGCCTATAGGCTATGCCGACGGAGTGAACCGCCACCTCGGGCGAGGAGCGACATCTTTCGTGGTCAACGGACATTTGTGCCCCACTGTCGGCAATATCTGCATGGACCTGTGTATGATAGATGTGACTGACGTACCCGATGTGACAATCGGCTCGGAAGTGGAGATATTCGGCAAGCAGATGCCCGTGGAGAAGTTGGCAGAGACGCTCGACACCATTCCCTACGAGGTACTCACCTCGGTGGCACCTCGCGTCAAGCGTATATATTTCCGCGAATAAGAGTCAGGCACCGCACACAGCGATGCTGAACTGCGCGGGGTCGATGTAACGTGACACCAAGTCGGATATGTCTTGCGAGTTAATCGACTCGACTGCAGCGAGTTGGCGAGCGAAGTAATCGGCACCGGTACCGACTTGCATATCAGCGATATAGTGGTCCATAATGGAGAATGGCGAGTCGGTAATGGCAGCCAGCGAGGTCCACACATTGAGTTTGAGTCGATTTAGTTCGTCGCCGGCAGGCGGATTTGCGACCATACCTCTTATTTCGTTGCAAGTTTCAGTGATAACTTGGTCGACATAAGCCTTATCGCACTGGGCGACAATGCGCATGGAAGCACCCTCGTGCGTACCAAGCAGCACGGATTGGATGCCGTAGGTCAAGCCCTTGTCCTCGCGGATGTTCTTCATCAAACGGCTCGAGAAATAGCCACCCAAAGCAATAATCGACATGCGCAACTTGATGTAATCGGGATGCGAGCGCGGAATCGACGGCATGCCCATGGCAACAGCGGCTTGCAAGGCATCGGGCATATCAATAGATGTGCGAGAGGGCTGTTGAGGAGCAAACGGAACTATCTTGATAGGCGAAGCGCCTTGAGCGACAGGCAGTTGAGCAAGGAAGTCTCGCACCTCGGCGAGGACCTCGTCAGTGACATCGCCGGCAAGGAAGGCATGGAGGCGCCCGGCGCTCACTGCGGTAGTGAATGCATCAACAACCTTAACTCGGTCGGTGTCGGTAATCTCCTGAGGCGTAGGCATATAAACCATAGGGTGATGCTCGCCATAGATGCGCTCGTTGACACTGATTCCGGCGAGGTAAGCGACCTTGGCAAGGTTGGTGGCTTGCCGTGCGGCGGCACGAGAGAGGATGCGTCGGATTGCATCTTCGTCGAAATGAGGCTTGGTGATGATGCTTGAGAGGACCGGCAGCATCACGGCGAGGCGGTCCTTGAGGACCAACAATTCCAATCCGCTGAAGTGGTCGGAGACGCGCTTGGAGAGACGAGCGCCGTTAAAATCGATAGCATCGGCGATATCCGAGCCGGAGAGGTCGCCGGCACCCTCCTTGGCGGCTTCGAATGCTGTGCCGATGAGCCATGGGCGAGGCATATCAAGGGAGCCGCCCTCCCACTGCAAGGTGAGTCTCACCAGCGGCTGGTTGCCGGAGCGCAACCAGGTGAGTTCCACGCCGTTGGGGAGAGTTTCGCATTGCTTCGCGGGCAAATGGATATCAGCCACCATCGCCACGGGTGGTGCTACACGGCGGTCGAGGGCGCTCATTGCTCAATGGATTTGAGATACTCCTCGGCGCGAGCCAAGTCCTCGGGGGTGTCAATGCCTATGGTGGGGCAGTCGGTGACAGCGGTCTGAATATGGTAACCGGCTTGCAACCAGCGTAATTGCTCGAGCGACTCGGCGATTTCGAGGGGCGAGCGGTCCATCTTGACCAACTGAGCCAATACTTCTGCACGGTAGGCATAAATGCCCACATGGGTGTAGAAAGTAGCCTTATTGACCCACTCGGTGTACTTGAAATCGCGCACATAGGGGATGATGCTGCGCGAGAAGTAGAGCGCGCGCCCATTGTTGTCGAGGACCACCTTGGGGGTATTGGCATCGAAAAGAGCATCGAAGCCACGAGCCGGGTCAAATCGGCGCACGAGGGTAGCGATTTGCGTCTCGGGCTTATCGAAGCAAGCGCGGAGAGCCTCTATCTGAGCGGGGTCGATGAATGGCTCGTCGCCCTGGATATTGATGACCACATCGGCATTCGAGCCGACATTCTTGTAAGCCTCGTAGCAGCGGTCGGTGCCACTGCGATGAGTCGAGGAGGTCATCACGGCTTTGCCGTGGATTTCCTCGACAGCCTCGACAATGCGTTCATCATCGGTAGCCACCACTACCTCGTCAAGCGCCTTGGACACCTGACGATACACACGTTGTATCATTTTCATTCCCCCGAGAGTCGCCAAGGGCTTACCGGGGAAACGGCTTGAGCCATATCGAGCCGGAATAATTCCTATAAATCTCATATTCATTAATTATCAAAAATTTCCACCTGCATTATTCGTGGTCGTCCGAATCAAAATCATCATATTTGGTCAAACATCCTGTGGTAAGTAGTATTGCTCGATTTCCCGAGCATATTCGGTGAGGCGACCGCTTGTATATGCCTTGACAGTCTCAGCAATAAGTTCTTTTGAGTCGAGTCGAGCACCTCTGAGGGCAAGGTTGTCAGCAAAACTTTGGCTTACTTCGATAAGATTGTCTTTGACCATAGCAAACATTTTTTCTAACGCATCAACGCAGTCGCCCAGAGCCGCCTTGGCATACCACATCCATGCATTTTTGTAATCCACGCTTAGATTGAGTTTACCCTCAAAATAAGCATCACCCATAGCCATTGCCGCATTTAAAGACCCCCAGTAATACGCACGTTTATACATCGAAATGATACTTGATGCAGATTCGTCGCTGCGCTCATCTTCACTGAGAGAATCATACTCAATTCTATCAAACTCGGCGTATGTGTACAAGCAATAAGGGCAATGATGATTTATACCCTCACGAAAAGCCTCTTGGAGTTCATCGAGATTCTGAATGTTGCCATTGTCATCATAACGGCTTTTTGAAAGCGCGACGTCAAACCAGGCTTGGACTACGCCCATATTAGCGGCATAAGAGAAAAACTGCTTAGCATCATCAGCATTGCCTATTCCCTGGTATGAAAGAGCCATATAGTAAAGCCAAATACCCGATGGAGTCTTGGACTCTCCATCCTTATGTCGAAGCCCAAGCGCAATCTCGAGGGCAAGTTGTGGGTTTGGCTCCGAGCCATGATGACCTTCCAGAAGACGTTTAAGTTGGATTACGGCAGCAAAATCGCTTTCATGCTCGAGTGCATCGCGAAGAAGTTCTTGTGACTTAGAGCGGTCGACAACACCCATATCACCGAATTCCCACAACAAGGATAGCGCGGCAGTCGCATCATAGAGTCCCTGCTCGTGAGCATTCGTTAAATATTGTTCAGCCTGCGAGATTGAGTCTGAATCACAATTTTTAACATAGTGAATACGTCCGTAAGCAAACTGAGCATATCGATTCCCTCGCTCGGCGGCATCACGAATCAACTTAATCGATGAGTCAGAGAGCATAAATATTGAGGGGCGGAGATAGAATACCCGCAGAAAATATTTTGCCGCACGCTCGGACATAGTAGGCGAAAAAGAAAATGCCGTCGTGATGAGTTCGTCAAAGCGAGCCTTTTCAAAAAGTTCATCATAGGGAGGCTCGTCGAGACAGAGATGAAAACAGTGGAAGTATTTATTATAATTATCGATATAAGAATGTGTCTCATCCAACCCAAGGGTAAAGACATGCCCATGACAGTCACAGAATAGTAGATGGCTGTCATCGTAGACCGTGACATAGGCACGACCGTTGAATGAGTAGGCGCCATCAGACTTGGCTTCTGAAATATGATTTTTGAATCCTCTGCTCAAATCCACCTCTTGCCTGCCATAACAGTCGTAATCATACATGGTCATTGCCCACTTCCAGGGAGCCTTGTGAATTTCATTAGGTGAAATTTCACTTACCTGATGGTCATCGTCCCATATACCGTCACACTCTTTGGTCCACTTTTCATGATAAACTGTTTGTTTATCATAGTGCCCTACATTATCAACATGAATTATCCTACCGCAACTGTCAAATTCGGCGGTACTCATAACTTCTTCATAAGAGCCTCGGACCCACACCGACTCCAAGGCAGACCACTTTTCGTGATGGAGCAAAAAACCTCGTCCACAACGCTTTCCGTTGCGAAATTCTCCGACGTAAAAATGATTGAAATCTTCACAAGTGACGATACCCAATCCATCGGGTAAATTAGTCTCTTGACTGATTTCTCCACGGAAACGTCGCCCGTCGGGCAACTCTTGCCACTTCTCAGGATACAGTCTCATAATAAAAAAACAAGTTGATAAGATTAGCAATAATTACACTTTGCGGACATAAATTTGGGCGGCTTCGTAGCGAACTACTACGACAGTCGTGCCGGCAACGATGAACTCGCCGGTAGAGGTGGCATCGTAAAATTGCCCATCAATCTCTACCTTGCCCGATGGGCGCAGGTCGGTGTGAGCGATGCCCGTAGCACCGAGCAACTCGGCAGGAGCGGTGTCAACGCCGATATAGCCGTCCTCGGCTTTCTGCTCATGCTCGAGAGCGATGACGCGGTTGACCCACCGCGGACCATGACGCGAGATGAGCCACCACACGAGGGCTATCGCAAGGATGATGCCGACGACGAGGGTGACGACAGCGCTCCATACACTGCCGGCAAACTGCCCCGGATTGAGCATCACGCCAAGCAGCGAAGCGATGATGCAACAGATGCCCGAGATGCCGGTAACGCCGAAACCCGGGACGACAAATATCTCGAGGACGAGTAGCACGACGCCGAGGATAAAGCAGATGATGACCCACGAAGCGAGGGCACCGGTGATGACTACTGGTAGGAAATAGAGCACCGCGGCGACTATGGCGACAGCGGCGGCAAAACCCAAGCCGGGGGTGTGCATCTCCATATATATACCACCGATAATGAGGGTGATGAGTATGGCGCGGACGGCAGCAGAGGCAAGGAAACCCAACAGGGAGTCGGAGGTGCTTGGCTCATAATAAGTTAACTCTGGCTCGGGCACATCAATCCGAGCGAGTGCCTCTACTATGCTGTTAGCCACGCCATCAGCCATACCGCAGTCAACAGCCTCGACTGCAGTGAGCGAGATGGCACGCTCGGGGTTGACCATATCGGCGGCTATGTCGGGATTGCGACGCCAGCGAGCCACCGAGTCGCCCTCGGGAATGTACTTGCCATGAGCCATGGCGGTAGAGCGCATAATGGAACTCCAATAACTCTGATACTTGGGAGGCATGATTTCGCCCGAGCCGCTGACTACGCTTGCCGCACCGATTGTAGCCGATGTCGACATAATAATGGTGTCGCAAGCGAGCGAAATCAATGCACCGGCTGAGGCGGCGTTGTGGTCGATAAATGCCATGGTCGGCTTGTGTTGACGCATCAGGGCTGTGCGGATAGAGTCAGCCATATCAACCTCGCCGCCGTAGGTATTGAGCCTCAGGACGAGCATATCATAAGCCGGCGATGCCGTATTGAATGCCTCAAGTGCTCGCGAGGTATTGCGCCATGCTTGGGCGCTGATGTCATCATCGATAGTGAGCACCAATACTCGAGTAGAGGCGACAGAGATACCCACAGTCAACATCAACAGAGCGATTATCAAGGATATACGTTTCATTTTTTTGTGTTTTTTGAGGTGAAATATGATGGAGCCAAGCACACACCTGTAACCAAATACAAATAATAAGTAAGGAGACGCCACACCATGGCGATTATCAGCACCATAGACATGTCGCCGATGAGGTCGCCATAATAAGTGGTGAAGAGCCACTCGCTGATACCGCTGCCACCGGGCGTGGGTGATACCATGAGGACAACCCACACGATGAATTGGCGCCCGAAGACCAAGAGGGCAGATGCCGTGGGCACGAAACCGGCAAAGAGGGCATTGACCACGAGATAGCGCGATGCCCACGACACTGTAGTAGCACCGAACACCTTGAGCCACCAACGACGCGAGCGCCCCTTGACCCAATCGGAGGTTGCGAGCATATTGTCGGTCATACGCTCGATATTTCCGCGCCAGCGACGGAGCCAGCGCAAGGAGAATAGCGCCAAGAGCATGCGATGTGTCCATAGGGGTTTCAATAGGATGCCGACAAAGAGGATGGCAGTCCAGATGACGATACCGGCATACACGAGCCAGAAGACAGTTTGTATTCCAGCCATAACGGGATTGGAGCCTTCGCCGAAGAGCCCGGCATCAGGCATTAGCAACACCAATAAGGGGCAGAAGATTACAAAGAACAGTTCGTCGAGGAACAAAGTGGTGAGAGTCAGCACAGTGGCTCTACCGACAGCGATACCCTCGCGGTTGAGATAGAAAATCGCAAAGGCACTGCCACCCACAGCCGAGGGAGTTATAGCCGATGTAAAGGCACACATCAGGTCGACGCGCAAGGCGCGGCGCCAAGTGAGTGAGCCATCGGTGATGGTGTGGAAGCGCCACGTCAAACCAAAGTCGCGCCCGGCTACAAAGAGCAAGCACAGGGCAATCGCGCCGCAGGTGTGCCAATCGAATGTAAGACGCGCAAGCGCAGCGGCATCAAACTCACTGACAAAGAGATAAGCCACCACCGCCAATCCTATGACCACAGGAACGGCGACTTTGAGCCAAACATCCTTCTTTGTCGCGAGCGCCATCAGCGAGCAATTTTATCCAAGAGAGCAGCCATAGCGGCTACCGGGTCGTCGGCTGTGGTAACAAAGTCACTTACAGCTACACCGGAGGCTCCTTCTGTTAAAAAATCTTTAATTGTATCGGATGTTACATCGCCCTGAGCCACTATAGGGAGCATAACTCCAAGCGAGCGAACTGTCTCGGCGAAGCGGCGGCGTTGTGCCGAGTCAAAGTGGGCAGGCATGCACACAAAGTCGATATCGGCAGCCGCCATAGCAGGAGTTGACGATGGGTCGGCGGTCTCGATGCCGATGATAGCCTCGGGACCCATCTCCTCGCGCAACTGCGCCGGAGAGGATGCGGATGGAATACCGGCAGAGGTGTAACGCACTCCGTGCAAGCCCAATTCGCGAGCCGTCTCGGGGCGGTCGTCGATGGTGAGGAACACGCCGGCATCGCGGCACATATCGACGACCTCGGGAGCCAAGGCATCGCGCAGAGCCGGCTCGTCGAGACCCGGCAAGTGGAGGTTGATCCAGCCACAACCGCCCTCAATAGCCATCTGAGCCTGCTCGGCGATGGAGTAGCGGTCGTTCTCTTTAAGTATATATTGTATCATATTTTACAAATTTATCGCAAAGATACAAAACAAGGGTAACATCGCCAAAAAATTGGCAAAATGTTACCCAAGAATTTGATGAAAAAGTGACGCCACGGCTGAAATTATACACCAAAAAAGAGACCGTGCCGCGATGGCACAGTCTCTTTGACATATAAATAAGTATGTAAAGGGGTTACTTCTTGAGGGCGCAAGCGCTACACTTTTCGGAGATTTGAGTGAAGAAGTCGTTACCCTTGTCATCTACGAGGATGAACGCGGGGAAATCCTCAACTTCAATCTTCCAGATAGCCTCCATGCCGAGTTCGGGATACTCGAGCAACTCAACGTGCTTGATGGAGTTCTGAGCAAGGACAGCAGCAGGACCGCCAATGGAGCCGAGGTAGAAACCGCCGTGCTTGTGGCAAGCATCGGTGACTTGCTTGGAGCGGTTGCCCTTGGCAATCATCACCATAGCGCCACCGGCGGCCTGGAATTGGTCGACATAGGAGTCCATACGACCGGCGGTAGTGGGACCGAAGGAGCCGCTGGGCATGCCATCGGGAGTCTTGGCTGGACCGGCATAGTAGATGGGATGGTCCTTGAGGTACTGAGGCATAGGCTCGCCATTGTCAAGGCGCTCCTTGATCTTGGCGTGAGCGATATCACGACCAACGATGATGGTGCCGTTGAGCGACAGGCGGGTCGACACGGGATACTTGGTGAGCTCGGCAAGGATTTCGCTCATGGGACGATTGAGGTCAATCTTAACAGCCTTGCTCTCGCCGGCTTTGCTATATTCTTCGGGGATGAGTTCACCGGGATTTGCATCGAGTTTCTCAATCCACAGACCCTCGCGGTTGATTTTTGCCTTGATGTTGCGGTCGGCAGAGCAGCTGACACCGAGACCAACGGGGCACGATGCGCCGTGACGCGGCAAACGAATCACGCGGATATCGTGTGCGAATGCCTTGCCACCAAATTGTGCACCGAGACCGAGGCGCTCGGCTTCCTTCTTGAGGGTTGCTTCAAGTTCAACATCGCGGAAAGCGTGACCGAGTTCGTTGCCTTGAGTGGGGAGGTTGTCGTAGTACTTGACCGAAGCCTTCTTGACTGTCTCGAGATTCTTCTCGGCAGAAGTGCCGCCGATAACGAATGCGATATGGTAGGGAGGACAAGCGGCAGTGCCGAGCGACTTCATCTTTTCAACCAAGAAGGGGATAAGTTTGGCAGGATTGAGCAGAGCCTTGGTCTCTTGATAGAGATAAGTCTTATTGGCAGAGCCACCACCCTTGGCTACAAAGAGGAAGTGGTATTCATCGTCCTCGCCGGCATGGATATCGACCTGAGCGGGGAGGTTGCAGCCTGTATTCACCTCGTCGTACATGTTGAGGGGTGCATTCTGGCTATAACGGAGATTGTCGGTGGTATAGGTGAGGTATACACCCTTGGAGAGGTACTCGGCATCGTCGGCGCCCGTGAATACATATTGACCCTTCTCGCCATGAACGATGGCTGTGCCGGTATCTTGGCAGAAAGGCAGAACGCCCTTGGCAGCCACCTCGGCATTGCGCAACATGGTGAGAGCCACAAACTTGTCGTTCTCGCTTGCATCGGGGTCGTTGAGGATTGAGGCAACCATAGCATTGTGCTCGCGACGCAGCATGAAAGCGTTGTCGTGTGTACACTGGCGAGCCAATACGGTAAGAGCCTCTGGGTCAATTACTAAAAACTCATGTCCACCCCAGTTTTCTACTTTTACATAGTCTGAGGTGAGGTGATAATACTCAGTCTTATCCGGTCCGAGCGGAAACATAGGCTGGTATTTAAATGGTTTTGTTGCCATAAAATTATTATGTTAGGGTTATTATTCTCGGTTGTTAGTGCAAAGTTACTTCTTTTTTTAAATTTTTCATCAATTTTTCGCCAACTTATTTGCAATATCGGAATTTTTAGTTAATTTTGCACTCAAATGTTAAAAGCAACGCAACAATAGACGCGTTCAATTGTTAAAACATTATATTAATAAATGTGTAATCCGCCCAATAAGGCTCAAAAACGATGAAAAAATATACAATATGGATATTAACGACATTGATGGCATTCACCCTTGCCTCCTTGCTGTTCATTGAGATATTCTATATGAAGAGTATCGTGGCTGTGCGCCATGAGCAGTTCTCGCAAGGTGTGCGTCAGAGCCTTATCAGCGTGGTGGTGCGCCTCGAGCAAGATGAGACGCGCTACTACCTCGAGGACGAACTCAACAAGGTGGAGTCGCAGTCGATATATGCTCAACACCTCGGCAGCACCCTACCCCGCCAGGAGGGCATCAAATATTCGTTCACCACTGCCTCGGGCTTGGAAGCCGACCTCACTATCAAGGGCGATGCCAACGAGATCACCAAGTTGCAGAGCGGCGCCTCCGCTGCCGGCAACAGTATGCTCAACGCTCGCGAACTCTATCGCGGTCACTTCCTCTATCAAAAAAGCATGCTCGACGAGGTGATACTCAACATCATCTCCACGGCTTCCAACCGTCCTATCGTCGAGCGTGCCGACTCGGCAACAGTACGCAAATACCTACGCCAGGAACTTGACACTCTGGGTCTCACCATGCCTTTTGAGTTTGCCGTCGTCAACCGTGCCGGCATCATCCAATACCGCTCGCCGGGCTACGACCCCGCATCGGCTTCCGATGAGAACACATTCACTCAAACTCTCTTCCCGCGCGACCCGTCATCGAGTCACAATTACCTCAAGGTATACTTCCCCACCAAGAAGGACTATATCTTCAAGTCAATTTCTTTCTTGGTACCGGCATTCGCCTTGTCGCTCATTGTGCTGATTGTCTTTGTCTACACCATCATTATGGCATTCAGGCAAAAGAAGTTATCCGAGATGAAAAATGACTTCATCAACAACATGACTCACGAGTTCAAGACACCTATATCATCAATCTCGCTGGCGGCTCAGATGCTCAACGACCCGGCTGTGCGCAAGTCGCCCACAATGTTGCAGCAAATCGCCTCGGTAGTCAACGACGAGACCAAGCGCCTCCGCTTCCAGGTGGAAAAAGTATTGCAGATGTCGATGTTCGAGCGCCAAAAAGCCACTCTCAAGATTGTTGAACTTGACGCTAACCTCACAGTATATAACATTGTGAACACCTTCAAGCTCAAGGTGGAAAAATACGGCGGGCACATCACCGCCAACCTTGACGCGATGAACGGCCTGGTCGAAGTCGACGAGATGCACTTTACCAACGTGATATTCAACCTCTTGGACAATGCCGTGAAGTATCGCTCGGAGGAGCGCCCGCTCGACTTGGTGGTTGCATCGCGCGACCTCCCCGACGAGCGCCTCGAGATTACAATCAGTGATAATGGCATCGGCATACGCAAGGACGACCTCAAGAAGATTTTTGACAAATTCTTCCGCGTATCCACCGGCAACCTCCACGATGTCAAGGGCTTCGGCTTGGGTCTCGCTTATGTCAAGAAGATGGTGGGCGAGCTCGGCGGCACCATCTCGGTGGAGAGCGAAATCAATGTAGGAACAAAATTTATAATCATATTACCACTTTCTAAAAATTAAACGACTATGGAAGAACGCATGAAAATTCTGCTGTGCGAAGACGACGAGAACTTAGGTATGTTGTTGCGCGAATACCTCCAAGCCAAGGGCTTTAACGCTGACCTCTACAGCGACGGCGAAGCCGGCTACAAAGCTTTCCTCAAAGGCAAATACGACATCTGCGTGCTCGACGTGATGATGCCCAAGAAAGACGGCTTCACCCTCGCTCAAGAAATCCGCACCTTCAACAACGAAGTGCCTATCATCTTCCTGACCGCCAAGTCGCTCAAAGAAGACATCTTTGAGGGCTTCAAAATCGGTGCCGACGACTATATCACCAAGCCTTTCTCCATGGAAGAATTGGTACTCCGCATCGAGGCTATCCTCCGCCGCGTAAAGGGCAAAAAGGGCAAAGAAATTACCATGTATAAGATTGGCAAGTTCACCTTTGACACCCAGAAGCAAGTGCTCATGATTGACGACAAGGTCACCAAACTCACCACCAAGGAAAGTGAGTTGCTGAGCCTCCTCTGTGCCCACGTCAACCAAATCCTTGAGCGCAACTATGCCCTCAAGACCATCTGGATCGACGATAACTACTTCAACGCTCGCTCAATGGACGTCTACATCACCAAGTTGCGCAAGCACCTCAAGGACGACCCCGCTATCGAGATTATCAACATCCACGGCAAGGGTTACAAACTCATCGCCGCTGACAACGAAACCATCAAGTAAGAAGTCACCCCTCTACAATAGAAAAGCCGACTCTGCAGAGTCGGCTTTTTTATTTGGTCAATCTCTTGACTATCGCATCATATCGGGCTGTAAAGGTCTCCACCGAGAATGTGTCGGCAAGATGGCGTTTTGACGCCTCGCCCATCTTCACTCTCGCGGGCTCATCTTGCGCTAATTTAACGACACTCCCGGCTATTGACTCGGCATCTCCCACGCTGTGCAAGAAGCCGTTGACACCCTCACACACCAAGCGGTCGTTGTCGCCTACTCGTGTGGCTACCACCGGCAAGTCTGCATTCATAGCCTCCAGAATTGCATTGCTCGTGCCCTCGCTCGACGATGTCGACAGATAGATATCCGCCTCGTCGAGCAACTGAGGAATATTTGACGGATTGATTAGTATGCGCACCTTATCGCCTATGCCATGCTCCTCGACTTGCTTCCTTATCTGCTCCTCGAGGGCACCATATCCCACAATATCATATCGCAGAGCCGGCACCTGCTTCATAGCCTGTGCCATAGCCGCGATTGCGGTGCCATAATCCTTCTCCGGAACAAACCTACCCACCGAAATCACTTTGATCTCATCATGCGATTCTTTGGGCTCATATTCCTTGATATTTTCAAAGCAATTTGAGACAACCTCGAGCCGGTCGGCTTTAAACCCGGCTTTCGCAAATATTTCCTTCCCGGTATGCGAGTTGGGCACGGTAAGAGCCACAAGGTGATTGGTCACAAAGCGCTCGGCAATCATCTTGTGCCGCGGAAACCACGTGCAACGCAACGATGTCACGACCGGTATCGAATACATCTTGCCGATAATTGCCGCGAAGGCATTTGCCGCTGTCAGCGATGAGAATATCACCTCGGGACGCAATGATTTAATCAATGCGCACACGCCTCGCATCCTTGCGATAGCGCCACCCATCACCAGGTGTATATTAATACCGCTATCGGCAAACTGTGCCCTGAATTTATCATCAACTACCGAGCCATTCCACACGATAAGGTGCGAGTCGTATGCCGTCGACAGCGCCTTGGCAAGCAAGAATGCCTGCTTCTCGGCTCCACCGCTCACAAGGTTTTTTACCAATACCGCTACGACTTTCATGTCTTCGATTGTTGTCTTTATTCTCATCTTTAACGCAATTTAACGGCTTTTATTGTCATTACCTCCAAAAAATCGCCCCACTCGGCAATATTGATTTGCACGATAAAGCGAAAAATAATACCTTTGTACATTCAAATAGAAAGAAATAGGTATGCCTAATAATACGCAAAATAACACCTCTACTCCAAATCAATCGCGAGGCAAACAAATCGCCAAGTGGATATGGATTTCATACGGCGCCATCGTGCTGACTATTTTCCTCACCCTACTTTTGGTTTATGTTGGATTCATCGGCAATATGCCCCCAATCGAGGAACTCCGCAACCCGAATGACAAGTATGCCTCGGTCATATACACCTCCGATGGTGTCGAAATCGGCAGATACTTCCGCAACTCGGGAAACCGCGTCTATGCCGACCTCGACGAAGTGTCGCCCAACGTGGTCAACGCACTGATTGCCACCGAGGATGCCCGCTTCTTTGAGCACTCGGGCATCGATTTGCGCGCCATGTTTCGTGCGCTAATCAAGACCGTTATTTTGGGTAATCGTAGCGCCGGCGGTGGCTCGACTATCACGCAGCAACTCGCCAAGCAACTCTACTCGGATGAAAGTACAAGTATCTTTGACCGCGCAAGGAAGAAACCCGTCGAATGGATGATCGCCATTAAATTGGAGCGCTTCTACTCCAAGGACGAAATCCTCAAAATGTACCTCAACCAATTTGACTTTCTCTATAATGCCGTAGGTATCAAGAGCGCCGCTAAGGTATACTTCAACAAGGACGCCAAGGACCTCAGCATCGAGGAGGCTGCCACTCTGGTGGGTATGCTCAAGAACCCCTCTTACTTCAACCCCGTGCGCCACAACCAACGCACCCTCAACCGCCGCAACGTGGTGCTCGAGCAGATGTACAAAGCCGATATGCTCACTAAAGCCGAGCTCGACTCCCTCCAGGCTCTCCCTCTCGTTCTCGACTTCCACCGCGTCGACCACAAGGACGGGCTCGCTCCTTATTTCCGCGAGGAACTCCGCCGCTACCTCACCGCTCACAAGCCCGACCGCAGCAACTATCATGAGTGGGAAAAGCAGAAATTCGTCGACGACTCCATCGCTTGGGCAAACGACCCGCTGTACGGCTGGATTGACAAAAATCCCAAGGCTGACGGCACCAAGTACGACATCTACACCGATGGCTTGCGCATTTACACCACCCTCGACTCGCGCATGCAGCAATATGCCGAGCAGGCAGTCGCCGAGCACATGAGCACCATCCAAAAACAATTCTCCCTCGAACTGCGCAACTCTTCCACCGCACCATATACTTCCAATCCCGGTGAGTTGAGCGCCAGCACTCGCAACAAACTTATAAACAATGCAATACGCCAGAGCGAACGCCACCGCGTCGCCCGTGTTGCCAACCGCACTCCCGAAGAAATCGAGCAAGAGTTCAACTCTCCGGTCGAGATGACCGTCTTCAGTTACAACGGTCCCATCGACACGACGATGACCCCGCGCGACTCTATCCTCTACACCAAGGGCTTCTTGCGCTGCGGCTTCATGTCGATGGACCCCACCACAGGCTATGTCAAGGCTTATGTGGGCGGTCCCGACTTCCGCTTCTTCCAATACGATATGGTATCGACCGGTCGCCGACAGATTGGCTCGACTATCAAGCCTTTCCTCTATACCTACGCGATGGAGAGCGACTTCACCCCCTGCGATGAGTTGCTCAATGCCCAGCCCACGTTCTACGACGAGACCGGACGTCCATGGTCGCCCCGCAATACCGGACGCACCCACATCGGCGAGATGGTCACCATCCGTTGGGCGCTCGCCAACTCCAACAACTGGATTACGGCTCGCCTCATGGGGCAACTCTCGCCTGCCGAACTGGTCAAGCGTATGCACTCCTACGGCATCACCAACGAGTTGCCGGCTGTGATGTCGATATGCCTCGGTTCTTGCGAAGTATCTGTCAAGGAGATGGTTACCGCATATAGCGCCTTCGCAAATCACGGCATGCGCTCCGACCCCATCTTCGTCACTGCCATCGCCGACAACAACGGCAATATCATCTCAAACTTCACTCCGAGACAAACCGAGGTCATCACCGAGAAGGGCTATTGGCGCATTCTCTCGATGCTCTTCGGCGTTATCGATGGCGGCACCGGCTCACGATTGCGTCGCGCTCCATTTAACCTTACCGCCCAGATGGGTGGCAAGACCGGTACCACCAACTCCAACTCCGACTATTGGTTTATGGGCTTTACCCCCGATTTGGTTTCGGGCGTGTGGGTCGGTGGTGAGGAGCGATATATCCACCCCAGAGTGGGTCAAGGCGCATCTATGGCTCTGCCTATCTTCGGCAAGTACATCTCCCGTGTATTCGCCGACCCGACTCTGCCTTACGACCAAAACAAGCGCTTCGAGTTCCCCGAGGGCATTGACCTTTGCGCAGGTCTCGCCGGCCCCGAGGAAGTCGAGACTGCCGAGGAGAGCGCCGAGGGCATCTTCGATTAAGTCCTATTTCACTTGCCCGTGGTGGTTACGAGCCTGAAGACCAAGTCTTTGAGCAGCATATAGCCATCTTGGCGCGAGCCTACACCCTTGCTCATAGCATCAAAGTGACGTATCTCTGAGAGTGCATCTACAACCTGGAAGGCATTATAGTTGTTCATCCCCATGCGTATGCGGTTGACTGCAAATTGATACTTCAAATCCAACTCGCCCATCAAGCCTCTGTCGCTCTTGTCTGCCGCATAATATGCTTGCAGCAAGTCGGCAAAGAAATTGAAAAGCGCGGCGGCTATGGGTGGCAAGGGATTCTGGCGCGGATTGGCAGTGAAGTAATCCACGATGCGATATATGCGTGAGATATCACGAGCCGCCACGGCATCTATCAACTCATAACTGTTGTAATCCTTGCTCACGCCGATATTGCGCTCGATGGCTTCGGGAGTCACTGTCGCCACGGCGCCCAGTATCTCTGCCAACTTGTCAATCTCGTTGTACAGTCGGCTCAAATCCGTGCCGATGAAGTCTCGGAGCATTTCGAGCGACTTGGGCTCGGCTCGCAAGCCTTTTTCCTTGATATATGAACCGACAAGCGCCGGTATCTGGTTGTCATACAACTTCTTGGATTGATATACAGCACCGCCCGCGGCATCAACTGCATTCTTAAATTTCTCTGCCTTAACATCGTCGCCGCGAGCCGCCACTACCAATACCGTCGTTGGTGTAGGTGATTGGGCATAGCGCGTGAGCGACTCCAAGTATTCTTTCTTGACAGCCTGCGCCTCCTTGAGAATGACCACCTGGCGATCGGTCATCATGGGCAACTGACGGCATATGTCTATCACTGCCGGCGGCTCTATCTGCGGAGCATACAATATACTCAGCCCGAAGTCTTTATCCTCATCGGGCACCAGCGCCTCAAAGCACTTCACCAACTCGTCGACATAGTACCCCTCGACACCATGCAACAAGTAAATCGGACGCACAATGCCCTGCCTCAGTTCCTTCTTCAACTGCTCGTATGAGATCGTCTTTACCTCTTTCTTTGCCATAATTGGTCATTCCAAGAATTTTGCGTAAATTTACGCAAATTTTCCGACACCGCAACCATCATGAGCGATTTAAATGTTCCCCAACTGCAATTACCTCGCTTCGACATCCGCCTCCAACGCGATGCCGACGGCTCGGTGCGTCTGTGGGATATCCTGCGCGAAAAGTGGATTGTCGTAACACCCGAGGAGTGGGTGCGACAGCACTTCGTCAACTACCTCATTAATTACTGCGGATTTCCTCGCTCGATGATGGCAAACGAAGTGGGGCTCGTCCTCAACGGCACCAAACGCCGCTGCGACACTGTCATTTATACACGCTCAATGCAACCACTGTGTATCGTCGAGTACAAACGCCCTTCGGTCAAAATCACACGCGAGGTTTTCGACCAAATCGCTCGCTACAACTCTGTGATTTATGCCCCCTACCTCATCGTCTCCAACGGCTTGACCCACTACTGCTGCCAATTCACCGGCTCCACCTACCGATTCCTCCCCTCAATCCCCTCCTACGACCACATGCAAAAACCGAAAATGTGAAATTTCCGCCAAAATTCACCCCAAAAACGTGAAAAATTAGGCAAAAATCACCCCAAAAACGTGAAAAATATTTGGTAATACGTTAATTACCAATAACTTGTAGGGACGCGATACATCGCGTCCGCGCAAGCGTCCCCAGCAAACCACAACCCGCAGCGCGGGTTGCTTAGGGCACAGCATCCCCGGACGTGATGTATCACGTCCCTACCGGTATGGTGATATTGCTATGATTTACAATGGCTTGTGCGGATTTGTCGAACTATTCTGCAACAGGACGGACCGAATTACCATAAGACCGAAAGTCGGTGCCCTGGATATGGTAGCCCGAATAGAAGCTGAGGTAGTAGGCGTAGCTGGAAAGGCTCCCGTAGGGCGAACCGCTCCAATAGTTGCCGTAAGAACCACGATTGCTGAGCGACGACCCCCTCCAACCGGCAGCAGGGAGAAAGATGTAGTTGCTGTTGCGCTTGCTCGTTACTTTGCAGCCGTTAACTCCATTCATTGTTGTCCATTCCCAGGTGCAATTGTCCACTAACTCTTTTATCTCTGAGGCTGAGGGGAGTCGCCATGGACTACCCCACTTGTAGCGCGCTACGTCATATGTGGAGTTGCCACAGATACTACCCATTTGCTTTCCGTAGGTGCGGCTATTGCTCTCGGTGTACTCGCTCTTGGTGCTGACTTCGCCCCAGGCGTAGTAGTCACCATAACCACTCGGGCTGCTCGCACCCACATTGCATGTCGCCCACTTTACCGACAAGCCAAGGTCCTCCCAGTCGTGTCCATTAATTGAACCACTAATTGTGAACTGCGGTTGAGGCGCTGGGGTAGGTTGTGGCTGGGGCTGAGGTGTTGGCTCCGGCTTCACCGGTTGCTCTTGTGGCTGTGGCTCCGGCTCCTCTTGTGGCGTGTACTCGCTGACGTCGATGGTCGCTACTGCTGTGTCGCCGAGTTCTACTACCGCTGCCAGGGTGTCCTCGTCGATGTACTCGCGCTCGGCATTGCCACCGCTGAGTATGGAGATGATGCCGGCTATCGCTACTACTGCGGCGATGGCTATCAGGGCGGCGTAGCGCTTGTACCAGGGCTTACCGGGCTTGCCTGGTTCATCGTCGATGGGCACGGTTTTCTTATCATCCGGCTTGACCGGCGCCGGCTCGGGCATCGGGGCGCTGTCGAGCAATGCGGCGAAGGCGGCGACGCTCTGCGGGCGGTCGCTCTTGGGGAGGGCGAGGGCTGCGTAGACGGCTCGCTTGGTGGCATCGCTGATGTACGGCGGCAGGGGTTGCAGTTGCTCATCGCCACTTATGCGGTCGTTGCTTACCGGAGGCACGGTGCCGGTCAGCAGATAGTAGAGGGTCGCTCCAAGGGCATAGATGTCGGTCGCCGGCAGAAATTTGCGCACATGGCCACTTGACTGCTCGGGCGGCGCAAAGCCGGGAGTGTAGCCGGGACGAGTCGAGGTATTCTCGCCACTGACCGCATCGTATTGCTTGGAAACACCGAAGTCAATAAGGATGACATGGTCCTCGCCATCAACCATTATATTATTGGGCTTTATATCGAGGTGTAGGCGATTTTGGGCATGCACATAGTTGAGAGCGGCGCACACCTGGCGAATATATCGCAGGGCATGGTCCTCGCTCAAGGGTCCGTGAGCCTTAACGATGTCGCCGAGCGAAGCTCCATCGATGTAGTCCATGACGAAGTAAGCCGTGCCATTCTCCTCAAACACGTCGCTCACCGACACGATGCCCGAGTGCTTCATGCGGCTCACGGCACGCGCTTCCTCAAAGAATTTGCGCATCATCTTGCCCACCAATTCTCGCTTGGAGTCGGTAGCCACCGACACATGCCCGGTGTTACCGTCGCGATTGCAGAAATCCTCGGGGAAAAACTCCTTGATAGCCACGCGCTTCTCGAGCAACTCGTGGCTCGCCTCGTAGGTGCAGCCATAGCCCCCCGCGGCAATAAACCTGTTAATTCTATACTTACCTCCTTGTAGGAGAGAACCTTCGCGTAAGTGCATAAGAAAATGTTAACGTTGATGGTTATATGCTACAAAGTTACGAAATCTTTGTAACAAACAGTTAATTAATTGTTCTAAATCTCAGAATTTTTCGTTAATTTTGCATTGCAATGGAAAAAGAAGATAAGAAATACATATTTGAATTGCCGATGAAGGTGCGCGACTACGAAGTCGACGCTGAGGGTATCGTGAACAATGCCATCTACCTTCATTACTTGGAGCACACGCGCCACGAGTTCTGCGATATGGTGGGCTTCTCGTTTCGCGATATGCACAACAGCGGTATCGACCCGGTGCTGTCGCGCGTAGAAATCAACTATCGCCGACCGCTGGGCTTGGGCGACAGTATGGTATCAAAACTGGCGCTGGAGCGTCGCGGACCGCTGTTTGTATTCATTCAAGACATCTACAACAGCGAGGGCGAATTGGTAGTTGACGCCGTGGTGAGTGTAGCCACGATGGTCAATGGACGCCTGTCGCGCGGCACCGAGTTGTGCAAATATTTCGAGAAATACCTGTAAATCAATGGATACGACGGCACTGACACAACGAATAGCGTTCTCTATGTTGCGAGGTATGACCCCGACACAGGGACGTCGCATATTGGACCGAGTGGGCAGTGTCGAGCGGTTTTTTGAATTGAGTCAAGCCGAGTTGTGGCAGCAGATGGGCACGGCATCGCAGGTGCTCACTGATGCCGAGCGACGGCGAGTCCTTGCCTTGGCGGCAAATGAGGCTAAGTACATGGCAGACAACGGCATACGCGGAGCATTTATCGACGACGGCGACTACCCCACGCGGTTGTCGCAGTGCAATGATGCGCCTCTGATGCTGTACACACTGGGCGAGGCAAGCGCCATCGACAAGAGTCACATGGTGGCTGTGGTGGGCACACGCAATGCCACCACCTACGGAGCCGACTTCGTGCGCACCTTGGTCAATGACTTGGCGCGAACATTGGATAACGTAGTGATAGTGAGCGGACTTGCCTACGGCATAGACGTGCTGGCTCACAAGGCTGCATTATCGGCAGGCATACCCACAGTGGGAGTGGTGGCGCATGGGCTGAGCACCGTGTATCCGGCAGACCATCGCGATATCGCGAGGCGCATGTGCACCTCCGGTGGCGCCATGGTGTCGGAATATCACTCGTCGGCACCGGTACACAAGGGTAACTTCCTCGCTCGCAACCGCATAGTGGCAGGTATGTGCGATGCCGTGATAGTCGTTGAGAGCGATACCCGAGGGGGAGCCTTGTCAACTGCAAGATTGGCATCGGCATACGACCGCCAGGTGTGTGCTGTGCCAGGCAGAGTCACCGACCGCTACAGCCGCGGGTGCAATGCACTGATTTACCGCAATGTAGCGTCTGCGATACGCGATGCCGGCGACCTTATCGACCTCATGGGTTGGAGCGCCCGCCCCGCCGAGGGCGAGCAGCAGACCTTGCAGTTTGCCGAGTTAACCCCCGAGATGCAAGTCATCGTCGACCACCTGCGGCAGCACCCCGAAGCGACCATCAACGAAATGGTCGAGGCTCTCGGCATCCCCTACCCGAGCCTGAGCGCCCGCGTCATGGAGATGGAAATGGAGGATATCCTCACCGCCAATCCCGGCGGAACTTATTCGCTCAATATTTGAGCCTTTCGCAACCTTTTGCCACCTTCAATTGTTTAATATTTTTCACATTAATATATTACCATGGAAAAGAAAGTAATTCCCGCATCCGAATTTATAATCAATCCCGACGGCTCGGCATTTCACATCCATGTAACGCCCGAGCAACTCACCGACAATATCATCTTGGTGGGAGACCCGGCACGAGTCAATATGGTAGCCGAATTTTTTGACACCAAGACCTTTGAGGTGCAGTCACGCGAGTTTCACACCATTGGAGGTACCTACCGCGGCAAGCCCATCATGTGCATCAGCCACGGCATCGGACCCGACAACATCGATATCGTCATCACCGAGTTGGACGCGCTGGCAAACGTTGACTTCGCCACCCGCGAGGTGCGCGACAACAAGCGTCGCCTCACCATGGTGCGTATCGGCACCAGCGGAGCCTTGCAGCCCGACTTGTCGCTGGGTACGCCGGTGATAGCCGAGAAATCAATAGGCTTTGACGGCGTGCTCAACTACTATGCCGGGCGCAATGACATCGCCGACTTGGGCTTCGAGCAAGCATTCTGTGAGCATGTGGGTTGGAATCCTCTGTGGGCAAAGCCATACATCGTTGATGCCGATGCCGACTTGGTGGCGCGCATCGCCGGAAATGATATGGTGCTCGGCAACACCATCTCGGCAGTCGGTTTCTATGGTCCTCAGGGACGCGAAGTGCGCCTGGCACTTGCCAATCCCGACCTCAACCGTCGCATCGAATCGTTTGAGTATCAAGGACGTCGCATCACTAACTATGAAATGGAAAGCGCCCCACTCGCCGGACTTGGTCGCTTGATGGGACACCGCTGCATGACAGTGTGCTCGATTATCGCCAACCGCTACAACAACGACGCCAATCCCAATTACAAATCGGGCATCCGCGACCTCATAGGCACCGTGCTCGACCGCATCTAAGGCAGTCGCTCGAAAGAATATCCGCGAGCGGATAAAGAATCAAGCAGCATCGGCAAGTGATTGTACAACTTGTCGATGCGCTTTTGTTGTGTGCCGGGGTGGATAATCATGATTGCTCCATTCAAGCCGTGAGTTCTCTCATAATCAAAGAGTTGGCTGATGATAGTGTCCGATGAGAAATAGTCGGGCATATCGGGGGTGGTGTAGTCGCGGAAGGTGAGCAATTCGGGCGTGGGATTAATCACTTTCAAGCCCAAGGAGTCGCACAGGGGCGGCACCTGCTCGGCGGCAATCCATTCATAGGCAGGCATAAACCAGCGGCACCGGTCAGGGGTAATGCCAAAGGCGCCGAGAGCGCAAATGTTTGCGCGGACATCGTCGAGCAATGAGTCGGTGGAGACCAAGGGCGTGCGGTCGGCATCCCAATCGGCGAGGAGGATATGGCGGTTGCCATGCCCGCCGACGTAGTGACCTGCTGAGATAACGCGCTGAATAACAGAGCGATTGGAGGCGCGCTCAAGGAAATTACCTGTAAAGAAGAAATTAGCGAGAATACCGCGCTCGGCAAGGGCATCCAAGATAATCGGAGCTCCCTCAAAGAGCGAATCGGCAGAGAAGACCAAGAAAATGGAGTGGCTCACAGTGTCGTGAGCCACAATCACTCCATATCGGTCGTATCGGTCGGCGACATCAGGCTTATGTGATGACACACAAGCACATAGCAGCATCGCCGCAATTATGCTAAGAAAAAAGCGCATCACAGGGGGCGGATGCCCATGATTTGGCGCACCTCGGCAAGTGTGGCGGCAGCGCGAGCACGAGCGCGCTCGGCACCATCTCGAACCACACGGCGCAGGTAATCCTCGTTGGCGAGGATATCTTGGATGCGCTCACGAATGGGGGTTGTCACGGCGAGAATATCCTCGGCGAGTTGCTTCTTGAGGTCGCCATAGCGAATTGAGCAGTCGGCATAAGCGTTGCGGAAATGCTCAACTACATCGGGAGCGGA
Source organism: uncultured Bacteroidales bacterium (assembly GCA_945829225.1). Classification (GTDB taxonomy): domain Bacteria; phylum Bacteroidota; class Bacteroidia; order Bacteroidales; family Muribaculaceae; genus CAG-873. Next base: position 975 of record CALZTY010000015.1, on the reverse strand, counting down.
GGTCAGTTCGAGCAAGGTGAAAAGGTTGGCGACCGGCTCGCTCATAGGCGAATTGGGGACCTTGGGACCCTCGTCGGTGGTAGCTCGCATCACCTTCTTGCGCAGGACCTTGGGGTCATCGATGAGGTAAATGCAGTTGCCCTCGCTCTTGCCCATCTTGCCGGAGCCGTCGAGCCCGGGCACCTTGACGGGAGCGCCACCGAAGTCGAAGTCGGAGGGCTCGGGGAACAAATCGACACCATAGAACGAATTGAAACGACGCGCGAAGCGGCGAGTCAACTCGAGGTGCTGGAGTTGGTCCTTACCTACAGGCACCTTGGTGGCTTTTTGGATAAGGATATCGACAGCCATCAGCGTGGGATAAGTGAGCAAGCCGGCATTGACACGCTTGTTGGTCGAGGCGCCGATGATTTCGTGCTCAAAAGCCTCATCATCGTCGCCGGAGGTAGGAGCGGTGATACCCAGCGCCTTGCGAGCCTTATCCTTGAAGGCGGCGGTGCGCATCAACTCGCCGATACCTACATGCATATTGAGGAGCAGGTACATCTCGGAGATCTCGGGGACATCGCTCTGGACAAAGATTGTAGCCTTCTCGGGGTCGATACCGGCAGCGAGATACTCAGCGAGTACGCCCTTGACATTGGCATGCAAAGCGTTGGGGTCGGAAGCGGTAGTCAAGGCGTGCAAGTCGGCAATAAAGAAATTGCAGTCGTGCTGGTCTTGAATCTTAACGAATTTGCCCAAGGCGCCATAATAATTGCCAAGGTGGAGGTTACCGGTGGGGCGAATGCCACTAACTATAATTTCGCGTTTTGATTGTTCCATAGTTTATTGATTTTAGACTGCAAAGGTATAAAAAATCCTATAAACCGCCAACAAAATGTATTATGAAGCAAAAGAAAAGAGCCGAGGCATATTAGACAGCCTTGGCTCTTGGGTGATTCGCACAGGATTCAAACCTGTAACCTTCTGATC